>CALFJB010000017.1 GCA_937877565.1 uncultured Selenomonadales bacterium | reverse complement strand
CGCCGCGCTTGCAATGCGACGAATAGGAGCATTGCTCCGCCGTGATGTCGTTATGTGCGGCTGTTTTCTTTCTTTGGTACTTTACTTTCTTTTGCGCCAAAAGAAAGAAAGTACATTTAAAAAAAATCTAAATTAAGAATTTTTACCTAATCGCTAAAACCTAATTAAACCTCCAAAAATTTTTTCAGTGAAACGGTACTGCCCAAAGTTCCAATTAACATTCCTGAAACTATCAAGCCCAATGTCAGCCAATTCATAAAAGGAAATTGTTCAACGAGCGGGAAAAATGCAAGCGTTGTATAAATTTTTTCAGTCATTGCCGAATAAAAACTTCTCAAAATTATCGCGCTTACACTTCCGCCGATGAATCCCAACAAAATTCCTTCAAGTACGAAAGGCCAACGAATAAAATCATCTGTTGCGCCAACGTATTTCATTATTGCAATTTCTTTCCGCCGCGCAAAAACCGTCAGCCGAATTGTATTTGAAATTATGAAAAGTGTTGCCAACGCCAAAATCAGCACCAACATAACGCCGAAAAGTCTCAAAAGGTGCGTTAAGTCAAATAAATTTGCAGCTACGTCTTGCCCGTATTTGACTTCTTCAACGCCGTAAACTTCAGAAATTGCCGCCGCCGTTCGTTTAACATCTGAAGAATTTTTTACTGTTACCAAAAAATAATTTGGCAACGGGTTTGAATCGCCCAACGCGTCTAAAATTTTTTTCTGTTCGCCGAGTCGCGCTTGCAAAGTTTTTAAAGCCTGTTCCTTCGTCACATATTCGACTTTTGAAACGGCAGGCAAATTTTTTGTAAATTGTTCAATTTCTTTTCGCTCTTCGATTGTCAAGCCGTCGATTAGGTACGCCGAAATTTGCACTTGACTTTCTAAAGACGCCGCCAATTTTGTCATATTCATAACTAAAATTAAAAATACGCCAAGCACGAACAGTGATACAGTTACCGTGCCGATTGAAGCGAAAGTCATCCAGCGTTTTCTTACCATTGACAGAAAAACTTCACGGAAATAATATTCGATTGTCTGAAAGTTCATTAATATCGCCCTCTTATTTGGTCGCGGACAATTTTACCGCCTTCAATTTCAACTACGCGCTTTTTCAGCCGGTTTACAATATCTTTATCGTGCGTCGCCATTATAATTGTCGTCCCCGCGTCGTTGATTCTTCTGAAAATATCCATAATATCCCACGTCGTGGCGGGGTCTAAATTGCCGGTCGGTTCGTCAGCTATAACAATTTTTGGATCATTGACAATCGCCCGTGCAATGGCTACGCGCTGTTGTTCACCGCCGGAAAGTTGCGCCGGAAAATGTTTGGACTTTTCGCGCAGTCCTACAATATCTAAAACTGCGTCCACACTGCGCTGAATAATTTTACGCGGCGTTTCTATAACCTGCATTGCGAACGCTATATTTTCGTAAACGGTTTTATCTTCCAACAGTCTGAAATCTTGAAAAATTACGCCCAAACTTCGTCGCAAGTATGGAATTTCTTTTCTTTGCATTCTTATAACGTCGCGCCCGTCTACAAAAATTTCGCCCATTGTCGGCGTCTCTTCGTGCATTAGAAGTTTCATCAGCGTTGATTTGCCACTGCCTGACGTTCCAACGATAAAAACAAATTCGCCCGGCGCAATGTCAAGGTTTATATTGTCCAACGCTACGACGCCGTTTTGTTGATAAATTTTAGTTACGTTTTTTAAATGAATCAAATTTACACCTGCTAAAAATTTAATTTACATACCGGCGAAAACTACGCCCAAATTCACGTCAACAACAACATCTTGATAATAGGAATTTGTTAAAGCCACGCCTGCGGGAATATCTGAATTTGCAGGGAGCGGGCTTTCACCTTCCGGCGTAACAGTCCAGAAAATCACGTCAACATTTCCTGACATCAACGCGGCGGCGCGGGTACTGCTTTCAATCGTCACCAGTTCAATATTTTTGTTAATACGTTGAGAAATTTCGGCAAGTACGGCGGTATTAAAACCTGCGGGCGTACCGTCAGCCAAAATTAAATCAAGCGGCGGCAAATCGCCTGTTACACCAACTTTGATTGTATCTGCGCCGGAAATTTTCGGCATTGTAACTGCGGGCGGATCTTCGTCAGCTTTTAAGTTTTTTATAAATTTGTCAACGAGATTATTTAAAGTGCCGTCAGCTTCCATTGAATCTATCGCCGCGTCAAATTCGTTTTTCAATTCTGTATCACTTTCACGCATCGCGCAGGAAAAATTATCGACGAGTTGCACAGTTTGAGAATCTTTAATTGCAAGTTCAGAATTGCGATTAGTCATATAATTTGCAACACTGCCGTAAGTGCGAATTGAATCAATTTGCCCGGAAGTCAAGCCCATTTGCATTGAATTTAAATTGTTGTAGTAAGTTGTCTGTTGCGCGGTCGTTACGCCGTGCGCCGAATTAAAATTTTTAGTGTAGTCGTCAATTTGTTTTTCGTCCAAATTGGAGCGCGTCAACATACCGACCTTTTCAACTTTTTCTTGAGTTTGCGGCGTATCGTTTCCGCAACCTGTCAACATTATCAACATTAAAAATATACTTGCAAAAAATTTCAGTCTCATAAAAATTTCCTTTCATAATAAATTATCCGTTTTAATTTAGCAAAAAAATTTTAAGTTTAATCATTGTGCAAACAATTCTTAAATTTTAATTTTTTCTCAACTTTTCTTTGCTGCTCCAAAGAAAAGTTGCAAAAGAAAGGAGCTTTAACCGTGACCGCAACTATGTGAGTCCGCTGAAATCGCATCCGGCGATTTGCGCGGACAGTGCGCACATCCTGTGCGCCGCCTATTACAAATTGAATTTTTTTAAAGTAAATCTGTCATATTTAAAATTGGCAAAATGATTGAGAATACCAACGCGCCAACAATTACGCCCGCTGTCAATGTGCCGTAAACTTCAGCCTTTGCCGGTAATGCCCGCAATGTTTCCTCAATTTCAAAATCTGCCATTGATTCACATTGCCGCAACATTTCTACAATATTGCCGCTTTCTTCGCCGCTTACGATTAACCCTAAATACAACGGCGAAAAATCTTTCAGCACGCGCTTTAAAGTTACGCCGAATTTTTCGCCCGCCTCAATCGAATTTTTTATTTTTTCAAGCAGTCTTTGCATTTTTAAATTTCCGCTTGACGACGCACTTAATTTAATTGATTCGTCCAAAGTCACGCCGCTTTCCAGTAAAAATCCCAATCTGCTGAATAAATTTCTTAATTCAATTTCGCGCAGGAGCTTTATTTTCAGTTTCAAGTTGTCGCAGAAAAATTTAAATCCTTCAACTTCTCTATAAGTTATCGTAAAAAAAATTACTGCTGATAAAATTATAGCAAAAATTAAAAATAAATGCTCATTTAAAAATCTGCCGCCCGTCAAAAAAATTGAAGTTATCAACGGCAATTTTTGCCCGTTCGCCCCGTAAAATGATTCAAATACCGGCAAAGTTATATTTATCATAACGACCGCCGCAATTATCGCCGCGCCAAAAACTACGAGAGGATAATACATTGCTGAACGAACTTTTCTGTTAGTAGCGTAATTTCTTTCAAGTTGATTTGCAAGCCGCGTTGTAACTTCCTGTAACCTGCCGCTTGTTTCGCCAATTTCCACAGATTGAATTGAATCTGCGCCAAAAATAATTTCGTACCTGCGAAGTGCCGCGCTGAAAGTTTCGCCGCCTTCTACCGTTTCAACTAATTCTTGTAAAATTTTTTCTGAAATGTGACCTTCAGACGCCCGCGCCAAATTTTTCAGTGAATCATGCAAAGTCATAACGCCGAGCATTACGCTTAACTCTCTGAAAAATACCGAACACCAACGCCCGCCCAGTTTGTACTTCAAATAATAATCTTCAGCCAATTTTACAATACTGATATGTTCCGGCGCAAGACTTACAACTTTGACGCCTTGATATTGCAAAACTGCATAAGCCTCTGAATAAGTTTCCGCCTCAAGCGTTCCAACCTGTGCGACGGAATTTTCATCATAGCCTTTGTAACGAAATTTTTTCATTTTACACCTAAAACCTTTAAAACGGCGTCCATTGTCTGCATACCTGCCGCCGTGTTGCTCATCATAACGTTTGGCAGTTGAATATATTTTCCTTGCCGAATCAGCGAACGCGCCGCAGGATTTGCGATTAAAACTTCAGCCGCACATTTTACCGCGCCGTTAATTTTTAAAAGTTGCTGTGAAATTATCGCTGAAAATTCATCAGCAAATAAATCTCTGATTGCGTCACGTTGCACAAGCGGGAACATTGTTTCAACGCGCATTGCAGTTTCAGCCGCCGATTTTGTATGCAAAGTTGCCAAAACTAAAACACCTGCCGCCGACGCCTCTAACGCCGCGTGCATTGTTTCAGCGTCTCTAATTTCGCCCACCAATAAAACATCCGGCATTTCGCGCAGTGCTACTTTTACCGCGTCTGCAAAGTTCAAAAAATCTTGTCCCAATTCACGTTGGCTGATGAAAGATTTTTCTGTGTCGTACTCAAATTCGATTGGGTCTTCAAGTGTCAATAAGTGGCACGGGCGAATTTTGCAAAGTTCATTCAAAAACGCCGCAATGGTTGTAGATTTTCCTGAACCTGTACGCCCGGTAACTAAAATTAGTCCTTGCGTTGCAGTCAGAAATTTTTTCAAAACTTTAGGTGCGCCAATTTCTTCAAGCGTTGGGATTTTTTCAGCAATTAGGCGAATTGCAGCGGCGGGAAAATTTCTTTGATAGTAAACATTAATTCTGAATCTGCGGGAAAATTTTTTGTAGGAGAAATCGACAGCCAAATTTTTATTTAAGACTTCGATAAGGCGGGGCGGTATAAGTTCAGCCAAAATTTTTTCTAAGTCTGCAGAAGTTAAAATTTCTCCGAATTGTAAAATTTCGCCCGCACTACGAATAAAAATTTTTTGTCCAACTGTCAAATGAATATCGGACGCTTTTAATTTTACTGCCTCTGCTAAAATTTCTTCCAGTTTCAAAATTTAAATCCTCCACATAATTTAAAGCGTATTTGAAAAATCTAAAAAAAACCTATGTAACTAAAAAAAGTTAAATCGAAGGGGAAAACTTAGATGCCGTCAAGGATGACGGCTCATCGCCCGTGCCGCGCAGGTCGCGTGATGCGACCGCACTTGCGGCACAAAAAAGCAATTTTCTTTTGCTACTTTTCTTTTTTGCTTCGGAAAAAGAAAAGTAGATTAAATATAAAAATTTTCATATATTGTAAAAATTATATATTAAAAAATCGCCGACAATTAGAAACTGTCAGCGGTTTTTTATCTATTTCAACTAAATTTAATTTCAATTTGGCAGGGGTAGCTGGACTCGAACCAACGAATGCCAGATTCAGAGTCTGGTGCCTTACCAACTTGGCGATACCCCTATAACGCCGCTTATACTAACACTTAGAAAATTTTTTGTCAAATTATTTTTTGAAACGCTTTTCAAAAACGTCTTCCATTTCAGGATAACCGAAATAAAAACCTTGAATTTGATCAACTTTGCACTCGTCGCGCAAATACAGATATTCTTCTTCAGTTTCGACGCCCTCAATTAAAACTTCCATTCCGACTGAATGACAAAGCATAATCGAATATTTCAAAAGATTTCTGTTAAATTCACTTTCGTGCAAATTTTCGACAAACATTCTGTCAATCTTGATTAAATCGCACTTGAAATTTTTCAGGAAGCCGATATTTGCATAACCGGAGCCAAAGTCGTCAATCGCAATTTTAATTCCCAAATCGTGGAAGGCGGCAAATTGTTTGTTGACGAAATCCCAATCGTAAATGTTATGACTTTCAGTAAGCTCAAAAATAATAGTGCTTGGATCGATCTGATGACGTGCAATACAATCTTCAACAAACGGGTAAAACATTCTTTCTTCAAGTTGGTACAGCGAAATATTTATACTCATTTGAAAATCCGGCATGTAATGCTGCCATTTTTTCGCCATTATCACGGCGTTTTCTATAATCCAGTGCCCAACGGGAATAATCATTCTGGATTTTTCAAGCATTGGTATAAATTGCATTGGCGCAACAACGCTGCCATCATTATCATACCAGCGCAAAAGTGCCTCCGCGCCTAAAAGTCTGCCGTCTTTGGCGTCAACTTGCGGCTGATAGCACAAGAAGAAATCTTCACAACCACGCGCAATACAATTTTGCATAAGATTCTGCATACCAATATCATAACGCCAACGATCGTAAGCCTCTTTTTCAAAGAATGCAATTTGGTCGCGCCCTTTTTGATGAGCAATTTCCAGCGCAACTTCAGCATATCTTACCAAAGTTGTAACGTCATTTGCATCATTTGGATATAAAGCCGCGCCTGCTGACGCCGTACAATAAATTGTATCTTCGACGTTGCGAATTTCACGCATACAAAGTTGAACGCTTGCGAAAATAATTTCAATTTCTTCCGGCATAGCGTCCGGCATAAAAAGTCCAAAGCTGTAACCGTCCAATTTGTACAAGTGAATATCCGGCGGCAAAACATTTGTGATATTTTGTGCGATTTGACGAAAAGCCGAATCCCCGAATTTGTGTCCGTAATTTTCGGTGATAACGTTGAAATTGTCTAAGGCAATGACAATAACCGCGCCATGTGCGTTTTGGTTTTCCAATTCTTTTGTTAAATCGCTGTAAAAGACACTGCGGCGCAAAAGCCCGGTTACATAGTCCGCCTTTGCAACTTCGTCAAGCCTTTTTATGACGCCGCTTAAAATTTCCGGTTGGTCGCTGAATTCATCGCCGCCAATCGTCATTTTCAAATTAACCCAGCCGTAGTCGCCGTTACTGCGTAAGAGACGAAAATCGCATTGGACAGTTTCGCCTTTATCGGCTGTCCAAATATCTCTCATCGCCTCTTCAAAAATTTCGCGGTCGTCGTGATAGATGAACGGCATCATTAAATTGTCGAGGTCGTCAACTATATTCGACGGAAAATCGAAATCCTTCATGAAATTGTCGGACAGCAAAATCATCTTGGAATCTAAATCGACGACAAAAAGATATTCCTCCGCTGAACTTTGCAACGCGTTGAAGTACGTCGTTATTTGGTTAAGTGGAGAGTTTTCTCCGATATATGGAGTTGTATTTGTACTCATGTATATCTTCCTTTTCAGTCTCCCACATTTTCTTTAACATTGCAATTCGACACTGCCGCCAAAGTTCCTGCAAACTTTTTTATTGACAATCGCAACGCCAAATTGTTCGGTTGACTACATTTGTATAACTTTGAATAATTTTCACAACTTTTATTGAAACATTATCATCAGAATAATTTTCCGCCTCAAAAACTTTTTCGTTGTTTTCATGCATTGCAACCGCCATTTCCACCGCTTGAAAAATTTCTGTTTCAGTTATTCCGCCCAAAATCATTGTGCCTTTGTCGAAAACTTCGGGGCGTTCGGTTGAAGTCCTGATTAAAACTGCGGGAAAATTTAACATTGCGCTTTCTTCAGAAAGTGTGCCGCTGTCAGATAAAACGCAATACGCCTCCAGTTGCAATTTGTTATAGTCGAAAAATCCAAACGGTTGCAAACTTTTTACCAGCGGATGAAATTTAAAATCGCGCTTTTCGATAAATTTTTTACTGCGCGGGTGTGTCGAATAAATTATTGGTATTTGATATTTTTCGGCAATAGTGTTGATTGAATTCATCAGCGACATAAAATTTTTTTCGTTGTCAATATTTTCTTCGCGGTGTGAAGATAACAGAAAATATTTTTTCGGCTCAAGATTTAATTTTTCCAAAACTTTACTTGCGTTAATTTTATCACGATATTTGACAAAAATTTCTTTCATTGGCGAGCCGGTGACGTAAATATTTTTGCCGTCGAGCCCTTCAGATAAAAGATACCTGCGCGAGTGTTCGGTATACGGCAAATTTATATCTGAAATGTGATCTACAATTTTGCGGTTAATCATTTCGGGAACGTTCCAATCCCAGCAACGGTTGCCCGCCTCCATATGGAAAATTGGAATTTTTAAACGTTTGGCAGAAATTGCAGACAGTGCAGAATTTGTATCGCCCAAAATTAAAACGGCGTCCGGTTTTTCATCGCGCAGGACTTCATAACTTTTTGAAATGATATTGCCCATTGACTGCCCAAGATTTTCACCGGCGCAATTCAAATAAAAATCCGGCGGGCGCAGTTCCAATTCCTCAAAAAAAACTTGATTCAAAGTATAATCGTAATTTTGCCCCGTGTGTACAAGTTTATGATTAAAATATTTGTCGCAAGCTTTTATAGTTTCAGACAGCCGAATAATTTCAGGGCGCGTTCCCAAAATTGTCATTACTTTTAATTTACTCAAATTGATTCACCGCCAAAAAATAAGTGTCAGGAATTTCGGGATTGAAATTTTCATTCGCCCAAATAATTACCGCCATATCAGTTTCACCGGTATTTTCGATACTGTGAGTGTAGCCGGGCGGAATTTCTATAACTTCGTGCTTTTCGCCGGAAACTTTGTACTCCAAAATTTCATCTGAAAAAATTTGGCGGAAACGAATAACGCCTTCCCCGAGTATAACTAAAAATTTTTCGTGCTTTGAATGATGCCAATGGTTGCCTTTGGTAATGTGCGGCTTGACGATATTAACCGAAAATTGCCCCTGCCCGTCCGTGCGTATAAATTCTGAAAAACTGCCGCGATTATCTTTGTGCATTGTCAAATTGTAGCCAAAATTATTTTCCGGCAAATAGCTTAAGTAAGTGCTGTACAATTTTTTTGTAAGTTCGTCAGTTTGATTGGGAATTGATAAATCTGCGCGACATTTTGGGAAACTTTGAATAATATCAGCAATTTCTTTAAGTGTACGCTTGTAAGTTTTCGGGACAAAGCAAAAATCGCCGTCTTTGTTTTCATTGCCGTTTAAAGCGCGTAAAAATTCTTCAATCACGTCATCAATATAAACCAAATTCATTTCCCGTTCAGGAGCATTAACAGAAATTTCAAGTCCGCGTGCTGTATTGTAGCAGAAAGTTGCAACCGCGCTATTATAATTTGGGCGGCACCATTTACCAAAAACATTTGGCAATCTGTAAATTTTAGAATTGCCGCGCCGCATTAAAATATTTTCGGCGGATTTTTTACTTTTGCCGTATGGATTATTTAAATCTGCTTGTATTGACGAAGTAAAAACTACGGGACAATTATTATTTTTAGCTGTCAAAAATTCTGCCAAAGTCTCTGTAAATTTTTCATTGCCGGTAAAAAATTCGTCGTCAGTTTTTGGGCGATTTACTCCGGCTAAATGAAATACAAATTCACATTCGGCGCAAAATTTTTGCAGTTTTTCAAGCGGCGTTGAATTGTGACATTCCAAAATTTCGCAGTCTTTCATAGTTTGAAGAGTTGCGACAAGATTTTTGCCAATAAAACCTCCTGCGCCGGTTATTAAAATTTTCATTTTAAGCCTTGCCTCCAAGATGTTCCTGAACATAATCGACCGTAAGCAATTTTTTCTTAGTGCCTTCAACGTCTAAAATTTCAGTATTGCTTGAGGTGTACGGCTCAATTTCAAAAATTTCATTATCGCCGCTCGAAAAATATTTTTCGTAGTTCAAATTTCTTGAATCGACGGGGATTCTAAAATAATTTCCCATATCTTCAGATTTAATTTTTTCTTCTGAAGTCATCAGCGTTTCAAACATTTTTTCGCCGTGACGAATACCAATTTGTTTAATTTCGGCGTTGGAATTGAACAAAGACTTCACAGCCGCCGCCAAAGTTCCAATCGTGCAAGCGGGCGACTTTTGAATAAATAAATCGCCGGTGTTTCCATTTTGAAAAGCAAATAAAACTAAGTCAACCGCCTCATCTAAATTCATTAAAAATCTTGTCATATTAGGATTTGTAACAGTCAACGGCTGATTATTTTTTATTTGATCAATGAAAAGCGGAATAACACTGCCACGCGAACACATAACATTTCCATAGCGCGTACAACAAATTGAAGTTTTATCAGCTGAAACCGTGCGGGACTTTGCAATTATAACTTTTTCCATCATTGCTTTAGACGTTCCCATAGCGTTAATTGGATAAGCCGCCTTGTCAGTTGAAAGGCAAACAATTTTTTTGACGCCCGCCTCAATCGCCGCCGTTAAAACGTTGTCAGTACCAATAACATTTGTCTTGACGGCTTCAAGCGGGAAAAATTCGCAGGATGGGACTTGCTTTAAAGCCGCCGCGTGAAAAATATAATCCACGCCGTACATTGCATTTTTGATACTGCGAAAATCTCTAACGTCGCCAATGTGAAATTGAATTTTATCGTTTTGGTAGTGGCGGCGCATATCGTCTTGTTTCTTTTCATCGCGTGAAAAAATACGAATTTCGCCAATATCAGAATCTAAAAAACGTTTTAAAACGGCGTTGCCAAATGAGCCGGTGCCGCCGGTTATCATTAAAGTTTTATCTTTGAAAATAGTCAACGTTTTGGCACCTCCAATCTGATTTTTTCAACTATCGATTTCCTCATTGGTGTATCTATAAGCCATTGCAATAAAGAGTTAAAATCGAAGACACGAATTTTTTTATCAGATTTTATCGTAGAAATTTGATTTCCAAGTATAAATCTGGATTCGGGTAATTTAATTCCTCGAAAGAAAAACGCTTGTTGTATTATGGATAAATTTTCTTTTAAAAAATAAGTATCGTATTCAGGATGATTTAAGAAATTAACAAATCTACGTATTCGTTCTTCAATGTCCGGCGATTCCGGCAATTCCCGTATTTTTTGTAAAGCATATTCGATTGCAGCGAAATATATTCTGTTAAGATGTCTGGTGAGGAAAGCACTATAAAAATGATACATATCTGTTAAGCCGCTACCTAATAAGTCATCGGGCTTAACACTTTGAACTAACCAATTATATAGCCATTGTTCTTCTTCCCAAACTTTAGAGTAAGTCTTTCCTGTTTGTTTGTTATGATCGCGTACAATAACCAATGTATCATTAAGATAAATTAAACGTTTTCCACGAAACATTTCAAAAAATTTTTCATAATCCTGCACTGCACGGTGTTTTTCATTAAATCCACCGTAAGCATCAAAATAAAATTTTGGTATCAACAAAGATGTTCCATAAACTAACCAAAAAAATACAGTTAATGTTCCGGTTTCCAGAAATTCTTTCCTGAAAATGATGTTATTCCGCGATACTACGATTTTACGTTCTGGCATGTAGAGATATGCTCCGTTGCTGTAGACAATTTTAGACATATCGCCCGCCTTGCGCAGGGCGTCAATTTCGGCTTGAATTTTGTTTGGATAATATAAATCGTCGTGAGAAAGCCAAGAAAAATATTCTCCGCGCATTTTTTGAATTCCCAAATTCAGCGCAGTAGATACGCCGCCATTTTCTTTTTCAAAATAGCGAATTTTATCGCCGTAAGAATGGGCAATTTTCCAAGTAGCTCCGTCGTCGTTTGAGCCGTCGTTGACAACTATAATCTCAATGTTGGAATAAGTTTGAGCCAACGCCGAATCAATCGCCTCACTCAAATAATTTGAGCCGTTGTAAACCGGAATTACAATCGATACAAGAGGATCCATTTTTTGTGCCTCCAACTTAAATAACCAGTTTGCTGAAGTCGGCAATTTCGGCGAAAAGATTATCAACAGATTTCAAAAGCGCAAGGCGGTTATTTCTAATTTCCAAATTTTCATCCATAACCATAACCGAATCGAAAAATAAATCAATGGGCGCAGAAAGTTTTTTCAGTGCGTCAAGTGCGCCGTTAAAATCTTTTTTGGTGATAAGTTCACCGGCAACAACTTTAACCGCGTTAAACGCTTGATATAATTTTTGTTCAGCGTCAAGTTTTATCAAAGTTTCATTGACGTTTGCAGATTCAGCTTTTTTGGCAAGATTGGAAACGCGCACGAACGATTGAATATTTTTGACAGCGTCGGGAGTCTCTAAAAAGTTTCCAAGTGCCGCAACTTTCAAATTCAAGCTGTAAATATCGTCAACATTTTCAATAACCGAATCGACAATATCATAACGCGCAGAATTTGCCAAAAAGTTTTTAACGCGCAATTTCATAAATTCGGCAACGTCGTTTTGAAGTTTTTCACGTCCAACGCTGTCGGTAATTTTCAGTAAATCCATTGCAACTTCAACAATTTTGCTGATTGAAATTGCCCAGTGCGCCTCTGTCAACATATTTACAACGCCCAATGCTTGACGACGCAAAGCGAACGGGTCTTGCGAACCTGTAGGAATTAATCCCCTGCTGAAAGTTGCAACAAGGTTATCAATTTTATCTGCAAGACTTAAAATTCTGCCTGCGGTGGTTTTCGGCTGTGAATCGCCCGCAAAACGCGGCATATAATGTTCATCAATCGCTGTTGCAACTTCCAAATTTTCGCCGTCAAGTTTGGCGTATTCTCTGCCCATAACGCCTTGCAATTCGGTAAATTCCGTAACCATTCCAGTAACTAAGTCCGCCTTTGAAAGTTCGGCGGCGCGTAAAACGTTTTTCTTGTCAGTATCAGAAATTTTATCGCCGAGTAAATCGCAAATTTTGCCGGAAAGTTTTACAAGGCGTTCAGTTTTTTCATAAACCGAGCCAAGACCTTCTTGAAATACGACTGTTTTAAGTTTGTCGCGGTGTTGTTCCAAAGTTTTCTTTCTGTCTTCATTGAAAAAGAATTGCGCGTCTTCAAGGCGGGCTTTCAAAACTCTTTCGTTGCCGTGCTGAACAATTTCAAGATAATCACTGCCGCCATTGCGTACCGTGATAAAAATTGGCATTAACTTACCTTCGGCATTTTTGACGGGAAAATATCTTTGATGGTCGCGCATTGGAGTTATAACGGCTTCCGGCGGAAGATTCAAATATTTAGTTTCAAAATTGCCGCTTAAAGCTGTAGGATATTCAACCAAATATAAAACTTCTTCCAAAAGTTCGTCAGAAATTTCAGCCTTACCGCCGCGTTCGGTTGCAACTTTTTCAATTTGTTCAACAATCATTGCGCGGCGTTGATTCTGATCCGCAATTACAAAATGTTCTTCGCAGTCATAAAGATAATCATCAGCCGCGTTAATGACAAAATCGCCGTCGCTCAAAGTGCGGTGTCCGCGTGAAGTGTTGCCGCTTTTAACGTTCGCCACTTCAAACGAAATAATTTCTTTGCCGTAAAGTGCAACAATCCAGCGCAACGGGCGAATAAATTTAAAATCCAAATTGCCCCAGTGCATATTGTTTGGAAAACTTAAATCACAAATAATTTTCGGCAGGAGCGTTTGTAAAATTTCAGCCGTCGCCTTGCCTTTTTCGTGAATAACCGCGTAAATGTAGCCGTCTTTTTGAATTAAATCATCGGGATTGATTTTTTGTCCGCGTGCAAAGCCGACCGCCGCCTTTGTATATTTGCCGTCCGCGTCAACTGCAATTTTTATCGAAGGTCCGCGCTTTTCTTCCTCAACGTCCGCTTGATTTTCTGCCAAATCTTTTACAAACAATGTCAATCTGCGCGGCGTTCCAAATGTATAAACTTCGCCGAAATTTATTCTGGATTCATTTAAATTTTTTTCGGCTAAATCTTTCAACTGATTTAAAATTGGCGGCATAACGTGCGCGGGAATTTCTTCAGTGCCAATTTCCAATAATAAATTTTTTGCCATTACGCGCTCGCCTCCAATTTTTTCAGTAACGGGTAACCCATTTTTTCACGTTGCTTTAAATATTCTTCAGCGCACATTCTAGCCAATTTGCGAACGCGCCCAATAAAAGCCGTGCGCTCACTGACTGAAATTGCGCCGCGTGCGTCCAACAAATTAAACGTGTGCGAACATTTCAAAACATAATCGTAGGCGGGATGAACATAGCCCAATTTTATAACGCGCACCGCCTCCGCCTCGTACTTTTCAAATAAATCAAATAAAAGTTTTTCGTCAGAAATATCAAAGGCGTAAGTAGACTGCTCAAACTCGTTTTTGTGGAAAACGTCGCCGTAAGTTATACCGTTGCCCCATTCCACGTCAAAAACATTTTCGACGCCTTGAAGATACATTGCCAAACGTTCCAAGCCGTAAGTTATTTCAACGGCGGTAGGTTTAATATCTTGACTGCCGACTTGCTGAAAATATGTAAACTGCGTAATTTCCATACCGTCAAGCCAAACTTCCCAGCCTAAGCCCCACGCGCCTAAAGTTGGCGACTCCCAGTTATCCTCAACAAATCTAATATCGTGCTTTTCTTTTTCAAGACCAATCGCCGCCAAACTTTCAAGGTACAATTCTTGAATATTATCCGGCGAAGGTTTCATAATCAGCTGAATTTGATGATGCTGATACAGGCGGTTGGGATTATCGCCATAGCGTCCATCTGCAGGACGGCGAGAAGGTTCAATATAAACCACGTTCCAAGGCTCGGGACCCAAAACGCGCAAAAATGTAAATGGATTCATTGTACCCGCGCCTTTTTCTACGTCGTAAGGTTCGGCGATTATGCAGCCTTTATCTGCCCAAAATTTCTGCAACTTGAATATCAAATCTTGATAGTTCATTTAAATAAATCAGCCTCCTTTGGCTATAGTAAAAACATTCAAATTATAGAAAATAGCCGCCGCCTTGTCAAACGGCGATTGAGTTTTCAAACTTTATGTGGCTTTTTTAACTTCGTGTGATATAATTGCAAAGATTTTTTTATTGGGAGTGTTGCGTTTGCTTTTCAACTCTTACGAATTTATTTTTTTGTTCCTGCCGGTTACGATAATAATTTTTTTCGCACTGTCAGGGCAAAAATTGCGGGCGGCGTGGTTGGTAGTGGCGTCAATATTTTTTTACGGCTACTGGGATTTTCGCTACGTCGCACTTTTAATTTTTTCGATATTGACTAATTTTTTTGTCGGCAGAAAAATTTTTCATTCTTCCACGCAAAAAAAATCGTGGCTTATTGCCGGAATTGTTTTCAATTTGAGTTTGCTTTTTTACTTCAAATACACGGGATTTTTTTTAAACAACGTGAACGCCTTTTTCCATCAAAATTTTTTTGTACCTGAAATAATTTTGCCGCTGGGAATTTCATTTTTCACTTTTACGCAGACGGCTTTTTTGGTTGATACTTATCGCGGCGAAGTTGAAGAATATTCCTTTGTAAATTATTGCCTGTTCGTTACAATTTTTCCGCACCTGTTGGCAGGTCCAATTCTCTATCACAAAGATATAATTCCGCAGTTTAAAAAATTTGAAACTTCGACTTTCGACGCCAAAAATTTTTCAGAAGGGCTTGCATTTTTTATAGCGGGACTTTTCAAAAAAGTTGTCGTTGCAGATACACTTTCGCCATTTGCGAATTTGGCATTTTCACAAACGCCGGAATTAACTTGCGCGGACGCGTGGTTGGGCGTTCTGATTTATTCAATGCAGTTGTACTTTGATTTTTCCGGCTATTCAGAAATGGCGATTGGACTGGGCAGAATGTTAAATTTAAAACTGCCACAAAATTTTAATTCGCCGTATCAATCAACTTCAATCATAGATTTTTGGCGGCGTTGGCATATGACGCTTGCTCAATTTGTCTCAAAATATATTTACATTCCGCTTGGCGGCAATAGAAACGGGCAATTTGCCAAAATGAGAAATTTATTTATCTCAATGTTTTTAATGGGATTGTGGCACGGCGCAAATTGGACATTCATATTTTGGGGCGTCTCTCAAAGTGTGCTGATTTTTATCAATCACGCATGGCGAGAATTAAAAATCAACCTGCCAAAAATTTTATGTTGGTTTATGACGTTCGTTTCATTTTTAACCACGTTGGTAATTTTTAGAGCGGACAACATTTCGCTGGCAAAAAATTTTCTGTCGATTATGTACAAATTCCAATCGTTTGAGTTGAAAATTTTAAAGGACGGCGGCTTAGAAATGTTTGGAATGTTAATTTTTGCGTGCGGACTTGCCTTTTTGTCAAAAAATGTTCCAACGCTGATTGAAAACTTTCAGCCAAATTTAAAATGGACGTTTGCACTTTCGGCGGCGTTCGTTTTGGCTTTATTGCTCATGGTAAGTCAAATTTCAGAATTTCTGTATTTTCAATTTTAAGGAAGATGAATCTTGAATCTTTATAAAAAATTTCTCCGCAATTTCATTTTTATGACGCTTGCAATTTCGTTTTTGGTTGTAACTTTGTGCTGTATTGCCGACCCTTACGAAATTTGGCACTTTTATAATCGGCAAGGATTTAATTTGTATTCGATTAAAGGCGAAAATATTGAGCGATTAACTAAGCCGCTGAATTTTATATTTCATCAGCGCGACGCACAAGCTTTATTTATAGGAAGTTCCCGCGTGGATTATGCACTTAGTCCAAAACATTGGGAAAATTTGACAGGGCGCAAAACCTACAACTTTGCCGTAACAAGCGCGGTTGTTTATGAAATGCGCCGGTATATCGAATACGCCGCCGCCAACGATAAAAATTTGGAAGAAATAATTTTGTGTCTGGACTTTTTTGTTTTTTTGGATATTCCGGATCAGGACGTTGTAAATATTATGCCGTTCAAGGACGAAAAACAGTTTGAAGAGTCTTTGCCTTCTCCCGCCAATTTGCAAAAAGTTATATTTTCGTGGAACGCCCTCAAAGACAGTTTCGACAACTGCAAGAAGAATCACGAAAAAAAATATAATTTCCTCTGCCACGACTTGAACGGGAAATTTTCTGAAAGTTATATTGCTCACCACTACAGCGAAGGCGGACAAACTTTTCTTGGAATTTTTGATTTTTGGAAAAATCAATTTACATTTTCTGAACGTGCGCTTAAAGATTCGGCTTTTCAAGATTTTCAAAAAATTATCGACTTTTGCGCCGAAAAAAATATAAAATTGCACGTTTGTATTTTGCCGCTTTACCCGCTGCATTACGAATGCTTTAACGAATGCTGGAACGTTTACGAAAATTGGAAAATTCGGCTTGCGTCGATAGTTCCAATTTTCGATTTTACTTGCTTTGATGAAAATTTAATTCGGCAAGAAAATTTTTGGGACACTTCGCACGCCAAATTAATTATCGGCGATAAAATTTTAAATTCAATTTACAGCGGCAACTTGGAATTTGGCGAAATTTTGACGCCGGAAAATGTGCGCCGTCACAATGAAGAAATTTTACAGCAAAGAAACATTTGGAGAAAAAATAATTTATAAAAAAATCCGCCCTGAAAATTTGGGCGGTTATTTTTTATTTGAATTATTACAGGCTTTTTAAGTCTAAAGTAATTTTGTACTGCGAAAGATTTTTTGAAGTTGCAATTTTTGCCGAAAGTTTTATTTTCATAAAATTTGCTTCGGTTAATTTTGTCTCCGGCAAAAGTATCAGAAATTGATTTTTGCCTTTTAATGTAAAACAATCAGTAATTCGCAAATTATATTTCAACAGTTCGACAATTTCTTCAATTACAGATTCTTTATCAGTGTCAACATTTAGCGTCAGCAGTTGAAATTCTTTTTTGTACGCGGTAGCCATTCTAATTTCAAAACGGTAAATAAATTTAAAAATTTCAAAGTCCAAAAAATACGCGCCGTTAATATTTCTTTCGCCGAGAATTTGAGTTATATCAGAAAAATTTTCCGGCGCGGGAGCTTTTTCTTCGCTGTAAATATTGTAGCCGTGCTTGCCATTCTGTTTGACTTTGTAAAGTGCTTTATCAGCTTTTTTAAAAAGTTCGTTAAAATCTGTGCCTTCGATTGGAACGAAAACCGCGCCAATAGAAACGCCGAGCGGAATATTAAAATTTTCGCCCATAAGTTTTTTGGCGACGGAAAGAATATTTTCATTTAGAAATTTAGTTTTATTGGCTATGGCGTGTTCAGATTTTACATTGTGGCAAAATGCAATAAATTCATCGCCGCCAATTCTGCCAATTAAATCTCCGTCAATCGTAATTTTTTTCAGCAACTTTGAAAGTGCAATTAAAATTTTATCGCCCATTGCGTGCCCGTGAATATCGTTGACAAGTTTAAAGCTGTCCAAGTCAACCATCAAAAGGACGCCGCCCGCCGTTTTACAAATTTCTTCCAGTTCACGAGTTGCCGCCGCCTTATTTAAAAGCCCCGTCATTGGATCAATATCTGCCGCTTGTTTTAAGTCCTGCATTTTGTCAAGGTTATCCAAAATATTTTCAACGCGGCGCATCAAAATATCAGCTTTTAACGGTTTACGAATATAATCAGCCGCGCCAATTTCAAAGCCGTGACTTTCACTTTCATCTGATTCATCAGCCGTCATAAACATTATTGGAACTGCGCCGGAAGTTTTTTCCTGTAAAATTCTGTGCAATTCGTAGCCGTCCATTCCCGGCATTTGTAAATCTGACAAAACCATATCCGGCTTTTCAGTTTCAAAAAGTTCAATCGCCTCTTCGCCGCTTGACGTACAGACGACTTCATATTTGGTTGAGAGAATTTTTGACGCGATTTTTTGCATCATAATTTCATCATCAACTATCAAAATTTTTTTCATTTCAGATCTCCTTCAGCCAATTACCAATCTGATTCAAAAGTTTCTCGTAACTGATTATAAATTCACTGTGATTTTTTTTCAAATCTTCAAGGCGGTTATCTTTTGCGGCGAATTCTTGAGCCTTTGCTTTTTCGCTGAAAATTTCCGCACCAATAACAAGCGAAGTACTTTTCAGCGCGTGTACCAAAATTCTATAATTTTTCCAATCTTCGGCGGCGTAAGTTTTATTTATTTCGGCGATTTTATTGCCGTTAAAAAATTCTTGTACCATTTCAATGAAAAATTCGCGGCTGTCCATACAACAAGCCATTGCAGCATCCAAATTTATTTCAGGGCAAATTTCAGCCAAAAGTTTTTTCTCAAAATGTTTTAGAGTATCTGCAGTTTCTTCAACTTCGGGAATTGTTTCAGCGGTTTTAATTTCCTCAACTTTTTTGACGGGCTGAATTTTTCGATTCTCCAAAATTTTTGACAGGTATTTTTGTAAAATTAAATCCAAATCGTTTGGATTAACCGGCTTTGAAAGATAATCATTGAAGCCGGATTCTAAATAAAATTCACGTGCGCCGCTAATTGCGTTTGCCGTCAGCGCAATAATAATTGTATTGTCCGCCAAATGTTCAGCCTTAATTTTTTTCAAAGTTTCGATACCGTCCATTTCCGGCATCATATGATCTAAGAAAATTAAATCGTAGCGATTTTTGGCGACGAGCTCCAAACATTTTTCGCCGCTGTCTGCCAAATCCGGTACAATTTCATTAAATTTCAAAATCCCGCGAATAACTTTCAGATTCATTGAATTATCATCGACAACTAAAATTTTTGCGCCCGCCGCGTTGAAGTAAATTTTATTTTTCTTGTCTGAAATTAGCTGTCCCAAATTTTGTTCGCGGTAATTGCCAATAGGAGTTTTATCAACAATTTTTTGATTCAGATGGAAATAAAAGTTTGAGCCTTCGCCGTAAACGCTTTCAACTTCCAATTTACTGCCCATCATTTCCAAAAGTTTTTGAACAATCGCAATACCCAAGCCTGTACCTTCAATGTTACGATTTTTTTCCTCATCAAGGCGCGTGAAAGAAACTGACAGCTTGCCAATATCTGTTTCTTTAATTCCAATTCCCGTATCTTTGACGCCAAAGAGCATTTCTAAATTTTCCGCGTCCATTGAAATTATTTTTACATAAAAATTTACTGAACCTTTGGGCGTATATTTTATTGCGTTGGTTAAAATATTTGTGACAATCTGTTTAATTCTCAAATCGTCGCCAAAAAGTAGTCGCGGCAAATTTTTATCAACTTCAACCATTAAATCTAATCCTTTTTTGCTTGCACGTTCAGACGCCATTGTTACAAGATCGTTGATTAAAATTGCAGTTTCATAGCGCACTGGTACAATTTTCATCTGCCCGTTTTCGATTTTTGAAAAATCCAAAATTGAATTTATCAAGCCGAGCAAAGTTTTTCCGGCACTGTTGATATTTTCGGCGTATTCCAAAATTGCGGGATTGACACTTTCGCGCAGAATTAATTCATTCATTCCCAAAACTGCATTCATCGGCGTTCTAATTTCGTGCGACATTTGCGCCAAAAATTGACTGCGTGCTTTTTCTGCCAAACGTGCCTCTTTAACTGACACTTCTAATTTTTGATTAATTTCTTTTTGCCAATTCAAAAGGCGTTCAATAAAAATGATAACCGCCGCAATACAAATTATCAGCAATACTACAAATAAAATTCCCAGCGTGAAAATATCGCCGTAAATATCCCAGCCGTTGTTTGCAACAATTATTGTGAAGTCTGAATCGGTATTTTTTTTGGAAATGCACGCCATATGTATACCGTTAAAATCTTTCAAAAGTGAAATTTTGCCGTCCAAAAAATAGGCGTCCTTGTATTCGGTTGCGGTAATTGGAGTAACTCTTTCGGTTGTCATTTGATACAGATGATTTGGATGACTTACGATAATCCCGTTTTTATCGACAAGGAAGGCGTAATTATTTCGGCTGTAGCTTGAATCCAAAATGTGTATCAATTTATCCAAGAAAAAATCTATGGCGAAAATCCCCAAAAATTCGCCGTTTGCACTGTAAACAATTTGCGAAAGTGTCACGCAATACAAGCCTGTTTGGTCGTCGTAATATGGAGCTGAAACGCTGAAACCGTCTTCAGTTTTTTCAGTGTCAATGTACCATTGCCGCTTGTCCACTCTCCAATTTGGATCGGGCGATTCCCAGCCATTATTCATTATTACCTGATGTTCTTTGTACGGATTTGCCAAGTAGCAAACTGAAATTTCAGGATATTTTTTCGCCACGTCATTTAAATATTGAACCGCTGTAGGATAATCTTGCATAAGTTCGGGATGTTTTGAAATGATATTTACAAACATACTCAAAATACTTTTTTGGCGTTCAACCCAATTTGAAAGCTGATAGTTATAATCGTCAACTTCACGATTCATTTTTGTATCGCCCCAATTTATGGTTGTGTTTACGCAAAAAATCATACTGATGACGATTGCGAAAATTAAAACGCTGATAATTTTGACTCGCGCAGATTTACTGACGTTTGAAATTTCATTGACATTGGAATTTTTTGAGTTGTCAACAATTTTTGCAGTATCAGAAACAATATTTGAAAATGAAAAAAGATTGTCCAACATATCTGAAAGTTGCAAAGCAGATTCTTGAACTTGAGCCGCCATTTTTGCAGATGCATCAGTTTTTTTAACTTTCGACAGTTCCAAAATTTTTTTAAGCGGCGTCTTTAAATCTTTTGAGAGATTTTCCAAAAATTCTTCTTTGGCACGCAAAGCCTTTTCAGCTTCCAAACGGTGTTTCATACTGCGCAAATAAAAAATTACAATCACAGCCAACATTATCAAACTGATAACAACCGTCAAAATAGTTTGGCGGTAACTGTTTTTGTAAAGCGTAAAATTATCAACGCTTACAATCATATACCAGCCATTTTTTGTTTCACTGCTGAAAATTGTATATTCGTCGCCGTCAATTTCAACCAAAAAACTTTCGTGCGTTTTATTGTTTACGACACGTTCAAAAATATCTTGATATTGCGGCAACTTTTGAGAAATTTTTTTGCCAACCAAATTCATTCCGGTATTGCCGATAATCATACCGTTTTTGCTGACAATAAAAGCAGTGCGCGTACTGTCTTCAGTCATTTGATTAATTGATTCTTGTAAATCTTCAAGATAAAAATCCATTCCAACAACAGTTTCATTATCAGAAAGAGTTTTTGACATTGTAAAGCAAATACCATTTCCCGCCGCGTCCGTGTAAGGTTCAGTTATATAAACTTTGTCGGGATTTTCAACTGCGCCAATATACCAAAGTCTTTCCGGCGCGTGGTAACTTTCGGGATAATCGAAGTCCGGAATAATCGTAAAACTTTTACTTGCAATGTAGGTGTTAAAGCAGACGCCGTTAAAAATTTTATTTTGTTCGTGTTTCTTTTGGTAGAAAAATTTTGTAATTTCTTCTTGAGTTGCGCCGGACGCAATTAATTTTTCTGATTCATTGGCAACTTGGATTGTGGCGTTTTCGGAATTTGAAATTTTACTTTCAATTTCGTTACGAATATTTTCAAGTTGCATCCTTCCAATTTCTTCTGTCTGATTTGAAGTCATTTTAAAAATTAATCTGACGTTCATTCCTATAACAATCAGAAAAAGCAGTGTAATTACAATGAGTATTATAAAATCTGTAGTTTTCCCCATTCGTAGCATTTTTAAATATTGCATAAAGTACCCACCTTACTATTAAAATAACTCCTTATGAAGGTCAATTATATTTTTATAAATTTAATTTATCTAATACGGCATTTCTTTTCGTTTTTGAAAAAACTTTCCGCGTATATTAACACGCGGCGGCGGTCGTCCGTGACCGCCGTTTTTTTCAACTCTTACAACAGTTTTAATTAATTATTATATCAATATCTGGCAAATAAAAAACCGCCACTTTTTGACGGAATTTGTCATTTTTATATTTAACCAATAAGTCTGCTTAATTTGAAAAGTTTACCGAACGTCTCAAGTTAAGTGAAATTAGCTGAAAAACAAACGCCGCTCAATCGTTACTGTAAATAAAAAATCAAGCGCAAATTTTGAGACGTCCAAAATTGAAAAAGTGCAAGATTTTCAGCAAAAGTGATTGATACAGATAAAAAACTGCGTGCTACAATAGAAAAGTAAAAATAATGGGATTTTATCGCCCAAAATAAATTTGCCGGCTGCAAACGCAGTCAGCGGAATGGAGGAAATTACTATGGAATTCTCAAGAAAAATTAAAGGCGGATTCTGCGAAATTGCCACCGCTGACAAATTCAATATTCAGCGTTTCGCAGACCTTACCCTCACGCAGGATAACGGCGTTTACCTTATCAAAAGTGCCGACGACTTGAAAACTTTGGCGGCTTACGTCAACGCGGGCAACAACTGCTCCGGCTTGACTTTCAAGCTCACGCAGGATATTGACTGCAAAGACGTTACAGACTGGACGCCAATCGGTAACGACTACAACAGTTTTCAAGGCACGTTCGACGGCGACGGCAACACTATCAGAAATTTGACTTTCGAGGCGAACGCCAAATTCGTTGGACTTTTCAGCTACATCTACGAAGGCACTGTCAAAAATCTCACGCTCGAAAATTTTTCCGTTACGAATCAGCTCAACAACGTTTTTGCCTCAACCGGCGCACTTACCGGCACTGCCGCTTCTTCTAACATTGAAAATGTCACGGTAATCGGCGCAACTGTCAAAGGCAGTCATGGCTATGTCGGCGGGCTCGTCGGTTCGGATGAAGGCGGCTCTAAGATAAATAACTGCTGCGTCCAGGCTCAAGTCAGCGGCGGTTATCGGAATGGTGCTATCGTCGGCGACAATTACGGCTCTAATACCTTTGAAAATAACTGCTACGCCTCCAACGCCGCCGCTCAAGGCAGAGGCAATAATATCAACGCCAGCAAACTCGTAATACTCGGCAAAACCGCTGACTTCAACGGCGTTACAATTTCCGGCGCACGCACGCTCGGCGATTCTTACGGCGCGGGCGTCGGTACAAATCTGACTTTCACAGTTAGCGGCAACAGCTACATTGAAAACGCTGAAAAAACTGCTGACAATACCTACACCTACACCGTCACTGAAAATTCCCTGCCGAAATTCTGGGAAATTAAAACTCTCGGAAGTTACAATTTCGATTACAGAAATGGCGCGTATTTTATCCGCAGTTCGCAGGATTTTATTAACTTTGTCAATTACGTCAACGGCGGCGGCGCAACTTCCGGCTTAACTTTCAAACTCGACGGCGATATTAACCTTGAAGGCTTATCCTTTACCGCAATTCAAAATTTTGCAGGGACTTTCGACGGCAACGGCTATACACTCAATGCAAATTCTGTACCGTTGAGCGGCGGCACAATTAAAAATGTCAATCTGCTTACTTCAACCGCCCGCACTTCCTACGATGAAAACGGCACGGCTGCTACTGCCGAACTTTACAGAGTTGCCAACATCAGCGGCATTACCTACACCGCCGCCAACAACGCCGAGCTGATTTATTTCGGCAATTACGTTTACGCGCCAAAAGGTACAACGCTTACACTTACGCCGGATAAAAGTTTCAGCACTGTTGAACTCACCGGCGCAACCGATAACGGCAACGGTACTTACAGCGTCAACGGCGCGGCTGAAATTTCTTTTACGGGTACTCGCAAGGTCGGCAACTACACTTTCACAATCGAAAACGGCTGCTATATGATTTACAACGCGCAGGAACTCGAAAATCTCGCTTACGCCGTCAACGCGGGCAACAAATGCAGAGGTATGACTTTCAAACTTGCCAACGATATTGATTTGGGCAAAGTCGATGAAGGAAAGAGCAACCATACCGCTATTGGCGGAAAAATTAATTTTTACGGCACGTTCGACGGCGACGGTCACACTATCGACAATCTGACAATCAATTCAAGCGAAAATTTTCAAGGGCTTTTCGGCAATGTTTTTGGCTTTATAAAAAATGTTCGACTGACAAATGCAAAAATCAGCGGCAGTAGTTACGTTGGCGGCGTGGCAAGTTATGTTGGTCAAGGTTGCGCGGTTGAAAACTGTAGCGTAGAAGGCGAAATCAGCGGCTCCAGTAAAATTGGCGGCGTTGTCGGTATAAGCTTAAGCACTGTTAAAAATTGCTCGCACTTCGGCTCGGTTTACGCTTCAGATTATATGGCGGGCGGTATCGTCGGTCTTTTGTGTGATTATTGCTCGGTAGATAACTGCATAAACGCCGGTACTGTCAGTTCAAAAACGTTTACTGATAATGATAGTCAAGGCGTCATCTACGCCAGCAATAACGACGCAAGAGGCGTTTCTGCCAACAACTGCTACTACATCGACAATCCCAACAACGTCAATGCTAACGGCGCAACCCAACTCGGCAAACTCAATCCGCCCGCCGGTTACAAAATCATAGCCAACGGCGGCATCATTACTTCAGGCGGTGAATTTTTTATTCGTGACGGCGATACAGTTTATTTCAAGCTGGAGCCGGTCGACGCAGCCAACATTAAAAAAATTACCTCCATTGCTGTTGGCGAAGAGACTTACGCGGCGGACGCGCAGGGCGAATTTTCTTTCACTGTCAGCGGCAACAACGGCGTTGAGGTTAAAATTGCCGCCACTTACTACCAGTTGACTGAAACAACCAACAGCGTCACCAACACGGACAACGCCATTAAAATCGTCGGCAGCGCGGCGAACGATAACATTACCAACAACGCGGATAACGTCAGCATTTCGGGCGGCGGCGACGACGATGAAATTTCCAACACCGGCAAAAATACTGTAATTGAATATCGCGCGGGCGACGGCAACGACGTTATCAACGGCTTTAATGAAACTTCCACGCTGAAAATTTTAGACGCGAACGGCAAAGTTGCTTGTTACACAAAAGAGACAAGCGGCAATGACGTTGTTTTGACGGTCGGCACAGGTACTTTGACGATCAAAGACGCCGCGTCAATCGCTAAGCTCAATATCGAAGGCGTTGACGTTACAGGCTACACAACAGGCACGCTTGAAGGCAAAACTTTCTACAAGGACGGCGATACCTGGCTTATCGCAACTTACGAGGATTTGGAAAATCTGGCGGCGGTTGTCAACGGCGGCAACAGTGAATGTAACGGCTTAAATTTCCGCCTTATCAGCAATATTTCTATGCCGACAGTTGCGGAAGGACAAAGCAACCATACCGCTATCGGCAACTCTACCAGATATAAAAATTTCAAAGGCACATTTGACGGCGCGGGCTACACTATCGACAATTTGACAATCAATTCAAGCGCATATAATCAAGGGCTTTTCGGCGTGTTAGGCTGGGGCGGCACGATTAAAAATGTCCGCTTGACAAACGCAAAAATCAACGGCAATTACAATGTTGGCGGCGTTGTTGGTGGCAATTATGGCACGGTTGAAAACTGCAGCGTAGAAGGCGACTTCAACGGCACTGATGGTAAAATTGGCGGCGTTGTCGGCTACAGCAACGGCAATATAAAAAATTGTATACACAGCGGCGCGGTTTCTGCAAATGGAAGCGCGGGCGGTATCGTTGGTAATATGGTTGGCGGCTCTGTTGAAAATTGCGTCAACGCGGGCAAAGTCAACAGCGACCTTTCCTATAACGGCGTTATCGCCGGTTTCCTGTCCAAAGGCGCAATAAACAACAACTACTACTTCGACAATCCCAGCGGCGTCAATACCAACGGCGCGACTTTGTCAAATGCTACGCTCACAATTCCCGACGGTTTAACTGTAGTTGAGGGCGGTGCGCAGGTTCTCAATAAGATTTACACGGCGGCGGGCGAAACTGTTACTTTGCAGGAAAATATCAGCAATGAAAATATCCTGTTCGCAGGAATTAAGGGCGCAACTCCAAGCGGCTCAAAACAATATTCCTACAAAATGCCCGCAGACGGCAACGCTGAAATTCTTGAAAGTGATCTGATTTACTTCCAACGTGATACTGACGGCGCGTGGCTGATTCGCTCCGCCGCAGATTTACAAAATTTGGCGGCTTACGTCAACGGCGGCAACGACTGCAACGGTATGACTTTCAAGCTTGCCCGCGATATTAACCTTGAATCAATCGAAAACTTTACGCCCATTGGAAATTCTAAAAACAGTTTCAGCGGCACATTTAACGGCAACGGCAAGAAAATTTCAAATCTGACAATCAACACCGACCAAGACGACGCCGGACTTTTCGGCTACGTGCAAAGCGGCGTAATAAAAAATCTTACGCTGATAAATGCAAAAGTTACAAGCAGCGGGCGATATTCCGGTGCGCTCGTTGGTCATTTGCAAAGACTCGACCGGGCAACTATGATTGAAAACTGCAACGTAATTTCGACAGTCACAAGTACAACAAATACCGGCGGCGGCTTGGCTGGTTATATCGCTATTAACACTTCTATCCAAAACTGCGTGGTAATTTCCAAAGTTGAGGGCGGCAATGGTATTGTTGGCAACAGAAGAGGTCTCACTAGCGATAACGTCCTTATCAGCGACGCTCCTGACGATAGCGGCAGTGAAAGATATTACGCGCTTGACATTCCGACCGGCGTTAATGTTCAGCTTAAAAATTCAAGCGACACCGACAAAACTTATACCGCGTTTGACGGCAAAACTTATTATCGCGCAGGTACAGAATTGCAACTTGTTCCCGGCGATTCTTACAAAGACCCGAATTTTTATTCTGTCTTCGGCTTTACAAATGCTTACCGCTACGGCGACGAACAAATTTACGATTTGACGATGCCCGCCCAAAATCTCACGGTTGAACCTGTTGGGCTTGAAAAAATCGGCAACCTTACTTTTGACTACGAAAACGAAGAATATTTGATAAACAACCTTGACGATTTTAAAGCGTTTGTAAACTTTGTCAGCAAAAATGAAACGAGTTTGCACCATTTCCGCTTGACAACTGATTTAGATTTGTCCAGCCTTACAGATTTTACAGGAATTGGCGTACCTGATAACGGCGAAGATTTAACCAATTTCAACGGGCTTTTCGACGGCGGCGGCTACACAATCAGCGGGCTTACAATCAGCGGCGGCGAAGACAACGTTGGCTTATTCAGAGAAATTGGCTACGCGGGCTTAGTTCAAAATCTTAACGTCACGGGCGCAAATGTCAGCGGCGGCAGTAATGTTGGAATTATCGCCGGTAAAAATTTCGGCAACGTCAGAAATTGCAACATTGGCGGCACTGTCAGCGGCAGTGAAAATGTTGGCGGCGTTGTCGGTTCAAACGTGGGCGGCGTCTTAAATTCAACAGTCGATGTTACAGTTAGCGGCGAAAGTTATACCGGCGGGCTTGTCGGTTACAACACTTGGCGCATTGAAAATTGCAGTGTAAAAGTTAGCGGCACTGATAACACGGTTGCAGGTTACAGCGGCGGAACTTGGGCGAAAGTCAACGGCAATATTTTTGAACTTGTGATTGACGGCGATGCTGAAGATTTTATTGGCGACCGCGCAGGCGGCGAAGTTTTGGGCAACTACTTTATTCAGTCTGAAGATTATATTGGAAGTTTGCCGAGCGGCGCGGAACGTATTTACAAATTGACACTTCCCGAAGGCGCAGAAGTAATTTCCGGCGCGTACAAATTCGGTGACAATTATTATGCTCAAGTTGGTGCAACTGTTACTGTTAAACCGGTGGAATCCTGGTATTTGACATGCACCAAAACTTTTGACGCTGAAACAATTAAAAATGAAAGCGGCACTGATGAAACTACCGGCAACACTGAAACAATTCTTATACCTAAAGACGCAAGCGGCAACTCAACTTTTGTAATGCCGGAGGGCGATACTACACTTGGAGCTGAAACGCACGACGAAATTAGCGGCTTGAAGTTCGTGATTGAGGGCGGCGACGGCTACTACGAAATCAGCAGCGCGGCGGAGCTTGACGCCTTCAAAACATATGTATCGTCACAAAAAGGCAAAGTAGGCAAGGGCAAAATTTTTAAAATCACGGCTGACATAACCGCAAGTGACAATTTTAAGAAAATAGCAAAAGGCAAATTCGCAGGAACGCTTGACGGCGGCGGGCATACTGTAGATTTAAGATTCAATTTACTCACAAGCGTACTCTATGGCACGATTAAAGATTTGAACGTGCTTAAAGGCGGCGGTCTTACAAATAATAATCTCGGCACGATAACAAACTGCGCGATTGTCGGTACAAGTGGCAACGATGAGCTTTATCGCAGTGGCAAGGATAATTTACCGTTCAAATATGTTGTAGGCGAAGGCAACGATACAATCAAGACCTTCGACGCGGACAGCACTTTGAAAGTTGTCAACGCTGACGGCACGCCCGCGCAGTACAGCACGGAAAAAAGCGGCAATGATATTATCGTTCACGTTGGCGAAAATACCATTACGATTGAAGACGCCGCCAACTTTGCCAAAGTTAATATTGAAGGTTATCCCTCTATTGACGGCTTGACTTTCTCGGACGGCGTGTATCTGATTGACAGCAATGCAGCACTGGATAAATTCAAGAACTATGTGAACGGCGGCGGCAACACGGCGGGACTTACTTTCAAACTTACGGCAAACGTTACCAACATATCATACAGAAGTAGCATTGGCACGGCGGAAGATCCTTTCAAAGGCACATTCGACGGCGGCGGGCATATTGTTCGGACAAATAACGCCGCTTTGTTTGGCAATGTGGAAGGCGCAACGATACAAAATTTGACAAAACAAAACTCCTTTAGCCCGGATGACGGCGGCACTTACGGCGGATTGGTGAACACCGTGCAGGGCAACGCCGTAACCACTATTCAGAATGTTGAAGTTGCCAACAGTGTTTCGGGGAAAGAATCTTACACCAACGTTGGCGGCATCGTCGGTCTTAACGCCGGAAAACTGGAATTGATTAACGTTATTTTCAGCGGGGAAATTTACCACAGGAACGGCTTTGCGGGCGGATTAGTTGCGGAATGTGCGGACGGCTCGGAGCTTGAAATAAATAATTCTATTTTTAGCGGCACTCACAGTGTAGACCACATCGGCAGTAATATGGCGAAGGCGGGCGTATTTTATCCCATTGCAAAGAAAGCGGCGGGTGCCGGCGTAACTTTCAATGACAACGGCGCGTATTATATTGGCGTTGAGGCGAATGACTCTAACGGTTATGAATCAATCGGCGGTACGCAGGTTATTAAAATTGACGGCGTGGCGGGCGCAAAATTGGAGGCTGTCAGCGGCACACTTGCAGAAATTGGCGGCAACTACTACGCGCCTGTTGGTGAGGAAGTTTCTTTCACGGTACAGCCCGAAAAATCAAGTTACGCCATTGCAAGCGTAAAATACGGCGACACTGAAATTAATGCAGATGACGGCGTTTACAAGATAACTATTGCGGCTGACAAGAAACTTTCGGCGGTTGTCGGTTTATCGGTTGAAAGCGATTATACAGTTACAAACAACGGCGAAGTTTTAGTTTGCGGCAACGGCAACAATAAAATTACCGTGTCTGAAGGTATGCGCCAATTTACGCTTGTTAATTTCGGCGCGGGCGATACTATTGAACTTCCCGACAGTTTAAGCAACAAAAATATCAGCGCGGTTGACGGCGGAATTAAAATTGACAATCTTACAATTTTGGGCGTCAATTTATCCAACGCCAACGCCAAAGTTTGGAGCGACAAAGGCGGCAATACTTTTGCTTATTGCAACGCCGTAACTGAAGGCGTCAATAAAGACGGTGTAAATCTTAGTTACGTTGGCAGTAGCGTTGGAACGGAAATTTTGACTGTCAGCGGGCTTACAACTTCGGACGGACTTCGCGCAGGTGCTGATAATACTATTAGCGTTCCGGGAAGTTGCATAGCTGATAAAAGCAATGTTGAATTGACTGATAAGAGCGGCGGCAACTGGAAATTAAAACTTGTAAACGTTTTGAAAAATGCGGGAAATGTTGGCGAAAACTATTGGCAGGACAACGGCGGCAACAGTTATTCTTATTTCACAAATGTAACACTCGGCTATTACACGAAAGAAAGCGACACTAAATTTACCTACAACGCGGGCGGCAGCGGCACTGAATCAATTAAAATTACAGGCGCGGCGGCTCAACCGACAATCGAACGTGTTCAAGAAAATTATACACTTTCCGGCGGCGGCGGCAGTAGTGCTGACATTGTCGCTACAAATTTCGAGTACTATTTGAAGATACCGGCGACGGCGTTCACAAGCGGCACAACTTTAACGCTTGAAAAAATGGATTATAAACAAATTGACGGTATAAAAATTGGTGAAGGCAGTACACCTGTTGACGGTTCAACTTTCATTGTAAGCGCAAATATTAAAGTTCCAATTACCAACTACTGCGCTAAAAATATTACGGTAAACAACGGCAGTATTTTATACAATTACGTTGACGGCGCGACGATTGAGGCGAAACCTACAGCGACGGTGTACAACTACGCGGCAAATGTAATTTTCAGCGGCGAAGGCAAAATATTTAATGAAGGCGTCGGCGGGCAAGTTTTGGTTGAAAGTGGCAAGAGTGCAACGAATAAAGCCGCCTCTGTAAAAATTTTTGGCAAAGACGGCAACGAGGATATTACAAACAGCGGCGCAAATTCTACGATTGAGGCGGGCGAAGGTAACGATTGGATTATTAACAGCGGCGATAACGTTGTAATTAAAGGCGACGCGGGCGATGATACAATTCGTGTTTACGCCAACAACAACACGGTTTACGGCGGCACGGGTGCTGATGAAATTCGTATTGGCGTACCGGCGGCAGATAAAACCGTTGTGGTTGCAGATTTAACAAGCGAAGATACTTTGGTAATCGAAGATTTTTATACCAAATACTACAGCAGAGATTATGACGCGGCGGGTAATTTGGTACTCAATACCAAACAGCAAAAGAAACTTACAATTAAAGGTATTGGCAAACTTGATGAAACGTCAACGGCGGGAAATCACTGGTACGAGAGCGAAGGCACGCTTTATTATGGAAATGGCAACGTTACTTACACTTCACGGCGTCAAGGTAATGCTTTGGCAATTACCCGCACGATTAACAAAGGCACTGAAAATATTTTACAAATCAGCGGCGCAACGGGTACGCCTCAAATAGAAAATGATTATCTGCTGAAGTTTACACCTGAAAATTTTGTCGGCGATGTTGAAGTTGTCACGAATAGCAACGGTTACCGCTATAAATTTGAGAGCGGCGACTACGGCGGCAAAACTGCCAAAGTTACTGCTCCAACTGCTGTATTTTCCAATGCGTCAAATATTAATCTTGATGTGAGCGACGGGGCAACTTATGCTAATCGTGAAATTTATATCAGCGGCGGCGATAACGTTACAGTTTCAGGAATGAATGACGGCTTTATAAAAATCGCCAAAAACGTCAAGAAAATAACTTTGACTGTTACGGGAATGAACGCCGACTGGAGCGATATTCGCTTTGAAGATGACATTCAAACTTACAATCAGACGCTCGACGGCGTTTTAGTCAACGGCTCAATTTTAATCAAGGGTACGAATTTGAAACAAGGCACGGGCTGGAAATTTGACAGCGAACATTCAGCCACTTTGAGTTCCGGCAATTCAAGCGGCTTGGTATTTGTTAAAAAATACGGCGAACACGACAGCAGAGGTTACGATCGCTTAGTTTACAGGAGCGTTGATGGCGGCAATAACACGGCTAAGGCGATTGTCAGCGGTATTTCAAGTGCGCCGAGTGTCAAGAGCGGCACGATAACGCTTGATGAAAAAAATTTCATTGATTCTGATACTGCCGTAACTGTTTCAAGCAGCAATTACACTTTCGCCGTAAATTCCAACAGGAAAAAAGTTACGGCGGCAACTGCGGCAACAATTAACGTATTAGAAGAAAGATATTTCAACACAATTACCGGATCAAATTACGAAGATTCTATTACCAACAACGGCTCTAAAACTGTAATTGACGCGGGCGCGAGAGCTGACACGATAACCAACAACGGCTACGGCGCAACAATCGACGGCGGCGAGGGCGCAGACACAATCACTAACACCGGCGAAAGTGTAAAAATTGACGGCGGCGCAGGTGCAGACTCAATCACAAACTACGCAAACGGCGCAACGATTTTTGGCGGCGATGAGGGCTACAACGAAGGCGACACAATTATAAATTCTGCTGACAGCGTAACAATCGACGCAGGCGCGGGCGCGGACAAAGTAACCAATACCGGCTCCAACGTGAATATCAGTCTCGGCGCGGGCGAAGATAATATTTGGAACTACGATAACGAAAACATCACGATTAACGGCGGCTATGGCAACGACCACGTTTTAAATTACAACTCTAAAAATGTTTTGATTGACGGCGGCTATGGCAATGACGACCTTTGGAGCAGAAGCGAAAATGCTACCATTATTGGCGGCGATGGCGATGACACTATTAACAATCTCGGCAGTAACGCCAAAATTAACGGCGGCTCGGGCGATGACAGCATTTTGAATTTTGCGGAGTTTGTCACAATTAGCGCGGGAATGGGTAATGATACAGTTGAAAACTACGCTGAAAATGTTGTGATTAACCTTGACTCCGGCAGAAATAAAATTTTCAACGAATCCAGCCACGTAACAATTAATTTTGGTGTTCATACTGCAACGAATTTTGCAAGTGACGGACACGATTACCTTTATTACAGCAACAAAAAAGATTACGTTATGTTGACGGGAAGTAAAGACAATGAAACGCTCGGCAACCAAGCGGGATATTCTACGATAAACGGCGGCGGCGGCAATGACGTAATTTGGAATAACAGCGTCGGCGACCGCGTTGCAGATTTTTCAGTAATTGACGGCGGCGCGGGACGTGATTCAATTTGGAACAACGGCAACTATAATACTTTGATTGGCGGCGAAGGCAACGATACTATCAACAATCGCAGTTTCAAACGTACAACGATAGACGGCGGCGCAGGTAATGACGTTATCGAAAGTCGCGGCGATTACAGCTCAATCAGCGGCGGCGCGGGCAATGATTCAATTAACAACAGCGCAAATAACGTTACGATTGACGGCGGCGCAGGGGACGATACGATTTACAACACCGGCAACCAAATTTATATTGACGGCGGCAAGGGCAATGATTTAATTCAAACTTTCACTGGCGTTACAATTCGGACGGCTGACGGCGACGATACAATTTCAATTCGTGGCGGCAGTACCGAAATTACCGTAAAAGATTTTGGCGAAGGCGACGTTATAACCGGCTTGAACTTGGAGGGCGGAATTTCTGACGCGGGCGAAAATGCAATTAAAGTTGGCGGCGTAACTATTCACGGCTTGCAAAAAATTTCAGTTGGCGGACGCTTTAAAAATGATACTCAACTTTTCGCGGCAACTTTGAGCGGCGGCGTTTATAGTGACGGTGAAGTTATTCGTTATATGAACGTTACCGACAACGGCGAAACTTCAACTGACAGCAGCACGCCTGTTTTGGAACTTGACGGCACTAAAAATTTGAACGGTACGGCAGTTGACGACGGCGAAGTTTTACTTACTGCTGACAATTTCAGCGGCAAAGTTGCAAGCATTAAGAGCAACGCGGGCGGTTACAGCGTGTCACTTAGCGGCGACCTTAACGGCAAAACTTTTATTGCAGACGGCGATGATTCAATTCGTATTGCAAGCAACAACGTTAAAGTTTCGCTTAGCGGCGGAAACAATGTTATAACAGTAAGCGAAGGCGTCAACATTGTTCACATTAGCGGCGCAGAGGCTACAGATAAAATTTATTTTGACGGCGGGCGTTGGGTTGAAAAAGATTATGACGGCACGGTTTACGTTGAAACTTTCGGCGGCAGAGTTACTTTAGACGGCTGGACGAAATTTTCAGATCGTGGCGCGTGGAAACTCGGCGAAAATGGCGAAGCTACACTTTACACGGCGGCGACTGTTGCCGGTGCTAAGTGGCAAGGCTGGGACGTTGACGGCTATTTGGTTTACGCTCCTGCTGAATTTGACGAAGAAGGCAAAACAACCGCAGTACTTGGCGGCGTTGCAAATGTTGACGGTATGGACGTTGATACTGCTGATTTAGTTGGAGAATACGCGCAGGGTTATACATATTTGCCTTTGAATCCTTCAAATTTCAGTGAAAACGGCGTTAGCGTTCTCGGTACAATGGCTGACAAAACTTTAAATTATCAGTTGCAGGCGGGTGATTATTCCGGCAAAACTTTCTACGGCGGCGAAGGCAACGATAATATTTTTATTGACGAAGACGCAAAAAATATTTTAGTAAACAGCGGCGACGGTAAGGATACTGTCCAAAATTCCGCCAACAACGCGCAAATTAATTTGGGCGACGGTAACGACAATATCGAAAGTACCGGCGAAAATGTAATTATCGATGGCGGCGCAGGTAATGACAATATCACAAGTAGAGGCGCAAACTCTTTCATTGACGGCGGCGAAGGCAACAATTTAATTGACGTTAGCGGCGAAAATTCCCGCGTCTATATGGACAAGGGCAACGATACAGTTAAAGTTGGCGGCGACGTTACAAAAATTCAAGTTGAAGGTTTTGGCGTCGGCGATGAAATTAAATTTGGCGAAGGGCTGAATATTTCCAACATTGAAACTTCCGAAGAAAATATCATTGCCGCCCTTAGCGGCAAGAAAACGATGGGGTATTTTTACAGCAATAAATCTTCGGTAATTCTTGTTAATAACGGAAATGTTTCTTTCACCGGCATTCCTAATGACGGCTCAATAACTTTTGGCTCAACCGTCGGCAAAGGTATTTCCAGTACAAAAGGCTTGATTGTTATTCCTGGAAGCGGAATTAATTTAAATCGTATTCCTGAAAGTAGCACTAATACGCAGTACGATAATTCCTATGTAACAGTTACCAGCGGCGACGACACAATTACAGTTGTCGGTGCAAATAAAAATACAAATCTTGTAGCTATTGTAAACGGCAATGAAGTTTCACTTGGTAGCGTTGCGGACAGTGTTAATATTAACGGTAATTTGTCAGTGACCTACAACGACAAGGGAACAAACAAAACTGTTACAATTTATGATATTCCAGACAGCGTTAATGGCGGCTCTGTAGTTTCGAGTTTGGGCGATAAATCAATTACACTTATTGGCGCACCTGAAAGCGGCTATCTTAGTTTTGTTGACGGCGAAATTAGCATTTTTGGCGGCTTCGATGCAAACGGCGTGGCAAATATCGCAGGTAAGGAAGTTACACTTGAAGGCGACGCAGTTAATACCATTGTTGACGGCGGACAGGTTACAATCAGCGGCGTTTCTCAAATTTCCAATACTGAATCCGGCGGCTGGTCTATGGTTGAATCTGTCAACGAACAGGACGAAACTATTACCACAAACAGCGCGGTTTATAGCCAGTACGTTGACAAAAACGGCGTTTACATTGAAGACAACGCAATTAAATACCGTGAAAAATTTTCCGGCACTGCCATTGAACTTGACGGCGTACAAAATTTCAGCGGCGAACTCAACAGCCGCACAGTTACGCTTACTTCAGATAATTTCGCGCAGGATAAAGACGGCGCGTCAATTATCAGCAACGCAGGCGGTTACAATTTTGAAATTAACAGCACAGCAAGCGGCAAAAAACTTTTCGGCTCTGAAAATGCTGACACAATCACTAACAACGCCGCAAACGCTACAATTAACGGCAACGGCGGCGACGATTCTATTTCCAACAACGCTGATAACGTTTCAATCGACGGCGGCGAAGGCGCAGACTACATTTACAACGACGGCAAAAACGCAGAAATTTCCGGCGGCGACGGCAACGATACAATCATTAGCGGTTACGGCACAAGCGGCACGAAAATTAACGGCGGCGCGGGCAATAATGTTGTTCAAGTTGAAGGCAACGGCGTAACTGTTGACACTTCAGAAGGCGACGACACTGTAAGACTTGACGGCGGCTACGTTTCAAATATTTCTATTAAAGGTTTTAGCGCGGGCGATGCCATTCAGATTATCAACAGCTATGAAGACGAAATTAAAACACCTGCGCGACTTGAAAATATTGACGGCGGCAACGGCGTTGCAGTTGATATGGGCGACGGCGGAACAAATACTACAATTCTTGCTGAAGGCTTGAGCGTTTCTAAAAATGAAAAATGGAGTGTAAGCGGCGGCACGGCGTCTTATATCGTCGGCAGAAACGCAGGACTTGCAATAAACGGCAACAACATTGAATATCTTTCAGCCGAAGCCGAAGTTACAAAAGTTGCACTTAGCGGCAATTTAACTTCAACTGACGGTCTTAGCATTGACGATAGCGCGGTAACTCTCAAAACTGCGGCGTTTGTTTCGACAAATGGTATTAAAGTTGAAAGCAATGACGGCGGCTACAGTTTCAACATTGACGCGGCGGGGCAAAAATTCACAGGCAGCGGCGACGCAGATAAAATTTATATTAACGGCAGCAGTAACATTGTTGACGGCGGCGAAGGCAACGATAATATTTGGCTCAAGAGTGGCAACGGCTCAAAAATTACCGGCGGCACAGGCAATGATACAATTCGTGTTGACGCAAACGCCGTTGAAAATTTCACGCTTGAAGATTTTACCGAAGGCGACGAAATTTTCTTCTACAACAGCGAAGGCAACCGCGCAGAAATTGGCAAAATTGAAACTGTTGAAAGCGGCGTTTATGTAAGTCTCAAAAGCGGCGATGAAGTTACAATTAACGGCGCGGCTATTTCTCAAAATGTAACTTGGGAAGTTAATAACGGCGTTTACAGCTACAAGCCGGGAATTACAAGCGGGCTTTACATTGACGGCAAAACTTTAAAATATCGCACGGGCAACCAGCCGCAAAATGCAAGCGTCCAACTTGAAGGCTTGGCGACAACCGACGGACTGACATTCAGAGGCAGTAATTTGTATCTGTACCCTAAAAACTTTAGCGAAAACGGCGTTAGCGTTGTCAGCAACATTAGCGGCTATAGTTTCTACACTGAACTTGGCGACTACGGCGGCAAAACTTTCACCGCCACAGGCGAAATTACAAATCGCGGCTCCAATATAAAAATAAAAAGCGGCGAAGGCAACAACACAATCAATCTTGACGCGGGCGGGAATGCTACGGTTGACGCATCGAGCGGTAGCAACACAATCAAAGTTAATGAATACAACGTTAAATCTTTCAAGGTGTCGGGGTTTGGCGCGGACGACGTAATAAAATATGCCTTCACCGGAAGTATCACGAATGTTAGCGCGAACGAATACGGCGATTTAGTTGTCACAACGCGCAGAGGCAACGTTACTGTTGAAGGTCTGCTTTATTCCACTGAAGAAACCGGCTGGCAGTTCAATGACGGCAATGCAAGCCTTGTTTCTCAAACTTTGGCGGGCGGCGTTCAAAGCGGCAACCAAATTGTTTATCGTGAAGGTTCAATCGGCACGCCTGAAATTGTTTTGAGCGGAATAACCGGCACGCCCAAAATTGACGGCAAAACTATTGAATTGACGGCGGACAATTTCCTCTACGATTCGGCAAGCATTGTAAGCAACGCGGGCGGCTACACAATCCGACTTAGCGGCGATATGAACGGCTTAACTTTCTTTGGCAGTGATGAAAATGATACCATTCAAAATTATTCGCCCAACGTTTCAATCGACGGCGGCGCGGGCAACGATTCTATTTCCAACGAAACATACAGATACAGTACCACAAATTATGATTATGCCACGATTAACACCGGCGAAGGCGACGACACAATTTATACCGATGATAATATTGCTGTTGAGAATTTCGGCGCGGGCGATGTTATTCAGTACAACGGCGAAGTAGACCTCTCTTTAATTTTGGAAGGTCATTTGCAATTAGGTGTATTTGAAGAAGGTCAAAGAGTTGGGCGCCGTTACGATGTTTACGGCATAACTTCATTGTCTGAAGAAGGCGGATATTGGAAGTTTGACGAGACCGACACCGACAAAGCAACTTGGAGCAAATCAACTTCCGCCGGTGCTTATCTTGAAGGCAACACGGTTAAATATCGCAATTTTGAAGGCGGCGACTCAAACGGGCTTGTACTTGACGGCGTGTCGTCTTTATTCACTCCCAGCGTAAAAGACAAAACAATTTGTATCGGCGGGTGGAATTTGTCGGGCAACAGCGTCACGGTTGAAAGTAACGGCGGCGGCTATAATTTCCAACTGTATAATGGTTGGTGGAACGAGTTCGACAACGCCTCTTTCACGGGTTCGGCTGGCAATGATTCTATTTACGGCTTGTGGAATAGCAATGCAACAATCGACGGCGGCGCAGGTGACGATATTATTCTCCTTGAAACGGCAGAAAGTGTCACTGTCATAGGCGGCGCGGGCAACGATACGATTAAACTTTGGAACAGCGAAATTCGCCTTGAAGATTTTGGCGAAGGCGACGTTATCCAGTGCTGGAACGGCGATCAGGTAGACATTACCAACATTGTGAAGAATAATGACGGCTCGGTTAATTTAATTGGCATCAATTCTGTAAGTAAGGTTTATAATCTGCCTGTCAGCGAAGGCGGCGAACTCAAATGGGAAAACGACGGCAACACTTACACCTACAAGCAGAAGGCACAAACTGCGGGCGCGTACCTTGATAACGGCGTTGTTAAATATCGTGCGGCGTCCGGCGAAGATACAAAATTTGTTGAAATTAGCGGGCTTGGCAGTGATCCGACGGTTGGATATGGTACAATTCTAATCAAGAATGAAAATATTTCCGGCAACAAGGTTACTGTTCAAAGTTTTGCAGACGGCTACGATTTCAACATTCAAAGCGACGTTACCAATAAAACTATTTACGGCAAGGGCGGCAATATTTGGTTTAAAGGCGGCGGCAACACGGTTGATGTTAGCGGCGGCGCAAATAATGTATACTTGCTTAGCGGCGTCAGTGCTATAACTGTTCAAGGTATGGGCGCGAATGACGAAATTGGCTTTTCCGGCGGCGTTAAAAGTATCAAGATTGAAGGCGGCGCGTTGGTTGCTACGAACGCTTATAACGAAAAAGTAACTATCAGCGGTATCGGCAGTCTTTACACTGAAAGCGGCGGCGAATGGAATGACGACGGCGAATATATTGTAAATGTTACTGAAGGCGCGTACATTGAAGACGGCGTTATAAAATATTACGGTGCTGATATACCTGTAACAGAGCCGGAAAGCAGCGGCAGAATTGCTGTAGAAACTAACGGCAGAATGGCTGTAGCAAGCAGCGGCAGAATTGCGGCTGTAGCAAATAATAATGATGTTGCAGTGGCAAGCAACAATGACGCTCCAACAAATAATTCTAATCAAAGGACATTGTTTAAATTGCCGGGTATAACAGGAAATGTTGTTATTGACCCTATAAATAAAACAATTACTTTGAAGGATACTAATTTCAGCGGCGACACAATCACACTTGCAGGCAATGACGGCGGCTATACTTTTATTTTCAGCGGCGATTTAAGCGGCAAGACTTTCAAAATTAATGACGGCGTGGCAGGTAACATTTTAATTGATGAAAGTTCTACCGGCTTAACGATTGATAATCTTGGCGCGGGCAACGAATTGAAATTTAATTTCCAACTTACAGAAACAATAACTGACAGTAACAACACAACGCAGGAAGTAACTATTTCGCCGATTCTTACAGCAAATTCTTTCACGTACAAACATAGCGACACTTTAGACGCAGAAGGCAACAAGACAGCTGACGGCGAAGTTAAAGCAAGCGTAAACCTTAGCGGCGTTGCACTTCATGCTGATGGCGATATGTGGAACGGCGGGGCTTACGTCAACAGAAAAGTTGCGGGCGTGTACCTTGACGGCATGACTGTTAAATATGACGCCTCTAACGAAATTTCCCAAACTTATCTTGAACTTAGCGGCTTAAAAGGTACGCCGGAAGTTACGGGCGATACAGTTATTTTGACGGCGGCGAATTTTGACGGCGATACTACAATCGAAGTAACAAGCAACGATAGCGGCTATATTTTTGAACTGCGCGGCACTTTGAATGGTAAACGTTTCAACGCGGGCAATAATGCTGTAAGATTGACTGACGCCAACGGCGAACTTGCGAATTATACCCGCAATGGAGATGCTTTGAGCGTCAACGGCGGTACTGTAATCGTCAGCGAAAATACAGTAATTGAAGGCGTTGACGTTACAGGCTATGACAATCCCGAAAAATTGGGCGATTATATTTTTGCCAAAGACGGTACAAATTATCTTATTCGCAACGCTGAAGATTTGCAGAATTTGGCGGCTTACGTCAACGGCGGCGGCGCAACTGCAGATAAAACTTTCAAAGTTACAGCCGATATTGATTTAAGCGAAAAATCCTTCAGCGCAATTCAGAATTTTGCAGGGACTTTCGACGGCGACAATAAAGTTATCAGCGGTCTTAGCGGTAATTTGTTTGCAAGTGTCAGCGGCACTGTTACAAAAGTTATTGCACTGGGCGGCGGCATTGTAAATTATAGCATTAACGATAGCGGCGAAGTTGTCCAACCTGCAGGTACTTTCAATGAAAATTATTTTTACGGCAACGGCGTGGCAACTGAAGGCAATGCAAAGCTTTACAAAGTTACAGCTCCTGAAAATGTTACCGTTGTTGAAACTGCCATTGCTGAAAATTATTACACGGCAGGAAGTGAAATTTCATTTAGCGCGGGCGAAGGTAGAGCGGTTGCGCCTGTTACACTTGAAAGCGACGTTGAAATTACAAGCGAAGATATTTATTACAGCGTGGCAATTCCTGCGGGCTATCAAATTTCTGCAGACAGTATCGAAATTGGCGGCGTAACTTATTATCGCGGCGAAGTTACTTTAACGCCAAAAATTGGATTTACAGGCGATGATGTTACTTTCACGGCGGGCGAAACTTTCACTGCTCCTATTGCAACTTTTGACACAGAAAATCACTACATTTATCAAAGCGGAGAAAATTATTTGCTTGCAGATGCTGCAACTGCCGCTGCTAACGATTTGATTCAAGTTTACAAAATTACTTTACCTGCGAATTTGACGGCAAGCGGCACAACTTACAGCGTCGGCGGCGAAACTTACGCGGAGGCGGACGCAGAAATTACTTTTGCTCCTGCGGCAGGTTATCTTGTTGAAGGCACTTTTGAAAATTCTTTGAAAGTTGATTCAGATAAAACCATTACGGCTGAAGTTGTACGCGGCGAAAAAATTAACGGCGTAACGTGGACGCTGAAAAATGGCACGCTTACATTTAGCGGCGGCGGCGCAGTCAATGAAATTTCTTTAAGTGACACTGAAAAATCTGCAGTTACAAAAGTTGCGATTGATGACAGCGTAACCGTCGCGCAGGAAGTTTTCAGCGGTCTTGACAATTTGGCGGCGGTTGAAGTTTCCAAAAATGTTTTTGTAAAAACTTTGAACAGTTTACCCGCCAATAAAAAATCTTTGCTGAATATTAGCGGCGATAATTATTCAATAACTGCAAATTCTGACGGCAAAGTTACTTTGACAATTACCGGCGCAATGACTGCCGGAAATTATGCTTGGCTTGTCAGTGATTTGTATGACGCGGAAAATCTTGAGTTGGTTATCAATTCCGGCGTAACTGAAATTGGCGCGGGCGCGTTTTACAATCTTTCCAATTTGCAAACTGTCAGCTTGCCCGCCACAGACGGCAAAACTTTTGTTATCGGCGGAATTGTCAGCGGCGATCTTAAAACAATTTTGCCCGCGTCCACAGAAACTTTGACGCTGAAATATATTGAGACGGCTGAAACTTCATACACCGGCGGCAAGATGAACGCTTTACCGCTTGATAGTGATATGAAAGAATTGGCGGCGGGAAATTACTTTGTCAGCGGCGAAGTTGAAATTGACACACTCAAACTTAACGGCGAAGTTACAATTATTCTTGAAAACGGCGCAAAACTTACGGCGGGCGAAATTTCCGGCGGTACGCTTAACATTTATTCGCAGGGCGGCGACAATATCGGCGAACTTGACGCAGGTACAATTAATGTTGAAACATTTAATTTCTACGGCGGCAAAATTTCAGCAAATGCACTTGACGCAACCGCAACTTTCAGCTGGACAAGCGAAAATGACGAATTTGCTGTTGATTACTTTGCAACGACGCCGACGCTTAGCAAAAAATTTGTCACGATTGAAGGCACAACTTATCCTGCATATGAAATTACTTTGCCTGAAAATGTGACGGCGAACGGCTACGACGGGCAAACTATTTTAGTTAAGGCGGGCGATTCAATTACCCTTAATGTTGAAGGCGCAATTTCCGGCGACGTTAAAGCCGACGCTGAAACTATTAACGCAACTGAAGGCGTTTACACTTTCAAGCCGACTGCAGACGCTACAATTTCGGCTACGATTCTTCCGACAATCGGCAACCTTACTTTTGAAAACGGCGCATACCAAATTAAAACGGTTGAAGATTTACAGGCGTTGGCAAGTTACGTTAGCGGCGGTAAAACCTGCGCGAATTTGACTTTCAAACTTGCAAACGATATTGACGCGGACGGCTATTCAATCAGCGCATTAAATAATTTTGCGGGAACTTTCGACGGCGGCAATAATTTAATTCTCAATCTCGGCAACAATATTTTCAGCGGCAGTACAGGCACAATTCAGAATTTGAATTATTACGGCGAAACTGAAATTACAAATGCAACGCGGCTTTATAAACTTACTGCGCCGAATCATTTCAATTTCAACGGCGACGGCTTTAAAATTTTTGGCGGCAATATTTACGGCAAGGATTCAATTTCATTTGGACTTACAGCTGATGAACTTACCAACGCAGAATTTAAACTTAACAGCGTAAAAATTGGCGAAACTGAACTTACTGCAGACAACGGAATTTACACGGTAAATCTTGGCGCGGACAGCGGACTCACGGCTGAAAGTTTCATTCAAGTTACCGGCAATTACAGCAACGAAATTCAAAATGTTTCTATCGCAGGTACTGAAGGCGATGATGTCATTACCAACAGTGCAATTAACGTAACGATTGACGCGGGCGCGGGCAACGATTTAATAACCAACAGTGCAACCAACGCCACGATTATTTCCGGCGAAGGCAGCGACACTGTCAAAGTTGATGTAACGAATGTTGCGGCGTTCAGCATTACAGATTTTGCGGCGGGCGATGAAATTCAACTTATCAAAGACGGCGCAACTGTTGCAGTTTCAAATATGGGAATTGAAATTGACGGCGCGGGCGATTTGATTGTTGAAACTGAAGATAATAACAGCGTGGCAATTAAAGGAATTAACCTTGCTGAAACTCTCAACGCTTGGAGTTACAACGCTGAAACTTCTTTGACAAGTTACGCGCCTACGACGGTTGCAGGTGCAAGCCTTGACGGCGGAAAAATTATTTACGCAACTGACGCGGCGGGCGATTCACTTGTTGAACTTAGCGGCGCAACTGAAAACGCCGAGCTTGACGTTATCGAAGATATTATTTTGATTGACGAAAGAATTTTTGCGGACGAAAGTTTGGGCGTCGAAAGTAACGCGGGCGAATATAAATTCTATCTTAACGCGGCGGGCAAAAAATTTGTCGGTACGAGCGGCGCGGACACTGTAACTATTGAAGGCGCAATGACTTTTGACGGCAACGGCGGCGGCGATGAAATTAATATTTCTGAAGGCGTCACGGCGGTTACACTTGAAAACTTCGGCGCAAATGACACAATTAAATTTGCAGAAAATATTACAACGCTTGAAACGATTGAAGGCGGCGTGCTTGCCGGTGGCGTTTCAATCAGCGGCGTAAATCTGCAGGCGGACGGAAATATTTGGACACTTGAAGAAAACGTTGCGAAATACGGCGCGGGCAAAACTGCGGGCGTTAAACTTGACGACGGAAAAATTATTTACGCGGCGGCTGAACTTACCGGCGATACAGAAATTGAACTTGGCGGCGTTGTAAATATTGAAGGTATTAACGCAGAGAACGGCACAGTTACACTTGTTGCGGGCAACTTCACAGCGGACGGCATCAGCGTCAACAGCGCGGGCAGTTACAACTTCAACATAAACGGCGCGGGCAAATTCTACGCCAATTCAAACGGCGGAGATATTAATGTAAACGAAAATGACGTAACGATTATAGCGGGCGCGGGCAATGATTGGATTAATCTTAGTTCCAACGTTGAGCGCGTCTACGTTGAAAACTTCATCGGCAATGACGGTATTTCATTTGCGAGCTATCCTCAAAATTTAGCTGTGGTTGACAGTTCACTGGTTGCAGATTTGGGCGAAAATAAATCCGTTACAATCGGCGGAATTAATTTAATTGCTGAAGATTTGAGCGGCTGGGAAAACGGCACTTTCTACAGTGGCAACAGCGCGGGCGTTTACACTCAAGGCAGTGCAATTCGTTACGCGACGGCTGTCGATAAAACAAAATTAATCGAACTTAGCGGCGTAACCGGCTCACCTGAAATTAGTAGTAGTTATGGAACTGTAACTTTGACGGCAGATAATTTTGACGGCGATACAGTAAGCGTTGTCAGCAACGATTATAATTACGGCTTTGAATTTAGCGGCGATTTGAGCGGCAAAACTTTTATTGGTCGGGACGAAAGGGATTATCTTGTTGTCAACAGTTCCGGCATCAAAATTGAAGGCGGCGCGGGCAATGATTATATTAACAATTACGAAAATGGAAATAATGTAACGATAGACGCGGGCGCGGGCAATGACGAAATTTCTAATGAAGGCTCCAACGTGAGTATCGACGCGGGCGCAGACGATGATACAATTTATCTTCGCAACAGTGGCGATAATGTCAGCGTGAAAACCGGCACGGGCAACGATGAAATTGACATTTACATTTCTACGAATGGCGCAAAAACTTTGACGCTCAAAGATTTCAGCGCGGACGACGTAATTTATATTCGCAACGGCAACGGGCAAGAAAAGACACCTACTCTTAGCGCAGACGCCGAAGGAAACCTTGTTGCAAAGATTGACAACGGCGGCAGTGTTACGATTAAGGGCGTTGACTACGTGACAGGCGACGGCGAAGGCGCGGGCTGGAAATATGAAGATACAAGCGCGGCTTACTACACGGCGCGGACTTTGGGCAGTGCTTATCTTGCCGAAGTTGAAGGCGAAACTTTCAAAGTTATCAAATTCCGTGAAGGCAATTACCCCGCCGAAAATAAAGTTATTGAGCTTGAAGGAATTATCGGCGCACCTGTTGTTGAAAATAAAATTGTAAAATTGGCGGCGGCGAATTTTGACGGCGACACTGTAAAAATTATCAGCGGCGACGGCTACCAATTCAACATTCAAAGCGACGTTAGCGGCAAAATGATTCTCGGCAGTGCGAATGCTGACAGCATTTACAATTTAGGCAGTAACGTTTCAATCGACGGCGGCGCGGACAACGATTATATTACGGTTAGCGGCGGCGAAAATGTCACAGTTTACGGCGGCGAAGGCAATGATACAATCAGTGCAAATGTTTCATTCACTGTGAAAGATTTTGCGGCGGGCGATGTGATTAGTTTGGCGGCGGCTGTTGATTCTATTGAAACTGTTGAAGGCGGAATTAAAGCCGGTGCTGTGACGATTGGCGGAATTGAATCAGTAGCGCGTGTTGAAAATTCTTGGAGCGGCTTTACTTACAAGCGCGAAACAATAGCGGGCGCGGCAATTAGCGAAGGCAAAATTATTTATGATTCTGTTAGCGGCAGTGAAGATTTATTCGAGATTAGCGGCTTGACTGACACGGTGGGCGTTGAAGTTGACGGCACGACGATAGAAATTAAATCTGATACCGTACTTGACACAAGCAAAGTTGTTACTGTCAGCGAAGGTTATACTTTGAAACTTGGCAGCGATATTGTACCGAGCGAAGAAAAAACTGAAAACGGTACAATGGCGGGCGACACTTTCAGTTACATTTCTGCCGGAAATACTGCAGGTTATCGCGTTGTTGACAATACGATTAAATATTTCACATACGACCGCAAAACTTTTACAATCAGCGGCTTAGATACTGATGCTGAACTTGGCAAAAATATTTCAGTAAGCGGCGATAAAATTACAATTTCCAAAGACGCGCTTGCACAAGGCAACGCTACACTTACAACAAGTGACAATTTCACAATGGAATTTGACGGCGTAAGCGCGGCAACTTTGACTGATGAAAATTGGAGCGGCTTAAATTATCAAACTGAATATTACAGCGTTGAAGGTTGGGAAATTGACGGCAACAATATTAACTACACCGGCACGACCACGCCCAAAACTTTATTCAGTCTTAGCGGCGTTGAAAGTAACACCGGCTTTACAGTTTCAAAAACCGGCACGACTTACACGGTAAAAGTTGCTGATTCTGCAGTTGCAAGTTTGAATGATGAAACAACTGTAACTTTGGCGAACATAGATTCAAATATAACTGCAAACTTTGAATTTGACAGCGGCTTTACCGGCGAAAAGACCTTGACGCAAAACGCGGCGGCAACTTTAAGCGGCGGAAAATACACTTCAAAAACTTACAAAGCCTACAGCAAAATTGACGGCGCAACTTTGACATTCCACCCTGCAACGACTGCCAAAACTTTTACAATTACAAATTTGAGCGACGCGGCAAAACTCGGCGAAAATGTTTTGGTAACGGACGGCGAAACTACAGAATTTAAATTCTATGCAAGTGCGCTTGATAAAAAATCAGTTGAAATTAGCGGCGGTACTTTTTCTGTCGAATTGGATGCAGGCGTTGATACAACTGCAGATACAATCAACGAAAACTTCAGCCTTGACAACGGCACTTTGAATTACACGGCAGCGGGCGTCGGCGAATATTACACCAAAACTTCAAGCGGCGTAACTTACACGGCACAATCTCACGGCGAAACTTTCACTTTGACGGGGATTAAATCTGCGGACGGCGTAACGGTAAGCGGCGGCACTGTTACTTTGACTGAAAGTGCAGTTGATTTAAATTCAAATTCAACATATCAAGTTGCGTTGACTCAAAACAATTCCAACATTTCCGACGCTGTGAATTTTGAATTGCAATTTAGCGGCGTCAACACTTCAGCTCAAACTGTCCAGCCCGCGTTGACTAAATCGGGTACAGATTATATTTATCGTTCGTCTTACGCGGCGGCTTATTTCGACGGCAGCGGCAACACTTATAATTTTGTACCGGCTGAAAATTACGACGAAATAAAAATTAGCGGTTTGAAAACTTCCGGCGATTTAACAGTTTCTGAAAATGAAAATTCAACTGCTGATGTTATCGTTGCAAATGGAAAAGTTATTGTAAATTCAACCGCGCTGGACGATCAAACAGTTTCAATCGACAATGACAAATATGAATTAGAATTGCGCGGCGTTTCTGCACCTGAAAACATTTCCGAAGGTTGGGCGGCAAAAGTTGGCGGCGGCTTTGTTTACAATGCTGCTTACGTTAAAACTGCAGGATACAACGGCGCGGAATATGTTCCCGCAACTTCGCCGACTGCTTTGTTTGAAATTAGCGGCGTTGATTCAACTGACGGCTTAAAAGTCACAGAAAATAATTCTGCTTACACTGTAAAACTTTCTGCAACTGCGTTACCTAGCGGCAACTTCACTGACGGCACAGAAATTATTTTGACGCCGAAAAATGGGAATTGCACTTTGCAACTTGACGCGGGCATTACAAATACAAAGACAGTTGACGCGGCGGCGAAACTTGAAAATGGCGTCTACACTTCGACGAATTATGTTGCGTGGTACGACGATTCAGTTTCAAACAAAATTACTTGCCATCCTGCAACGACTGCCAAAACTTTTACAATTACAAATTTGAGCGACGCGGCAAAACTCGGCGAAAATGTTTTGGTAACGGACGGCGAAACTACAGAATTTAAATTCTATGCAAGTGCGCTTGATAAAAAATCAGTTGAAATTAGCGGCGGTACTTTTTCTGTCGAATTGGATGCAGGCGTTGATACAACTGCAGATACAATCAACGAAAACTTCAGCCTTGACAACGGCACTTTGAATTACACGGCAGCGGGCGTCGGCGAATATTACACCAAAACTTCAAGCGGCGTAACTTACACGGCACAATCTCACGGCGAAACTTTCACTTTGACGGGGATTAAATCTGCGGACGGCGTAACGGTAAGCGGCGGCACTGTTACTTTGACTGAAAGTGCAGTTGATTTAAATTCAAATTCAACATATCAAGTTGCGTTGACTCAAAACAATTCCAACATTTCCGACGCTGTGAATTTTGAATTGCAATTTAGCGGCGTCAACACTTCAGCTCAAACTGTCCAGCCCGCGTTGACTAAATCGGGTACAGATTATATTTATCGTTCGTCTTACGCGGCGGCTTATTTCGACGGCAGCGGCAACACTTATAATTTTGTACCGGCTGAAAATTACGACGAAATAAAAATTAGCGGTTTGAAAACTTCCGGCGATTTAACAGTTTCTGAAAATGAAAATTCAACTGCTGATGTTATCGTTGCAAATGGAAAAGTTATTGTAAATGCAACCGCGCTTGACGATTCTCACGGCAAAGTTTCTATCGACAAGAAAAATTATAATTTGGAACTCACGGGCGGCACGGTTCAGCCTATTGAATTTAATTCGCAGGAAAATAACGGCACTTACGAAATTACTTTGAGCGGCACAAGCACAGGTTATCAAAAGAACGGCAATGAATACATTTGGAAAAATCAAACTCAAGGCGAAGAATTTACTGTTACCGGCTTGAAGAGTGGTTTAACTTTGAGCGAAAATAATTTTGCTCGTTCAAATGGAAAAATCGTTTTCACTCCTACAGATGAAATTTTGCCGGAAAATCCAACGTCAATTACAATTTCAAGCGGAGTTATCGATACTTCAAAATTGAAAACTACAGACGCTGTAAAAGCGCATTGGGATGAATTTTCATATATTGGCGACAAAACGGCGTCAAATTGGACAAACAACGCGGCAACCGTTACATTTACACCTGCAACCGGCGGCGAAATTTTAACAACAATTTCCGGCGTCAAAAATACAAACGGTCTTTCAGTTTCCGGCAACGTTATTACCGTTTCAAATTCTTCACTCAATGAATCTACTGTTACAGTTACGAACGGCTACACTTTGAAACTTGCCAAAGACGTTGTAAAATCTTCGGCTACTGCGGAAGGTTGGGCAATCAGCAACAATACCGCAACTTACAAAACAGATTTAATTTCGGCGGGTTATTCGCTCGCAAGTGACGGCAAGTCAATTACCTACAACAACGCCAGCAGCGGCGAAACTTTAATTACAATTTCGGGAGTAAAAAATACTGCCAAAGCCAAAGATTTTTCGCTTGACGGCAAAAACGTTTCAGTTGCGGCATCTGCAGTCAATAAGGGCGAAGTTACAATTTCTGAAGGATATTCGCTCACGCTTGGCACAGGAAATTATAAAAATGTTTCAGTTGTCGGCAGCGAAATTTCAGATACTTTTACTCAAAATGGACGTCAGGCAGTAATTACAACCGGCGCGGACGCTGATATTATTTCGCTGGGGAGCAGTGCTTCACATAATACAATTATTGGCGGCGCGGGCGACGATTCAATTTTTGCGACAAACGGGAAAAATTATTACTCCTACACTTCCGGCGACGGCAACGACGTTATTTCCGGCTGGACTAAAAATGACACGCTCAAAATTAACGGCGGCGAAATTGAAAATTGGGAAGTTGAAGGTAAAAATTTAATTTTCAATGTTGGCAACGGCTCGATAAAAATTTTGGACGGCGTCGGCGCATCAATTACAAGCGCAGATTCAAATAATCAAACTGTAACAAAAATTTATGACGCGGGCGCGGTTTACGACGCAAAGAAAAAATCTGTTACGCTCACTTCAGATTTAAATGAAAGTTACACGGAAAAAACTTCTTCAGTTGTTTCAATTAACGGCGCGGCGGCTGATTCTGTTGAAATTATCGGCAACGCAAAAAATAATTCAATTCTCGGCAGCAACGGCGACGATACTTTGAACGGCGGCAAGGGCAATGATACGCTTACCGGTGGCGACGGCGCGGACGTTTTCGTTTACAGCGCAGGCAAAGATATTATTGTTGACTACGCCGAAGACGACAAAATTTTAATTGACGAAAAATTTACACCGTCAATCAGCGGCAATGATGTTGTTTTCAAAGTTGAAAATAATAAATTGACTGTCAAAAATGCTACCGGCAAAAAAGTTACTGTTAATGACGAAGTTAAAATTTACGAAGGCGGCAAGATTTACAACGAAGATAAAACTGATTTAACTTTAACTTCAGCGTTCAAAGGTGCGGTTGAAACCGGCGTAGAAAATATTTACGGCGCAAATGTAGCGTCAAGCATTTTGGGCAACGATTCAGATAATTTGATTATCGGCGGCACAAAATTTGATACTTTGAACGGCGGCAAGGGCAATGACACGCTTACCGGCGGCGACAGTAAAGACGTTTTCGTTTATGAAAGTGGCGACGATGTTATTTCAGATTACACGGAAGGTGAAAAAATTTCTCTCAAATCTGAAATTGCAAATTCTTACGTCAACGATAACGATGTTATTTTTGAAACTGCGAACGGCAATTTGACGGTTAAAGACGGCGTGGGCAAAAAAATTACAACGCTTGACGCCCAAAATAATTCCAACGTTCAAATTTATTATGACGGCTACATTTTAAATAAACAAAAAACTGCCGCCACGCTCACTTCATATTTTTCTGAAAATGTCTACGTTGCAGATAGTGCGATTGTAAGTATTGACGGCGCGGCAACTGATTCTGTCAAATTTACCGGCAACGCAAAAAATAATTCAATTCTCGGCGGTTACGGCAACGATACACTTTGGGGCAATACCGGAAATGATACGCTTATTGGCGGCGACGGCGCGGACGTTTTCATTTATTCGGCAGGCAAAGACGTTATCGCAGATTATTCTGAAGACGATAAAATTTCTATCGACGCAAAAAATATTACAGCATCAGTAAAAGGCAGTGACGTTATCTTCAACAAAAAATTGACTGTCAAAGACGCGGCGGGCAAAAAAGTTAATGTCAATGAGTCCGTTCAAGTTTACGAAAAAGGCAAGATTTACAACGAAGATAAAACTGAATTAACTTTAACTTCAGCGTTTAAAGGCGCGGTTGAAACCGGCGTAGAAAATATTTACGGCGCAAATGTAGCGTCAAGCATTATTGGCAACGATTCAGATAATTTGATTGTAGGCGGAACAAAAGCTGATACTTTAAATGGCGGCGCAGGCAATGACACGCTTACCGGCGGCGACGGCAAAGACCTTTTCGTTTATGAAAGTGGCAACGATGTTATTACAGACTATACCGCAGGCAAAGACAAAATTAAACTTTCCGGCGATATTTCAAGTTATTATCTTGACAACTCGGACGTAATTTTCAATATGGATAACGGCTCTGTCACTGTTCAAAATTCAAAGGACAAAAAAATTACTTTGCTTGATTCAAATAACAAAACGTCTTACTGGTTTGACGGTAGCCCCAATTTCATTAAAGATGGAAATTCAATTTCTTCCTTGATGAAAGTTGCGGATACAAATTATTCTGTTGATGATACTTTTGAAGATAATGATAATGTTACCGAGCTTGCAAAGGACGATTCAACCAATATAACTTTCAAAAAGTAATTCATTTTTTCCAATTTAAAACACCACTGTTTTAATTAACGGTGGTGTCTTTTTTTTATTTTTGGTGATTTAATTTAAATAATATTTTTTTCGTAGGCGTCGTACAAAATTTTCAGTTCCTCAATCTTGTTATAAATTTCAATTTGAATTTCAGATGCTTTATCGTATTCGCCGGTTGTCAACGCGGTTATTAATTGCGTGAATAAAGATTCTTCGTCGATTGAATCTTTGGCAAGTTCTGCGCGAAGTTTAAAAATTTTATTCCAGTTGTAAGCGTCTTTATCAGTTACAAAATTTGTTTCAATTTTTTGTGCTTTGCGAACAATATTTCTCATTTCAGGTAAAATCCTTGAAATTAATTCAGTTTTCCAGCGCAGGAGCGCACCTTCTCTAAAACCGGCGATAATTCTTTCTTGCAACGCGCCACCGCTTGAAATTATTTTTACTTTGTCTGGATATTTATCAAACGCCGCCATATTTTCCCAAACAGTTGCAGGCGGTTTACCAAAAAGTTTGTCGCGTTCTTCGGCGGTATAATCTTCAAAAACATCTTTTTCACTGCGATAAGCGCGATCTTTTTCCAAATAAAAACCTTCAACGCCTGCATCTTTGCTAAGTTCCGCTAAAAGTTCGTCCGTCGTATGGTTGACGCTCATTTTAATTCCGTCGATAATCGCCGAATATGACGCCGCCAAAACTAAATAAATATTGCTGTAAGGGTTGCAGCCGCGCAATTCAAAACGGGTTGCCATTGGATTTTCCAAATCACGAATAAGACTAACTAAAATTGTACGGTTGCGGCTCGGAAATTTCGGCGTATGTCCCAAACTCGTAACAATACAAACAGGAGCCTCAAAGCCGGGCTTCAATCTGTTCAAAGAATCATTTGTCGAACTTACGAAAGGATTTATAACTTCGTAATGTTTCAGCAAGCCCATCAACGCGCCGTAACCAACTGCACTCATATAATCTTTTTCAGGATTTTTGGCGGCGAAAAGATTAAACATTTTGCCTTCAGCAGTAATTGCGGCAAGTCCAATGTGAGTATGTTCGCCGTTACCTGCAAGCCCAATCATTGGCTTTGCTTTAAAGCTGACTTCAAGACCGTTGGCGCGGAAAATTTCTTTAACAACAGTACGAACGATTATTTCATTGTCCGCCGCCTGTACCGCGTCCGCGTATTTCCAGTCAATTTCCAATTGTTCGCAAACGTGCGTTAAGTGTCCGGACTCGTCAATTTGTGCTTTAAGTCCGCCAACTTCTTTATGCCCCATTTCAACTTGCAAGCCGTATTTGTCAAGCTCCATTAAACTTTGTTCAAGCGCACAACGTACCGCGCCGTGAGTGCGTTCCCAATATTGCTCCTGCATAACTTGAGACGCCGTCATTTCCTCAACTGCCGCCTCTTCAAGCGGTGTTTTAACCCAAAATTCAAGCTCCGTTGCTGAAGTAAATGCAATATCCACAACATCTTTGCCGTTGAAAGTTGTACCGCTAATTTCAGGGTAATGGTGGAACAAGTCAACCAATTCTTTTTTGACATTAATTAAAGTGTCCGTCAAAACGGCGCGGCTGTCAACGCGCTTGCCTTCGTGAATTAAAAAGCTCGGTATTCTCAAAGTACCAACGGGGCGATTTGTCAAGTTATCGTAGTTTTCAAAATTGTAGTCAACGAACCAATTAACCGAAGGATCAATAGGCATATCAACTTTTGCATTATTAATTGTTGCAATTCCAGGAAGTACGACGCTTGAGCCGTCAGTTTGCACGGCGCGTCCCGCGTAAAATTCGTCAATATCCTTGATAAAAATCCGCACGGGAATTTTTTCATCAGTATCATTGCCCGCCAAGTCAATTCCCAAAAGTGATACAAATTTTATTTCGGGATGGTCGCGCAGTTGTTTTATAATTTCCTCTTTGGGTGTGTTTGCTTTTATCGTGTAAAGTAAGTCTGCCATTTAATCAGCTCCTTAAAAAATTCTGTGAAAATATAGCATAATTTACAAAAATTGTCGATAATCAAAACGCGCCAAAAAATTTTAAAATATTGCAGGGATATTTTTCAATTTATATAAGTAATAATAGCTTTTAATTTAAGTAGGAGGAATACTTATGAATTTTCAAAGTATCAAAACAAAGCTAATTTTTTTACTGATAATCATTGGCGCAATACCTATGATTATTGCTGTTGCGTTAAGTTCTGCCAACACAGTTTCAAACACTATTGAATCTGTCAAGGAAGATTTAAAAATTAAAAATGATTTTATCGCGCAGGATATTTCCTCAATGATTGGAAATAACTTTACGGCACTTCGACTTTTGGCGTTAAATCCTACTGTACAGGAACATTTAATTTCGCCTGACGAATCGCGCAATGCTCAAATGAAAACGCTGATTCAAAACAGTAACCAACTTTTCAACGACGCAAGCAACATAGTTTTGACAGGCAGCGATGGGGAGCAAATTGTTCGCAGTGACAGTTCAAAACTTGTCAATCTTAAATCGCGTGATTATTTTCAAGAGGCAATGCGCGGCAACGAAAATGTTTCAGATGTCATTGTTAGTAAAACCACAGGACTTTCAATTGTCGTTATTGAAGTTCCCGTGAAAAATTCTGCAGGAAATGTTATTGGTATGCTCCAACGCAATTACAATATTTCAGTTTTGGATGATATTGTTAATTCGCAATCTGACAACGACACAGAAATTTTTATCCTTGACAGGCATGGCAAATTGGTTGCACATTCCGGAGTTGAAATTAAATCTGAAGAAGACAGAATCGATATGAGCGGCTACGAATTTTTCAAAAAGGCTACAGCCGAAAAATCCGGCACTGAAGAAGAAACTTTTGACGGCAAACACAAAATTATAAGTTTTGCCCTTGAAAATCAAACGGGCTGGATTATCGCAACTGCAAAACCTTATTCTTTTGCAACGGCGCAGGCTTACAGTCAAGCTTACGTTTTGGCAGGAATTGGGCTTGTACTGATGATTATAATTGCCGCCATTGCCACTTACATTGGAAAAAGTGCAGTTAAACCTATTCAGTTAATCAGCAACACCGCAGGCGAAATTTCTTCCGGCAATTTGTCTGTTGAACAAATTCCCGTTAATTCAAATGACGAACTCGGACAAGTTGCAAACGCCTTTGACAAAATGACTGACAAACTAAATAATTTTTTCCGTAAAGCTCAAACAAACGCCAATGAAGTTGCAAACGCGGCTGAAGACCTCAATAACAATTCGCAACAATCAGCCAACGCCGCCAATCAAATTGCAGAATCCATTTCAAAAGTTGCCGCCGAAACTTCCGAACAAAAAAATTTCGTAGTAGCCGCAATTAGTACGGTTGAGAATATGCAACAGTTGCTTGAAATTATCGAAAAAAATTCTAAGGAAATGGCGGACGCCTCCATTAAAACAAGTACCACCGCTGAAACGGGCGCGTCAACTATTGGCAACGCTGAAGATTCTATGAAGTCGCTGGAAAAAACCGTTCAAGATTCTGCAAACGTCATTCAATCGCTCGGCGAACGTTCAAAAGAAATTGGGCAAATTGTTGATACAATTTCAGCCATTGCAGATCAAACGAATTTGCTTGCGTTAAACGCGGCTATTGAGGCGGCTCGCGCAGGTGAACACGGGCGCGGCTTTGCGGTCGTTGCAGATGAAGTTAGAAAACTTGCTGAACAGTCAAGCGTTGCCGCAGATCAAATTAACCAACTTATTCAAAATGTTCAAACTCAAACTGATAAAGCCGTTCAAAGTATGCAAGAAGGCACGGTTATGACAAGTAAAAGCGTTGAAATTGTTCATGAAACAGGCGATGCTTTTCGTGAAATTGCAAAACAAGTTGAGGCTCTTACCGATAAAGTTAATCAAGCTACAAACGCCGTTCAAAAGGCAAATGAAGGCAGGATTCAAATAACGAACGCCATAAACAAAATTGAAACTGCCACGAATAATCTTTCTGTTGAGGCTGAAACAGTTTCTTCCTCAACGCAACAACTTTCTGCCTCAATCGAAGAAATTGCCGCCGCAAGTCGTCAACTTTCTGATATGGCTGAAAGTTTGGATTCTGATATTAACACTTTCAAACTTCGCCGCTAATTTTGAAATAACATAAATAACAAGAAAAATAACAAGAAAACGACGCTAAAAAATGCGCCGCTTTTTTGTTTGGAAAATTGCCGAAAAATTTTTACCGTTACAAAAAAAAAACGACGCTGAAAAATTTTGCGCCGCCTGTAATTTGAAATGTATGAGCAAATTTATTCATGCGAAACTTCGCAGGAAGTCGAAATTAAAAAAGCTTGCTACACTGCAAGCACAAAGAGACATAACTAAAAAATCCGGTCAAAGCCGGAAATTAGGGGCTAGGAATTAGCGGCTAGTGGCTAGAGAAAATCCCTAGTCTTTAGGCTTTTATCCTTAGTCCTTAAAATCCCCTTACTGTCGCTCGCAGTTCCAACGGTGATTGTTAATTGGGCAATTCTCCTGACTTCAGGTCGTCGCTATCTGCGCCTTCTCAAGTTTGCACTCAATGACATTTTTGCAGAATCGCTCGCTGTTACAGTGGCGGGACCGTTTCGGCTTGTACCGAATTCCTTATTAAGTATTTCTACACCCAATCCAATCGGTATTCAATTTTCGCTAATATTACGATTGACGGGCGTTTTTGTCAAGATTTATTTAAAATTTTAAAACAAACTGAAGACATCTTCCATTAAATGTTTGAATCTGTCAACGGTCGCCGCCGCCTCAAGATTTTCTTTCGCTACGCGCTTTTTGGCGTAATAACGTTTAAGACCGGCTTTAATTTTTGCCGCGTTTTCCGGCTTGCAGGAAGGATTGTTACTGCCGGAATTTTGCGCTGAAAGTTGCGCTTTGCGTTCATCTGAAAGTTTTCTTTCTTCTTTAGGTATTCCTTCCCAATAAGCCAAACGAGACTTTGAAAGATTCGCCTTGTGTTCTTCAGAAAATTTGCGCCCCTTGCGTTTATCTGACATTTTCTTTTTAGTTTCGTCGCTTGCTTTTAAGCCGGTTTTATTTTGCCTAATTTTTTCGCAAGTTTCAGGAGAGCGTTTTTGTCCAAGATTAGATTGACGAATTCTTTCAATTTCGTCTTCAGTGTGCTTGCGTCCAAGTCCATGCTGATTGCCCATGCTTGCCGCCGCCATTTTTTCGCGTGTATCCTTGCAAGGATTTAAAAGACCGTTTCCGCCGTCAGTTTTATTGTAACCATTCGGCACTTTGGTATTTAAAGTTTTAATCCATTTCTTTTCAGCCGCGTTAAGTTCTTCGTAAGAATAACATTCTTCAAGAACATCAATTTTAAAATTTTCTCTGCCATACTTCCGAATGTCTTCACCAAGTAACGACTTAGCATTTGCGTGTTCGTTGAAACGATAGCCAACCTTTTTGATTGTCTGCCCGACGTACTTTTTACCGTTAATCAAATTGATGATTAAGTAAATGACGCCATAAATTTTTTTCTTGTCCAAAATACATACCGCCTTTCTTGACAAACAAGCGGCAAAAGTTTACAATTCCCCTATAAGAAAAATCCTTAAGTCGCTGTTTGTTGGATTTTTGCGTTTAAATAATAGCACTTAGTTTTTTTCTTGTCAATAAAAAAACTCCAACCGCCGTTTGACGATTGGGGCTTTTTTAGTTTTACGATTTTATTACTTATCTTCAGGTTTTCTGTAAAAAAACGCGCGGTATGACTCAAAGCCAATTTGTCTGTAATTTAAGATTGATTCAGTTGCACCTACGAATAAAATTCCGCCCGGTACAAGTGAATTAAGAAATCCTGTATACATGAAGGTTTTGGCATCATCTGTGAAATATATGCATACGTTCCTATTCACGATTAGATTATAACCTTTTTGATATGGGTCTTTCAAAAGGTTATGTTGCTGAAATTCAACCATAGATTTAATTTCCGGCTTAATTGCAAATTTGCCGTCAGCACCTTTGACAAAATATTTAGCCTTACGGTCGGGGCGCAATGCTTTAATTTCTGCGTCGGTGTAGACGCCCTTTTTAGCCTTTGCCAAAATTTCAACGTCAAGATCAGTTGCCAAAATTCTGTGCTTAACATTTGGCGTCAATTCTTTCAAAATAATAGCAAGCGTGTAAGGTTCCGCGCCAATGGAACAACCCGCGCTCCAAATGTTAAGTTTCGGCGATTTTTTCAGCAACATTGGCAAAACGTCTTTTTCGACAATATCGAATTTGTCGGGGTTGCGGAAAAATTCCGAGACGTTAATTGTTAAATATTCGATAAAGCTTGCAAATTCTTCCCTGCTTTGAGAAACTTTGTTGAAGTAGGCAACGTAAGAATCCACGTCCGAGCGGTCAACAAGGTTACCAATACGGCGGCGCATTTGAGCCTCTTTGTAAAGGTCTAAGTCAATTCCTGTTTTGTCGTTCAATTTTTTCTTAAAAAGTTGCCAATCCTTATCATCCATAAAAACCACTCCCTAAAAATTTTTTTACATTTTAGCAAAGGCGAAAAATTATTTCAACCGCCAAAAAAAACTTGCCTGCAACTGAAAATTATTATAAAATTTGTGCAGGATTTTGGCAGTTTTTAACAAGGAGGTTTTAAAAATGGATTTCACATGGATAGGAAAAATTGGCACGTTCGCCAAGCAGAAAAATTTAATTTACGCGGCGAATTACCGAATTAAAACCGGTCAACGCCTCACGGACGACAACGGCAATATAAGTTTTTCGGCGGTAACGGTTTTCACTCAATCAAAAACTTCTCAAACAAATTCAAATTCTGCAACTGACAAGGCGCGGCTTGCGTCAATCAAGCAAAAACTTAAAAGCGGCAAGAAACTTTCTGCCTCTGAAATGAGTTACCTGCGCGAGAAAGATGAAAAACTTTACAAAAAAGCCAAATATGCAGACGACGCACGGGAGGAACTTAAAAGCGAATTACGCGCCGCCAAAACTAAACAAGAGGCGCGGCAAGCGGTTATGAGAGCAACTGCGAAAATTGCGGCTGATTGTTCGGCAGATTTTCAATCATTGCAAGGCGGCGGTGGCGGCGATATAAATTTTGGCGCAGGTATGAATTTCGGCGGCGATTCTGCAATTAGTTTGGATTCGGGAAATTTGAACGTTGAAGGCGGCGAAAATCTTTCAAGCGGCGAATTTTCAACTTCAGAAAATTTTTCAAACGGCGATATTTCCGGCGTTAATTCTGAAAATATTTCAGCTGAAAATTCTGTTGCAAATGCTGACACTGCCGCAAATGAAAATCCTTTCAATCAGTTTTTAAATTCTAAGGAAGATTCTGACAGTGCGTTTGACATTCTGGACAAATACCTTTATGCAATTCGTGCGATTCAAGATGAATGGCTTGAATTTATAAAATCTGACGACTATAAAAAAATGCCGGAAGATGTTTTTGAACGTGCTGAAATGGAAGTGCGCGGAGAAATTAAACCGAAAATTTCAAACGTGAATTTAGTTGACGCGCTTTTTGCTTACCAAAAATCTATGGCTTACGGGTTGAATAAATGACACACGAACACGAACACATTTTAGCGGACGGCACAGTTATAAAACATTCGCACACGCACACACAAACTAAGGCGGTTTTAAATCGTATGTCAAGAATTATTGGACATATGCAAGCCGTTAAACAGATGATTAAAGACGGGCGCGATTGTAGCGAAGTTTTGATACAACTTTCAGCCGTTGACGCGGCGATTAGATCTGTCAGCCGTGTAATTTTGAAAGACCATATGGAGCATTGCATAGTTGACGCAATTAAAACCGGCGATGAAGAATCTTTGGAAAATCTTAACAAGGCGATTGATCAAATTTTTAAATAGGCTAATAGTTATGGAAAAAAAATTCAAATTCTTAACCTTGATGAGTGGCGGGAGTAAATTCTCCTACTCGTCGAATTTACAAGTAAGGTGATTTTATGGCGAAAGAAAAAATTCATAAAGATATAGTGATAATTGGCGCGGGAATGGCTGGGCTTACGGCGGCAATGTACGCGGGCAGAATGAATCTTGATACTTTAGTTTTGGAAAATGGACTGGTCGGCGGGCAAATTGCAAACGCTACGGGAATTGAAAATTATCCCGGCTTTATCAGCGTCAAAGGCAGTGATTTAATTGGTACATTGCAAAAACAGGCTGAAAATTTCGGCGCGGTAATTGATGAATTTGACACAATCCAAAAAGTTACACTGCGCGAAAATCCAAAAATTATTGAAACTGAAGAAAAAATTTATTTGGCGGACGTGGTAATAATTGCAAGCGGTATGAATCGCCGTAAACTTCCACTTGCCGAAGAGAAAAAATTTGCAGGGCGCGGCGTTCACTACTGCGAACTTTGCGACGGGCATATGTACCAAAACAAAATTATTGCAGTAATGGGCGGCGGCAACGCGGCACTTGACGCGGCTAATTTTTTGACTAAGTACACCGACAAACTTTATCTGATACATCGTTCAAATTTTCGCGCAGATGAAGTTACACAGCAAAAGGTGCGCCAAAATCCTAAAATTGAAATAATGTTGCAAACTGAAATTACCGCGTTGCACGGCGACAAAAAACTTGAAAATATTGACATTCTGGATAAAAATAGCGGTGTGACAAAAAGCATTGCAGTTGACGGAATTTTTGTTAATATTGGAGTTGTACCAAATACCGACCTTTTTAAAGACGAATTGAAACTTTCTGAAAGCGGACGAATTATCGCCGGTGAAAATTGCAAAACTGAAATTGAAGGCGTATTTGCGGCGGGCGACGTTAGAGAAAAAGAAATTCGCCAACTGACAACTGCGGCGGCTGACGGTACAACTGCGGCACTTCTTGCCGAAAAATTGCTACGCAATTTTAGGGGCTAGGGATTAGAGACTAGGGATTAGGGAAAAAATCCCTAGCCTTTAGCCCTTATTCCTTAATCCCTAAAAAGAAAGGAGATTTTTAAATTGGTAAAGGTTTATTCTTTTGAGGCTTGCCCTTGGTGTAACAAAGTTAAAAAATATTTGGATTCAAAAGGCGTTGAATACGAAGTGCGCGATATTGAATTGAATGAAGACTACGCCAAAGAATGTTTGCAAATTAGCGGCGATACGATGGTTCCTGTGACTACGATTGACGGCAAAAATTTTGTACTCGGCTTTGACAAAGAAAAAATTGATGCGTTAATTGCTTGAGGAGGTTTTTAAATGGGCGTTTATGATTTTACGGTTAAGACTAATAAAGGCATCGAAAAAAATTTGGCGGACTACAAAGGCAAAGTTTTATTGATTGTAAATACCGCGTCGAAATGTGGCTTTACTCCACAGTTTGAAGGTCTTCAGAAACTTTATACAGACTACAAAGACAAGGGATTTGAAATTCTCGGTTTTCCGTGCAACCAATTCGCCGCACAAGATCCCGGCACTGCTGATGAAATTCAATCTTTTTGCAAATTGAATTACGGCGTAACTTTCCAGATTTTTGAAAAAGGCGACGTGCGCGGCGAAACTGCTCAACCGCTTTTCAAATATTTGACTTCACAGAAAAAATTTGAAGGCTTTGATGAAAATCATCCAATCGCAAAACCTTTAATGAACGCGCTGAAAGAAAATTTCCCTGAATACCTTGAAGGCGACGGAATTAAATGGAACTTCACAAAATTTTTAATCGACAAAAACGGCGAAGTTGTAGCGCGTTTTGAACCTACAACCGATCCGGCTGATATTGCGCCGGAAATTGAAAAACTTTTGTAAAAAATATTTTTGTAAACTAAAAAGCCGCTCTATTACGAGCGGTTATTTTTTTATTGTTTAACTTCCAAATTTAAATCGTGATTCAAAATCCAAAGTGCAACGGTACGCACGGCAGAAATAAATTTTTCAGCGTTTGTACGTTCCTGCGAAAGATTGACGCCGCGTAAATCTGCGGAGGCAACGTGCGGCAAAATTTCAATTTCATCCGTGCCAATTTTTCCTGCGATATTTTCAGTTAAATAAACGTCACGATTAAACGCCACGCCAAAATTTTCAAACATACTCGGCGCAATGGAATAGTATTTAAAGTCTTCCGGCGCGATTAATTCAATAATCGTCGGAATAATGGAAATATGCCCGCCTACTGCGTCCGGCGGCAAAATTTTTTCAGAAATTCCCGCGCCGTGCATTACGAAAGGTACGCTTTGATGTTCAAAAATCGTTGGATGAGTACCGGGATCAACTCTAACCGCGTGATCGCCCGTAACTACAAAAAGGCTGTCGGGATATTTTTCACTGACACTGCGAATAAATTTTGTAATAACTTTGTCGGTGTACCAATAATGCCCCAATTCAGCTACTAAATTTTCAGCGTCGGGAATGTTCGGCAATTTTTTTATTTCTGCCAAAGTTTTTTCGTAGTTAAAACCTTCAGATTCTAAATCTAAATTGTAAGGCGGGTGGTTGGTCGTCGTCATTATAAAATGCACTGTAGGCGGCTCGTTTGCCAAATGATTTTCAATGGCGTTAAATAAATCTTCGTCCTTTGCGCCCCATGTCGTCAACTTCGGCGCGTTCAAGTCAGGAAAACCATAAAAATTATTGAAGTCCTGCGCGATTGACATTTTGTAAATATTTTCCCAGCTCAATTCGCCACCGTACCAAAAATCGACGTTGTAGCCAAGTTTTTTAAGTGGCGGAGCCGCCGCCGAAATATAAACCTGCTCATAAGTTTTTGGCTGATAATTTACTTTAACGTTCATTTCCGGCAAACCGGTTATCATTCCCGTAATTGCAATGGAAGTAAAATCGCCGTTCGGCAAAAAATTTCGGCTGTAGTAAGAATTTTTTTCGGCGATTATAGATTTAATCCCGTCAGCAATGTGCAAATCGTCATATTTGCCGAGTAAAGGCCATTGCATAAAAGTTTCACCAATGATTATAAAAATATGTTTAGGCTTTTCAATTCGTGCGCCTTTTGCAGTTTTTTCAAGGTACGGAGCTAAATTATTTTCAACTAAATCTGTACCGGAAAGATATTGCGCACTTTCCAAAATTTTAGTTTCGTCAGCAAATGGAATAATCGCCACGCCCATATTTTTTGCCATTGAGTACGAACGATACAACGCCTGCCCGTCGTCAAGGATACATTCATTTAAGAAATTGTCAGAAGTTACAGCCGAATTTTCCCAATTAATTCCGCCCGCGTATGTCAAACTGCCGCCGAATCTTACGAAAACTGCGAACACGCCAATAAAAATTAGCACTATTACCGAAAAAATAAATTTGTCCAAAGAATTTCCAAAATTCGGCAGAGGGATTGATTTTATTGTTAAAAAGCGGTTCAATATCGCAGTTAAAAAAATTGTTAAAATAAGCGCGGTAGCGAATCGCCAAATAAAGCCGTATTCCTGCACAAACATTGACATTAGCGAAAGAAAACTTTCATCCATTCCGCGTACAATTTCAATTCCAAATGTTGCGTTGTATGTTTGGTAGTACGGAAACCGCGCCATAAATAAAATTGAAAATATCAGCGAAGAAATTATTCCGATGAAAACGCGGACAATATTTTTTAAGTTGAAAATCGTTACAAATACAAATGAAATTGCCGTGACAATTCCCGCCGTCTTCAGGCTCAATTTTAAACCCGTCCAAAGTGCAGTTGAAATTTGCGCGGAAGTTGAACTTTCAGAAATATAATCTGACATCAGAAAAATAAAAACTGCGCGGTAAATTTCTAGCAATATCAAAATAAAAATGAACAGGCGAAAATCTTTTTGTACGCCATCCCAAAAATTTTTTAAGCTCAATTTCAAATCTCCTATATTTTTATTAGCCGCAAAATTTTATATCAGTAAAAAAATTTCGTCAAATAAATTCTATTTCACAAATTTAAAAACCGTGCTATAATAGCCGCGCTGTTTGCAGGGAGGGATTTTTTTGAGGATAACCGCCGTAATTTCTCAATCAAAAATTTTTAGATATTTTGGAATGGCTGCTGGCTGTTTAATCGCGTCTTGTTCAATAAATTTATTTGTCGTGCCGAGTCATCTTTTAACGGGCGGAGTAACCGGCATTGCAATGATAATTTATTATATTGCAGAATTGCCAATAGGCGTGCAAACTTTTCTCTACAATTTACCGCTTTTAATTGCGTCGTACAAACTTTTGGGAAAAGATTATACTTTTGACGTGGTAATAGGCACGGTAATTTTTTCATTCTGCCTTGATGCTACAAAATTTTTGAATGTTTACGCGCCGGTTAATGATTTAATGTTGGCGTCGATTTACGGCGGCGTTTTTAATGGAATTGGTTATGGAATTGTTTTCAGAATGAATGGCAGTACCGGCGGCTTTGACATTTTGGGCGCGATTGTCAAAAAATTTTATTCAATGAATATGGGCTCAACAATTTTTGCGTTCAACTGTTGTATCGTCGGCGTGGCAGGTTTTTTATTCGGTATTCAGCCCGCGCTTTTTACGCTTATTTGTATGTATGTTAATTCGCTTGTGACTGATAAAGTGATTGCCGGTTTCAATCAAAGAAAAGCCGTGCTGATAATTTCCGACAATTCGGCGGATATTGCTGAAGCGATTATGCACGAATTAAAACGCGGTGTAACTTATTTACACGGGCAAGGAGCTTTTACCGGCAACGAGCGAAATGTTATTATGGTTGTGGTTAGTTTAACTGAAATTGCCAAACTCAAAATGATTGTCAACTTTTTGGACAAAAATGCTTTTTTAATTATGATGTCGGCTAGTGAAGTTATGGGGCGCGGTTTTACTATGCCGCGTATGACTAAGGAATTTAAATAGCGATTGAACGTTAGAAAAATTTCTCTAACCGCTAATTGCTAAAGAATGACTGAAAGGAGATTTTAACTTGGAAATTGTTTATCTGCTACACAGCGGATTTATGATTAGAGACGGACAAACTTTGCTGGTTTTCGATGACTACGACGACCCGGAAAAAATCGTTGACCGCGCAGTTAATCAAGGAAACTTTGAGCATTTATACATTTTTGCAAGTCACGCGCACTTTGATCACTTTGATACACATATTCGCGCCTACGCCGACCAAGTTACGCGCTATATTTTCAGCAGTGATATTAAACGCACCAAACGCGTTAAAATTTTTCCTGCTGATAATATAACTTTTATGAAAAAGTACAGTGAATGGCAAGACGAAGGTATTAAAGTTTGGACGTATGATTCAACAGATGTTGGCGTTTCATTTTTAGTTGAAACTGATTCCGGCAAAAGAATTTTTCATGCAGGCGATTTTAATTTGTGGTACTGGGAAGGCGACAAGCCGGAAAATCAAAATATGGCTAAAAAAATTTTCGACAAACAATTAAAACGTATGAAAGGCTTGGAAGTTGACGTTGCATTTTTTCCGGTAGACCCGCGCCTTGAAAATTCTCAAGAATTGGGCGTTATCGAATTTATTAAAAATACTGAACCAAAAACTTTAATTGCAATGCACAGAGAAAATTTTCCGGCGTGGATACCGTCATACAAATTTCAACTGGAAACTGAACCTTTGCCAATTTGGTCGCCTGTTAAACCGGGCGAAAAACGTTTTTTAATTAACAATAAATTTAGTGTTTAGGTGTTAGGTTTTAGGTTTCCCTAGTCCCTAAATCCTAGTCCCTAATACCTAAAAATCGACCGAAGGGAGATTTTAAAATTGGCTGAAAAAAAAGTAAAACTTACGCAGGAAGGTTACGACAACCTCGTTAAAAAACTTGAAAATTTGAAAAGTGTTCGCCGTATCGAAGTTGCAGAAAGATTGAAGGCAGCTATTGCACTCGGCGACCTTAGCGAAAATTCAGAGTACGTGGACGCCAAAAACGAACAGGCTTTTCTTGAAGGCGAAATTTCAGACCTTGAAAAGCAAATTCGTAACAGTGACATTATCCACGAAGAAAAAACTGATACAATTTCGCTCGGCAGTACCGTTAAAATTCAATTCCCGAAAAACAAAGAAGGTATTTCTCCCGAAGATACTTATATGATTGTTGGCTCAACGGAAGCTGATCCTGACGAAAATAAAATTTCTGATGAATCGCCGCTCGGTTCCGCGTTAATCGGTAAAAAAGCCGGTGATGAAGTTCAAGTTCACGCCCCCGCCGGTGTTCTTCAATACAAAGTTCTTGAAATTGTCAAGGATTAGGGACTAGTTTTTAGGGACTAGGAGATAGGGACTAGTTTATAGGAGTTAGGATTTTTCCCATAATCCCTAGCCCTTAGCCCCTAATCCCTAAAATCGACTGAAAGGAGAAATTTTAATGGCTAAAAATCCACAGCAGGAACAGCCGCCGGTTGACGAAAATATTTTGATACAAGCGCGGCACGATAAATTAAATGCTTTCATTGAAAAGGGCGTTGCACCTTTTGGACATCGCTACGAAGTCAAGCAACACGCGGCAGATATTCGCAGTCAATACGGCGATATTGAAAATGAACAAGACGCGGGCGAAGTTCAAATTGCCGGGCGTATTATGGCAATTCGCGGACACGGCAAGGCTAGTTTCGGCACTTTGGCAGACCGTACCGGCAACATTCAAATTTATTTTAAATTGGACGTTTTGGGCGAAGAAAAATATTCGCAGTTCAAACTTTTGGATATTGGCGATATTATCGGACTGCGTGGGCAAGTTTTCAAAACTAAGCGCGGCGAATTAACCGTGCGTGTTGAAGATTTCGATTTACTTTCAAAGTCACTTCGTCCACTTCCTGAAAAATTTCACGGCTTGAAAGATGTTGAAATTCGCTATCGTCAACGCTATTTAGATTTAATCGTTAATCCTGAAGTTAGAGAAACTTTTTTAAAGCGCACAAAAATTATTCAAGCGATACGCCAATATTTGGACGAAAGAAATTTTGTTGAGGTTGAAACGCCAATTTTATCAACAATCGCAGGCGGCGCGGCGGCGCGTCCTTTCATCACTCATCATAACACTTTGGATATTGATTTATATTTGCGAATTGCAACCGAATTGAATTTGAAACGCTTGATAGTCGGCGGCTTTGAACGTGTTTACGAAATTGGAAGGATTTTCAGAAATGAAGGAATGGACAACCGCCATAATCCCGAATTTACGAGCGTTGAAATTTATCAGGCTTACGGCGATTATAACGATTTAATTGACGTGACAGAGGGAATTTGTTGTCTTGCCGCCGAAAAAGTTTTAGGCACAACGAAAATTACTTATCAAGGCGTCGAAATTGATTTGAAAAATCCGCCGCGCATTTCAATGAATGACGCCGTAAAAAATAAAACCGGCAAGGATTTTCTTTCCTGCAAAACTGTTGAAGAGGCACGCGCAATGGCTGATGAAATTGGCGTACAATATGAACAACGTTTTGGAATTGGCGGAATTTTGAACGCGGCATTTGAGGCGAAGGTTGAAGAAGATTTAATTCAGCCAATTTTTATTACAGGGCATCCAACTGAAATTTCGCCGCTTGCAAAGAAAAATCCTGACGACCCGCGCATTACAGATCGTTTTGAGTTTTACGTTTACGGGCGCGAACTTGCAAACGGTTTTACAGAATTGAACGATCCAATAGATCAAAAGGCGCGTTTTGAGGAACAATTAAAAGCGCGTGAAGCCGGCGACGCTGAAGCGCACGTAATGGATACAGATTTTATTTGTGCGCTTGAATACGGCTTGCCGCCAACAGGCGGACTTGGAATTGGCGTTGACAGATTGGTAATGTTGCTGACTGATTCGCCGTCAATTCGTGATGTTTTACTTTTCCCCACAATGAAAGTTATTGAATAAGGGATAGGGGATAAGGGCTAAGGGCTAAGGGAATTTTCCTTAATCCTTAATCCTTAATCCTTAATCCTTAAATCCTTAAAAGCGACTGAAAGGAGCTTTCAAATTGTACAATGTTTTAGCTGTAGACGGCATAGCTGCCGAAGGACTGGAAATTCTCAAGAAAAATTTTAATGTTGAAGTTCATGATAAAATTTCTGCTGATGAACTTTTAGAAATTATTCCGAAATTTGACGCGCTGATAGTTCGCTCTGCGTCCAAAGTTACCGCCGAAGTTATAAACCGCGCCGAAAATTTAAAAATTATTGGTCGCGCAGGCGTTGGCGTTGACAATATCGACGTTAAAGCCGCAACCGAACGCGGAATTATCGTTATAAATTCGCCGGATGGAAATACAATCGCCGCAACCGAACATACTTTTGCAATGATGGCGGCACTTTCCAGAAATATTCCGCAAGCCAATAAAACTATGCACGCGGGCGGCTGGGACAGAAAAAAATTCGTCGGCGTTGAATTGCGAAATAAAACTTTGGCAGTAATTGGACTTGGCAGAATTGGCGCGGGCGTTGCAAAACGCGCTCAAGCTTTTTTGATGAATGTTATTGCCTACGATCCTTTTGTTAATTCCGAACGCGCCGAAAGTTTAGGCGTTAAACTCGTTGAGCTTGATGAACTTTTCAAAACTGCTGATTTTATTACAGTGCATATGCCGCTTACCAAACAGACTGAAAATATGATAACGCTTGAAAAAATGAAAATGATGAAACCTACAACGCGCTTGATTAACTGTGCGCGTGGCGGAATTATCAACGAACAAGATTTAGTTACGGCGTTGAAAGAAAAAATTATTGCGGGCGCAGCTATTGACGTTTTTACAAGTGAGCCGCTTGTTGAAGATTCGCCTTTCCGTGAATTGGACAACATTATTTTGACTCCACATTTGGGCGCGTCAACGATTGAGGCGCAAATTGGCGTTTCGGTTGACGTTGCAAACGGAATTATTGACGCTTTAAACGATCGCCCCGTTACAACTGCCGTGAATATGCCGCACTTCCCCGCGCACGTTTTGAAAAAACTTGCGCCGTATCTTACACTTGCAGAAAGACTCGGCAGGACGATAACCGCGCTTAGCAAGGACGCCATTTCAAATATCGAAGTCAAAGTTAATGGCAAAATTGCGGAGGACAGTCCGTCTTTAATTTCAACTTCCGTACTCAAAGGCGTTTTGTCAACTGCGATTGAGCATGTAAATCTTGTCAACGCAAATTTACTCGCGCAAGACAGAGGAATTAAACTTTCTGAAGTTACTTCAAACGTGGCGGGCGATTTTTCAAATACCGTGACGGTTAGCGCAAACGGCAATTCTGTTACAGGTACGCTTTTTGGCAGTGAAGGGCGAATTGTCGAAATAAATAAATTCCGCGTCGATGTTGATCCACATTCCAGAATTTTAATTTGTCCGCACATTAACAGACCCGGCGTCATTGGAACTGTTGGAACAATTTTAGCTGACTACAACATAAATATTTCAAGTATGCAGGTCGGCAAAACTGATATTGGCGGTACAAATTTAATGGTGCTGACGGTTGACAATCCAATTTCCCGCGCCGTGATTGACAAAGTTAAAAGCGTAGAGGCGATTTTTGACGCTACACTGGTTGCCTTTGATGAGTAAAACTATGAAAGATAAAAATCTTATAATTGCAGGTTTAGCCGTCGTAATTTTGGCGGCAATTTTTTTATATGAAAACAATTCTGACGAAATAAAAATTGCAGAAAATGTTGAGCCTGTCAAAAAAGAAATTACTGTGTACATTTCAGGACAAGTAAAAACGCCCGCAGTTATCACGTTGGAAGATAACGGCAAATTGCGGGCAGTTGACGCGGTAAACGCGGTGGGCGGCTTAACTGAACTTGCAGACACTGAAATAATAAATCTTGCCGAGCCGCTGATTGATGGGCAACATATTCACATACCGACGAAAGAAATTATTTTTCAAGAAATTCCCGTTGCAACTTCAAATAAATCTTTAAATTTTTCGCAGGGCAATTTGATTAACATTAACACGGCTGACGAAACAGAATTACAAAAAATTCGCGGCGTCGGTCCCGTTATTGCAAGCAGGATTATTGAATATCGCCAAAGTAACGGGCTTTTTAATTCGATTGATGAAATTAAAAAAGTGCGCGGAATTGGCGAAAAAACTTTTCAAAAAATGAAAGATTCTATAACCGTTCAATAAAAAAATTGGGAGCAGAAATTTTCCGCTCCCGTTTCTTTTTATGTCAATTAAATTTTAGTCAATGACTATAGGATTTAAATTTTCGTCCTTCATAAATTTTGCAATTTTCTTAACGCCGTTCATTAAATCTAAATAATGTTCCTGCGTCAAAGATTGTGAGCCGTCAGAAAGTGCCTTCGCAGGGTTGGGATGAACTTCCATCATTAAGCCGTCCGCGCCCGCCGCTATTGCCGCAAAAGCCATTGGTTTAATCATTCGCCATTTGCCCGTCCCGTGCGAAGGATCAACGATTATTGGCAAATGTGATAAATGTTTGACGGCGGCAACCGCGCTTAAATCCAAAGTATTTCTCGTGTAAGTCTCGTAAGTTCTAATTCCGCGTTCGCACAAAATAACATCGGGCGTTCCCGCGTTCATAATGTATTCAGCGGCGTTTAACCATTCGTCAATCGTTGCGGCAAGTCCGCGCTTTAACATTACAGGTTTTCCGCACTTTCCAACTTCTTTCAAAAGTCCAAAGTTTTGCATATTTCTTGCGCCAATTTGTAAAATGTCAGAATACTCGGCAACGGGCGCAATTCCTTCAACGGTTGTAACTTCAGTGATAATTTTTAAGCCGGTACGTTCCCGCGCCTCCGCTAAATATTTTAAGCCTTCAACTTCCAAACCTTGAAAAGAATATGGCGAAGTACGCGGCTTGTACGCGCCACCGCGTAAAAATTGCGCTCCGCCTTTCTTTACAATGTCAGCCGCCGCAAAAAGTTGTTCGCGTGATTCAACTGCACATGGTCCCGCCATTATCGCAGGTTCATCACCGCCAATTTTAACGCCGCCAACGTCAATAATTGTATTTTGCGGATGAAATTCACGGCTTGCAAGTTTGTAACTTTTAGAAATTGAAACGCTGCTTTCAACGCCGGGCAATGCGTCAATCGCCACTGAAACCAATTTAGTTTTGTCGCCGATAACGCCAACGATTTTTTGTTGTGCGCCCTCCATAATTTTTGCTTGAAGTCCTGCAGATTCAATTACCCGCGTAACTTCAACAATGTTTTCAAGCGTCGCTTCAGGGCGCATTATAATTACCATATAAATTTTTCTCCTCTCAAGATTAAACACGAATTACGGAAAATTTAAGTAAAAAACTTTTGCGGCAATGATTAAACGCCGAAAGTTATTAACTTCCAAATTTAAAATTTAAACACGAATTACGGGAAAAATTCCCAAATTTTTAAGCCAAATACTTTTGCGGCGGACAGCCTCCACAGATTCAAAAAGCAACCGCCGAAAATTATCAACTTCCAAATCAAAAAAGAAAATGTACGCGCCTAATTCTGTACGCGCAGGACGTGATTCAATTCTGGTCATATTGACATTTCGCCGCGCAAATTCGCCCAAAACTTCATACAACGCGCCGGGCTTTGAACCGTCAATTTGGCAGATGATTAAATTTTTATCGCCGTGCATTTGGCAGACGTTGAAATTTTTGGGACGGCGGCGCACTTCCAAAAACCTTGTACGATTGGCGGTATTATCTTGAATTTCTTTAGCCAAAGTTTTCAAGCCGTTTAAATTTCCTCCGCGTTCAGTACAAATTGCCGCGTAACCTTCAGCAATTTCAGAATTTGCAACCATTTCAGCCGCTCGCGCAGTGCTTGGCGTGGAAATAATTTCGGCATTTGGAAAATTTTTACGAAGATAATTTCTGCATTGAGAAATTGGTTGAGAATGTGAGAAAATTTTTTTGACGTTGGAAAGTTTGACGCCTTCCCGCGCCATTAAAAAATTATGCACGGGGTAAATCAATTCCCGCGTAACAATAAAATCGCTGTGTGCCAAAGTGTCCAGCGTAATGTTAATTGAACCTTCCAAAGAATTTTCAACCGGTACAAATGCCGCGTCAACTTTATTTTCTTCGACTGCGTTTAACGCCTCAAAAATTTCTTTGAAAATCACAAGCTCAAATTTTTTAATCAAAGTTTCGTTGAGTTTGACAGCCGCCGCCTCTGAATGTGTTCCGCGCGGTCCCAATATTCCCATTCTTTCCATAAAATTTAATTCCTCACAAGCCGAAAATATTACTTTAAAAGCATAGTTTATTTCGCTTGCCAATGAAAATTTCCTGCTTTAAAATTTAATATTCGATTTTGCCGCTCAAAATATCGTCATAAAAATTTTGTTTCCAGTCAATGAAAGCCACAGCATCTTCAAGCGTGGCGATTTTTTCTTTCAGCTCATTTTGTTTTTTGGCAAGCATAATTTTTCGTTCAGGAATTGTACTCTTGCCCTTCAAGCACATTTCAAGATAAATTTTCATTTCTTCGATACTCAAATTGCAATTTTTTAGGCAAGAAAGATTTTTTATCCATTCAATGTCTTTATCGTCAAAAATGCGCCGGTTATTTTTATCGCGCTTGACGTTCGGAATAAGTCCTTCACTGCAATAAAATTTTAAAGTCGAGTAATTCATCCCAACTTTTTTGCAAACTTCCTTCATTCCGTACATTTCAATTCCTCCAAAAAAATTTTTAGCTTGACGGCAGTAAACTTCCGTAATTTATAATAATTGTAAATTTGATTAAAAAATTTTTCAAGAGTTTTGAGGAGGCAATTTAAAATGGCTGAAATTATTCAAGCTCCGGTTATCGGAAGTAAAAATGTTACAGGGACAAATTACAGCGGCTCGGCGGCTAAAGTTTATTTCACTCGTAAAATTGACGCTGAACATTTAATCAAACTTTACAAAATGATTAACGAAAATATTTTTGGCAAAGTTGCGATTAAACTTCATACCGGCGAAAAAAACGGACCAAACATTTTGCCGCGTGATATGGTAAAGGCTTTTCAAGCGCAAATTCCAAATTCAAATATCGTAGAATGTAATACGCTTTATCACGGCGACAGATTCACTACTGAAGGACACCGCGAGGCAATTAAAGTTAATGGCTGGAATTTCTGCGACGTTGACATTATGGACGAAGACGAAAAAACAGTTAATTTCCCCGTTCGCAACGGTTTTCATCTGAAGGAAGTTGCAATGGGCGCACATTTGGCAAATTATGATTCACTGATTGTTTTAACGCACTTCAAAGGACACGCAATGGGCGGTTTTGGCGGCTCAATGAAAAATATTGGAATTGGCAACGCAAGCGGTCATCTCGGCAAAGCTCAAGTTCACGGCGTAGATCCAAATAATGTTCCCGCTAATTATCTTGAATGGCCTATGAAAGAATATTTTATGGAGCTTATGTGCGATTCTGCTAATGCAACTTGCAACCATTTCGGCAAGCACATTGTATTTTTGAATGTTATGCGCAGAATTTCAGTTGACTGTGATTGCGCGGGCGTAACTGCAGCTGAACCTACAATGGCTGATATTGGTATTGCGGTTTCAACAGATATTTTGGCAGTAGATCAATTTTGCGCGGATATGATTTACGCGGCGCACGACAGCCACGATATGAAAGAAAGAATCGAAACTCGCGCAGGACTTCGCCAACTTTCTGCAATGGCTGAAGCGAAACTTGGTAATCCTCAATATGAAGTAATTGAAATTGATTAAGGCGAAGAATTTATAAAAAGTATTTAACGTAGCGAATTTTAAAATACAGCTCTTACAAAATATTTGTAGGAGCAATTTTTTTGGAGGTATTAAAATGAAAATTTTTAAAATTTTAACGGCGTCAATTTTAGGCGCGTCAATTTTTTTTACAAATACGAGTTTTGCGGCGCAACCTTCGCAAGCTGAATCAGAATCCATTTTAAAGGAGCTTGCAAGAATTGGCGGCGCGGTTCAACCAATAGGCGAAACTAACGACACTTACGCAAAATATTTCACGGGGCAAAGTTATTTATCGAATCTTTCGCAGGATAAAAATTTGCCCGTCTTCAACGTGACATTTGCACACGGCGCACATACTTTTTGGCACATTCATCATAAAAGTTGCCAAATTTTAGTTGCGGCGTCCGGGCGCGGTTACTATCAAATTTGGGGCGAAGACCCGCAGGAACTTTTACCGGGACAAACTGCAACAATTCCGGCAGGCGTTAAACATTGGCACGGCGCGGCTCCAAATTCCAGTTTTCAACATATCGCCTTAATGCAACAAGTGAAAGGCGTAACCACTGAATGGCTTGAGCCCGTTGACGATTCAGAATTTCAAAAACTCAAATAAATTTTTCTTGCACGGCAGTTACTGCCGATGTTTATAATGTTGTCAAAAAATTTTACGAAGGAGCAAATTTAAATGAAAAAATTTTTGGCAACATTGACGGCGGCAAGTTTAATTTGCGGTACAGCTTTTGCAATGAAGCCCGTTACAATCGTAAATCAAGGCAGTTTTATGGCGGGCGGCAAAGTTATTACTGCTGACGGTGTTTACAACGGTTTTAACAATTACAAAGATTTAAGCGGCAACACTTTGCACGGCGACCACGCCTATTGCTTTTATCAAATTCCCAAAAAAGCTAAAAAACTTTCGCTGATATTTTTGCACGGCTACGGACAAAGCGGCAAAAGTTGGGAAACTACGCCGGACGGGCGGGACGGTTTTCAAAATATTTTTCTAAGCAAAGGTTTTAAAACTTTCATAGTTGACCAACCGCGCAGAGGTCGCGCAGGGCGTGCAACCGTTGCAGGAAATATTTCAGCTACTCCAGACGATCAACTTTGGTATTACAATTTTAGAATGGGCGTTTATCCTGAAATTTATGACGGCGTAAATTTTCCGAGCGACGAAGAATCTTTGAAACAATTTTTTCATCAAATGACGCCTGATACTGCGGCGTATCCTTCCAACGAAATTATAACTGATGCAATGGTTGCGGTTATGGAAAAAGCGGGCGACGGAATTTTAGTTACACATTCGGCGGGCGGCGGTCCCGGCTGGTCAACTGCAATTAAATCTGACAAAGTTAAAGCCGTAATTGCGCTGGAGCCCGGCACTTTTCCATTTCCTGAAAATGAATTACCGAAAGTCGAAGAAACTACAAGCCCGTTTCCTGCCGCCGGTACAAAAGTTTCAATGGCTGATTTTATGAAACTTACCAAAATTCCAATCGTAGTTTATTTTGGCGATAACATTCCCACCGGCGATAAACCTGTTGAAAATTGGGGCTTTGACAACTGGCGGACGCGCTTAAATCTTGCAAAAAATTGGGCGGCGGTTATGAAAAAATACGGCGGCGACGTTGAAATAGTTTACTTGCCTGACATTGGAATTTTTGGCAACACTCATTTTTTAATGGCGGATTTAAATAATTTGGAAGTTGCAAACACAATGGAAAATTGGCTGAAGTCTAAGGGGCTGACGAAATGAAAAAATTTTTGAAAGTTGCAGTATGTTTATCGGCGGCAGGATTTTTATTTGCTGGCAGTCCTGCAGATAAAAATTATTTGCCTCAAGTTTAGGCGGCGTATCAAGGCGAAATGGTAGCCGCGCCAAATGTTGCAGTTGTTCAAACGCGGGCGGGCAAATTGCAAGGTTACATTCACAGAGGAATTTACAATTACAAAGGCGTTCAATATGCACAGGCTGAAAGATTTATGCCGCCGCGTCCCGTCGATTCTTGGAGCGGAATTAAAACGGCTATGACTTACGGCAAGGTTGCGCCCCAATTAACAGATGAAAAAAATGATATTTTCCCGCCACATTGGTATTTGCCGCACTGGAGACCAATAAATTACCCGCAAAGTGAAGACTGCCAAAATTTGAACATTTGGACGCCAAATATTAACGACGGCAAGAAACGCCCTGTAATGGTGTGGTTGCACGGCGGCGGCTTTTTTATGGGTTCTGCACAGGTTGAAGACGTTTACGACGGCGAAAATTTATCACGTAAAGGCGATGTTGTAGTTGTTTCGATAAATCACAGATTGAATTCACTCGGCTTTTTGGATTTATCGGCTTACGGCGAAAAATATTCAGCAAATAACGGGATTTTAGATATAGTGGCGGCGTTGCAATGGATTCACGATAACATTTCAAATTTCGGCGGCGATAAAAATAATGTAACACTTTTTGGACAATCCGGCGGCGGCGCAAAAATTTTATCTTTAACTGCAATGCCCGCGGCGAAAGGTTTATTTCACAAGGCAATAAATCAAAGTGGCGCGGTTGAGTTAATTGGAATGAGTTTGCAAACTCAAGACACTTCGCGCAGGGTTGCAGAATTGACTTTGCAGAATTTAAATTTGTCAGCGGCTGAAATTGCAAAACTTGAAAGTATTCCATATGCTGAACTTTCAGCGGCGGCGAATAAAGCATTTTTACAGGCAAGCAAAGAATTTGGCGCGGACAAAGTTTATCAAGGCAATAACGGCTGGTCGCCAATAATCGACGGCGTGAACGTTGTACAAAATCCCGTTGTTGATGGTTTTTCTGAAAATGCAAATAACATTCCGCTTTTGATAGGAACGATTGCGAATGAATGGACGACAATGGAATTAATGTCGCAAATGGCAAATTCGCAGAATGACAACAAAAATAATTGGAGTAATGCACAGATTGAAGAAAACCTGCGCGAAAAATACGGCGCAAATGCTGAAGCAATAAAAGCGGCTTTTAAAGAGGCGTACCCTGATAAACCTTTGGCAAATGCACTTTATCCTGATGTTTGGATGAGGACACGCGCTTTAAAAACTGCGCGAATAAAATCAGATCAAGCCGCGCCGGTTTACAATTACGTTTTTGCATGGGAAACTCCCGTTATGGGCGGCTTTGCAATGGCGTATCACTGCGCGGAAATTCCATTTGTATTTAACAATATTGAACTTTCAGCGGAGGCAACGGGCGCAACCAAAGAGGCTTACAAACTTGCAGATACAATTTCGCAAGCGTGGATAAACTTTGCAAGGATGGGCAACCCAAATGCAAAAGGTTTACCGAAATGGCAACCATACACGCGGAAAGGCGGCGCAACAATGATTTTAGACAATCAATCTGCAATGCGTTACCATCACGACGAAAAACTCATGAAACTGCTTGCGCCGGATTATGAATGATGAAAATTTTAATTTTAATATTGGCGGCGATAATTTTTAGCGGCTGTCAATATGCAGAATTGGGGAGCGTCGAAACAATGAAAAATTTTTCGCAGGATACAAAAGTTGCTGACGTGATAAATTATAAAAATTTTGGCAGTTACGGACGCTTGATTTTCCCTGCGAATATCGACATTGACAAAAACGCACCTTTGAAAAATTTGGACAACGTTTTACTTTGGTACAGCAATGTTAATCCTCAAAAAACTGTCGAAATTGTAAATTACATGAAGGAAAAAGCGGACGCGGGCGAAAAATTTTTCTACGATATTTACACTGACGCCGAAAAAAAATCTGATCCGCGCAAAAGAAATACCGGATTATTTTTCTTCAGAGGCAAGCCAAATGAAAAGTTTGCAATTTGCAACGCGGGCGGCGGCTTTTACTACGTCGGCGCAATGCATGACAGTTTCCCGCACGCGCTGGAACTCTCAAAACGCGGTTACAACGCCTTTGCTTTAATTTACCGCCCAAATGCTCAAACTGCTTGTGAAGACTTGGCGCGGGCAATAGCTTTTATTCACGAACACGCGGAAGAATTACAAGTTGACACAAAAAATTATTCGTTATGGGGCGGCAGTGCAGGCGCAAGAATGGCGGCTTGGCTCGGCAGTTACGGTACTGAAAATTTCGGCGAAAAAATTTTTCCACGTCCTGCCGCTGTAATTATGCAGTACACGGGACTTTCTGAAGTTTACGGCAATGAGCCGCCAACTTATAACTGCGTTGGTACAAGTGACGGAATTGCAAATTGGCGCACTATGCAACGGCGAATTGAAAAAATTCGTGCGAACGGTACAAACGCCGAAATAGAAATTTTTGAAGGTTTACCGCACGGTTTCGGACTTGGCGAAAATACAGTTGCTGAAGGTTGGATTGACAACGCCATAAGTTTTTGGGAAAATCAAATATAAATTTTTGGAGGTTTAAAAAATGGAAGTTTCAAGAAGAGATTTATTAAAAATGGCAGGAGCGGCGGCAGTAACTGCGGCGGTCGGTACTATCAGCCAAAAGGCAGAGGCGGCGGCAAAAATTAACATTTCGCAAGCTCCAGTTATCGGGAGTAAAAACGTTACAAGCACGAATTACAGCGGCTCGGCGGCAAAAGTTTATTTCACTCGTAAAATCGACGCCGCAAATTTGATTAAACTTTACAAAATGGTTAATGACAACATTTTCGGCAAAGTCGGAATTAAACTTCATACCGGCGAAAAAAATGGCCCAAACATTTTGCCGCGTGATATGGTAAAAGCTTTTCAAGCGCACGTGCCAAATTCAAATATCATTGAGACAAATACAATGTATCTCGGAGACCGTTACACTACAGCCGGACACAAAGAAACTTTGCGCGTTAATGGCTGGACTTTTTGCCCTGTTGACATTATGGACGAAGACGGCGGCGCAGAATTTCCAATTATCGGCGGCAAACATTTACAAAGTATCATTCTCGGCAAAAATTTAAAAAATTATGATTCTGTAATTGTTTTGACGCACTTCAAAGGTCACTCAATGGGCGGCTTTGGCGGCAGTTTAAAAAATATCGCCATTGGAATGGCAAGCGGGCAAATGGGCAAGCGTCAAGTTCACGGTTACACGAAAGGTACAAATATGCCGCCGCAGGGCGAAGATTGGGCGCACAATATGCCTTTGCAAGATGAATTTATGGAGCTTATGGCGGACAGCGGCAAGGCAACCTGTGATCATTTCGGCAAGCACATTGTATTTTTAAATGTAATGCGCCGAATGAGTGTAGATTGTGACTGCGCGGGTACTCACGCGGCTGAACCTACAATGAAAGATATTGGAATGTGTGCAAGTACAGATATTTTGGCGATTGATCAGGCTTGTTGCGACTTTGTTTACAGTGCGAATGACAGTAAAGACCTGCGCGAGCGTATTGAGTCAAGACACGGCTTGCATCAACTTACAGCCATGAGAAATATCGGCTTGGGTAATTCGCAGTATGAATTAATTTCGATTGACTAAAAAATTTCTGCCGGTAAAATTTACGGACGAATTGAAGCGGGAGTTATAAAAAACTTCCGCTTTTTTGGTTAAGGAGAAATGCCAATGGAAAAATCCAAAGTAATAAAAAAATCCGCCTTTCAAGCGGCGATAGAATTTTTAATTTTGATGAGCATTTTCAGCGTAATTGCGTATTATTCCTATAGCAAAATTGACGCGCTTTTAAAAGAATCGCTTGAAGAATCTGTAGCACTGACAAGCCGAAGTATTGCCGTAGGTTTAAATAACCAGTTTGAAGAAAAATTTCAAAAATTAAAAGCTATGGCACATAATTTGGAAATAGGAACAATTTCACTGGAAAATTTGGACGAACTGTTTTTATTTGAAACTGAAGGCGAAAAGATTGGAATTTTAACAGAAAACAATGAGGCAATTTTTGGCGAGTCCCTGCCGGAAAATCCCCCTGAAGATTTTTCCAGAAATAATTCTACTTTGTCAAGAAATGTTTTTGAACGATTTGCAAAAGTTTTCGACGGTGAAAAATTTGTAACTTACCATGAAAGCGTCGGTTTGATATTTGCAGTGCCGGTAAAAATCAACGGGCAAAATTATTTGCTGTACAATTCAATTCCCACCGAAACTGTAAGAAAAACTTTTAACGCGGTAAGTTATAACGGTTCAGGAACGGTAATTTTGCTAAATTCTTATTATGATTGGATGGTTATTGCCGATGGCGACGAACTCATAAACACTGAACCGGAAATGGAACCGAATTGGATAGCACTTGGCGATAAAGCTCAATCAAATGAAAATTTAGATTCGTGGTCGGTTTATGGCGAATACGAAGGAAGAAGATATTTTCTTTATCTTGCGTGGATTTCAAGGGAATATAATTTTTATCTTTCCGGCTATGCGTCATGGGACAAAGTTGCCGTCGGTATAGATTATATTTATCACGTAATGTTTGTAGCGTTATTTTTCGTTTTGTTATGTTTAATTTTTGGCGCACGGTACGTTATGCGAACGCGGCAGGCAAAATTTTTTGAACAGGAAAAATTATTGGCAGATTCAGCCAATCAAGCTAAAAGCGCGTTTTTGTCGAATATGTCCCATGAAATTCGCACTCCAATTAATGCGATAATGGGAATGAATGAAATGGTTATTCGTGAGTCAAACGATCCTGCAATTTTGGAGTACTCGGAAAATCTTCAAAACGCGGCGCGGACTTTGCTCGGTCTCGTCAATGATATTCTGGACTTTTCAAAGATTGAGGCGGGCAAAATGGAAATTATCCCTGTCGAATATCAATTAAGCTCCGTGTTAAACGATTTGGCGAATATGATTGAAACTCGCGCAGAAAAGAAGGGTTTAAAATTTATCGTTGAGGCTGATAAAAATTTGCCAAGTGTCTTGTACGGCGACGAAATACGAATTAAACAGGTTATCACGAACATTTTAACCAACGCCGTGAAGTACACCGAAAAAGGCAGCGTAACTTTGAAAGTTGAATTTGAAAATATTTCTGCTGATGAAATTTCTTTAAAAATCAGCGTCAAGGATACGGGAATTGGAATTAAGCCGGAAGATATGCAAAAACTTTTCAGCGCGTTTGAACGTATCGAAGAAAAGCGCAACCGCAGTATCGAAGGTACGGGCTTGGGTATGAATATTACTAAACAACTTTTGACGTTGATGGACAGCAAATTGGAAGTTGAAAGCGTTTACGGCGCAGGCTCAAATTTCAGTTTTCAAATTGTGCAAAAAGTTATCAGCGATAATCCCATTGGCAATTTTCAAGAAAATTATCGAAACTCACTTTCACAGCGTCAAAAGTATCAAAAAACTTTTACCGCACCCAATGCAAAAATTTTGGTCGTCGATGATACTCCGATGAATTTAACAGTTGTAAAGGGACTTTTGAAACAAACTAAAATTCAAATTGACACTGCCGCCGACGGCTACGAATGTTTAAATTTGGCGAATAAAATAAAGTACGACGTTATATTTTTGGATCACAAAATGCCGGGACTTGACGGGATTGAAACTTTGCAGGAAATGAAAAAATTGCCCGTCAATCTCAATGCAACAACGCCGGTAATTTCTTTGACTGCAAACGCAATAAGCGGCGCACGTGAGCAGTATATTGAGGCAGGTTTTCAAGATTATCTTACAAAGCCGATTGACAGCAAGCAACTTGAAAAATTGCTGATTGATTATTTGCCGCCGGAAAAAATTTCAGCTGCCGATGAAAATTCTGAAGTTGAAGAAGAAATACAACTGCCTGATTTTTTGGCGCGTATTGACGATTTAAACGCCCGTGAAGGCGTCGAACACTGCGGCGGTATGGATTCATATATGGACGCGCTGAAAGTCTTCGCAAATTCGATTTTAGACGCCTCTGCAGAAATTGAAAACTATTTCAACGAGGGCGATTGGAAAAATTACACGACGAAGGTACACGCGCTGAAAAGTTCCGCCCGCGTTATTGGGGCGAATGAACTTTCTGACAGGGCGCGGCGTTTGGAAGACGCGGGCAATGCTAATCGAATTGAAGAAATTCAAAACGACACGGCGGCACTTTTGAAACTTTATCGCAGTTATTTTGAAAAACTTTCGCCGCTGATTGAAACTGAAGAAACTAATTCAAATAAGCCGCTGATTGATGAAGATTCTTTGGCAGAGGCGATTGAGGCAATGAAAGACGCAGCGGCGAATTTTGATATTGATTCACTGGAATTTATTTTAGAGTCTCTGGAAGATTATCAACTGCCTGAAAATGAATTTGAACGCTACAAAAAAATTAAATCTGCGGTTGAAAAATTGGATTGGGAATCAATCACTTCAATTTTGAACGAAAATAATTTGTAAAATTAAAACGCGGCTGAAAAAGCCGCCTTATTTTTTTATACGGGAAGATTTATATTTTGAGTGTAAAAATCCTGCAAAATCTTGATAAATTCAAAAACGGCAGTATTTTTATTATCTGAATGAGTGCAAAGGACGCAGGAAATTTTTTCTTCGCAGTCAAACGGCGTCCACGCAAATTCATTATTGTGGTCGTTCAAATAGCCAGGCGCAAGGCAAATTCCTTTGTGCGCGGCAACGTTTGTAAGCGTAGTTTCTCTATCATTGCTGTTGAAATGTTCGATTTTAAAATTTTGAATGATACGATTTTGCACTGCGCGAAGTTCAGGTTGAGAACCGCCGCCTACCATTAAAACGCGCCCTTGTAAATCGTCAGCAGTAACTTTTTCTTTTTGTGCAAGCGGATCATTTTTTTCAGTTATCAGATAAATTTTGCTGTAGAAAAGGCGATGAATTTTTACATTTGGCGTACATTTCATATCTTGCTCACGGGCAAAAAGTATATCCTGTTCGCCGCGCAAAAATTTTTCGCAACTGTGCAACGGGATAAATTCCGGCGTGATTGAAATACCTGCGTTGGCGCGTTCAAATTTTTCTATGGCTTGAGGCAAAAAATAAATCGCCGAACGCATCGGCAAGCCAATAGAAATATTTTTTTGATAACGGCGGCTGAAATTTTGCCCTTGCTCAATCGCAAATTTTAATTCGTCACGAATATTTTTTAATGACTTGCAAAATTGTTCGCCTGCAGGCGTCAACGTTGCGCCTTTGCCGGAGCGATAAAAAATTTGAAAGCCAACTTCGTCTTCCAAAATTTTTATCTGATAAGTTAAAGCCGGTTGAGAAATAAAAAGATTTTCCGCCGCACGATTAAAATTGCACGTCTTCGCCAATTCCAAAATGTAGTCAATTTTTTTCAAATCCATAATCATTGCCTCCGCAATTAAAATTTTTTATTGAAAATAATATAATGCTATTAGACTTTTATTTCAACTGCAATTAAAATTAAATTACAGAAAAAAATTCGATGGAGGGAAGAAAATGAAGAAGAATTTTTTTAAGAAAGCATTAGCGGCGGCGATTTTATCAGCCGGTTTAATTGCGCCGTTCAGTGCGGACGCGGCGAAAACTACAAATAAACCTATTGTAATTGCGGAGCAGGGCAGTTTTGCAGTTGGCGGAAAAACTATTAAACACGCAGGAACTTTTTCACAGGAAAATTTTTTATCGCCGGAAGGTCAATCTGTTTACACAGTAAATTTAACAAAAAATAATTCTTTATAAATTGAAAATTGACCTGTTCGCTCCTCTGTGATAAAATTTAATCGTCAAAATTAAAGAATCACTCGGAAACGACCAAGCCAATTTAGGCTTTTATTATAAGCGTTTCTGAGTGTACTGTCAAACACAGAGGAGACGATTATAATGACGGAGAGCGAAAAAGAACGTTACGAAAATTACAAAATTACTTTTGTCGCATTGATGCTTTGTTATCCATTTGGACTTGAGAATTTAGAAGGCGAATTTTGGTGCAACATTAAAGGCTACAATGGAAGCTATGCTGTATCAAATTATGGACGTGTAAAAAGTTTTAAATATAAAACTCCTCATATTGTTGCACCATATATTACTGCAGGTGGCTATCTTCAAGTAACTTTGTACAAAAATGGAAAAGGCAAGCAAATTTTAATTCATTGGTTAGTAGCTGAGGCTTTTGTTCCCAATCCGTTGAATTTACCGGAAGTTGATCACATTTATGGAAATAAACTTGATAACTATTATAAAAATCTTGAATGGGTAACTGGTTTTGAAAATAAACGTCGTGCTTATCAGATTGGCTTGATAAAATATGGCGAAGAAAGAAAATCAGCGAAACTTTCAAACGCGGAAGTGTTATGGTGTCGTTCGGTTTTCATTCCCAAAGACGATAAATACGGAATAAAACCATTGGCAGAAAAATTTGGAGTAAGTGAAAGAAATATGCGCAAAATTATTAATTGCGAAACTTATAAAAATATTGAAGATAAAAATTCTGTTCAAGTTATCCAAAATACAAAGGAAGTGTTGTTATTGAATGTATTTGAAAATCTGCGCGAAGGCAAACATTATCACATTTTAGACGAAGATTATCAGCGCGAAGTACACGGCGAAATTGACAGATGCCGTCATTTATGTCATTTGATAAATTCGACAGACCCGCTTGAAAAAGAAAAAATTTTGCAACTTGAAAAGGAACTTTTTAACGGCAACTTGCCGGAAAATACCTTTTTGACGCCGCCATTTCAAATTGATTGTGCTTGCCGCGTTTTTCTCGGTAAAAATGTTTTCGCTAATCACGGCTTGGTAATGATGTCAGTTGGAACAATCACGGTTGAAGACGGCGTTATGTTCGGTCCTGAAGTTGGAATTTTTAGCGTGAATCATGAGCCGAAAAATATTCGCGTAATTATGACTAAAGAAATTTTGATAAAGAAAAATGCGTGGATAGGCGCAAGAGTAAATATTTTGCCCGGCGTGACTATTGGCGAAAATGCAATTATCGGCACAGGCTCAATCGTTACAAAAGATATTCCTGATAACGCGGTTGCAGTTGGCAACCCTGCGCGAGTTGTAAAAATGATAGATTAAAATTTTGGAGAGTTTAAAATGAAAGTTTTACTTGTAAACGGCAGCCCGCACAAAAACGGCTGTACTAATCGCGCCCTTGAGGAAGTTGCAAAAACTTTTGACGCTGAAAATATTGACACAGAAATTTTTTGGATTGGCGCAAAAGTTAGCGGTTGTATGGCGTGTTTCAAGTGCATTGAAACGGGCAAATGCGCTTTGAATGATGTTGTAAATGAATTTCGACAAAAAGCTTATACGGCAGATGGTTTTGTTTTCGGCTCACCGACACATTACGGCGGTATGAGCGGCAATTTGGTTGGATTTATGGACAGGCTTTTCTTTTCGGAATTTCAAGGCAACGCAAATAAAGCGTTTTACCTTAAACCGGCGGCAGCGGTTGTTGCGGCGCGTCGCGCAGGTTCTACCGGCGTTTTTGAACAACTTTTAAAATATTTCACTGTTCAAGAAATGCCCGTAATTTCTACAAGATATTGGAATAACGTTTTCGGTATGGACGCGGCGGAAGTCGAACAAGACGAAGAGGGCTTATATAATATGCGCGTATTGGCGCGGAATATGGCTTACTTTTTGAAATGCAAAGACGCCGCCGAAAAATCAGGCGTAAAATTGCCGAAATTTGAAACGCCGAAGTTTACAAACTTTGTGCGTAGAGAAAACGGCTCACGATAAATTTTAAAGGAGCGATTTAAATGCAGTATGTAAAATTTGGAAACACTGGAATGGACGTTTCAAGAATTTGTTTGGGAATGATGAGTTTCGGCAAGCCCGGCAAAGAAAACGGCGTTTTTCCTTGGGCAAAAAATTTTGATGAAGGCAAAGAAATGTTTAAAAAAGCCGTCGAACTCGGAATTAACTATTTTGATACGGCAAACGTTTATCAAATGGGAAGTAGCGAAGAAATTACCGGACGCTACATTAAAGACTTTGGACTTGACCGCGATGAAATTGTTGTCGCAACGAAAGTTAATTTTGAAATGAGAATCGGACGCCCCAACGGTAAAGGTTGCTCCCGCAAAAATATTATGGCGGAAATTGATCACAGTTTGAAACGCTTGCAAATGGATTATGTGGACTTGTACCAAATTCACCGCCTCGACCCTGAAACGCCAATGGAAGAAATTATGGAGGCACTTCATGACGTTGTAAAAGCAGGAAAGGCGCGTTATATTGGCGCGTCAACAATTTTTGCATGGCAGTTGGAACGTATGCAAAATATCGCCGAAAATCACGGCTGGACAAAATTTGTCTCACTTCAACCGCAGTACAATTTAATTTACCGCGAAGAAGAAAGAGAAATTATGCCGCTTTGCAAAGATAGAAAAATGGCTGTAGTTCCTTGGTCGCCGCTTGCCGGAGGACGCACGGCACACCCGTGGGGTACTAAAACGGCTAGAAATTCTATTGACGAAGTTAGCCCGATGGTCTGGGATTCTACAAATGACGTTGATAAAGTTGTTGTTGACAATCTCGAAAAAGTTTCAAAAGAAATTGGCTACTCAATGGCACAAACTTCGTTGGCGTGGATGCTTAGCAAAGATTATATTACCGCGCCAATCGTCGGCACAACTTCAGTAAAACACATTGAAGAGGCAGTTTCTGCGATTGATATTAAACTGGACGACGAAACGATTAAAAAATTGGAAGCTCCTTACGTACCGCACATTAAAACAGGTGCATTTTAAAATTTTTACTGGGATATATTTGTTTTACTTTTTAAAAGCCGCGTGTTATAATCGACGCGGTATTTTTAATTTGAGAGGAGAATTTTGAAAGCTTATGGCTAAAAAAATGAAGACGATGGACGGCAACGCGGCGGCGGCTTATATTTCCTACGCTTTTACAGAGGTTGCCGCGATTTATCCAATTACTCCATCCTCGCCAATGGCTGAAAATGTTGACGAAATGGCGGCGAAAGGCGCAAAAAATATTTTTGGGCAAAAAGTTCGCTTGATTGAATTACAATCTGAAGGCGGCGCGGCGGGCGCAGTTCATGGCTCACTGCAAGCGGGCGCACTTACCACAACTTACACAGCGTCTCAAGGCTTTTTGCTTATGATTCCAAATTTATATAAAATTGCGGGCGAATGTTTACCCGGCGTTTTCCACGTTTCAGCGCGTGCGTTGGCGGCGTCAACTTTAAATATTTTTGGCGATCATCAAGACGTTATGGCGGCGCGTCAAACAGGTTGTGCAATGTTGGCAGAGGCTAGCGTTCAAGAAGTTATGGACTTGTCCGCAGTTGCACATTTGGCGGCGATTAAAGGCAAACTTCCTTTCATAAATTTCTTTGACGGTTTTAGAACTTCCCATGAAATTCAGAAAATCGAAATGATTGACTACAACGACCTTGCAAAAATTGTTGACTACGATGCAATTAACAATTTCCGCCGCAATGCTTTAAATCCCGATCATCCCGTTATCAGAGGCACGGCGACAAATTCAGACGTTTATTTCCAAATTCGTGAAACTGTCAATAACAGTTACGAAAAACTTCCTGAAATTGTTGAAGAGGCAATGGCGGAAATTTCCAAAATTACCGGCAGGGAACATCACATTTTCGATTATTACGGCGCGGCTGACGCTGACAGAGTTATTATTGCGATTGGTTCAGTTTGCCAAACTATGCAAGAGGCGGTTGAATATCTCAACAAAAACGGCGAAAAAGTCGGTATGATTAACGTTCATTTGTACCGCCCGTTCAGTGTTAAACATTTCCTTAGCGCAATTCCAAAAACTGTTAAGAAAATTGCTGTACTTGACAGAACGAAAGAATCCGGCGCAACAGGTGAGCCGCTTTACTTGGACGTTCGCGCCGCTTTTTATGACGCTGATATTTCGCCCGTGATTGTTGGCGGACGTTACGGCTTGGGCGGCAAGGATACAACGCCCGATCAAATTCTTACTGTCTTTAATGAACTCAAAAAAGATAATCCTATGAACGGCTTTACCATTGGAATTGTTGACGACGTTTCAAATAAATCTTTGGCGAATGAACATACTGACATAGATTTAACGCCGGAAGGTACAACCGCTTGTAAATTCTGGGGTCTCGGTTCAGATGGTACAGTTGGAGCGAATAAATCTGCAATTAAAATTATTGGTGACAACACAGACCTTTATGCACAGGCTTATTTTGCTTACGACTCCAAAAAATCCGGCGGTATTACGATGAGTCATTTGCGTTTTGGTAAATCGCCTATTATTTCGCCGTATCTTATCACTAAGGCTGATTTTATTTCCTGCAGTCAAAAATCTTACGTCCACCACTATAATTTAATTGCGGGCTTGAAAAAGGACGGTATTTTCTTACTTAATACTGACTGGAGCGACGAAAAACTTGGGCGTAAACTTCCCGCCTATATGAAGAAATATATTTCAGAAAATAACATTCAAGTTTACACAGTCAACGCGGTTAAAATTGCCGGCGAATTGGGACTTGGCGGGCGTTTCAATATGGTTATGCAGGCGGCTTTCTTCAAACTTGCGAATATCATTCCGATTGATGACGCGGTTAAATATCTCAAAGACGCAGTAGAAAAATCTTACGGCAATAAAGGTCCTCAAATTGTCGAAATGAACTGCAACGCCATTGACAGAGGTATTGACGCACTGCACAAAGTTGACATCAGCGGCTGGGATATTAACGCAAAAGGCGAACGCGAAAATACTTCAACTGAAGGCTTGCCGAAATTTATCAGCGAAATTCAAAATGTTATCAATCGTCAAGAAGGCGACGTTTTGCCCGTCAGCAAATTTATTGAGCTTGAAGACGGTACTTTCCCTGTTGGCGGTTCTGCTTACGAAAAACGCGGCACGGCTATTAAAGTTCCGAAATGGGATAAATCTAAATGTATTGGCTGTAACCAATGCTCCTTTGTTTGTCCGCACGCCGCAATTCGTCCAATTTTGACGACTGACGACGAATTGAAAAACGCGCCGGAAGGTATGGAGTCAATCCCTTCAAAAGTTTCTAAAGGCAACAATTTAACAATCGCCGTTTCAACGCAAGACTGCTTAGGTTGCGGCAACTGCGCTCAAGTTTGTCCAAAACAGGCGTTGGAAATGGTTAATTTCAATGACGAGGCTAAGGCGCGTCAAAAATATTTCGATTACGGCGTTGACGTTACAAAAGTTTCTCAAAAAGTTACTGCAATGAAAAAATCTACCGTTATTGGCAGTCAATTTGAAAAACCGTTATTTGAATTTAGCGGGGCTTGTGCAGGTTGCGGCGAAACTCCATACGCAAAACTTTTAACTCAACTTTTCGGCGATAGAATGATGATTGCAAATGCTACAGGTTGCAGTTCAATTTGGGGCGCGTCAGCTCCCGCAATGCCTTACACTACCAACGCAAAAGGTCACGGTCCCGCGTGGGGCAATTCACTTTTTGAAGATAATGCAGAATACGGCTTAGGAATGTTCTTGGGCGTTAAAGCTATCAGAAAAGCACTTTCAAACGACGTTGCACAGGCGATTGAAGAAAGCAAAGGCAGTCACGAATTACGCGCCGCGCTTGCCGATTGGAAGGAAAATATTGACGTTAGCGAAAATACCCGCGAACGCGCCGAAAAACTTACAGAAATTTTGGCGGCTGAAAAAGGCGACGACGCACTTTTAAATAAAATTTACGATAACCGCGATTATTTTGTAAAGCGTTCACAATGGATTTTAGGCGGCGACGGCTGGGCTTATGATATTGGCTACGGCGGCTTAGATCACGTTTTGGCAAGCGGCGAAAATGTCAACGTCTTTGTATTTGATACTGAAGTTTATTCAAATACCGGCGGACAGGCTAGCAAGGCAACTCCTGCGGCGGCTATTGCACAATTTGCGGCAACCGGCAAAAAGACGAAGAAAAAAGACTTGGGCAAAATGGCTATGAGTTACGGCTATGTTTACGTCGCGCAGGTTTCAATGGGCGCGGATCAGAATCAGTTGCTTAAAGCCATTACCGAAGCTGAAGCGTATGACGGACCGTCTTTAATTATCGCTTACGCGCCTTGTATCAATCACGGTATTAGAAAAGGTATGGGCAATAGCCAACTCGAAGGCAAATTAGCCGTTGCGTGCGGTTATTGGGCGAATTGGCGTTATAATCCTCAACTTGTCGGCAGTGGCAAAAATCCGTTTACTTTGGATTCTAAAGACCCTGATTTTTCCAAATTCCAGGAATTTTTACAGGGCGAAGTTCGCTACTCTTCATTAAAACGCAATTTCCCAGACGCGGCAGAGGAACTTTTCAAGAAAACTCAAAAAGACGCTGAAGAACGTATCAACGGTTACAAAATTTTAGCAGGAAAATAATTTTGAAATACGGGGGCTGGAAAATTTTCCGGCTCCTTTTTTCAAATACAAGAAAGGAAATTCATATGTCAGAAAGTTTAAATTCAGATGCTCCTCAACTTCCGCCAAGTACCATTGCGCACAATTTGAAAATAGTTAATTTGCCCGGCACTAAGTACCCGTTCGCCTATCGTCCAGTTGACGCGCCAATAGTCAAATGGATTTTTCAAGATGAAGAATACAAATTGCCGATAAAAAATTTTCAGCCAAAATTGATTTTGGATTGTGGCGGAAATATTGGCTGCAGTGCGGTTTACTTTGCAAATCAATATCCAGACGCGCAAATTTATTCAATGGAGCCGGAGGCGAATAATTTTAAACTTTTGCAGTACAATACAACTTTTTATGATAACGTCCACATTATGAAATCTGCGCTTTGGGACAAAGAAACTTTTATTCGCGTCGAAGACAGAGGACACGGCATAGCAGGTTTTATGACTTTTGAAACAACTGAAGACGACCCTGAATCTTTTAAAACCGTGACGATTGCAAAACTTTTGAAGGACTCCGGCTTTGATAAAATTGATTTTCTGAAAGTTGACATTGAAGGCGCGGAAAAGGAAGTTTTCGGCGCGGCTGATGTTGATGAATGGCTGCCAAAAGTTTCAGTAATTGCGATTGAATTGCATGACAGGTACAAGCGCGGTTGTTCCTACGAATTTTTCAAGGCAATTTCAAAATATCATTGGTACTTTGCATTTAAAGGCGAAAATTTATTTTTTATTAGAGAAAACGATTAAAAAAATTTTGGGAGAGTTTAAAATGAAATACAGACAACTTGGCAACACCGGCTTAAAAGTTAGTGAAATTGGTATTGGTTGCGAAGGCTTGAGCGAAGAAAATTTTGCAATGGCGAAAAAAATTTTTGACGTGGCAGAATCTGAAGGCGTCAACTATTTTGATTTATACGCCTCCAATCCTGAACTTAGAAAAGCTATTGGCGACGCAATGCACGGACGCCGCGAAAAATTTATTGCACAATCTCATCTTTGTTCAATTTGGCAAAACGGGCAATATAAACGCACGCGCAAAGTTGCTGAAGTTAAAGCGGGCTTTGAAGAATCTTTGAAACTTTTGCAGACAGATTATATTGACGTTGGAATGATTCATTACTGTGACGATTTAAAAGATTGGGACGTAATTGCAAACGGCGGCGTTTTAGAGTACGCGCAGGAGCTCAAAAAAGCCGGTAAAATTCATCATATTGGCTTAAGCAGTCATAATCCAATAGTTGCATTAAAAGCCGTTGAAAGTGGCGCGATTGAAGTTTTAATGTTCAGCGTTAATCCTTGCTACGATTTACTTCCTGCTTCTGAAGATGTGGAACAACTTTGGAACCCTGCAAATTACGAAAATACTTTGGTAAATATGGACGCAGACAGAAAAAATTTGTATGAAACTTGCCAGCGTTTGGGCGTTGGTATAACTGTAATGAAATGTTTTGGCGGTGGCGATTTACTTGACGCAAAACTTTCACCGGCGGGCGTTGCTTTAACTGTCAATCAGTGTATCCATTACGCGCTGACACGTCCGGCGGTTGCCGTCGTACTTTCCGGCGCACATTCGGTTGAACAATTTAAACAAAGTTTAGCTTACGAAAACGCCACTGACGCCGAAAAAGATTTTGCTGAAACGTTCGCAAGTTTTCCAAAAATCAGTTGGCGCGGCAGTTGTACCTATTGTTCACATTGTGCGCCGTGTCCAAAGAAAATTGAAATTGCCTACGTTCACAAATTTTTAAATCTGACAATCGCGCAGAAAAAAATTCCTGAAACAGTGCGGGAACATTACGCGGCACTTGAACACCACGCGGGCGAATGTATTCAATGCGGGGCTTGTGAAACTCGTTGCCCGTTCGGCGTCGAAATTAGAAAAAATATGCTTAAAGCCAAAGAAATTTTCGGCTATTGATTTTAAAATTTTTTTGAGTAATTTCCTGCTGGAAAAATTTTCGGCGGGAAATTTTTTTGTTTAAAACTTGCGTAATAACTAAAATGAATTTATAATGAAATAAAAAAAGGATGTGATGAAAATATGAGCGTGGCAAGAGACAAATTAAAATCTGCAAAAAGAATCGTCGTTAAAGTCGGTACAAGTACTTTGACGCACAGCGGCGGCAATTTGAATTTGTACAGGATTGAACATTTAATCAGAGAAATTGCAGATTTGCACAACGCGGGCAAAGAAATTATTTTTGTAACTTCGGGAGCAATAGCCGCCGGTATCGGAAAAATGGGGCTTGCTAAAAAACCTGAAACAATTCCCGAAAATCAAGCTCTTGCCGCCATTGGACAAGGTGTTTTAATGCACATTTATGAAAAATTTTTCGCTGAATACGGGCAGACAATGGGGCAAATTCTTTTGACAAAAAACAGCACGGTTGACGAACACGCTCGCGAAAATTCCAAAAATTCATTGACTGCACTTTTAAAAATGGGCGTTATCCCCGTGATAAACGAAAATGACGCCGTAGCCGTTGACGAAATTAAAATTGGAGACAATGATAACCTGTCTGCGATGGTTGCAAATATTGTTGAGGCGGAAGTTTTAATTATTTTGACTGATATTGACGGGCTTTATAACGGCAACCCCAAAACTGACAGCGCGGCTAAACTGATTCACGAAGTGCCGGAAATAAATTCTGAAATTGAAAAAATGGCAGGCGGCGCAGGTACTAAACTTGGTACGGGCGGAATGTTTACCAAAATTCAAGCCGCCAAATTTGCAACCGAAAATGGAATTGCAATGCTGATTATCAGTGGTAAAGAAATTGGAAATTTGCGCCGTGCGTTGAGCGGCGAAGAAATTGGAACTATATTTTATAGGGGCTAGGAGTTAGGGATTAGTGGTTAGGGAATTAAAAATTTTTTAACCTGTTCCCAAAAATTTAAATTTTTAAAAAGGATTGATGAAAATGTTAATAAAGGAAGTAATAGCCGAACAGGCACAACTTGCAAAGGCAGCCGCTTTAAAAATGGCGGGAATCAGCGCAGAAGTTAGAAACGCGGCACTTTTCGCAATGGCGGACGCACTCGAAAAAAGACAGGACGAAATTTTGGCAGTAAACGCCGAAGAAGTCGAATATTTCAAGGCAAATTCAACACGCCAACATATGCTTGACAGATTAGTTTTAAATCCAAAAAGAATTGCAGATATGGCTAACGGCTTGCGTCAAACTGCACTTTTGCCCGATCCTATTGGTCACGAAGATTTTCATACAACGCGCCCCAACGGTTTAAAAATTCGCCGTGTGCGCGTACCTTTCGGCGTGGTAGGAATTATTTATGAGGCTCGCCCAAATGTCACGGTTGACGCGGCGGCACTTTGTTTGAAAAGTGGCAACGCTTGCATTTTGCGCGGCGGCTCGGAGGCTATTCGTACCAATACAAAACTTACAGAAATTTTGAATGACGCGGCAATTTCCGCCGGTATTCCCGAACACGCAATAGAATTTATAAAAATTACAGACCGTGATGCTATTGTTGCAATGTGTCGCCTTAGAAAATTGATTGATGTTATCATTCCACGCGGCGGCGCAGGTTTAATCGCCCGCGTTGTTGAACATAGTATCGTACCTGTAATTGAAACGGGTACTGGCGTTTGTCATGTTTACGTTGACAAGGCGGCAAATTTGGAAATGGCGTTAAAAGTTGCCTTGAGTGCAAAAATTTCCCGTCCGTCCGTCTGCAACTCTATGGAAACGCTTTTAATCCATAAATATATTGCAAATTCATTTTTGCCGGATATTGCAAAGTCGATGATTGAACACGGCGTAGAATTGCGCGGCGATGAAGAGGCTTTAAAAATTTGCCCGGATATGAAGGCGGCAACTTCTGAAGATTGGAGTACCGAATACAACGACTTAATTTGTAACGTGAAAATTGTTGAAGACGTAGACGCGGCGATAAATCACATTAACAAATACAACACGCAACATTCTGATTCAATTTTGACTGAAGACGCGGCGGCGGCTGAAAAATTCCAGAAATTGGTTGATTCTGCTTGCGTATATGTAAATGTTTCAACACGCTTTACAGATGGATTTGAATTTGGATTCGGCGCGGAAATTGGAATTAGTACACAAAAACTTCATGCACGCGGTCCAATGGGCTTAGAGGCACTTACAACTATGAAATATTTGATTGATGGAAATGGACAAACGCGCTGATAATTCACGGCTAAAATTTCTGGACGTTGCAAAAGGTATAGGAATTTTGCTTGTAGTAATGGGACATTGCATACCCGACGCCTCAACGTTCCAAACAATTTCAAATTCAAGTTTTGCGTTCTTTCACAAAATTATTTATAGTTTTCATATGCCGCTATTTTTCTTCATCAGCGGATTTTTAGTAAAACAAATATTGGATTCTTCGCAGAAATTTAAAATAATCCTGAAAAAATTTAACCGTCTGCTTGTACCATATTTTTTTGTAGGAATTTGTTATTTGCCGCTGAAAATAATTTTTTCGCAGTTTGCAAATAAATCTTACGACTTCAGCGAATTTTGGAAAATATTTATTGGAATAAATCCAGATGGCGAACTTTGGTTTTTGTACGCGCTGTTTCTAGTTTCAGCCGTTGCAATAATTTTTGAAAACCGCGTCAACAATTTTGGCTTGATGTTGGCGTGGATTTTAGCAGTGATTGACTTGCACACAACTTTTTTGATGATAAAATTTTTGTGGTTTAACTTTTTCTTCGTGTTCGGGATTTACTGCAGAGCAAATTTTCCAAACTTTATAGAGGAAACAACTGATAAAGCCGCGTTTGTGTATTTGGCGGCGTTTGCACTTGGAAATTATTTCAATTTATTTTTTGTACCGGCGGCAACAGGAATTGTAGTTTGTCTTTGGATTTCGCATAAAATCAGCCAAACTGATTCAAAGACTGTAAAAATTTTTGAAATTCTGGGCTTATTTTCAATGGACATTTACATTTTGAGCGATCTGATAAAAATTCCGTTCAGAATAATTTTCTGGAATTTTTTGCATATGTACACGGCAACTTTCTGGATTTGTTTTATTGGAGCCGTGACAGGTTCAATAATTTTAAGCAAATTTATTATTCGACGGAGTAAAATTTTGAGTAAATTGGTATTGGGGTTGAAAATTGAATGATTGGTTATCTTCGTACCATAAAAAATTATTTGAGTACGGCGAAGGGCAAACATGATTTTATTGATTACGTTCGCGCAGGATTTTTCATTCTTGTTACAACGTTGATTGTAGATTTTATTTTGAGACTGGTTTAATATTTTAGGTGTTAGGTTTTAGCGGTTAGGTGTTAGGGACTGTTGATAAATTCAAGCAAGTAAAAATTTTATCCAAAGATTTACCTCAAAAATTTGCGGATAAAATTTTAAAAAAATGGCGAAAACCGACTTTATCAACACGCTCTAGGTGTAAAACCTAAAACCTTGCAACTGCGACAAGTCAGAGCAGTTGCTCACCTAAAACCTGAAAAATTCTTACAGAAATAATTTAAAATTATTAAAGGGCGGTGTAAGTTATGAAAGTCGGAATAATGGGCGGCACATTCGACCCAATACACTTTGGACATTTGGCAATGGCAGAATCTGCGCGAGTGATTTTTTCACTTGACGAAGTTTTATTTATCCCGTCAGCGCGTCCGCCACATAAAACTGAAAACCAAATAACGCCGGAAGTACACCGCTTAATGATGACATACCTTGCAACGCAATCAAACAAATTTTTTCAAGTATCGCCAATGGAATTTATGCGCGAAGGACTTTCATACACGCTTGACACGGTAGACGCACTGCATAAAAAGTTTGGCGCGTCTACAGAATTATTTTTTATAATTGGCTCGGATTCAATGGCGGATTTGCCAAAATGGCACAAGGCGCGGGAACTTGTTCAAAAAGTACACTTCATAGCGGCGGCGCGTCCCGGCGTTAAAGTAAATCTTGACGAATTACAAAAATTTTTCGGTGCAGAGGATATGCAGCATATTCATCAAATTACAACGCCGGGATTAGAAATTTCTTCAACAGATTTACGGGAAAGAATACGGCAAGGGCGTTCGATAAAATATTTGGTTCCTGAAGTCGTCGAAGAATATATTTACAAGGAACATATTTATTCAACTGATATTGACGAAATGCGAAAGGAACTTCAGAAACGTTTGAAAAAGGAGCGTTTTGCACATTCAATAGGCGTTGCAAATACCGCCGTTAAACTTGCAAAAAAATTCCACATTGACGAAAGAAAAGCTTACATTGCAGGATTGTTGCACGATTGCGCCCGCCAATTTGAAAATGATGAACTTCCGGCGGAGGCAAATAAACGCGGTATTAAAATTGGCGAAGTTGAAAATTCTGTTCCGCTTTTACTGCATGCTTACATTGGCGCACAAATGATTGAAGAAATTTACAACGTACACGACGCCGAAATTTCTCAAGCGATTTACCGCCATACAGTTGCCGCAAGAAATATGACGCCGCTGGATAAAATTATTTATTTTGCTGATATGATTGAGCCAAACAGAAATTATCCCGGCGTTGAAAAGCTGCGCGAAATTGCCGAAAAATCTAACGACCTTGACGAAATTATTTTAACCGCGTTGAATGAATCAATAATTTTTGTAACGCAGAAAAATTCACTGGTACACCCCGACACAATCGACGCACGAAACTTTTTACTTTTGCAAAAGGAGAAATTAAAATGATTTACCCTTTGATGACGCTGAATGACAATACAGAAATTGTACATTCTGAAACTTTGCCGGACGGCAGAGTTAAAGTTTACATTGAAACGCCGGACTCTAAGGACGATTTTCATCATATGACAATTTATTTGCCGGATTATCAAATTGAAGAGGTTTATCGTTACACTGCTGACGAAGTTGAAAAATATATCAAAATGATTCGTAAAATGGCACATTTGATAATCCCATTTGCCGCAGGAGGAGGATTTGAAAATGCCTCGCGTGTTTAAAAGATGAAAAATTTTAAAAGGCTAAAAACCACATTGGAAGAAACGCGCGTCCTCGATTTTTGCCTGGAAACTAAGATGAAGGAAACGCGAGCAAAACGCGGCGTGAAACTAAGACTACCGGAACATAGGACGCGAAAAATCCGGACGCGCGGTAAAGCACTTTCTTTTGGTACTTTTCTTTTTGCTTTGGAAAAGAAAAGTACATTTAAAGATAAAAAGGTTTAATTTGAAAAATATTATTGCTGATAAAGTGAGCAGTGTCCGAAATGGCGAATAAAACTCAAGATAATATAGAAAAGAAACGCAGATTAATGCGGCGAAGACGAAGGCGCAAATTTTTTCGCGCAATTTTTGTTTGTGTTATAATGATTTTAATTGGTACTGCGATTTTATTTGCAGGCGTCGGAATTTATAACATTGCAAGCCGCGCTTATAACGAAATAAGTTCAATGTACGAAGGTTACAACGAACGCCGCGAAGCTCGTGTTGGCGAAATTGATCCGAAGTTTGAAGGGTATACAAATATTTTGATACTCGGAATTGACGACGGCGAAAACGGCGGGCGCGAAGCTGATACTATTTTAGTTTTGAGTTTTTCAAATGACACAGGAAAATCTCGGTTAATTTCAATTCCGCGCAATACTTGGGTTAGTGCAAATTCTTCAGCAGGACGGCTCGGCAGTTTGTACACGTGGGGCGGCGCAAGTTTAATCGTTCGCCACGTTTCCGGCTTGCTTGGAATTTCTATCCATCAGTATGTTATAATTGATATGGACACTTTGTCGGAGCTGATTGATATTTTCGGCGGAATTGATATTTACGTTGAAGAAAATATGGACTACGAAGACCCAGAATCCGGCTTGCAAATTCACCTTGAACAAGGTTATCGCCATTTGAACGGCGCGGAAACTATGGGATATTTGCGTTATAACAGTGAAAAGCTCGGCGACGTTGGCAGGGTTCAGCGTCAACAAAAATTTATTAAGTCCTTCTATTCAAAAGTCCTGCAACTTGATACAATACCTAAACTGCCCGCCATTGCAGATATTTTCAAAACTAAAATTGAAACAAGCGCGGAAATTTTCGACTCGGCGCACTTGGCTAACGTCCTGCGCAGAATGAGCAGCGATCCTCCAACTACCGTAATGTTGCCGGGTACTGAAAATTCTCTTGGAATTTGGGAGCCGAATCTTAAAGAAATTGACGCCAAAATACAGGAACTTTTCCCCATTCAAGATATTGCCACTGATGAATAATTTAAGGGAGTGATTTTTTTGGAGACTATGGAAATTGCGAAAAAAATTTGTAAGGCGGCAAGCGACAAAAAAGCCGGCGATATTATTATTATGGATATGCGCGGTCTGATTTTTACGACAGATTATTTTGTAGTTTGCTCCGCGCCGACGGCTACGCAAGTTCGCGCCATTGCTGATAACATTGAAGAAGAGCTTGACAAAGCCGAAATTCATTTCAGCCACAAGGAAGGCTACCACGAAGGCGAATGGATTTTACTTGACTACGGCGACGTTGTTACTCACATTTTCAAAAATGAAAACCGCGATTATTACGCACTGGAAAAACTTTGGGGAGACGCGAAAATTACAAATTATGAAGAATGATTTTAAATTTAAGCCAATGACGGTTGCCAAATTAAAAGTTGTACGGCAATCAGAATTTGGCGTATTTTTGAACGCGGAAACCGGAAGCACGAACGACGATATTTTACTTCACAAAAATCAACAAACGGCTGAAGTTAAAATTGGCGACGTTGTCGAAGTTTTTTTATATCTTGATCCGAAAAAAAAATTAACTGCGTCAATGCGCGTTCCCAAAATGAAAGTTGGACAAATTGCGCGGCTGAAAGTTATCAATGTTACGAACGACGGAGCATTTTTGGAAGTTGGAGCTGAACGCGGAATTTTTATGCCGTTCGCTGAAATGATTGGCAAGCCGAAAATTGGCGACGTTGTTTGGGCAAAACTTTACACCGATAAAAGCGGCAGGCTTGCAACTTCAATGAAAGTTTCTGATGAAATTCGGCGTGCGTCCGTACCGGCGGAAAATGTTAAAGTTGGCGACAAAGTTACCGGCGCAATTTACAACGTCACGGAGGCGGGCGCGTTTCTTTTCAGCAACGAACGCTACATTGTTTTTATCGACAAGTCAGAAATTCCGCGCTATTTGAAAGTTGGCGAAGTTTTGGACGCCCGCGTTACTTTCGTTCGTGACGACGGCAGGCTTGATGCTTCACTGCGCGAAACTAAAGAATTGGCGATTAATTCAGACGCTGAAAATATTTTTAAATTTATGCAGAATAACGGCGGCAAAATTTTTCTCCACGATAAAAGCGAGCCGGAAGAAATTTACAACGTGTTCAAAATGAGCAAGGCGGCGTTCAAACGCGCAATAGGACATTTGCTGAAAGAAAGGCTTATTGAAAAAATTGACAACGGCTTTAAAATAGGGGTTAGGGGTTAGGAATTAGGGATTAGGAATTTACCTGACAGCTAACCGCTAAAAATCGACCGAAGGGAGATTTTTCTTTGCTTATCATTGGACTTACCGGCGGCATAGCTTGCGGCAAATCTGCAGTTTCATTTGAGTTGAAAAAACTCGGCGCAAAAATTTTGGATATTGACACCGTAACTCATGAACTTTTGGAGCCGGAAGGCAGGCTTTTTGATACCTACGTTCAACATTTCGGCAAGTACATTGTCAGCGGCGATGGCAATTTGAACAAAAAAATTATTGGCGAAATTATTTTCAATCATCCTGAAGAAAGAGCCTGGATAAATTCCGTTGCTCATCCAATTTTACTGAACGCGGCGCGGGATTTTCTGGAAAATTGCGCGGCTGAAGGCGTTGAAATTGCTGTAGTTGAAGTGCCGTTACTTTTTGAAGCCGGTTGGGAACATTTATTTGACGAAATTTGGGCGGTATACGTTGGACGCGCTCAACAAATTTGGCGGCTCGTTCAACGTGACAATTTAAGCCAACAACAAGCCATAGCCCGTATCAATTCTCAAATGCCACAGGATAAACTTTGCGAACTTGCCGACGTTGTCATTAATAACAAAAAAAATATTGCGCGTACCAGAAAACAGGTTCGCGCAGCTTTAAATGGTCGACTCGTGAGGGGGCGATCCTTTGTCTACTAAATTCAAAAAAATTTTCGTACTTGCAGCAATAATTTTCGTGGCAATTTTGGCGGCGATTCATCATCCTTCAACGCAAAAAAAAGTTTTGTACCCATTCCCGTATCGCGCAGAAATTGAAAAGTACGCCCGCAATTATCAAATAGATAAATATTTGGCTGTCTCTGTTATGAAAGTTGAAAGTAATTTTTATGAAAATGCTTATTCGACAAGCGGCGCGGTCGGCTTAATGCAACTTATGCCGGAAACTGCCACGTGGATTGCGTCCTGCTTGAATGAGGAGCCGCCAACTTTCAACGATATTCAAGACTGTGAATTAAATATCAGGTACGGTATTTGGTATTTGGCAGAGCTGGAATATGAATTTTACGAAAATGATATTTTGGCGTTGGCGGCGTACAACGCGGGGCGCGGCAACGTTCAACATTGGATAGCTGAAAACGGTTGGGACAAAGATTTTTCCGATATTGATGCTATTCCCTACGACGAAACGCGCAATTATGTTAAGCGCGTCTTGCATTGCCGGGACAAATACGCCGAACTTTACGGCTTAAATATTTTTGGCTACAGATTGGTTCAACTTAGCGAATTGAGGTTTGCAAGTTTGAAATTCCTCTACTAAAAAACTGAAACGGGTGAGACTTTTGAATTTCATAACGGCAATAGATTTAACTGACGACTTGCGAAATTTGGAAACGGATATAGAAAACTCTGTCAACGAAGATGAATTTATACAAGAAATTTGTACTCCATTACTGCGCGGCGGTAAAAGACTCCGCCCAATTTTATTTTTATTATGCGCACGTTCCAATAAAAATTATTCGCCGGAAAAATCTTTGCCGCTTGCAACCGCGCTTGAATTGATTCACACTGCAAGCCTTGTACACGATGACATTTTGGACGGCGCAAAAAAGCGGCGCGGCGTCGAAACTATCAACTCAAAATATAATTCAAAAATTGCGGTTTTGGTCGGCGATTATCTTTTTGCAAAGGCGTTTCAAATCGTCGCTGAAAATAATTACGGCGATGAAGTCAGCTTGATTCTCTCGAAACTGATAAAAAATTTGTGCGTCGGCGAAATTTTGCAGGACAGAAAATTATTCGCCGTTCCAACTTTGAGCGAATACTACAACCGAATTAATTTAAAGACGGCTTTTTTTCTTTCTACCTGTTGCAGGCTCGGCGGAATTATTTCAAAACTTGAAAAATCTGACGTGGAAAATTTGGCGAATTACGGCACAAGTTTAGGTTTGGCGTTTCAAATTGTCGATGACTTGTTGGACTTTTTCGGCGAAGAAATTATTACCGGCAAGGCAGTTGGCGGCGATTTAAAAAGCGGCGTTATAACTTTGCCGGTTATTCGTGCGTTGCAAGCAGAAAAAAATTCTGACGCCTTGAAAAATATCCTCTTACAAGATAAAATTGAAAATACCGAAGTTAAAACGGCGATAAAAATTATTTCTGAAACTGACGCGGTTGAATATTGCAAGAATCGCGCGGCAAGTCATATTGAATGCGCACGTTTGGACTTGCCAAAAGATATTGAACCGCCGGTAAAAGTTTCGTTGGAGAAAATTGCAAACTTCGTTATTAATCGCAAATGGTAAATCTTTTGAGGGGGGATTCATATGCCCGGCAAATTTGAAGAAATTACTACCGGCACCGGCGATGTACGCCTTGTAAAAATTCGTACAATTATTCAGAACGTCGATTTTTACCTTGCCGGACGCTCCGCCGGTCTTTTTATTTTCGGCAACGCCCGCACAAAGTTTAAAGCTTATTCAGTACCGCAATTCAAACGTTACAATGACGATCCTATAGTTGCCGCGTTGGAAAGTGTTTTCAATCCGACGAAAAACAGTCCGCTTGAAATTATCAATGAACAGGATATGGTTCAATATTATTTTGACATAAAATATCGCGCAGGCGATAAAACCGCGCTTGTAACTTTTAAACGGCTGATATTTTGGCTGCTTTTCGGCGCGGCGGCAAACGACGATATTTATAACAACGAACTTTCAAACATTGTGGACTTGGCTTATTGTTTCGACTTCAACGAAAAAACTTTGCGGGATTGGTGCAAAGCTGTATCATTCGTGGCGGCAAACGCCAAACTTGATAAAGATTCGCCGTTGCAACTTGAAACTGATGAAGGCAAAAAATTTTTTATAAATTCTGAGGTACGAAGATGAAAAATGTTTCCAAAGTCTTGAAGGGAATAAACGACAAACAAATTTCTCAAAAAAAGAATCAGCATTACATACCCTCCGGCTTTTTGCGGACGGTTCACAATACCGAAGAAGATTTTATTAAAACTGAAAATCTTTTCAACATTGCTCAAAAATCTTTGGCGAAGGTAAATTTCAACGACAAAATTTTTACTTCAAAGTTGCTTTTAATTGCGGCAATGGCGATGAATCATTCTGTTACAAATTTTGATGAAACGTCCGAGCTTATGAAAAAAATTGCTGATGAAGAAAATCTGCGCGAGTATGGCAAAAAATTTGTAGAAAATTTTAGTTTTGAAAATCCTTAAGCCGCGTTTAAAACTTGTTTTTTTTTTGCGGTTATGGTAAGATTTGCCTTGTATTGCATAATGGTATAAACGGGAGGTCATTTTTGACAATGAAAACCAATGTAAAAAAAATAGACAATTATCAAAGTGAAGTTACAGTTGAATTTGAAGCCGCCGAATTGGAGAAATCTAAAAAACGCGCTTGCAAGCAACTTGCCGAACGTGTAAATATTCCTGGTTTTCGCAAAGGCAAAGTTCCGCCAATACAAATTTTGGAACAACATTTAGGCAAAGGCGCAATTCTTGACGAGGCTGCAGATATTCTCATTCAAAAAGCCGCTAACGATATTGTCAACGATTTAAAAATTATTCCCGTGACACAAATGCGCCGCAAAATTATTACCTGCGAAGAAGGCAAGGACTTTGTTTTCACGCTGACTTTTACAAATTATCCTGAAGTTAAACTCGGCGAATACAAAAATTTGAAGGTTGAGAAAAAAGTTGCGCCCATCACTGATAAAGATGTTGATGAACAAATTGAGGCAATGCGCAACCACCACGCAGATATGATTGACGCGCCGGACGCCAAAGTTTCTGACGGCGATTTCATAACCCTTGATTTTGTCGGCACTGTTGACGGCGAAAAATTTAAAGGCGGCGAAGCCAAAGATCATCCGTTGGAAATTGGCTCACATAAATTTATTGACAACTTCGAGGAACAACTTATTGGCTTGAAAATTGGCGACGAAAAAGACGTTAAAGTTAAATTCCCCGAAAATTATCACGCCAAAAATTTTGCGGACAAGCCCGCAGTTTTCCATTGCAAAATTAATTCAATCAAACATAAGCAACTGCCAAAACTTGATGACGAATTTGTTAAAAAAATCAGCAAGTTTGAAACGCTTGCCGAGCTTAAAGCCGATATTAAAAAGAATATGGAGGCAAACGCCGAACGCCGCGCAGTTGAACAACAACAACAAGACGTAATTGATAAAGCTGTTGAAAATATGACGGTTGATGTTCCGCCGGTTATGATTGAAGACAGAATTACTCAAATGATTGAGGAACTTTCACTGCAGTTGCAAAGTCAAGGAATGAAACTTGAGCAATATATGTCATTCTCCGGCTTAGACTTAGACGCCCTGCGCGAACAATACCGAGAATCCGCAGAGAGAGACGTTTTAACTAATATAATGTTGGACGAAGTGGCGCACGTCGAAAAAATTACTGTAAACAATCAAGAATTGAATTACGAATTGGCAGTTATGGCGCAAATGTACCGCGTAACTCCTAAACAGATTTATAAAATTTTGCAGGAAAATCGCCAACTTTCCGGCGTTGCTACAAGTGTACTTCGCCGCAAAGTTATGAGATTTATCGTTGACAATATGGCGAAGGATGAAACCGCCAAAGTTGAAGATAAAGCGGCTGAAACCAAAACTGAAAAACCTGCAGATAAAACTGAAACTCCTGTAGAAAAAACTGTAGAAAAAACTGAAACTCCTGCAGATAAATCTGAAGTTAAAAAATCTAAGTAATTTAAATTTAATCGAATAAAAATTTTTGAAAGGCGGTTGGGATTCGAGATTTAAAACTCGCGTCTCAATCGCAATTCTTATATATTTAGAGGTGGAATTTTTATGGCGTATTATGTTCCAATGGTTATTGAAAAAACCGGCTACGGCGAACGCGCTTACGATATTTATTCACGCCTTTTGAAAGACAGGATAGTTTTTTTGGGCGGACCAATAAATGATGACGTGGCAAATTCGGTCGTCGCGCAGCTTTTATTTTTAGAATCTGAAGACCCTGATAAAGATATTCATCTTTACATAAACAGTCCCGGCGGCGTCGTAACGGCGGGGCTTGCCATTTATGATACAATGCAATATATCAAGCCGGATGTTTCCACAATTTGCATTGGACAGGCGGCAAGTATGGGCTCACTTTTATTGACTGCCGGCGCAAAAGGTAAACGCTTCGCCCTTCCGCTTGCAAGAATTATGATTCATCAGCCGTTGGGCGGTGCAAGCGGGCAATCTACAGATATTCAAATTCAAGCCAAAGAAATTTTACGCCTACGCGAAGTCGGCAACGATATTCTTTGCAAGCATACCGGACAGCCGCGCGAAAAAGTTATGGCTGATACTGAACGCGATAACTTTATGACGGCGGAAGATGCAAAAAACTATGGCTTGATTGATGACGTTATAAGCCGACCTTTAAAAATTGATTTAGACAAAGACAACGAATAAAATTTCAAATAAGTTAAAAATTTAAATCGTGTATAATAAATAAAAATTTCTCCAACTTCAATGAAGGGAGGTAAAAATTATGGCGAAAAGTAACGCGGTTGGCGGTTACAAATGTTCGTTTTGCGGCAAGTCTGACAGGCAGGTAAATAGGTTAATCGCCGGAAATAACGGCGTTTCAATTTGTGATGACTGCGTTAAAATCTGCAATGAAATTCTTGAAAACGAAATTAAAGAAGACGAACCGGCAATAAGCGGCGAACTTCCCAAACCGAAAAAAATTTACGATGTACTTGAACAATATGTTATAGGGCAGGAAGAGGCGAAAAAAACTCTATCTGTTGCGGTTTATAATCACTACAAGCGAATTGGGCAGAAAAAGCGCAAAGAAGATGTTGAACTTCAAAAATCTAACATTTTGATGATTGGACCAACGGGCAGCGGCAAAACTTTACTTGCTCAAACTTTGGCGAAAATTTTAAATGTACCGCTTGCGATAGTTGATGCAAATTCTTTGACGGAGGCGGGCTACGTCGGCGAAGACGTGGAAGATATTTTATTGGCACTGATACAATCAGCAAATGGCGATGTTGCAAAGGCGGAGCGCGGAATTATTTACATTGACGAAATTGACAAAATTGCAAGAAAACCCGGTACAACGCGGGATATTTCCGGCGAAGGCGTACAACAAGCTTTATTGAAAATTTTGGAAGGTACAAACGTCAATGTTCCAATTCCGAGCAACATTCATCAGCAAATGCAGGAAATGGTTTCAATCAACACGAAAAATATTTTGTTCATTTGTGGCGGCGCGTTCAACGACCTTGACAAAGTTATAGAAAAGCGTACCAGAGGCAGTAAACTTGGATTCGGCGCGGATATTTCTTCAAAAGGCGAAAAAGACGTTGGAAAAATTTTAAGGGACGTTATGCCGGATGACTTGTTGCAAGATGGATTAATTCCGGAATTTGTAGGACGTCTTCCAATTATTGTAACGTTGAATCCACTTGACGAAAACGCCTTGATTGATATTCTTACAAAGCCGAAAAACGCGCTTGTCAAACAGTACAAAAAATTAATGGAAATGGACAATACCGAACTGGAATTTGAAGACGGCGTCTTGAGAATGATAGCGCACATTGCAATTCAGCGAAATACCGGCGCACGCGGCTTGCGTTCAATCTTAGAAAAAATTATGCGTGATACTATGTTTGAAATTCCGTCGCACGAAGGAAAAAATTCTTGCACAATTACTCGCGAAGATGTTACGGCTATGTTTAATCTGCCGAAAGATTTTGTTGAATCTGTAGTAAAACAAGACATGTATTTAAAAATTTCCAATAAAATCAAAGCTAAAAAATAAATTCATTCATCTCAAACTGGAGGTGACAAAATGACTCACATAATTGAAACAAGAAAACTTCCGCTTGTGCCGTTGCGCGGCGTTACGGTTTTTCCAAATATGATAATGCACCTTGATATGGGGCGGCAAGCGTCAATTAACGCACTTGAGGCGGCTATGGTTGCTGACAGAAAAATTTTTTTGGTAACTCAAAAATCGATTGATAACGAGTCGCCAAACTATGAAGATTTATACAACGTTGGAACGGTTGCCGAAGTTCGCCAAGTCATAAAAATTCCGGACGGCAATGTTAGAGTTTTGATTGAAGGCGTAAATCGCGGCGTTATCAAGGAATATAACGAGCTTGCGGAATATGTTGAAGTTGTAACTGAAATTCATGAGGACGCGTGGCAAACTTCGTTACAATTTGAAGCGTTAGTGCGCGGCGTCGTTCACGAGTTTGAAGAGTGGGTTAAAATCAGCAAACGTATTCCTACAGAAACTTTTGTAAATGTCACGATTCTTGAAGATATTGGACGGCTTGCAGATTTAATCGCCAGCCATTTAAATTTGAAAGTTGAACAAAAACAGGAATTGCTTGAGGCGTTGGACGTTGAAAAGCGGCTTGAAAAGCTTTATGAAATTTTGGCGCGTGAGCTTGAAGTTTTACAAATGGAAGTTCAAATAAATCAGCGCGTGCGCGGACAAATGGAAAAAATTCAGAAAGATCATTACCTGCGCGAACAGTTGCGGGCGATTCATAAAGAATTGGGCGAAGATGAAGACGTTGCCGAAAATGTTTCAGAATACCGTGAACGGCTTGAAAAAGGCGATTATCCCGACGAAGTCAAGGAAATTATCACGAAAGAATTAAAACGTATGGAGCGGCTGCCGTCAATGGCGCAGGAAGCAAGCGTTATTCGCACATATATTGATTGGCTTTTTGATTTGCCGTGGCGAATTTCAACCGAAGATTCAACTGACATTAAAAACGCCGAAAAAATTTTGAACGCCGACCATTACGGACTTGAAAAAATCAAGGACAGGATTTTAGATTTTCTAGCCGTGAAAGTTTTGACGCAAGATAAACCCGCGCCTATTTTATGTTTGATAGGTCCTCCCGGCGTCGGCAAAACGTCTTTGGCGTCGTCCGTTGCAAAGGCTATGAATCGCAAATTTGTTCGTGCAAGTTTGGGCGGTATTCGTGATGAGGCGGAAATTAGAGGACATCGCCGCACTTACGTTGGAGCTTTACCCGGCAGAATTATTCAAGGTTTGAAAAAAGCCGGCGCAAATAATCCCGTTTTTCTGCTTGATGAAGTTGACAAGCTCGGCAAGGACGCTTACAGCGGCGATCCGGCGTCCGCACTTTTGGAAGTTTTAGACCCTGAACAAAATAATTCGTTTACCGACCATTACATTGACGCGCCTTTTGATTTATCGAAAATACTTTGGATTGTGACTGCCAACGACGCAAGCACAATTCCTAAGCCTCTGCGCGACAGAATGGAAATTATCACGCTGTCCAGTTACACGGAGCAAGAAAAACTTGAAATTGCAAAGCGTTACCTTGTCAAAAAACAAAAAGAGGCTAACGGCTTGAAAGTTGGCGACGTAGTTTTTGGACGCGGCGTTTTACAAGAAATTATTTCAGAATATACCCGCGAGGCGGGCGTTCGTGAGCTTGAAAGGACAATCGGTAAGGCTTGCCGAAAAGCGGCGCGAAAAATCGTTGAAGGCTACGAAGGCGCGGTTTATGTTACCAAAAAAAATCTGCGCGACTTTTTAGGGCGTCCAAAGTTTCTACAGAATAAAGCCGAAAAGCAGCCGCAAATTGGTGTTTCAACGGGTATGGCGTGGACGGAAGTTGGCGGAGATATTTTGCCAACTGAAGCTATAGTTTTAAAAGGCAAAGGCAAACTTTTACTTACCGGAAAGCTCGGCGAAGTTATGCAAGAATCAGCTCAAGCCGGTTTAACTTACATTCGCAGCCGTAGCGAAGAAATGAAACTGGATGAAGATTTTTACGAAAAAAACGATATTCATATTCACGTACCCGAAGGCGCGGTTCCAAAAGACGGTCCCAGCGCAGGTATAACAATGGCTACTGCAATGTTTTCCGCACTTACAAAAAAGAAAGTTCGCTCTGATGTTGCAATGACGGGCGAAATAACTTTGCGCGGAAATGTTTTGCCAATCGGCGGCTTGAAAGAAAAAGTTTTGGCGGCGTACCGTGAAGGTATGCACACAATTATTTTGCCGAAAGAAAACGCCCGCGATATTGAAGATATTCCTGAAGTTGTACGAGAAAAACTTGAATTTGTAACCGTTGAACATATGGACGAAGTTTTAAAAACTGCGTTGATGCCATAAATTTTAAAAATTCCTGACTGTTAAAAATTGTTGGGAATTTTTTTTACGGTAAAAATTTATTTTGACTGGAGATAGAAAAATGCTTTGCAGATTTAACTTTCAAAATTTTTCAATGTTGCTGATATTTTCGGTGTTAGTTTTTTGCTTCGGCGTAAAATGTGAAGCTGAAGAATTAGACCCAATCGCCGCACAGCATATTATTACTACAAAAGATACGATAATAGTTCCGCTTGAAAAATTGCGTCTTACCGAAAAAATTAAACCGGAATTCTTTGAAGAGGCAATGTACTTCATGAATCTTAGAATTGCTGATAAAAATTACCCCAAGCGTGCGCCTTTGGACGTGATTGAACGCGGCGACGGCACATATTCGGTTATTGACGGCAACACAACACTTGCCGCACTGAAGGAACTCGGCGCAAAAAATTTTCCGGTAATTGTTCATCCGCATCCTTATCAAAAAAATGTTAAAAATATTAAAGACCTCTACACGCTGAATGAGGCGGCGGAAACTGAATTTAAAACTTTGATGAACAATTTACAACAAGAATTGGGCGGCAAACTTACTCAACGCCCCTACATAAAGAAAAAAAATCGCGTCCGTGAAAAAGCCAAAATTAAATATGGCGGCGATTACAGCTACATTACAGACCTTTGGGCGGCAAGTTTGATTTATCCTGACGAAGAATCTTTGTTGACGGCGTTTGAAGAAATTAAAAAGCGCGACGACGTTATTTGGATTGACGACCGCTGGAATAATCCTTTGCCGCAAGGTTACAAAGATATTAAACTTTGCTTGATACTTTCAAACGGGGCGATTGTCGAATTGCAAATGCATCATCAAGCAATTTTGGAAGTTAGCAATACGATAGATCACAGCATTTACGAATTTGTTCGGGCAAATATGAAAAAGCCAAAAATGCAAGATTGTGTACAACGTGCCAAAAATTGCCAAAAAATTTTGTACGCCTCTGTTTGGAACGGAAAATTTGCTGAAATTGACGCCGAGACAAAAAAAGCATTGGGCGAAATAACTTTAAAACTTTCAAAGCAAACTTCGCCGAAAAAAGCCTCTGTCGTTTTGGATGAGTTGGAAAAATTTTTGAATGATAATTTAACTGAAGAATATGATATTGCCGCTTAAAAAATAAATTGGAATAAAAAAATATCCTATCTAACAAGCGGGATTGTTTATTTTCAACTGAAAAACCGCCTCTTTTTGGGGCGGTTATTTTTTTGTCTTCAATCCGACCCCTTGCGGGGACAATACTTTTTAACTACCGTGAATATTTTCGTAGATACAACGAATATTACTTGAAGTTTCCGACCCCTTGCGGGGACAATACTTTTTAACTCCGTCAAAAGATTCACTAATACAGCGAACTTTAAAAAACAGTTTCCGACCCCTTGCGGGGACAATACTTTTTAACCACCCAAGCACGAAGTAGCGTATGTCGTGGTAGATAATATAACGTTTCCGACCCCTTGCGGGGACAATACTTTTTAACTTGAGATTTTAATAAAAAATTCTAGTGATGAATTAATTATTAATTGTTTCCGACCCCTTGCGGGGACAATACTTTTTAACTGTCCAACAAAAAAGAAGTGGTTCTTGCATTTATAGATGAGTTTCCGACCCCTTGCGGGGACAATACTTTTTAACATTGGTAGCATTAGTTGTTTTGGGGTTTGATTCTAGATTGTTTCCGACCCCTTGCGGGGACAATACTTTTTAACTTTCGAACAAAAGTTCGTAATCCATGAGTCTAATTCTCGGTTTCCGACCCCTTGCGGGGACAATACTTTTTAACCCTACCCTTCACAGAGTAAGATACAATGCGGCTCAAAATGGCACTTTGCGGCGCGGAAATTATTTTCTGACAATTTCAAGGCTTTTTTACCTCCCAAAGTGCTACAAACGGCGTTACAACGCCTGCGGCGCGGATTTTTACTTCGCCTAGTATAATTGATTTTTTCATTTTTGGCAAGAATTTTTTATCTTTCCAAAACATTTCGCAAGCCGGTAATATAATCTTGCGTATTCGGCAGATAAATTTTTTTGCGGCTTTTTACAACAGGTTCAGTACAACTTACAATAATATTTCTTGCGAAGTCGTGACGATTTTTCGCGGCGTACATATCTTTCAGCGTGTCGCCGTCAAGTTTATTTTTGAGTTTGTCGGCAACTTTTTCGCCTTCAGATTTATTCAGCAGATAATCAGTAGCCACGCCTTGAAATTCATCTTCCAAAATTTTAACCATTTCTTTGCTGTCATCCTCAATAAATTTATCTGTAACAGTTTGCGAAACTTTACTTGCGGCACTTCCACCGGCAAACGCGCCCAATAATCCGCCAATAATTCCACCGGCGGCAGTTCCAACAATCGGAATAACTGAACCAATAGCGGCTCCAGCGGACGCGCCCGCGCCCCAGCCGCCAATTCCTCCGGCAACGCCCGCGCCCGTATTCACAACATTTTTGACAAGTTGCGCCTTTGAAATTCTGCCACGAAAAATATTTATCACGTCACCGGCTGACATAATCGCAACAGTTGCAATTCCCGTTATGGCATTGCCGCGCAAAAGTTTTGACGCACTTTTCATAGCCGCCGCGCCGTAAATATTTCCGCCCGTTCTAAAAGCGTTGACAAGTTGCGCTGATGCTTGAGGGCCAATCATTCCGACAATCGCTTCAGACGCAGGTACAAGCAGAGAATTTGCGCCCGCCTTCGTCATTTGTCCAACTAAAATTGAACTTGCCCAAGCCATTCCGCCAACTTTTAGACCGGCTTTTACAGATTCTTCAAGCGAGTCTTTAAAATTTTTTCCATTCCAAGTAGAAATTGCAAAAGTTATCGCCGCAGAAATTCCGCCGCTGTATCCTGCAATTTTTACGCCGTCCACTGCGTCATAAATTAAAGAATCAACCGTCCCCGCCTTCGCAATGTTTTTCGCCTGTTCGTAGGTTACATTGCCCTTTCGTACAATATCTTCAGCATTTTTGACGCCGCGAATTTGTCCTTTGTCAATTCGATTTTGCATAGCTTTAACCGCGTCATCATATTTATCAGCGGGAACTTCAATTTGCATTGGCGAGCCGTCAGCGTTGTAATATCTGAAATTGCCGCCGTCGAAACATTCTTGAATACATTTCGAGCCGCTGGAGCAATATTTACTTTGAATGTTCATTCCGTTCACAATTCTGTCCGCGCCGTTTTTTAAGTTATCATCGCCAATAATTTTTGCGTCCTTGCCGGTGAAGTTATCATACAAATTATTTGCGCGTTCGGCGGCGAATCCGTGACCGCGTGCGCCGTGAAATTTTTCTTCGACGTAATTTTTGGCGGTATTCATTTGCGTTGAAGTAGTCATGCCCGCCCATTCGTTTTTCTTGCTCATTTTTATCCTCCAACTAAATAATAAAATATTCGTCAAAAAATTTCTTATTGTTCAAAAAAATTTCTCAAGCCGTCAATATAATTTTGCGTCGAGGGAAGATAAATTTTTTTGCGGCTTTTTACAACGTCTTCAGTAAAATTTTCAAGTAAATTTCTTGCAAATTCATGGCGGTTGCTTGAAGCGTACATGTCACGAATTTTGCCGCCGTCAAGTTTTTTGCTAAGTTTATTGACAACTTTTTTAGTTTCGTCTTCGTTTAAAAGATAATCGACGGCGACGATTTGAAATTCATCTTCCAGAATTTGAATCATTTCTTTGCTGTCGTCCTCAATAAATTTATCTGTGACAGTTTGCGAAACTTTGCTTGCGGCACTGCCGCCAATAAAACCGCCAACAACTCCGCCTATAAAAGTACCGACAATAGGAACAATCGAACCTGCCGCCGCGCCATAAACTGCGCCGCCAATTCCTCCGGCAACGCCCGCGCCCGTATTCACAACATTTTTGACAAGTTGCGCCTTTGAAATTCTTCCGCGAAAAATATTCACAATATCGCCCGCCGACATCACAATAGTTGTTGCAATTCCCGCTACAACGTTGCCGCGAAAAAGTTTTGTTGCGAAAGTTTCAGCCGCCGTGTCGTAAAGGACACCGCCGCTTTTTCCAATGTCAGAAAATTTTTTTAAACTTGCAATTTGAGAATTTGCCCAATAAATTCCGCCAACATTCAAACCAATTTCAACCGAATCTGCAAGCGCGTCTTCAAAATTTTTGCCGTTCCAGATTGAAATTGCAAAAGTTGCCGCCGCTGAAATTCCGCCGTCGTAGCCGACAATTTTAACGCCGCCCGTTGGCTCATAAATCAAAGAATTAATTCTGCCCGCCTTCGCAAGATTTTTCGCCTGTTCGTAAGTTACATTGCCTTTTCTAACAATATCTTCAGCGTTTTGGACGCCGTAAATTTGTCCGCCGTCAATAACTCTCTGCATAAATTTAACCGCGTCAGAATATTTATCGAGGGGAACTTCAATTTGCATTGGCGAGCCGTCAGCGTTGTAATATTTGAACCCGCCGCCGTCGAAACATTCTTGAATACATTTTTTGCCGCTTGAAAAATATTTACTTTGAATTTTCGCCCCGTCAAAATTTACGTGTTCGTTTGAAAAGTCGTATTCGCCGCCGCCAATTTTTTCTTCCAAGTAATTCAAAATTTTGCTTGTGTCAATTCCCATTCTGCAACACTCCATTTACAAACGTTGAAACAATATTAAAATCTGCGTCAAAAATCGCAATGTCAGCCGCCTTGCCAATTTCCAGACTTCCAATTTTTTCATACAGCCCCAACTTTCGCGCAGGATTTTTTGTAACAGTTTCGACAACTTCAGGAATTGAAATTTTTGTATTCTGCTGAAATTTTTTAACAACTTCGTTTAAAGTGGCGACGCTTGCCGCAATAGTGCCATCAGCTAAAGTTGCAACGCCGTTTTTTACAAAAACTTTCTGCCCGCCCAATTCACTTTCACAATCGCCCAAACCGCAAGCACGCAATGAATCAGTTATCAAAATAATTTCGTCAAGCGGCTTGATTTTCTGTACAATTCTTTGAGCAACCGCGCCAACGTGAACATTATCTGCGATTAATTCAAGCGTTGCATTTGAATCGAACGCCGCGCCGACAATTCCGGGTTTTCTGTGATTAAAAGGCGTCTGCGCGTTAAATAAGTGCGTGATATGATGTGCGCCGCGTTCAATCGCCGCCATTGCAATTTCGTAAGTTGCCGCGCTGTGTCCAATCGACACGATAATATTTTTTTCAAGGCAAGAATCAATAAATTTGAAGTCGTCCAATTCTTCCGGCGCAACGGTTATGATTTTTATCACGTCTTTAAATTCGTTGACAAAATTAAAATCTGCGCGACGAATATTTTTCTTGTCCTGTGCGCCGTTATATTTTTCGCTGATGAAAGGACCTTCAACATTTGCGCCTAAAATTTTTGCGCCGCCGCAATTTTTGCAGTTGCGAATATTTTTTAACGCGGCTTTAATTTCGTCAAGCGGCATAGTCATAGTAGTTGGCAAAAAACTTGTAACGCCGCAACTTGGCAGAAATTCACACATATTTTTTAGCGCGGCGGGCGTGGCGTCCATCGTGTCAGAATTTTTACAGCCGTGAATGTGAATGTTTATAAATCCAGGTGCAACAAAATTTCCCTGCGCGTCAATAATTTCATCTGCCATTTTATCGAACGAAATTATTTTTTCGTCAAAAGTTAAATTTTTGTCGGTAACTATAAAAAATTTGCCGCTTTCGTCCGGCAAAATTATTTTTCCATTTGTGATTGTTTTCATCTTTGTAACCTGCTTTGTAATTTTTTAATTTTTAATTTTTTTTATTTTTATATCTTCTTTTCTTTTTCCAATGCAAAAAAGAAAAGAAGCAAAAGAAAAG
>CALFJB010000016.1 GCA_937877565.1 uncultured Selenomonadales bacterium | reverse complement strand
TTGAGTCGTAAGATAAACCCGTAGCAAGTGGAGCGTATGAAGTATTAGCGAAGAAGATTTTATCAGTTGTTTTGCCGTTACTGCCAATAAAAGTAATAGTCTTATCTTTTGTACCTTTAACTGTAAGATTTCCATTTTTGGTAGTTAAAATGACATCCGAGCCTTTTACACTTGATTTAGTTATGGAAGTGGGATTAAGTTTAATTTTATCTTCGCCGGATTTGTAGTCGGTAATAATATCACTGCCGCTTTCATAAACAAAAATATCTTTACCTGTGCCACCAGTGAGAGTATCGTTGCCGTTACCGCCATTTATAGTATCTGCGCCTTTTCCTCCTTGAACGGAATTGTTAGAATCATCAGCTACGATATTTAAATTTTGAGAAACTGCGGAGGCGTTTACTTTTGTTACGGTTGATAAATGTTCATTCAAATCTATAGTTTTTCCGGTAAATTTATTGCCAGCAGTAAGAACCGTCCTTTTTGAGTCGTAAGATAAACCAGTAGCAAGTGGAGCGTATGAAGTATTAGCGAAGAAAATTTTATCAGTAGTTTTGCCGTTACTTCCAATAAAAGTAATAATCTTATCTTTTGTACTTTTAACTGTAAGAGTTCCATTTTTGGTAGTTAAAATAACGTCCGAACCTTTTACACTTGATTTAGTTATGGAACCGATATTAAGTTTAATTTTATCTTCGCCGGATTTGTAGTCGGTAATAATATCGCTTCCACTTTCGTAAACAAAAATATCTTTGCCTGTGCCACCAGTGAGAGTATCGTTGCCGTTACCGCCATTTATAGTATCTGCGCCTTTTCCTCCTTGAACGGAATTGTTAGAATCATCAGCTACGATATTTAAATTTTGGGAAACTGCCGACGCGTTTACTTTAGTTATTCCGGTATAATCTGCAAGATCAATTTTATTGCCGGTAAATTTTGCTGACGCGGTTAAAACTGAAGATTTAACAGAAATTCCTGTCTGTAAGCTGTCATTAGGTTTTGGATTATCATTTTCAGGATAAATTTGTTTAGTTTCTTTTCCATTAGAATTAATGACGGTAATTTCTTTATTCTTAGCATTTTGAAGAGTAATTTTTCCACCGTTACTTACATTTAAAATGACGTTAGAATTTGAAAGCGAAGCTGAGGAAATTTCCCCACTTGTAATGCTAATTTTATCTTGTCCGGTAGTATAATCCTGAATTAAATCATTACCACCGGAATAAATATAAATGTCATTGCCATAGCCTAGAGAAATTGTATCATTGCCATTGCTACCGTAAATTGTATCGTTGCCTTTACTGCCTTTGATCGAATTAGCTACTGAAGAACCAATGATGCTGATACCTTTTGTAAGTGCCGAAGCATTGACTTTTGTTGCTGTAGGATAATCTGCTAAATCTATTCTATTTTCGGTAAATGATGTTGACGCTGTTAAAACAGAATTTTTAATTGATATTCCAATAGGTAGAGTATCAGGAGGAATTGTATCAGTTGAAATAGTCTCAATATTAATGGCAGTGTCTTTTGTATCTGCTAAAGTAATTGAGCCGGAGTCAACTTTGATAATTACATTATTTCCTTTAGTCATTGTTGTATAGCTGTCACTTGAAATTTGAATTTTATTAGAATTCAAGTAACCGTAAATAAAATCATTACCATCGCCTTTATAATATTTGTAGATTACATTTTCTCCACGATTATAAATTGTATCATCACCTGTACCAGAAATTATAGTGACATTGGAACTTCCGTTACTGTCGTTATATTTGTTGGAATCGCTGTTATCGTAGTAAGCGTCCCACGGTTCATAGTAATAATAGCCATTATGAATTAAATCATGACCTGCGCCGCCCTCAAGTACTGAATTTGAGCCACTATTTGTAATTGTATCCGCGCCGTCGCCGCCCAAAATTGAAACTTTAGTACCGCCTTTAGCAAAAAATTCACCGTTAATTATCAAGTCATTGCCAACGTTTCCATTTATTGTTGTAAAATCACCATAATTTTTGATATTGTCATCATCAGTTTTGCCATCAATTATTGAATGTGAACCACGATTATAAATGGTATCATTGCCAGTACCGCCGGAAATTGTAGTGTAAGAACTTTTTAAACTGTCGTCGTAGACGCCATCGCCGCTTGATTCGTAGTAAGTGTCCCACGGCTCATAGTAGTAATAGCCATTATGGATTAAATCATTGCCCGCGCCGCCTTCAAGTGCGGAGTTTAAGCCACTGTTTGTAATAGTATCCGTGCCGTTGCCGCCGGAAATTGAAACTTTCGTACCGCCTTTGGCAAAAAATTCGCCATTAATAATTATATCATTCCCTGTGTTAGCATTGATTGTAACAGAGTTATTATAATTTTTAATATTATCGTTATCAGCACCTGAATCAATTACAACGTTGGTATTTTCATTGTGAATATGATCTTCGCCACTACCGCCATAAATTTTTACATTAGATGCAAAATTTTCAATAGTATCATTATTATTTCCGCCGTCTACAGTCAAATTTTTTGCATTTTCTCCTATGATAATATAGTCGTTGCCTGAATCGCCATAAATTTTAGAATTTTTACTGTAGGCAGTAATAGTATCGTTGCCGTTACCGCCGGAAATTGTTTGATGTTCCCCGTTGCCTGTTAAAAATTCTGCACCTGAAGTACCGACAATATTTGAATTATTTTTCCAAGAGTATGAGCCGAGACTATCATAATTATCTGATGCTTGTTTCATCAAATAACGCCAAAACAAATAACCAACGGTATAAACATTAGAATCTTCACTAAAATTATTATCAATGTTTAAATAGGCAGCAAGGCTATCAGCATTTCCGGCAATAGCAGTATATTCATCACTACCAGCAGTAAGGTTCGCCATTCCTTCAACCATATAATTGGGCATATACGACCAAATATTGAAATTGCATTGCATAACGTGAGTAAATTCGTGAACTAATGCTCCGTCAAGTCCACCGCCGGTTTTATCTGAAGCATTGAAACTGGTATACGCCATATTGACGGAAACAGATGGACCACCCCACGCCCAACCGAATTCATTAGGCTTATATTCAAAAAAGAAAGGAATAGTATACGGCTTGTCATTAAAACTTAATCCGTAAGTTTCTTCAATCAGTTTGAGTGAATTTTGAAGCCACCAACTATTGAGACCTTGAATAACAAGTTTTTCCTGTTCATTTAAAGAAGATTTTTCGGGAATTGTAAGCGATAATCCATTACTACTTATAATTGAAGATTCAGGATAAATAGCGGAAGACTTTTCAGGCATTAAATCATTGTGAGACTTCATCTTCAAACCGCCGACATCCCAACCAATAATTGCGCCGTTATCATTATTCTCTGTAAATATTCCGCAATAATCACGTAAAAAAGTTTCAGCGTCATTTACCGTTCGACAATCTGCCACCATTTTATCAATAACTTCTTGCAATGAATTGAATCCTGAACAGGCTTTAATAGCTTCATCAAGTTTCAATCTTGAATCCAATTTAGTGTTTACCATTGATTGAACAAAGTTTTTAATAACTTGCTGTTGCGAATAGCCATTACTGTAAATTTGTGTAGAAATTCCGGTTGAATCTTTGACGGTAACAGCGTGGTTAGTCATATTTTTCAGCCGAATAGTATCTTTTCCAACGTAAAAAATTAAATCTCCACCGTCAAAAGAATAGCTGTCAACTTTTCCTTGAGATATGTTGATAGTGTCTTCACCGCTGTAATTTATGATAACGTCATTATTTCCCTGATGATGTTGGAAAGTATCTGCATTTCTACTGCCATACAAAGTTTGATTGTTTGTGTTATCAAGAATTGTAATATTCTGTTCATTGATAATATTGTTGCCACCGGCTGAATTATCTACAAAAATATTAGTACCTTTTGCGTAAATATAATTATTTCCTTGACCGGGATTAATGGTAACATTATCACCATAGCTAAAAATAGTATCGTTACCATCGCCGCCGGTAATTGTCACATTGGAACTTTTGTTTTCGTTATAATATCCGTCTTCAGCCGAATTATAACCGACGCTGGAATAACAACCATTAAAAATTAAATCGTCTCCACTATCGCCGTTAAGCTGTACATTATCGCCGTTACTTGTGATTGTATCATTTCCCGCGCCGCCGTTTATGACTACATTTTTAACGCCTTGACCGAAAAAGAATCCTGTAAAACTTCCATTCAAAATGGCGTCATTACCAGCTGCAGCGTTGATTGTAACATTTTCAGCAGAATTGGAAATAGAATCAGCGTTGGAAGTAGCAATTACAATCGTATCATTAGTTTTATTTGCAATGTTATTCACAGTTATTCGCTCCCTTCAATTTAGAAGAACCAATTCAACTTTGATGAAAATTTTAAAATCAAAACTTTAAATTTCAAGTAGTTCGTCTTCAAGATTTCAATATATTAATCTTTACAATTATATTATACAAAAAAATTTGATAAACTTTCAGACAAAAAGTATGCAAAAATTTTTGTCAAGGTGAATTTTCATTCATAAAAATTAAAAAGCCGCTTTTCGAGCGGTTATTTTTTTTAGTTTCCGACCCCTTGCGGGGACAATACTTTTTAACTCTTTAACTGGTTTTTCATCAATCATGGAAACAGGAGAGATGGGTTTCCGACCCCTTGCGGGGACAATACTTTTTAACAACAAAAAAAACAAAGGAGAATTATGTATGAGTACTAAAGGTTTCCGACCCCTTGCGGGGACAATACTTTTTAACCTGTTCAAGCAGGTCGTTACGATGGTGACGACATGGTTTCCGACCCCTTGCGGGGACAATACTTTTTAACTTATAAGGAGATGTCTATAATGACAATACTTGAAGAGTTTCCGACCCCTTGCGGGGACAATACTTTTTAACTAACCAAATTAAAAGTTATTAGGGAAAAAAACATAAAAAAGGTTTCCGACCCCTTGCGGGGACAATACTTTTTAACTTTAGCATTGGACAATGCTTCTGCTGGTGTGCTTGCATTCGTTTCCGACCCCTTGCGGGGACAATACTTTTTAACCCTACCCTTCACAGAGTAAGATACAATGCGGCTCAAAATGGCACTTTGCGGCGCGGAAATTATTTTCTGACAATTTCAAGGCTTTTTTACCTCCAAAAGTGCTACAAACGGCGTAATGACGCTTGCGGCGCGGATTTTTTCCCTTAGCCATTTTCAGTATAATTCAAATTTCAAAATTTTGCAAGATAATTTCTATCATTAAATAGAATGCGAAAAAATAAAAAATTTTTAAGGCGTGATACCGATTTTGTACAAGATAAAATCTTTAATGTAAGCAGGTTCTTCGACGACAACCGCCGCGCCCAACGATAAAATTTTTCTCGTTATCGCCGGAATTTCAAACGAATAAAACGAAATTTCCATATGATAAATATTCTGCGTTTCGTCGTACCAGCCGCTTTTTTCGTGTGTACTGAAAAGCATAAAGCAACGCTCAATATCGTTGTAGCCGCTCACAGCTTTTATCAGCAGTTTCAGTTTCTCTGTTTTACGGCTTTGTTCCTGCAAATCTTTAAAAGATATTTGAATTTCTTCGGAGCTGTTCACTGATTCAAGATTTTTTAAATTTGCTATAGCCATTCGCTTTAAAGAATTTTCAGAGCCATTCAAAATTACGGCGTCAAGATAAAATTTGTGCATGTATGGCGAATAGATAATTTTTTGGGGTTGGCAGACGCCGGAAAATTCAACGCCATTAGCCGCGCAGTTGGTGTACTTCAAAAATTTTTTGGCGCAAATGGTATCAAAAATTATTTTTAAATTCGTCAAAAGTTTTTTAAGTTCAAAAGATTCATTCCAAAAATTTCTCTCAATAATTATTTCGTGTAATGGCAAAACTTTAACGTCCAGTAGCTTTAAAAGTTTTGCCTTCAAATCTTTTCCGACTAAATGTGAGAAAAGCGGATATTCTAAAAGTGTTCGCAGATAACGTTTTTCAGGCGTTGTCAATAAAAGCGGCAATTTATTTTCAAAATTTTTTTCGTTGTTCATTTGTGAATTTAAAATTATTTTGCCGTCAATATTTTGGAACAAAGAAAATTCCGTAGTTTGTCCGCCGTATTTTGAAATTTGCTTGGCAAGTTCTTTTATTGATTTGCCTGTAAAAGTTCTTTCATACAGAAAATCAATAAATTCTTGTTGCGTATAGCTTTTTTCTTTCATCAGAATGCTATTGTAAATTTCCTGTACCGCCACAAAAAATTTGTTCCTATATTCGCAAAAAAATTTTGGTGGATTGTTTGACACGAGAAAAGATTTTATCTTTACATCAGATTTTTCTGTAGAAACATTTTGTTTTTTCCACAATCCCAAATTCTTATAAGCTGTCTCCAGATTTTTATAATTTTCGTCAAGAATTTCTGCCAAATTGTGATCTTTGCTCGGGCGAACTTTTGCATATTTGCCGAAAGACCGAATAAAGGGAATTAATTCGCACGGTTCAATAACTTCAACCGAAAAAAGCCGGTGTTTCTCGTTCAGCTTTTTTATTTTTCCAATGTGCTTTTCACATTCCAAACGATTAAAAATGCGTTCCGGCTTAGATTTTTTCATGATTTCTTTTAAAGAGGGTTCAGCGCAATCTAAATTTTCTTCAATATTAAAATCTATTTCAACCAGAATTTTATTTTCATTTCCGTAAGAAAAATTTAAATCGGCGCACCAAACATTATCTAAAATTTTTTCAGTTTCAACAAAATTTGAATGCTCGTTGAATGTGTCTTCAACAATTTCTAAATTTATTATATCGTCTAAACGTCTAACAAACGCTGCGCTTGTTTTATCATCAACATAAAAAAGATATTGGCTGCCATATTGCCTATCCAAAATAATTTTTAACGGTATAATTGAAAAATTTTCCTCATCGTAAGCAAACTTGACTTTTATTGAATTGTGTTGCTCAATCGCCACAACTAACTTGTAAAAAATTTCGTCATTGAGAATATTTTGTAGAAAAAAATCTTCTACGCCAAATATTGAAAAATTTTCAAATTCTTCAAATTCTTCATTACGCCAATAATTTATGTATTCTCCAATTAACCATCGTAAATTATATCCTAGTGAAGAAATTGGAAATGCATCCTGATAAAATTCCAGTAATTTATAAATTTTCAAAAGTTCCTCTGAAGTCAATTCTTCAAAAATATCTTTGGATAAGCGGTATTGATTTTCTTGACGTTCCAAAATATCAAGCTCCGCCATATCTTGAAGGCGATTTCTAAGCATCGGTTCAAAAATATCTAATTCCATTTCCCTATCGCCAATGACATTCGTTAAGATATTTTCTTTAATGTCATTTACGGGTTGAAATTTGTTACTGTCCAAAATCTGTAGAATACCAATGTACAAATTTAAATCTTGCGGACTGAAAGTTTTGACGCAGTACGACTGCCACAAATAATTTTTGTTGCCGGAATATCTGCTAAAAGGGAAATGATTTATTTTTAATTTTTTGCCCCCAAAATTTTTGCTACGCGCTATTTCGTCAGGAAAGAAACTTAAAATACGTTTAATTTCATTGCTGTATTTTTTATTGGAAATTTTTTGAAATTCCGCGCCTTGTATTCGATTGTAGCAACCAAATACAAATATCTGACGCAACATTTTTCTGATAGTTTCGTATTTATCAATAAATATATTGAACTTTTTATCAGCCATTTGAATTACTCCACTCATTTTTGAATAAAATTCTATAATCAAAAAATTTTTCCTGTAAAAATTTTTGCACACTTTTTGTCTGTCATTTTTCCAGATTATGATAAACTACGCTTAAAGAATGATTCATTTGAAATTATCGACAATAAGAAAGGAGGATAAATTGTCGGTGCAAGCTGAATGTTTTTTAGAATAAGGAGGATGTTCACCATGACAAAATTTTATTCTGATATTATTGACTGCATCGCTTTTGCCGCGTTTATCCTTATTATGTTAATTGGCTCAGGTACGCGCCATTCTTCTCCTTCAAATTATAAATCTGTAACTTCCGTTAATTCCCAAGTCGAAATTGTAGAACTTTCAATGTTGCCCCGTGTTCGCGATGGTCTGATTGGGCGTGATCGTCGTTAAATTTTGTAATGTGCGCTCGGATTGAAAGGAGGGTAGTTACTCCGAGCGTTTTTCTTTAAAATATTTCAACTTATCACGATAAAAAGTATATTGCCAAATACTTATAATTGAATTATACTAAAAAAGCAGATTGATAGAAATCCGCGCCGCAAGCGTCGTTACGCCATTTATAGCACTTTTGGAGGTGAAAATGACTTGAAATTGTCAGAAAATAATTTCCGCGCCGCAAAGTGCCATTTTGAGCCGCATTGTATCTTACTCTGTGAAGGGTAGGGTTAAAAAGTATTGTCCCCGCAAGGGGTCGGAAACGACAGTTTTGTCATTTTAAATACGCCAATTCTTTTTTCGAGTTAAAAAGTATTGTCCCCGCAAGGGGTCGGAAACTTCTCTCAAATTGTTATACAATTCTTCTGCATCCTCAAAGTTAAAAAGTATTATCCCCGCAAGGGGTCGGAAACGCTAAAAAAAGTAAACACAAAGCTGTCATTTTTTTCATTGTTAAAAAGTATTGTCCCCGCAAGGGGTCGGAAACAACTTTATCAAGGATTTTATCTGCATTTTCTTCAACTGAAAAGTTAAAAAGTATTATCCCCGCAAGGGGTCGGAAACGTCTGGAATAACTACTTCATCAAAATAGTGAATAGGATAAGCACCACCGTTAAAAAGTATTATCCCCGCAAGGGGTCGGAAACGGAAATCTCCCAGCAGATAAACACGTCTTTTTTCACAAAGTTAAAAAGTATTATCCCCGCAAGGGGACGCAAACGAGGATAAATTTTATGATTAAAACAACAAAAATCTTAGAACAAGCAGACGTAATAACACATGGTGGAAGATTTCATTCAGATGATGTATTGGCAACTGTAATTTTGTCTAAAGTTTTAGGAGATATTAATGTATTGAGAACATTTAAAGTGCCTGAAAATCTTGATGATAGAATTATTGTTTACGATATTGGATTTGGAGAATTTGACCATCATCAAAAAGGTGGAAATGGTACTCGCAATAATGGCGTACCTTATGCAGCGGCAGGTTTGATTTGGAAAAAATTTGGATATAATCTTGTTGCCGGTACATGTAACCCTGAATTTGTCTGGAATCTTGTTGATAGGGATCTAATTCAAGGTGTAGATGCTGTAGATAATGGTGTAATGCCTACGGTTGACTATCCGGCTCAAATTATGCAATTCTCACAGATGATTTGTAGTTTTAATCCCAGATGGGACGATACAGAAGAATCTGACACCGCTTTCATTAAAGCAGTAGCTTTTGCGGAAATTGTGTTTGATAACACTATTGCAAATACTATTTCTAAGGCAAAGGCACAAGGTATAGTTGAAAAAGCAGTTGAAAACTCCGAAGGACATATTATGGTTCTTGAGCATTTTGTTCCGTGGCAAGAAGTTATCTTTTCTTCTAAAAATGAGAAAGCCACAGAAATTCAATTCGTTATATTTCCTTCCAATAGAGGTGGATTTAACTGGCAATGTGTACCGGATGAACTTGGTAGTTACGGACAGCGAAAGTCTGTGCCTACTGAATGGAAAGGACTTACCGGAAAGGAACTTCAATCTGTAACCGGCGTTAAAACTGCAAATTTTTGCCATCCGGCTGGATTTATAGGAGGTGCAGATACATTCGAGGATGCTTTTAAACTTGCTAAAATCGCAGTTGAATCGTAAAAGTTAATAAAAAATCCCCGCAAGGGGAAGGCTTGAAAGGAGGTTGAAAAATGACGGAACTGGATTCTGTTCAAATTGAAAAAGCGGCTTTGTTATACGATGTTGGAAAATTTATCCTGCGTACTCAAGGCAAACTTGAAAACGACTTTGAAAGAGTAGGCGCAGATTTTTTATCGCTTTATTTTTCAGATGACGCAGACAAAAAAATTTTGTCTTACATTGATGCCAATGATTCACTGTTGGTTGAGGCTGCCGCGCTTGCAAGTGGTACTGACAGCCGCACTGTTGATAGGCAAGTTAGCAAGAAACTTGAAAATATTTTTAATATTTTTGGCAATCCCGGTCAAAATACAGTTTTTGATTTACGCCCGCTTAACAATGACGAAATGAATTTACCGGTTGCTGACAACAACGAAAATCTTTCAGATAAATACGCTGAACTTCTTTCAACATTTAAAAATTGTTTGAAAAAATTTTCGCTTGATAAATGTTCGCCAAATGACATCGCGCAGATTTTAGAAAAAGTCTGGAGCTATGTACCGGCGGGAACGGCTGAAAATGAACTTTCGGATATTTCGTTATACGATCACGCAAAACTTACGGCGGCTTATGCAGTTTGCCTGCACAAATATATTTTAGAGCGTGGCGAAGTTGAAAATTTTGAGAACCTGCGCGACAAAGAAGTTTTTCTGTTGGTATCCGGCGATATTTCAGGGATTCAACAATTTATTTACACTATACCGAGCAAGGGCGCGTTAAAAAGTTTGCGCGGGCGTTCATTTTATCTGGAAATTTTGTTGGAACATATAGCGGACGAAATTTTGACAGCGGAAGGCGTTTCAAGAAATTGTTTGTTGTACACTGGCGGCGGACATTTTTATTTGTTACTGCCAAATACTGCGGAAGTTCAAAAAAATTTAAAAAAGTTTTCAGACAAGATTAACGACTGGTTTTTGAAACATTTTGGCAGCCGTTTATATTTGGCGATGGCGTGGACTCCAAGCACTGCATTTGAATTTATTGGAAAAACTGAAACGGGAACGGGCGCACCATTTCACAGAGTCAGCGAATTACTTTCAAAAAATAAACTCCAACGCTACACTGAAGATCAACTACGCGAAATGTTTAACTCTGAAAGTTCAATCAATAAAACTTTGGACGGTACGCGGGAATGTGGAATTTGTCATAATTCGGCGCGGGAACTTTTTTATTACAACGATGAAGACGATACGCTGGCTTGTGAATCTTGCCGCAACTTATACATAATGGGACAAAAAATGTTGAACGGCACGGGCTTTATTGTCATAAAAAAAATTTTTGAAACAGATTACCTTAACGCCTTGCCGCTGCCGAACGATTGTTATTTATATCCGTTGATTGATGGCGCAGAAAAACCCGTCGCGCAGATTGTCCGCACTTACGTAAAAAAGCGCGGCGATATAAAAATTGGTAACATTGGAATTTGGCTGGCTGATTATGTGACACGCGGAGAAAAGGACGTTTTAACTTTTGAAGAAATTGCAAGTTTAAGCGGCGGCGATAAAAATTCTGAAGGTATTAAAAGGCTCGGCGTTTTGCGGGCAGACGTTGATAATTTGGGCGCGGCGTTTAGGGCAGGTTTTCAAAAAAATTATTTTACCTTGACACGTTTGGCAACACTTTCAAGGCAGTTGGCTCATTTTTTCAAGCACATAATTATTTTTATTTGTGAAGGTAAAATACCTGAAAAATTTCAACTGTTCAATCGCAATAAAAAAAATCTGCGCGATATTCACGTTGTTTACAGCGGCGGGGACGACGTATTTTTAGTTGGCGCGTGGGATGATTTAATTGAATTGGCGGTAGACATTCGGCGAATCTTTGAGCAGTTCACTAATGGCAAGCTGACATTTTCGGCGGGAATTGGATTTTTTCAACCTAAATTACCTGTTGGAGAATTGGCACGCGCAACCGGAATTTTGGAAGACGCCGCCAAAGATAATCCCGGTAAAAACAGTATTGCACTTTTCGGCGCACCAACTACGATTAAATGTAAAGATCAAGGAATTGAAAAACCGCAATGCTATTCGTGGAAAAATTTTGCCGAAAAAGTTTGCGGCGAAAAACTTAATTTCTTGCTGAAAAATTTTAACTTCGATACAACAACACAAGTTGAAGGACGTTTGGCTATTGGAAAAAGCGGCTTGTACAGGATTTTAAATTTTTTGGCAGATACAAATTCCGAGCGACAGTCTATAAATTTGGCGCGTTTTGCATATGTGTTGGCGCGTCTGAATCCTGGCGAAAATAAAACCGGCTTTGAAGTTTATTCGATTATTCGTGATAAATTTTATTTTTGGTACAAAAATTTTGAAGATAGACAAGAATTGCGGACGGCAATTGAACTTGTGATTTACAGTATACGTGAAAAGGAGGTAATTTAAATGGACGACGTAGAAAAGGCTGAATCTGTTATCAAAAAATTTGTTCAAACAGTAAACGGTAGAAACGTCACTTACACTAAAATTGATTTGACGACCGGGCAAATTAGAAAATTTCTTACCGCCGTTACTTCATTGACGAACAAAATTGAAGTTTACAAGGCGCAAAATGAAAAAGTTGAAACTTTGCCGGAAGATATTGCTATGGAAATTAAATATCTCAAGATCAAAGTTGCGTACCAAGCCGGACGCGATAACAGCCGCAATGAAACGGTTAAAAATTTTGTAAAAGAAGCAGACCTTTTTAATCGTATTGACAATATAAAAAATAGTTTGATTGAATACGAAAAATTTGCGCGTTATATTGAGGCGTTGGTAGCGTATCATAAATTTTACGGAGGCAAGGATTAATTATGGAGGAGCAAAGTTCACTTCAAGGCAAAATTAAAATTACGGCGATACTTAAACTTGAAACCGGCTTGCACATTGGCGCGGCTAGTGATTTTGCGCCCATTGGTGCGGTTGATTCTCCATTTATAAGAGATCCGCTTACAAAGCAGCCAATTATTCCCGGCAGTTCGTTAAAAGGCAAACTTCGCACTTTGTTAGCCAAAAGTTACGCTAAAGATTATACGCTTAACAAAATTGAAGACGACACTAAAGAAGTTAAGAGACTTTTTGGGCTGGGCGCAGGAAAAAATTCAGATTCTCGTCCGTCACGGTTGCAATTTTTTGATTTAAAAATGACTGATGATTCTTTCAAAAAATTTAGCGCAATGGATTTGGATACTTACATTGGCGAAATAAAATGGGAAAATACCATTAACAGAATCACGGCTACGGCAACTCCGCGCCAAATTGAGCGCGTTCCTGCAGGTACAGAATTTAATTTTCAGCTTGTCTACAACATTGAAAATCCTGATGAAGTTGAAGCTGATATGAAAATTTTGTCGGACGGCTTAAAATTTTTGGAAATGGATTATTTGGGCGGTTCCGGCTCACGTGGTTACGGGCGCATTTCTTTTAAAAATTTTGAGCTTGAAACTTTTTCACTTAACGAAGAAAAAATTTCTGAAGTTAAGAAAAAATTGCCGGAATTTAAAAATTTATTTGAAGGCGTAAGCGTGCCGCAATGATTGTTTTTGCTTATAAATTGAAATTTGAAACGCCGGTACATTTTGGCGCGGCTGAACTCGGCGGCAAGCTTGAGGCGATAAATTTTTGTTACACTTCTGATACTTTGTACAGCGCGTTGTGTTGTGAATTGGCTGACAGCAAATTTTTTACATATTTTATTGACGCCGTCGCGCAGGGTAAAATTCTTTTGTCTGATTTGTTGCCATACACTGCCGAAAATTTTTATTTGCCTAAGCCGGTATTGCTTGTAGAAAGCGATAAAAAAATTAAAAGTGATTCGCTTGAAGAAGTTCGTAAACAATCGACTCAACGCAAGAAACAGAAAAAAATGGAATATCTGCGCGCCTCCAATTTAAAAAAATATTTTTCAGCGTTAAAATCTGGCGAAAATTTTATTGAGAGTTCAGATTTTGGCGTTACAAATTTAATTCAAAAAGTTTCCTGCCGTGAAAGTGAAACACTGCCGTATTACGTCGCCGAATTTTCTTTCAAAAATGACAGCGGACTTTATTTAATTGCAATTTTTGACAGTGAAAAATATTCTGCCACGTTCAAAAATTTTTTAAATTCGCTCGGACTTTCAGGAATTGGCGGCAAGCGCAGCAGCGGTTTTGGTAAATTTCAAATCTCCGAAGAAATAATTTTAGATGAAACCTGCGCGAATGAAGATTTAAACGCTTTGCAAAAAATGTTGACTGCCGAAAATTCAAATTGGCAAATGTGCATTTCAAGCATTTTACCGGTAGCTGAAGATATTCCGATTCTGAAAAATTCTTACTATCATCTAAAAAAGCGCGGCGGCTTTATAACTGCATTAACGGGAGAAAATGACCGCAAAAAAAATAGCATTTATATGCTCGGCGCGGGTTCTTGTCTGCCAAAAAGAATTGAAGGGCGCAAAGTCATTCTCGATAAAATCAACGGCAATGAAATTTTCAGATTCGGCAAGGGAATTTTTGTGGGGTTACCAATATGAAACTTGAACATCAAATATTGGAGTTGGAGTGCGTTTCTCCGATTCACATTGGCAGCGGCGAAACTTTAAAGGCGTTTGAATATTTGTACGACAGAAAAGCTCAACAGGTTTATTTTTTAGACGAGTCAAAGTGGATAAAATTTTTGTACAATCACAATTTAATTGACAAATTCGCCGCGTATGTTGAGGCAATTTCAACAACTCTCAAAAGTGGCAATCAATTCAGAGGTAAAAATTTGTGGGAATGGCTGAACGGGCAAAAAATTTCTGATGCCGAAATTAAGGAGCTGTCAATTCGCAAGGCTTACGCCGCCACAAATACGATCGTTGTTGCCAAAAAAGAAACTTTGAATGACATTAACTGCCACATTGCACTTTCAAACGGTGTGCCTTATATTCCCGGCAGTTCGATTAAGGGAATGTTTCGATTGGCAATTCTTTTCGCCGCTATTAAAAAATCTCCTGAAAAATTCAGACACTATTGGGAAGAAATTCAAAATACTTTGACGTGGGATTTAAAGAGAAAAAATTCCGAGTGCGCCAAAATTATTCGCAAACTTGAAAATGAAATTTTAGCCAAACTGGACTACAGCAACGCCGAAAGACTTTTAAACAAAAAAATAAATGTGCAAGTAAAAGACGTTTTGCGCGGGCTTATGGTTAGCGATGCAACTTGTGCCGAAAATTTCAACACGGTAATTTTGCAGAAACTTGACGGACACATTAAAGGCGGAACGAAAACTTTGCCGCTTTTCCGTGAATGTATTCCCGCCGGTATAAAATTTTCTTTCAGTGTGACGATTGATTTGGATATGTTGAAAGTTATCGGAATTTCTTCGATTGATGAAATTATTGAAATGGCGCGGAATTTTACAGACTACACTTTGAATTTGCAAAAAGAATTTTGGGGCAAAAATTTTCCTGAAGAATTTGCAGAAGCTGAAACGGCTGATATTTTTATTGGCGGCGGAGTTGGTTTTTTGTCAAAAAGTTTGTTATACGCACTCGCACCTGAGCACGAACAAGCAAGAATTTTTGCAGCAGAATATTTTGATCAAACCTTTCAAAAATTTAATCGCTTCAAAAGAATAACGGAACCGGCGCATTGGCATAAAAGATTCAGTAAAAAAATTGCGCCACGAATTTTAAAAGTAACTCGGACTTCTTCAGCACGACAAATTTTTGGAATGTGTAAAATTCGGGTGGTTAAATAATGCTCAAACTTGTAGAGATTGAATTGGAACTGCCGCCAAATGAAAAAGTTAATAATTCTATGGGGTCGGTTATGCACGGCGTTTTAATGGAAACAGTTTCTTCAAATGTTGCCGCGCAGTTTCACGAAGAAAATTTACGCCCGTTCAGTCAATGTATTTACTTCGACAAAGACAAAAATAAATCTGTTTGGCGAATTGGGATTTTAAATTTGGCGGCGTATGAATCAATTATTTTGCCACTTTTAGACAGAAAAAATATTTTTATCAAGCAAAAAGGTTATCAGATATTTCTGCGCGATTTTAAAATTTTGATTGATACAAGTTATGAAAATTTGGCTGATGAAATTTTTCCAAATTCCCAAATTCCACGCGGCGCAGATTTTAAATTTTTGACGCCGACAAGTTTTAAGCGTGATGGCGGCTATATAATTTTTCCTGAAAATTTTTTGATAATACAAAGTTTGTTGCAACGTTGGAATACTTTTTCACCCAAAATAAAAATTGAAGAAAATAATTTGGCGGAAAAACTTTCAACTTTTTGCAAAATTTCAAGGTACAATCTGCATTCGCAAAAATTTTCATTGGAACATCAAAATATTGTTGGATTTTCGGGAAAACTTTCAATTTATTTTGCCGGTAATGATATGGTAAATAAAATTCTTGCACTGCTTACGAAATTTGCGCCGTTCGCAGGAATTGGAATTAAAACCGCGTTAGGGATGGGTGCAGTTTCTTCCGAAATATTTTTTAGGAGGGATTCAAAATAATTTTATTTTCTCCACTTGGAATGACAGATCCAATTTGTGATTTTTATGACGGGGCTTGCTTGCATATCAGTCCTACACGCGAGCAATAAAATCATTAGCTCCCGAAATTGAAATTGAAGAAAAATTTACCGACCCGCAACGTTACGATGAATTTATTGACATATTCCCACAAATTATTTATCAACTTCACAAAGATTTTCCGGACTAAGAAATTTTGTTGAATTTGAGTTCGAGTACACCGCAAATGAAAAATTTACTTGCTATAATTGCTTGTGATACTACGTGGACTCGCGCAATTTTTCAGCGCATTAAAAAATTTCGGCAAATAGCTACCTGCTATGACAAATTAGCTATTTGCTTTTTTAATTTTGTATTTTAGTGGCGGTTATGATTCAAATTTAGTTTATCAACACGTTTTAACCTTACTGTTGAACGTGTTCAGCAACTTGCTAAATTTTCAAAAAAGAGACTCCCATTGAAAAAACTCAATTGAAAATTGATTTTTTGATAGGTCAGTAATATAATATTTGGAAATCTTTAACTTGACAACATATAAAATCATACGATGAAGGAGAAGAAGTTAGCCAAAATGTGGTGCAAAAATTGCAATTTAGAAACGCATGAATTATTTTGTCCTATTTGTGCTAATAAAACAGTGGAAGATGTACCCTTAGAAATTTTTTGGTGCAAAAACTGTTTAATTCCAATCATTCATCTTGCCAACGATTCAAACAAAGGAATTTGTCCAATATGCAATCAAAAGGCAACTTACCTCTCTTCTGATTTGAGACCTGTTTTTCCGGAAGAACGCCTTCTTTTGGAAATCTTATTAGACAAGAAAACTGAACCCTACATGAATCACTCAATTTGGGCATTAAAGAATAAATATTATATTGATGGTAAAGCCATAACTATTCCAATTAAAGCATTTGCTGAAGCAGATACAGCTGATATTTCCAAAAAGATACACGAATTGTCTTATAAAACGGATTATTCATTCTTTGAGAAAAATATTAATTTATTTATTCAAGCGAATCAAAATCGATTAGCATATCTCAAAGACGAGGCATTTTCTTTTGTTAGAAATACAGCTGAAAAGTATAAAGATGAAAATATTGTTATTTCATTCTCCGGCGGTAAAGACTCAACCGCCACAGCTGATATAGTGATTAAAGCACTTAGTAATCCTAGTTTAGTGCATATTTTTGGAAATACTACCCTTGAATTTCCCTCTACTATAGAATATGCTAAACGTTATCGAGAATCTCATCCGCTAGCGATATTTCAAATTGCAAAGAATGATGAACAAAATTTTTATAAAGTGTGTGAGGACATCGGACCTCCTTCCCGAATGATGCGCTGGTGTTGTTCCATGTTCAAAACCGGTCCAATTACTAGGGTTATAAATAGTATGTATCGTAGTCAACAAATTTTAACGTTTTATGGCGTTAGAAAATCTGAATCTGTCAGCCGGAGTAAGTACAATCGAATTGAAGACGATTCTGAATCAATCAAAATACAACAGCAAACAGTGGCGTCTCCAATTTTTTTCTGGAAAGATATTGATGTATGGCTTTATATTTTGGCGGAACAACTTGATTTTAATTTGGCTTACAGGCTCGGATATGATCGAGTTGGTTGCTGGTGTTGTCCCAACAATAATCAGCGTGCGCAACTCCTGTCGCGGATATATATTCCGGATAAATTTCAAAAGTGGAGAAAATTTCTTATTAATTTTGCTAAAAAAATCGGAAAGCCTGATCCTGAAGTATATGTGGACAGTGGAAAATGGAAAGCGCGGCAAGGCGGAAATGGGCTTGTTTCTGCTGAAGATGTGAAAATTCGATTTACAAATTGCACCGCTGAAAATCATTCAAAAATCTATCGGTTAGTCAGACCGTTTAACGATGAATTGGTTGGAATGTTTGTTCCTTTTGGGAAAATAGCACCTGGACTCGGAGCAAAACTACTTCGAGAAATTATTATTCTTGACACGAAAACGAATGTACCAATTTTGTCAATACAGCCGTTTAATCAAGACGGATATGACTATGCTGTTAAAGTCAAGACTATGAATGTATCTAACCACGATGATTTACAGCGAATGGCTAGTTATCAAATTAGAAAGTTTAATGCCTGTAGAAAGTGTCTTAAATGTGAATCCATTTGCAGGCAAGGTGCTATTTCTATAACTGGAGACACTTATTATATTGAGCCTGAAAAATGCGTCCATTGCAAAATGTGTATGACTGCTAAGTATCTTGATGGTGGCTGTATGATGGAACGGTATCTACGAACAAAATGAAGTTTGGAGGACACAGCAATGCCTATGAAATTCAGGGCACATGAAACATTTTTTATAAGGAAGGGCTGGCTCAGCAAAGGCATGCGCTGTATAGATAATAAACCGGATGTTTTTACTGCCCGAGACGAAAACCCTATGGATGTGCTTGGAATTGGCGCAAATATGGTAAAAGCATTAAGATACTGGATTCAAGCCGTTGGAATTACGGAAGAGTCAAAAAAGGGAAAACGAAACCACCGATTTACAGATCTTGGCAAGTTGATTTATGACAATGATAAATACATTGAAGAAATTGGTACACTTTACCTTTTGCAATACCGGCTTGCCTCTCAACAAGATGAAGCTACAGCGTGGTATTTCTTTTTCAATGAATTTACGATGTCTGAATTTTCCAGAGAAGATTTTGTAGATGCATTACAGAAGTACATAAAAATGCGAGATAATAATACGGAATATGCAATTCGGTCATTAAATGAAGATTTTCAATGTATTATCAATACCTATCTTCCACGTTATAAAATAAATCCCGCTAAAGTGTCTCCAGAAAATAATATTGATTGTCCGTTTGGAGAGCTTGGACTTTTGGACATATTGAACAGGCGTAAAAAGACCTACAAAAAAAGTATACCCACCTGCGAAATGCTTAACCCCTATGTAATTCTTGCGGTGATTGTTGACAATGCTGCCGGAAGAAAAGAAATTAATCTGAATGAACTTTTGACTGCGCCTTGCAATATTGGAAAGGTATTCAATTTGGATTCAATTACGATGCTTGATATACTTTATCGCATTGAAAAAAAGGGATTGATAAAAATTATTCGTACTGCCGGATTAGATGTCATTAACATTACCGAAGACCTCGATTTTATAAAATGTGTTAAGTACTTTTACGCGTCCATTGATAAACAAATTCAGGAGGACGCTAAATGAAAGCTATGATTTCTGTTGCTTCAGGTTTTCAATACTCTGTAAATATCGGGTATGACTTTGGAAGTGATGACAAACTTAAAAATTTTATTCCCACTAAATCTTCAATAAATCTGTTAGAAAGTATTTTACTAAGCGTTAATCCGACTTCCAAAGATCGCGCTAGAGTGTTAATCGGTGCGTATGGTAAGGGAAAATCTCACATTGTACTGACAATACTTTCTATTCTTATAAAGCGTGATTTGTCATTATTTGAGAAATTAATTCCAAAAATTCAGGCGGAAAATCCTAAGCTGTATCAACTTGTAAAAAATTACTATGAGAGCAAAGAAAAAATACTTCCCGTTGTGATTAATGGAAGTAATACGAGTCTTACACAAGCGTTTCTAATTTCATTACAGCGGACTCTTTCCGAATATAATCTTTTATCCGCTATGCCGGAAACAAATTACAAAGCTGCAATTCAAGTTATCAACCGTTGGAAAGAAAATTTCCCAGAAACTTTTTCTAAATTTCAAGACGAAATAGCGGAATCAGTCAATTTTTTTATTGAGCGTTTAGATAATTATGATGTGGCAGCTTACGAAAAATTTGAACGCATTTACCCGACATTAACCGCCGGAAGTGTCTTTAATCCTTTTTTAGGATTTGATGTAGTTGAACTTTATGAGAGTGTAGCTAAAAGTTTAAAGGAAAGCGGCTATTCCGGTATTTACGTTGTTTTTGATGAGTTTAGCAAATTTTTAGAATCTAACATTGTAGATGCGTCAGTTAGTGATACAAAAATGCTCCAAGACTTCGCAGAAAAATGTTGCCGCAGTGGTGCGTTACAGTTTCATCTTATGCTTATTTCTCACAAAGAAATTTCTAACTACATTGACAAATTGCCAAAAGAAAAAACCGACGGTTGGCGTGGCGTTTCGGAACGTTTCACGCACATTCATTTGAATAATAATTTTTCGCAGACTTACGAAATAATTTCATCTGTAATTCAACACAAAGAACCTTTATGGAAAAAATTTTGTAATAGGCATATTAATGATTTCAATTCGTTGTTTACTCGTTATCAAAATCATCAAATGTTTAAAGACGCCAAAGACGAAATTGAAACTGCAATTAAAGGTTGTTTTCCGCTCCATCCTGTGTCAACTTTTATATTGCCAAGACTTTCTGAACGTGTTGCACAGAATGAACGTACACTTTTTACATTTTTATCAGCTAAAGGAATATCAACGCTTGCAACTTTTTTAGACAACTATAAAAATGATTTTAGCCTTGTTACGCCGGATTTAATTTACGATTATTTTGAGCCGCTTTTTAAAAAGGAAGTATATTCCGGAGAAATCCATGACATTTTTGTACTGACAAGAACGATTTTAAATCAGCTTGATGAAAATACGCTTGGCAGCAAGATTATCAAAACAATTTCTTTAATTTATATTCTTGAGCAGTTTGAAAGATTAAATCCTACAAGGGAACAAATAATTGGTATATATTCCGGCTCATACAATGTTGACGAAATTGAGCAAGCCATTTCTGAATTGATTGACAAAAAATTTGTGATTTACATCAAGCGCAGTAACGATTACTTGCGATTGAAACAAACTTCAGGCGTAGATATTCAACAGAAAATTCACGACATGATAGAAATACGTTATGGAAAAATTGCAGAAAAAGAAATTCTTAACGCCTCGAATTTTGATAATTATATGTATCCTTCACGGTATAACGAAGAACATGAAATGACTAGATTTTTTTCGTTTCAATTTATAGCGGGCGTAGAAATTACGGCAGATGTTAATTGGAGCGTCAAAAGTGAAAATATCGATGCTGACGGAATTATTTATGGAATTATCCCAGAAAATGAAGAACAAATAAAAACACTTACCGATATTATTAAAAATACCAGTAAAGGTGAGTCTAGGTGCATTTTTGTAATTCCTAAACGCTTTAATAATATAAGTATGTCAATTCGAGAATATGATGCAGTTGCACAACTAAGAGACAACGCTGCAGATGATCCTGTTTTGTTTGATGAATATGAAGTAGTTTTTGAAGACCTTCAAGAGATAATCAGAAATTTTATTTCAGCATACACGCATCCCGAAAGTTATCACTCGACTTACATACACGACGGAGAAATTTTTAATATTCGCCGAAAATCCGAATTAACAGAAATTATGTCGAAAATCTGCGATAAAGTTTATTGTCTAACTCCGATAATTAACAATGAATCTGTAAACAAAAACATTATCACCCGCGTTGCACAAAATAGCCGAAACAAGATAATTAGTGCATTGCTTAGAAGTGAAATTGAATCTAATCTTGGTCTTGCCGGTACGGGGCAGGAAATATCTATAATGAGAAGTACACTTGTCAGGACAGGTATTTGGAGCGAAGAGGGCGGTATACCGCAAATTAATCTTCGTCCGGCAAATTCTGCTATGTGTAATTTACTGGAAACTATAGAAAATTTTATTCTTGAAGCGCGTCAAAATGGTAAAGTCAGTTTTGCTACACTTTATGAACGTTTGACAGCTCCAGAATATCATATAGGTTTGCGTTATGGATTAATTCCAATTTATATTGCTGTAGTTATGCATCATTATCGTCAACAAACTGTGATTAGTGATAGATTTGGAACAGTTCAAACAAGCGTTGATGTCCTTGTTCAAATTAACAGTGAGCCGGGTAATTTTACGCTTGAATATTTAGACTGGGATTCTGAAAAAGCGGAATATATTTCTCGGTTAGCTGAAAGTTTTTCAAATTTTGTAATAAATACTGAAAAAGTTGGTAACTCCTATGATTACGTTGCAAATGCAATGCATCGTTGGTATATGTCTCTTCCAAAATTTTCTAGAGAATCTACAGAACGACCTTCCGGCGAAAAATTAATTCAGTGTCAGTTAGCAATGATAAAATTGTTACGGCAAAATATTAGCGGTTCAGAATTGTTATTCAAAAAACTTCCCGAAAATTTTAACTGCAGAGATAAATACGCTGATACCGCAACAAATATCATTGAAACAAAAATGGTATTCGACGAACTTTTGGAAGAATTGAAACAAACTCTGATTGACAAAACGAAAAATGCCTTCATTCCTGAAAATGATGAAGCGTCTATGAGAAATATTTCATTGATAGCTGCTGTAAAAGAATGGTGTGATAAACTTGATCCAAAAAACTTTGAACAACTTTTTTCTGATGGTACAGATCGTTTTCTTCAGCATATAAAAACCGCAACAAATGATGAAGATTTATTTGTTACTCGTCTTGCCAAACTTGCGACAGGGCTACGCTTAGAGGACTGGAACGCCAAAACTTTTACATTATATACAGAGGCTCTTGCACGTTTTATGAAAACTGCAAAGGATTTTCATAGTAGTATAGTTACTGAAACTATCAACGATACATCAAGTTACCAAATTGTTTTTGCTGATGAAGACGGAAACAACACTACAAGGCGTTTTGATAAAGTTGATATTTCTGCAAAAGGTAAATTGTTATTTAACCAAATCACAGCCTCACTTGATGCAATGGGACATTCAATATCTGAACAGGAAAAGCGGCAAGTGCTCATGGAAGTATTGAAAAAACTTTGCTAATTGGAGGAAAATAATGGCGTACTTTGATAATGCTGCAACATCATATCCTAAGCCGGAAATTGTCTATTCCTTTATGGATTCTTTTTATCGAAATAATGGAGGTAATGCCGGTAGAGGAAATTATGCTTTATCAAGCAATTCAAAAAGAATAATTGACGAGACTCGGATATTATTACAAAATTTGCTGCATTGTCCGTCAAAACAGGTTATTTTTACTCCTACCGCCACAGTAGCTTTGAATATGATTATTCAGGGAATTTTAAAAAAAGGCGTTAAAAATATTTATATAAGCCCGTTTGAACATAATGCCGTAACTCGAACACTGCATTATTTTGAAATGTTGGGACAAATTACGGTTAAAGAATTAAAAGTTTCCAATGATCTTGAATACGATATTTCAAGGATACGCTATCAATTTGACAATGATAAGCCGGATTTTGTTATTGTTAGTCATGCCAGTAATGTAATAGGGCTTGTGTCTCCTGTTGAAAAAGTCTTTGAGTTAGCAAAAAAATATGATGCAATAACACTTGTTGATATGGCTCAAACTGCCGGTTTAGTTAATTTGAATGTTGGATTAGAAACTATAGACTTTGCCGTTTTTGCAGGACACAAAACACTACTTGCACCAACCGGAATTTCAGGTTTTATCATGAAAAATAATTTTGATCTTCCGACTGTTCTTTTTGGTGGCACAGGGTATGATTCTGCAAATCAGTTTATGCCTGATAGACTGCCGGAAAAGTATGAAATGGGAACTTTAAACATTTTAGGAATTGCCGGATTAAACGCCTCATTAAAATGGATCACAGAAAAAACTATTGCACAGCTTTTCAAAGACGAAGAAGAAAAACGGCAAAGGTTACTTTCATTATTGGAAAAATACAATTTTATTAAAACAGTTGGAATTATTGATGGTCGCAAGTATGTCGGAATTGTATCTTGTTTGATTGATGGAATTAGCAGTGACAGTGCCGGAAATATCTTTTCCGAAAGAGGAATATCTGTAAGAACGGGCTTGCAATGTGCGCCTAAAGTACACCATTTTCTTGGAACATATCCGGCAGGAACAATCAGATTTAGTGTAAATGCATTGACAACTGATAAAGATTTTGAAGATTTACAAACGGCTCTTGATGATATTGAGATAAATTTGTAAAGGCGGAAAAAGAATGAGCTTCAAAGATATTGAACTGAAACCGGAATATAGATCTAAATTAGATAACGTGATCCGTGATTTCTATATTCCGGTATTGAAACAGGCTACTGTTTATAAACGCGCAGTAGGTTTTTTCTCGTCTTCCGCGCTCTTGTCGTTGACAGCCGGTATTTGTGGACTCATTAATAATGGCGGTTCAATACAAATGATAGCTTCTCCCCGTTTATCTCCGGAAGATATTGAGGCTATTAACGATGGTATTCGTCGCCGTGATGATGTAATAAAAGAATCGCTTCTGCGTGAACTTCGTGAGCCAAGAGGAAAATTTGAAAAAGCAAGATTAAACTTACTTAGTAATTTGATAGCTGCAGACAGGTTGGTAATTAAAATTGCATTTTTGGAAGACAATAATACAGTAGGTATGTTTCATGAAAAACTTGGGCTGATGTACGACAGCGATGGAAATATTATTGCTTTTTCCGGCTCTATGAATGAAAGTACAAATGCTTTTACTGCTAATTATGAATCTATAGATGTTTTTACTTCATGGACTAAAGATGTTGACAGAGTAAATATTAAGCAGTCTGCTTTCAATGCAATGTGGTTAGACTATGACCCCAGCATAAAGGTTATTGAATTTCCTGAAATAAATGCAGAAATTTTAAAGTGCTACAAATTAAACGATAGCATAGATACGAAACTTGATGAAGAAATATCAAAAAATGAAATTATTCACATCAACGAACCGAATCTTCCAACTGCTCCTATGATACCTGCGCATGTCAATATGAGACAATATCAACTGGCTGCCATAGAAAAATGGGCAAAACAAAATTATGTAGGTATTTTTGATATGGCGACCGGTACGGGTAAAACATATACTGCACTGGCTGCGATTGCAAGATTGTTTACTGATATGAATCATATTCTTGCAGTAATAATAGTTTGTCCTTATCAACATTTAGTGGAACAGTGGAAAGAAGATATTGTTGCTTTCGGAATGAAACCGATTGTTTGTTACTCTGCGTCTTCTCAAAAGAATTGGCGGGAACGCCTTAAAACTGCAGTAACCAGTTTTAATCTCGGCGTACAGGAACATTTTTGCATAGTATCAACGAATGCAACATTTTCCACTGATTATGTACAGAACCTTGTAACAAAACTAACCGGAAATGTTGTTATTGTTGTTGATGAAGCACATAATTTTGGAGCTGAAAACCTTAGTAAAACTCTAATTTCTAATATTCCATTTCGTATTGCACTTTCGGCAACGATTGACCGTCATGGAGATTCTGAAGGAACTCAAAAACTGTACAATTATTTTGGTAAAAAGTGCATTGAATATACCCTAAAGGATGCTATTGATAACAATATGCTTACACCGTATTATTACCATCCGGTTCCCGTATCTTTGAATGAAACGGAGCTTTCAAATTATCTTGATTTAACAGCTAAAATAATCAAAAATATTTATACAGACAAATATGGCAAAATTCAACTCAATGAATATGTAAAAATGTTGCTTATTAAAAGAGCGCGAATTGTTGCCGGAGCTTCAGAAAAGATAATTACCCTACGTCGAATCATGGATAACTACAAAGATGATAACAATATACTTGTTTACTGTGGAGCAACAACCATGCACGATGTTGATTATCAAGAGGATAAGCCGCCGGTTGATGAAGCAAGACAGATTGACATTGTTGCAAACATGTTGGGCAACGAACTTGGTATGCGTATAACAAAATTTACATCTGAAGAAAATACAGACGAACGCGAACGTATTAAAGCGGACTTTGCCGAAGGAAAACATTTGCAAGCTTTAGTTGCCATTCGATGCCTTGACGAAGGCGTAAATATTCCAAGCATTCGGACTGCATTTATTATGGCAAGTAGTACCAATCCTAAGGAATATATCCAGCGACGCGGCAGAGTGTTAAGAAAATTTCCCGGCAAGTCTCATGCAGTGATTTTTGATTTTATTACACTTCCAATTCCTTTGGATCAAGTTGGCGAATATGATTCAGAAATTATAGCAGGTGTAAAATCGCTTGCGAAACGAGAAATTTTAAGAATGAAAGATTTTGCTGCTATTGCGGAGAATCCATTTGATTCTGATTCTTTTATTGCAGAAATACAAAGAAGTTATGATATTGAAATTGACACTATGGCAGAGGAGGTAGAAGAATATGTTTGACGAACAGGATACTGTTCAGGAAAAACGTATAGACGCAATGAAGGTTAAAATACTTAAAGCTGAACAAAAAAACCTGAAAACTCGTGAAAAAACAACTGAACAGATGGTTGAAAGTATTCGCCGCATTATCAAGGACGAAGCTACGAAAAATTATTGAGGTAGTGATATGCTGATAAAAACATTACGAATGGAGAACTTCCGGCAATTTCGTGGAACTACAAAAATTGATTTTTCCTGCGATTCGGAGAAAAATGTTACAATTATACTTGGAGATAACACCTTTGGCAAAACGACATTGTTGCAAGCGTTTAACTGGTGTTTCTATAAAAAAGTCCACTTTGATCAAAAACCGGATTTTCTTCTCAACTATGAACTTTCCGAAGAAATGAGAAATGGTGATCAACAAATTGTAGAAGTTGAAATTACCGTATTGCATGACGGCACAGAATATGTAATTACACGAACCCAACGCTATACTTGTGCTAATGGAAATGTTCGCGGCGAAAGTGTTCCAACCGTGAAAGTTTCCTACAAGCAGGAAGATGGACAAACTGAATCAGTTAAAGCTGTACAAATTGAAAATGTCATCAATAACATTCTGCCCGAAGATTTGTCTACATATTTTTTCTTCGATACTGAACGTGTCAGCAGTATTAGTACGAGAAAAGACGTTGCAGAGGCTGTTAAAGGTCTTTTAGGATTGGCTATTATTGACAATGCCATTAAGCATCTTGGAGACCGATCTAAAAAGAAAAGCGTTATTGGTCAATTCTATGGAAGCATGGATATTGATGGTAATGCTAGGGCACAAGAAGCATTAAAACATATTCAGACGGCAGAGGTAAAACGTAATGAAATTGCTAAACAACTGGAAGAGTGCGATTCACAAATAAAACAGTATGAAACTAGAAAAGAACAGCTTGATGCCATTCTGCGCGACAATCAGGCTACAGCTAAGCTCCAGAATAAAAAGGAAGATATTGAACATAAAATTAAAACTGAACGTAAAGCACTTTCAGATACGACTGCCCTATATTTCCGAGATTTTAGCGCGGGGGCACTTTCTTTCTTTGCCCAACCGTTAATTAATATGGCTATTGACTTTTTAAAAGAAGTGAAAGTAGACGATAAGGGAATACGTGATCTGACAAAACCTACAATCATGGAGCTTATAAATCGAGGTCGTTGTATATGTGGACAAGAAATTTGTGAAGGCAATGAAGCATATCAACATCTTATGGCAGAACTGGCTTATGTTCCACCGGAATCAATCGGTAACACCGTACGTCATTATCGTGAAAAGTTGAACAGTTTTTTACGTCCTGCAGAAAACATTTATAGTAGCCTTGACAATCGCTATAAAGCTATTCTTCGTTCCAAAAATCTTATTCAAGATTGGGAAGATGAAATTCAGAGTATCAGTGATCAAATTTCCGGCAAAGAGAATATGAGTCAATACGAACAGGAACTTTCCGATATTAAAGGGCGACTCCGTGAACTCCATGAAAAAAAGGATTGCTTAAATCGTGAATACGGCGCACAAAAGAACGATATCGAAAGGTATAAAAAAAATTACGATTCTTTTACAGCCGTTTCCGAAAAAAATCAACAAATTATGAGACTTATTGCATATGCAGAAACAATAAAAGAATGGCTTGTTGATTCTTATAAAGAAAAGGAACGTACGATTAGAGACGATCTTGAAACTAAAGTCAACAAAATATTTGAAAGAATGTATCACGGGTATCGTCGCGTTGCAATTAATGCCAATTATCATGTTGAATTAATGACTACCATTTCAGATCGTGAAATTGTTGCAGGTGAATCTGAAGGCTTAAATCGAGTGAAAAATTTTGCATTTATTGCAGGGCTGGTTGCTTTAGCTAAAAGAAAAATTGTTACAAATAGTTCTTCAAATGAAATCAATCTTTTTTCTGAACCATATCCATTGGTAATGGATGCCCCGTTTTCTAATGCTGATGAGACACATACTGCTAATATTTCAAAAGTTCTTCCGGAAATTGCTGAACAGGTTATTATGTTCGTCATGCAAAAGGACTGGAACTATGCAGAGCCTGTCATGAATGAGCGTGTAGGCAAAAAGTATCATTTGAATAAAATTAGTGAAACCTACACTCGGATTGATTAAAGAGGTGGTACCATGTTTGAAAACGACTATACAATTAACGGCAAACACGCCACATATCTTAAATTTCTTGCAAAGAAAAATTCACGCGATGAACAAAATTCTGATAATCCTACTGCGACTAGATTGTTTGAGCGGTATATTGATGTGTATATGAATGCAGCTGTATTTGGCTTGCTCTATAACCGCAAAGCAAAACGTGATACAACTTCCGACGACCGCGCACGTATTTACGCAGATGCTTTTGCTAATGAGCGCGAAAACTGCATTTTTCTTTATCGAATGGTTATGCTCCTTGACAAATCCACAGAGCGCACTCCGAATGAAAGAGTAAATATGGCGTTCCGTTATGATACGCAACCGGATAAAGCAGAAGAATTCAAACAAAATTTGGAGCTTTTTCATGATTACGTTCGTGGCGGAATTGAGGTTATGTACGAACAGTTTACTGACGGTTGTCAAACACAGGATGATTATTTAAGCAAAACCTATGAAGTTATGACTACATTCAAGAAAGAAATTGAAGGCGTTTCCTATGCAGACGAACTGTCAAAATTGATAAAGTAATTAATTCTTTCATACGTCGGGATATAGTCAAAAAGTTGCTTAACATGTGGAAAGAATTCATACAATTACATTGATTCACTAATTTGAATTTTTTAAGGAGGAAAATTCTTTTATTCCTTGATTTTTACTATAAGTACATAATCTTTTATATTTTAAGTGAATACAAATTCATTAACTCGGCAAAGATTTTTCATCGTTGGGATTCAGATAATTTTGTTTCAACGTGTCGTAAAGTTTATCAACGATTTTACAGGCGGCAACAGAAATTTCTTCCTCTTGCCGCAATTTGAGTTTTTGTCTGTCTATCAGAAATTCAAACAACCGAAATTTTTTAGTGGCTCCAGTTCCGGCTTGCGTTTGTTCATATCGTAAATTAAAACTTCTTTGAAGTTGCAAGTAACAATCCAACGCGCCTTGCGTGAATATTCCAGCGTGTCATTATATTTTTTCGTCTGTCGAAAGACTTCCACTTCAAGTTTTATCGACGAGCTTTTTTGTTCAATCAAAACTTTTTTATCTTCAATTAAAGCACCAATGAAACCGTTTGGGATTGGTTCTTCAAATTTTATGATTTTTTCAGTCTCTGTTATTTCCAGTACGTCGCGCAGAAAACTCAACCAAAATACTTGCGCCTCGCCTTTTTCGTAGCCGCGCCTTGACCAATCATTAACAAATTGAATAATAGAATTCATTTCAAGCCGCCTAATTTTTTACGGATTTTTAAGATTAAGTTTGGCTAATTCAGAAATTTTATCTAAAGAAAGTTGAGTAAATTTTTGAATTTGATCAAAGGGAAGTCCAGCCTGAATCATGTTAATAGCAACAAATTCAACGCCAGTTTTGATACCTTGTTCAATGCCTTGTTCAAGCCAAGTCTGTTTGGCGTCGTCAAAATTCCATTGAAGATCAAGCATAGAAAAAAACTCCTCGCGTTTTTTAAGTAAATAATCTTTCATAACATTTTCGTCGATACACCGCTGAATAGCGTAGAAAATAGAGTTACGGCGCGACCAATTTTTAGAAATCCCAAATTTAACGTAAGAAATTAAATTAGAATACTCCTGAAGATAAGAACATTTTTTTACAATAACAGAATTTTTGGCAAGATTGATATTGAGAGAATGAACAATAATTTCAAGAGCTGAAGAATCGCCCCTGAAAGAATCAGAAAGTTTTAAAATTCTGTGAGTAGATTCAGATTGATTATTGCTGTCGTAAAAAACGAAAATTTTAGGAGCAGGGAACAATATAAGCTGATGTTTATAAAGCCATTTTTTACGTTGAATAAAGTAAAGTTATAGCAGAAATTACTTAATGATGCCACAAGATTTAAGAACCTCAATCCAACGATAAACAGTAGGGCGATAGGTATTAAATTCTTTGGCAAGGTTGATAACATTCATACCGAGATTGTAGAAGTAGACAAAGCGTTTGAGTGCGTCGCCATTCAATTTAATGGATCCTAATCGTCGTACATTTAATTGATATAAATAAAATCTGCTTTATTGTAAGCCGTTAGTTGTCGGTCAATTTTTTGAGCTTCAATAGAGACGCAAATATAATACCATATTATATTTAAAATCCTTTCGTATTTTTATATTGGAATTATGATCATATCATTTTTTGAAGTTCCGTTTACTACAGTATCTCTTTGAGATATTATAATCAATTCGTCTTGATTATCGATATTATAGAGCAGATTCTCAATATTAACATCAATGGTTGCCGCATCTTTTAACAAAATATAATCGTTTCCAAGTGTTGTTGTAATATAAGTTGTACCGATACTTTGTAAAGTACCATCATCCATACCCAAAATTGTATCGCTGCTGTTATCTTAATAGTACGGAATTGCACAATTATCACTATGATATTATCGTTACCATTTTCGCCATTAATTTTGACGTTGAATCCGCTGTTGCTAATGCTACCATCGCCGTTGGTGCCGCTTAATAACGTGTTTGAAGTTTAATTTTCAATATTTTTACCAATTTCATTAGTGTTTCCACCTAAAAGCGTACCAACAATATTTACAGGGAGACTTGCTGCACCGATTAAACTTATACTTCCATTACCAACTTTGACAATAACGTTATTTGTTAAAGCTGTCCAAGTAATCACGATTAAGATAATCAGCAACTTCATAATAAAAAATTTTTTTCTACAGCCTGTGAAAGCGTCTTTATCAAGCCAGCCTGCGTTAGTCACAAATGCAATAATTCCGCAGTCGCCAATCCTGTCACTTGCCCGGCGAAAAGCCTTTATATAGCTGTCATAAAGAGCAGCTTTTCTAACTGCGTCAGTACCGGCAGCATAAGTTTCAGTTATTCTATCTTCAAGGTTTCCATACCAAATATTTTGAGCGTTATCGTTGGCGGATTTTTGACCGAAGGAATATAGGTTTTAGGTTTTAGGTGTTAGGGGGATTTTCCGTCATATCCCTAACCGCTAACCACTGAAAAGACAGAGTGAAGGGCGTTCTCCACATTCACGGCGGCAATGTAATAGGCAAGCAAAACAATTTCATTGGCGTGAAATTCATTTTGATATTTGCGGAGTAAATCTTTAGGTTGAATCAAGCCGCTTTGAATCAAGCGCACAATAAAAGCCCCCGTGCCGGTAAACGGATCGAGAATGTGAACATTTCTATCTGAAAGCGTTTTGCCGAAATTTTTTTTCAGCACGTCATTAACCGAATTTAAAATGAAGTCCACAACTTCAACGGGCGTGTAAACAATGCCGAGTTTTTCAACTTCCTTAGGCAGGGCGATTTTAAAAAATTTGTCGTAAAGTTCGATGATAATTTTCTGCTTATCTTCGGAAGTTTTGGCGATACTGCAACGTTCCTTGACAGATTTATAAAATTTTTCAAGTTGTTCAGAATCAGTTTCAGTGTCCAGAATGTTTAAAATTTGTTGCATCGACTTAGAAACGGCGTTATTTTGTGCGAAGGAATAACTTTCAAAAAGGGCGTCGAAAACGGGGCGGCTAATCAAATGTTGAGCCAACATTTCAACGGCGTCTTTTTCGGTGATTGTTGGATTGATATTTTCGCGCAGGTCAAGGATAAAATTTCTAAATTCTTTTGAGTTGGTGAGTTGCAAAATTTTTTGTTTGTGATTTTCGGCAATTTTAGAAATATCCTGCGCCCATTGTTCCCATTAACGGCGGTTGCCGACGCGCTCCACCATACGCGCCTAAATGACTTTTTCCAATTCGCCAAAATCGAAAGTGCCTTGTATAAAAATATGTTCGTCGTCGCTGTCAGATTCGCTGCGCCCGTTGCCTTTAACTTTGTTCAGTGAAATTTTCTGAATAAAAATATCCATTCGCTCATCGTGAGCGCGGAGGGCGTTCAAAATATCCCAAACAGTCGAAAAATCCGCGCTTTCAGATAAAACGTCTTCAGGATTTTTATCAATGGGAATGACAACGGGAATAATAATGTAGCCGTATTTTTTACCGGCGGCTTTACGCATAACGCGCCCGACGGCTTGCACAATGTCTAGAAAGTGCGTTTGTACAGCCGATTAACTTTGCAATTTCCGCAATATTTATTTCGCTGTCATTGGCGATAATATTTTGCACGGCGGCGGGAACGTCATTTTCAGTAACTGCGAAAACTATAACTTTGTAATCTCTCAAAAGATTTTTTTCAATCGCCTCGCCAAATTTTATGTGAAAAAATTCTTCGCCGTAAATTTCGGCGTCGTCCATAGACCACAGCATTAAATCTTTGTCAACGGCTTTCTTTTTCGCCTCTGAAGTGTAAAGGCGCGGGGTTGCCGTCATATACAAACGCTTTTTTGCGGCGATAAAATTATTTTGGTGAACGGCAGTAAAGGGCGTGGCGTCCTTGCCATAGCCTGTAGTGCGGTGCGCCTCGTCGCAAATTATCAAGTCAAATTCGCCGTTTAAAATTTTTTGTGCGTCTGCAACTTGTTCCAGCGATTGATAAGTTGAAAAAATGACTTTCAAGCCTGCTTGAGGATTTTTATTTTGAAGGCGTTTAACAATTTCTGCAGTGTCAGTAGTTGCGGGCAGTGCCAAATCAATATTTTGGGTAGAATCTTCAGCGCGTCCCCTGCTTGCCGTTTCATCAGAGCAAACGCAAATTGAATCAAGCGGCAAATCAGAAAAAGTTGACCATTCTGCAAGCGTTTGATTTAACAGCGATATTGACGGCACTAAAAATAAAATATTACCGCGTGGAAAAAGTTTTTCTGCGATTTTTAAACTTGTGTAAGTTTTGCCCGTTCCGCAACTCATTATTAACTTGCCGCGTTCGTGCGTTTGAAAATAAATTTGCGCGGCGTTAATTGCGTCCAGTTGGTGTTGCAAAGTTTTTCTAACTTTTAAAACTGCATCATCGCCGATAATTCCCGCGTCGAGTTTTTCCCAGTCAATGGCGGCGTTTTGCAATTCAGTCAAGCCGATTCTTGTAACGGGCGGAATTTGATTTTTGATAGTAATTTCTGCTTCGGCGTTCCAATTATTGGTTGTAGAAATCCAGAGCCGCGCAGAAAATTTTTTATCGCCGTCGAAAGTTTTTCCCGACGTTGCCAAAAAAGAATCTACAGCGGGTTTATCAATTCTGTTATCTTCAGCGTAGCACTTGCATTGAACCGCCCAATATTCTCCGCTGTAACTTTTGGCTACAATGTCAATACCTAAATCTTTGCCGCCAAATTCTGCGCGGTATGGAAAATCTTTCCACAGCCATACTTCAGAAAATAATTGGCGGTAAGTTGTATAAGTCAGCAAAAAATTTTTCATCAGCACTTCAAAACGTGTGCCTTTCTCAACTTCAGAAGTTGAAATTTTGCGGTACTTGTCTAAAATTTTTTCAAATGTCATAATTTTTACCTGTAGCCGGAATAATTTACTTTGCCAAATCAATTATTCTGGCTTTCAAAACTGAAAATTTATCGCTTGAGAAATCAAAAGCATTTTTCCGCGCAGATTCGCCAATTTTATCGCCAAGAAAATCATTTGTGCTGTCAAGGCAAAGATGCAATTTATTTTTATGTGGCGTCTTGAATGTAATATCACTGTCGTTAAGTTTCTTCATATGTTCTTCAACTAAAGACAGAATAACTTGTGTATTTCCATCAGAAAAATTGAAAATTTCACTGCAAAAATCTTCAAGCGTTCCTTTTTTATAATTGCCGGAATCATCAAGACCCGGAAAAATAAAAAATCCAATTTTGACGCCTTCAGCATCTGTTTTAAAATCGCCGTTTTTTTTCTAATTTGATGTGCCAAACGTCTTTGATATTGCCAATCATAGAATTTACAGCACTTTCAGGATTATTATCAGCGTCACGGACAAATAAAAATCCTTTCATAGCGTCATAGTCGGAGTAATTTTTATAATTTTTCATTTCTTTTGCGATATTGTCAACACCATTAGCTATTATGATTTTAAAAGAATTTTTGTCGATAAAATTTAATTTACCTAGATAATTTAAATATTCATTGAGAAATCCAAAATCGTCCTTGCCTTCGCAAACTATTACATATGGCTTTTCAATTTCAAATTTTTGAGTTTCTAATTTCCGATTATTCACTTCCATTGTTTTACCTCATTTCCATATTTGATTCAAAAGCGGAGTAAAGTGAATCGCCAGAAAATAAAAATGCTTTTCTCTGTCCTTTGTAAAAGCCCAAGCGTTGATAACTTAAATCTTTTAATCTTCCCAGTTGTTCCATCGCTCGGAGAGTAGCTTCAATAAAATCTCGATTGTGCGAAGTCATAATAACTTGACAATTAACAGATAACGCCGTTTCATAAAAGACTTTCATTAAAGTTTCATAAAGGCTACTCCCTATTTTTACAATATTTTTTACTCAAGATAATTTTTCATTTCTCTGAACATACTTCATATTAAATTTTTTGTAACAGCACTAATCGCTCATAACAATATCGAAAAATTCTTCAATATTCGAGTTTTTCTGGTTAATCAATTCCCAATGCACGATTGTATTTGAAAAGATGATAAAAATTCCCTTTCTTTCAAAGGTATTGGAAAGTAATTTAGGCTTATTTCTTATCTTACTAATCATATTTTGATAATTTCTGAAATTACTGTTGAGAAAATTAAAAATATCGGGATTCTTTTTGAAATCTGATAAACTTTTAAAATTAAAAATTTTTTTAATATGCTGAGTAGTATCGCCGTCGGAATATTCTGGATCGTGTAAACAAGCGATATATTCAAAATCTGGAGAGTTTACAATCAGAAAATAAGGCGATTTATTGTCACGCTTATTTTGATTATCACAGTATTTTTGCAAGTTTTGCAATGCGGATAATTCTCCTGAAATATTTTTTGCCCTATCGCCATCGATAATAATAAAAGTTGCCAAACGGTTCATAGAACCATTTTGTTTTACATAATCCAGAACATAGTCCAGAAAAGCCGTATAGCCGCCACCTTTCATATCCATTGGCTTTAACACTATGTCAACGTTTGCGGGCGTAATAGCTCCAAAATAATTACATTCTGTTTTTCCTTCGCAAAAAATTACAAAAGTTTTCTTGCATTGACGTTTGACTCTAGCCACGAATAATTCCTCCTAAAACGCCACGCAAATAAAATTCATAAATATTTTCTTCAGAATCATAATCAATATCGGAAAAATCAGCCAGTGAGTACAATTCGGAGTGAAGAGTAGATAAATCCTTAGTTACAAAATAAATCTGCTCTTTCATCTGTTTTTTTAAATTTAAATGCAACACATTGTGAGTTGTAAAAATAAATTGCCCTTGATGCTCAATTCCGTGAATAAGTGAAACAATTTTATCTGAAAGTACAGGATTTAATGCTCTATCCATTTCATCAGCAAAAAGAACCTTATTTTCATAAATTACTTTGAAAATTTGAATTGCCCATCTGAAATAATCGCGTAAACCTGCCGAATCGAATTGTAATTCACGTTCAAAAATTTGTCCTTCCGAATTTTCGCGTACAATAATTGTACTTTTGTAAGGAAAACTATTGTCCGGCTTTACCTCTACAATGCTTGAATCAATAATTTTCAAAATTTCAATAAAACGTCTGTCAGTGATTATCTTTAAAATATCGGATTTTTTTAATCCTTCGTCAGAAGATTCATAGCCGGAATAAGGCGCAAATTCAAAACAAAGCGTGTTATTTATCCAGTTGCTGAAATTTACTGCTTCAGGAACATTTAACAAAGCTATTTTTGAAAGATAAAGTCCAATAGAATCATTTTGCGCCGACTTAGACTGCAGAAAATTTTTGAGTTGCTCATAGTTTGGATTTAAATTTACTAGAAATTTTAATTTCAAAAGATTAAACTCGTTGAAATTTTTTTCTACTAAATTTTGCAACAAGTCATCTTCTTCCGAACGCTCAACTATAAAAATTGGTATATAATCTTTCGTGGCTTGTTTTTTGACACTTAATTTTTCATACTTTATTCCAAAATAATCAATGTTCAAATCATAAGCATAAATGTCATTTTTGATAAGCACTTCAAGCGAAAATGTTTGCAAAGTATCACAATACCGCAAACTTTTTTTAGTTTTGGTGTAATCATCATTTAAATATTCAAGATTTGTTTCAACAGATTGATTATCTTTAAAAAATTTTTTCAGGTATTGAAGACTTTTAATAAAATTTGATTTACCGCCCGCATTTTCACCTACGATAACGGCAGACTTCAAAACATCAGCCGTACCGTGAAAATAATTTTCCGGAAAATCGGTGCGTTTATCTTCGGTTGCCAGCAGAGAAAATTCTACTTCTTCCTTAAATGAACAAAAATTTTTGAATTTGTAGCTTAACAGCATTTCAATCTACTCATCCTTTATCTAAAATTCAATATCTTCACGAATGATTATTTCCATAATTATTTTGAAAATTATAACATTTTTAGCGTACATTTACACGCCGAAATTTTTTAATTTATAGAGTGACTTTCCAAATATTTTTTTTCTTCGGTTTCAAATTCAGAAAAAACTTTTTGAAATGTTGCCGACTCTTTTTCTATTATTTCTATAATTTTTTCAGTTGGAATTTTTTCTTCGGTATTGCTGACAATGTACAAAGGTAAATTTTGAGGAAATTTCAAAAGATCACGGCGATTTTTTTCTAACCGTTTTTTTAAAATTTCTGATACTAAGGATTCACAGCTATTATTGGTAAGTAAAAATTTTCTGTGTTCGTAGTCCTTATAATAAAATTCAATCCACGTTTTAAATTTTTCTTCCTGCATTTTCCACGAACATAAAAATTCGTAGGCAGAAACGCCGCTTTAAATTGTTTCCGCAGAATACGCCAATCCCAGATTGTCTGCTATTTCAATTTCGCTACCGTGATAAATTATTTTCAAGCCTTGAAATAAATCTTCGATTTTAACTTCTTCAGCTATTGGTTTTACTCTTTCCATTTTCAATATTTTTAAAATATCGTTAGCTTGTTGAATTTTTTGAAAGATACTTTCTGGCGGTTTTTCTATCCTTCTTCCAATAATTCCGGCGTTGCATTTTCTTTTAACGCCCAATGTTTTTGTTGAATATCTTCAGCCGAATACCAGCGCGGATCGCTGTAGTTTCTTTCTGACGCTAGATTCTCGGTTGAAATAATTTCTGCTTTTTCGTCTGCAAATTCTTCATTTTCGTTATAATCTTCAATTTGACGAGTGTTTCTCAAAACTTCCAACAACGGAATAATCGACGCCGAAGAAACTTTTAAATTTTCACTTTTAATTTCTTTTTTTACCTGCTCAAATATCACTTCAATTTTTTGATTCTGCAACTTGTCTATCGACGGGCAAATTTCTTTTTCCTTGTCAGCCAACTTTTGGCGTGTTTCACAAATTTCCTGTAATTCGGCGTTTTTCTTCGCCAATTTTTTATCTATCATTTGAAAATTAGTTTGTCTCATAATATTTTCTCCTATCTGTTATTTTTTTGTTTTGACTTATTAGCCGCTGAAATTTCATTTAAATTTTGTATGTTAAATTCTTCGGCGTATGCCATTCGTGCCAGTTTTTAATTTTCTTTTCTTCCAAAAATTCGCCACTTAAGACTGAAATTTCTTTTTCCAACTCTCCTTGAAATTTGTTACATTCCATTTTCAACTGATTAACTACTAACTCCCTCAAATTCGCTCACCGTCGCTTAATATATCATAAGTTTTTTTACTTTGCTGAAAATGCACAAAAAATTGTGCAAAAATAGTGCATCGCGTTTTTTGGCTTTGTGTAAGATATGCAAGCATTGATTTTTTTGAGATGTTCACTTCCGCATTTCACTTTGTGAAACGCTAAATTTTGTAAATACGGACGCCATTTACATGCGAAATTTAAGTAAAAAAATTGTCAATCGCTAACGCTTTTTGAACCTGCGGTTGGCTTGAAGGGAGAGAAAAACTCATGACGATGTTTCACTTTAGATTAAAATCGGACAAAAAGCCGGACGGTACAAGAATTTCGCCTGTGCAACACGTTGATTATATAAGGTAATTTTGCGGAATATAAGCAATGGCAAGAAAATAACAAATTTGTTGGCAATTTCATTACTTCAGCAGAAGTAAAAAATGCTTGCAAAGATTTAAATTCTCTCCTCTATAAAAACCGAAAGTTTTGACTCAATCAGAAGTACGGCGAAAGGAATAGAAGTAACAGAAAAAGCATCATTAACAACTGTTGCAGTTGCTTTAATGCTTGCCGATGAAACTATGAATCATAAGCCATTGATAATTTCCGGCTCAAACGAATTTGTAAAAAAAGTGCTTGACACGGCAATATTTGCCAATCTTCCTATTTCTTTCGCTGACAAAAGAATACAAAATGAATTTAGACGACAAAAGGAGAAAAAAGACATTAAACGCAGAAACTTTATCGCAAAAGGCGGAAAAATCTTTACCGAACGAGCAAATTTCAAGTCCATTACTTCAACTGTTAAAACGCGAAAACTCACAGATATTACCCAAAGAGGATTTTGCTTGCCAACACTGCCAAAACTCAATTTGGTTCATTCAGAATCAGAAAAATCTGACGTGCTATCGCAAAATGATGAATCTCGTAAGTTGGACAAACTCTCAAAAAGAATCAATAACAATGTGCGATGGGATTTTTCTATCCAATTCTTAAACCTTGAAAAACAGACAACCCAACAAATATTGAAAAATATCGAAGAAAAATTAGATAACACGTTTATGCTGAATCTCACGTGGAATACATTAACCGTGAAAAAGCGTTTGAGAATCGTGGCGGTTGTATTTTCCATTCCCACAAATTACCCAAATGGGCTAAAGACGATCCGAAAAAATTTTTTAAGATGGCGGATAAATATGAAGGAATAGGAAACCGCCGTTATATGGAAATTGAATTTGCGTTGCCAAATAAATTAAAAACGATGGAAGAATACCGACAAATTATTGACGCTTTTTTAGCTAAACATCTGTCAAATCATTATTACGCTTATGCAATTCACGAGAAAAGCGGAACGTTGTCAGAAGAGCAAAGACAGCCGCACGTTCATATAATGTTTTCTGAACGACTTATTGACGAAGTGGAAAAAATAAAAGAACGCTCCGCTAAATATTTTTTCAGCTATCCTGCACGAAAGAAAAAAGACGGCTCTGAACCTTCCTTTGAAGAAAAATATAGACGCGGCGCACCTAAAAATCGGTGCTGGGTGGAAAAATCTTTTCTTTCCATTCTTCGCGCGGACTTTGCTAAAATTCAAAATGAAGTATTGGCGAAAAATGGCTTTTCTATTCGTGTTGACCACAGAACATTGAAAGCACAAAAAGAAGAAGCAGAAAAAAATTGCGATACGTCCCTTGCCAGACTTTTTAACAGAATCCCCGAAGAATATATTGGCGTCATTTCTTGTAAGGAAGACGACGACCCAAAACTTGAACGCTTGAAAAAATTTCGTAATTTACGCAACCAACATTTTGATTTAATTTTTAAGACGGATTCGGCAATAAAAGAAATCGAAGATTTGGAAACAAAAGACGAAGTACAACTTGCCTCTGTAAAAGCGCGAGAATTTATAACTTCAGAGGAATTTTCTCAAAAATTCGATACGCCAAAATTGCAGGAATTGAAAGCAAAAGTATTATTTGAAATAGAAAAAGTACACCGCCGGAAACGCTCCATTATTTCACAACACGACGCCAAACAAAAAGCAAAACTTGAATATATGACGCCTGCAGAGCGTGAAATTTGGCGCAAATATTTTGAAATGTTGGCGCAGAAAAATCAGTTGGAAAAATTTTTGCTTACTCTCAAAAAGCCTGATGAATCTCCAAAAGATGCGATGAACGCTTATGAAGAAATGGTAAGCGGCGTTAATTTTAAAATCGCTTGCCTTTTAGTTTCTGCCGCCTCTTTGAAAAAATCTATTGACGAAATAAATAAAAAACTGGAAACTCCAGACTGCAGGAAAAATATTTTGATTGTCACTCATCAAATTTTACAAGCCAATACCTACGCAAGAAAAATGTTAATGTTGGCAAGTAAGAAATTGGATCGCTCCGTTGACGAACTCAAAGACGCTATTTTTTATCAATCCATTTCCGACAAAGATTATTACAAAACGCGAGAAGTTTACAATATCTTGCGTCATCAGTACTTCCCTTTGAAAAAAGAACACGAACAACAATTAAACTTGAAATACTGCTACAGACAGAAAATTATTTCACCATTACGCGCAGTGGCAATGGCTAAAAATATTTTCGTCAAGGGAGGCTTGAAAAAATTCCGTCTGGCGTTAAGGCAATATAAAAAATATGAAGAAAAATTCTCTCGTCATATGGATTCTTTTCATCAGCGCGAAAAAATTTTCCAAAATACAAAATGGACAGCTGATAATCAAGCTGATTTTCTACAGGAAAAATATTTGATGATAAAACAAAAAACATTGCTTGACGCTGAAAAAATTGCCTTAATAATTTTAAATTTTCTCTCGATAATCAAAAATCAGAATTGGAAACGGCTTGTAATACTCCCGACGCTATTAAACAAATCCAACTTATTGCCGCCGGTATTCTCCGTAAAAATCACAAATTTGTAGAAAAAGTTGCTGAAGTCGATAAAAAAATTAAAAATATTTCCGAACGCCTCAAACATACAAAAGCGCAAATGGATATTGCAGAATTGCAACTGAAAACAGAACGCCGTACCACTTTCTATAAAGTTTTAGAGCCGAAATACAGCGATAAAACAGCCGCCGCGTGATATATCATACTATGATAAAAACTTAACAAGAATTGCAGTTTGTAAAAATTTTAACTGATGAAAAATGGGCGGGAAGGCGATGATATTATGGAAGAAATGAGAATACACCCTAAAACAGGCGAAATTTTGCGCCGTGATATTCGCCCCATTGAATTTTCCTACAAAGGCGAAAAAATTTTTGTCGATATTCCAGGCTTGTATCCTAACACCGGCGACGAAGGTATTTTCACGCACGAAGATATGATAAGCGTTGAGAATTTTGAAAGCGCGTTATGAAACTTGTTGCGGCTAAAATAAATCTGAACTCGGCGATTTATCTTTTGCTTAGAAAATTTTTACAAATAAAAACGGCAGTTACACTCAAAGGAGGTAACTTTTATGATTAAGAAAAATTTTGGCGTAACTGAGCCAATAAATACCCACCCATTTTGGGGAATTGATATTTGATCTGCAACGTTTTGACGATCCGCCGTCAGGTACTGTAGGAACAGGAGGAACTAAACCTCAAAATCCGAACTACCCCGGCACAGGTGGCACAGGCGAATCAACCTTGTTTAGCAGAGGAAACGGCACTGAATTCGAGCCCTATTTAATTTCTACAGCGGCAGACTTGCAAGCGTTGGCAACATATGTAAACAACGGCAACACCTGCGAGGGCAAAAATTTCAAACTTACCGCAAATATTGACCTTAGCACAATCACAAACTGGACGCCTATTGGCACATTCAGCGGCACATTTGACGGCAACGGCAAAACTATCAGCAACGCAAAAATCGATGCGAACGCCAAAAACTGCGGGCTTTTCGGTGCTATTTATGGAGGTACTGTAAAAAATCTAACGCTCAAAGATTTTAATGTTACGGATCAGAGTTATAACTATGATGTTAATACACTTGGCGCACTGGTCGGCAAAGCCAATAATGCTACCATTGAAAATATAACAATGAGCGGCATAAATGTTAAAAATACACTGACCGGCAGCAGGGTCGGCGGACTCGTCGGATATTCTAATGGAAGCATTTCCATTGAATATGTCATTGTTAGCGGTACCACTATTGAAAGTATCTCGAGTGATATGATTGGCGGGCTGGTTGGACGTGTAGGTACAGCCACTATAAATAACTGCTATGTCGTTACTAAAATCAGCGGAGGAAGTAAGGTAGGCGCAATATTAGGTGGTCATCTTGGAGGGAATTTTGAGTTTGACAATAACTATTACTACTCCAATATCGCTGCTTATGGATCGATAGATAAAAATTATGTGAATGACACAAAAAAGTTTTACTATCCCGTCCAACTTGTTCCACTCGGTCAAGGCGAAAGTTATAACGGCACTATATTAAAAATCGGCGAAAATTCATACGGTATACCGAGTGATGATAACAATATTGACATTCCTAAAAACAAAGTGGAAGATGTTCAAACTTTAATAACTCCAACTGAAAAGCTCGGGGACTACACATTCATTTATAGAAATGGCACTTACATTATCGACAACACCGGCGATTTTCTCAATTTTGCGGCTTATGCAAAGAACAACAACTGCGAAGGCTTGAAATTTAGGCAGACAGCCAACGTTGACTTAAGCGGCAAAGATTTTACAACTATTACGGGCTTTAAGGGCACATATGACGGCGGCAGCAAATTGATTGTCTCTTCGAGTGTGATTTTCAGCGGCTCAACCGGCACAATCAGCTACGCTTATTGTTGCGGCACGAATAGCAACGGGTTCACGCGAGTTTATAAGTTGAATGTTCCTGAAAATGTCACAGTCAGCGGCGCAAAAAAATTTAACAATAAATATTACGCACAAAGCGGCGCAACAATTACAATCAGCGACTTTACAGGGGCGAAATTGTTTTTGACAATGCTATTACAAGTTTTGAAAAAGACGGCAACAATAACATTTTGGCGAAAATTGGAGACAACACGGCTTTAACTATCAGCGGTTTGAGTTTTTAAAGTACAACTGAAAAATCTTGGTCAGTTAGCGGCACTTCTGCAAGTTACGGTACCGAAATTCATAAAGGCGCAAAAATTGACGGCGCAAAAATTATTTATCAGCCTGACAACTTCGCGGCAACTTTCACGCTTGAAAATTTAGCCGCCGATATTACGAATGAAAAAATAAACGCGGCGGTTTCAGTTAAAGATACAGAAATAACTTTTACTTCTGATACTGTACTTGATTCAAGCAAAGTTGTTATTGCGCCAACAGGTTACACTTTGAAAATTGGCGGCGAAATTGTACCGAGTGAAGAAAAAACTGAAAGTGGCACAATGACAGGCGGAATTTTCAGTTATGCTTCTGCCGGAAATACTGCAGGTTATCGCGTTGTTGATGAAACGATTAAATATTTCACATACGACCGCAAAACTTTTACAATCAGCGGTTTAGATACGGATGCTGAACTTAACCAAAATATTTCAGTAAGCGGCGATAAAATTACAATTTCCAAAGACGCGCTTGCACAAGGCAACGCTACACTTACAACAAGTGACAATTTCACAATGGAATTTGACGGCGTAAGCGCGGCAACTTTGACTGATGAAAATTGGAGCGGCTTAAATTATCAAACTGAATATTGCAGCGCGGAAGGTTGGGAAATTGACGGCAACAACATTAACTACACCGGCACAACCACGCCGACCATTTTATTTTAACTTAGCGGCGTTGAAAGTAACAGTGGCTTTACTGTTTCCAAAAATGAAAATGCTTACACAGTAAAAGTTGCTGATTCTGCAGTTGCAGGATTAACCAAAGAAAAAACTATAACTTTGACTGATATTGATTCAAAAATAACTGCGAACTTTGCTTTTGATGAAAATTTCAGCGGCAAAACTTCAAAATCTGAAAACGCGGCAACTTTGAGCGGCGGCACATACACTTCGAAAACTTACGGCACCTACACCGAAAAAACTAACGATACTACTTTGACATTCCACCCTGCTACCACTGCCAAAGAATTTACTATTACGAATTTGAGCAACGCGGCGGCACTCGGTACTAATGTTATTGTTACCGACGGCGATACTACTAATTTTAAATTTAAGGCGGCGGCTCTTAATAAAAATAATGTTACAATAACCGGCGACAATAATTTTTCTGTTGCACTTGATGAAGATGTTGACACTACTGCCGAATCTATCAACGAATCAAAAATTTTGAATAATGGCACTTTGAATTATACGGCGGCGGGCGTCGGCGAACATTACACCAAAACTTCAAACGGCGTTACTTACAATCCACAATCTCACAGCGAATCTTTCCAAATTACAGGCTTAAAGAGCGGCTTAACTTTAACGGAAAATAATTTCACTCGTTCAAACGGGAAAATTACTTTAAAACTGATGGATTCAATGTTGCCCGAAAATCCAACAGAAATTTCTATTTCATCAACAAACGCAACAAATTACGCGCTAGATTATTCGGCGTTGTCTACAAAATCTGAAGTAAAAGCGCATTGGGAAGGCTTTAACTATATTTCAGATAAAACTGCGACAAGTTGGACGGCAAGCAACAGCGATCATAAAGTTACATACACGGCGGCAACGGGCGGCAATGTTTTAACAACAATTTCCGGCGTCAAAAATACAGACGGTCTTTCAGTTTCCGGCAATGTTGTTACAGTTACAAACGGTTACTCATTGAAACTTGCAAATAATGTTGCTAAACCTTCAACAACGCCAATTCATCGGGAAATTTCAGGGACGACGGCAAATTATATCGGCGTTGGAAAAACTGCAGGATATGCTATTTCAAACAATCAGATTATTTATCAAGATGAAATTTCCGGCGATAACTTAATTACAATTTCAGGGTTAAACTCAAATGCAACACTTAAAGATATTTCTTTGAGTGGTAAAACTGCTACAATTTCGGCAAACGCGCTTGACGCTACAAAAACTGTTGAAATTTCTGACGGCTACACTTTGGCACTCGGTAAAGATGTTCCAATTTCAAAAATTAACAGCGTATTTTGGAATATTTCCGGCGGAACTTCAAATTGCAAACAAGGCGGACGCAGTGAAGGTTACTTTTTGAATGAAAATAAAATTGTTTACACTGAAGAAGTTGAAAGTAAAAATTCGGTAACTGTAACAGGTTTGAAAAATTCTGCAAAAGCGAAAGACCTTGTACTTAACGGCACAAATGTTTCAATTTCGTCATCTGCAGTCAATAAAGGCGAAGTTACAATTACTGATGTTTTTTCGCTCACGCTTGGCACGGGAAATTATAAAAATGTTTCAGTTGTCGGCGGCAAAATTTCAGATACGATCAATCAAAAAGGAAATAACGCGGTAATTACCACCGGCACAGGCGATGATTTTATTTCTCTTGGTAGCGGCACTTAAAAGAATACTATTATTGGCGGCGCGGGTAATGACACATTAACCGGCGGTAATGGTGCTGATGTTTTCGTTTACAGCGCAGGTAAAGATATTATCACAGACTACGCAGAAAATGACAAAATTGTTATCGATTCTAACTTTACATCTTCAGTCACCGGCAATGATGTTATTTTTAAAGTTGGAAATAATAAGTTGACTGTCAAAAATGCTAAAGGTAAAAAAATTACTTTGCTTAATTCAAACAATAAAATTTCTTACTGGTTTGACGGTAGCCCCCAATTTTATTAAAGCCGACACTCAAATTTCTTCCTCGTTGAAAGTTACTGATACAAATTATTCTGTCAGTGATATTTTCGAGAATGACGTTACAGAAATTTCTAAATACGAGCAAACCAATATAACTTTTGAAAAGTAATTCTCTTTTCAAAATTAAAAACACCACTGTTTAAATTAACGGTGGTGTTTTTTTACTTCTGAATTTCTTTTGCTAATATTTCCTTGACTTCTTCATTATGTGAAACGCCTCGTGCCAAAACGTCCATTCTAACGACGTTTCCGCCTTACTGTTCACATACATTATACCCCTGTCTTCATCGTACCTGCCGTGCAATTTCGCCGACCCTTCAAAATATTTTACGTCAATGTCAAAAACTTCTTCACTCATTTTTTGTATTACTAATTGTTGCTGATTTAATTCACGTTCAAACAACAATCTTGATTTTTTCAGCATTTCTTCTATATTCCTCTCTGACGCTGAATAAAGTTCATAATTTTTATCGTGCGTTTTAAAGCGGATTGAATCAAACAAATATTCATACGCCATTTTTATATCTTCCATTTCTGCCGCCGTCGGATACGGATATGTATAATCCATTTTATAACCTTCCTCAGCGGCTTTTTACCACGATTCATCTGTTCGATAATTTACCAGATAATCATTGCGAATACCTTTTTCTTCCAATTTTGACTTCAAATAACTTCAAACGCCCGCGCCGCTATTTCGTCCGGCAACGTCCAATATATCTTACTTCGCCTTCCATCAAATTTTTTGGAACGTTCCAATATACCGCTTTGATTTATTACTCTCCTGACTAACTGAAATGTTTCCTGCACTTCTGGACTTATTTTTTCAACGGATTTACCTTCTGAATTTGCCGTTGCCATTGCACTTGTTATATTTCTCTCCTGTCTTCCAAAATAATTGTCCAAACTATGAAACCATTCGTGTCCTAAATTTCCCGCTCCTTTGTTTTTCGTCAAATTTATTACTACTTTTGCGGATTCATAATGGGCAGCGGCGTATTTTTTCCGCCTCTGCCCCTTGCTCCAAACGCCAACCCTAATTTTCCATTCAAAGATAGTGCTATTGGCGGCAAATTCAATGTTCCCAAAAACGTTAATGACGAACAACTTTTTCTGTGTCCAAGTTTCTGATAGATCAGCATATAATCTTCGATTTTTTCCCCGAATTTTTTATTTTTCCAGTCAAAATCGTATTCTGACATTGATCTTTGTATTTTCGATATTTCGGTTCTAAATTCTTCTTCTGTCCATTTATTTTCCAATACGCTTATTGACAATATTTCAGAACGTCCCGTTCCTGTAAATTAAATTTTCTGCACTCATTAAAACTACTTCGTCGCCGCGTCTTTTGTGCCACGCTGACAATTTCATTAAAACCAAATTCGGAAAATTATGGCTGTCTAAATCTACTAATCCTATTTTCATTGCTTTGCCTCATTTAAAGTCCGGCATTCCCGCCAACTTAGGCTTTTCGTAGCCGTATTCTTCACCGAGCATTTTATAATTTATTTCGTCATACGAATCGACAAATTCAAATTGCGTTATTGAATCTATGTACGCTGATTCTACTTTTTCATAAATTTGAATCAAGCACATTTTGTCTTGCCAATTCATACGCCAACAGCGTTTTTAATTCGTTTTACGCTTGATACATCTGCAATTCACCTTCCGCTATATTCGTATGCTGAAATATTTTTTTCGCCGCATCTATCGTCTTTTCTATTTCTTCAATTTCCAACTTTGAGCCGTCTGCAAAATTTCTGTATGTGTCACTTAACCATTTATATTTTTCCTGCCAACTGTATAAATTAGGATTGTATGACTCCCAATCATCATCGTTACCTTGCCTCAAATATATATTTGTTTCGCTTATATTCGCCGTTTTGGTTATTTTTTCTGTTCCTTCATTGATACTTTCTAAAGCGTCTTCAGTTTCTTCAAAAATTTTTTCTGAAAATGGCGTTCTATTTTTCTCTTCATTTTCGCTTTTCTTTTCGGCAGTTTTCGCCGCCTTTGCAAATTTTTCGCCAAATAAAATTGATTTTATGTGCCGCGTATAATCGTAAACATTTCCTAAATTTGCCGTTAAATCGGTTAATGCAAATATTGAATGGCGACTATCTCGCAACGATATTTCAGTTAAACTTTAGATTATTTGGCGTACAATCCGGTGAATGTGGTTCTTCTGCCATTACCGGCGATTTTTCCAAAACGCCGCCATTTGTTACATAATCCGCTGTCTAATGCGACCAGTTGTCATAATTTTCATAGTCTATCTGATATGCTCCAAAATAGCCCAAGCCATTATCCACATAATATCCGTTACACTATATTTTTAATCTTCATCTGCATCATCAGCGAAAACATACAGAAAAACATTAACTTGATTGACACTGCGAATATTGCATTTATTCCCTTTGCCGCGTGTTTGCGCGTTTGCTTTAAGTCAGACAAGAAAAATGTTGCATAACTCGTTACCATTGTTATATAAAATTCAAGATACCAATGAGAATGACGTTATCATTAAAGAACCTTCAAGCGGATTCAATACGCTCATTACAAGCAATGCACTATAAGCATCACCATATTCTGTATCGTAGGCGGCTAAAGCGTGTCCCGTAAATATAGTCAGTAAATTTTGTTGTTGCGCGTGTTCCCAAAAGATATTGAAAAAATTCAGCGCGTTTGTCACTATTTGATTTGACTGCACTTTTATATTTGAATCGGGATTTATTTTGCTGTATTCCTTTACCATTTCTTCTGCGCCGCCCGCTTTGTAGCCCATTGTTTCAAATCCTGAACTTAACGCGGGCATTAACTGATAACTGGAATTTGTACCGACCCAACTTTGTATCAGAAATATAAAAAAGCCAACTTTCAAAATCGTTGTTACCAAAAATTTTATTTTGTCTCATGATATTAAATCGAATGATACTTTTATTGCTACGTCTACTATTGCCAATATCAACGTTAAATTTATTGCATATGGCGCAATTAATTGCGTTTGAAATGTTGTCCCGAAGCCCGCTCCTCCACCCGCTAATCCGTTTGTTATCTGATTCACTGCTGAATTATTATCTGCCGCGCTTGCTACGCCATTGAAATTTAAAATAAAAATCGCTGTCAGCAATGCTACCGGCAACAAAATTTTTTCTTTCTTCATTTTTTCACTCACTTTGAATTTTCTACCCAGTTTTTGGAAATATTAGTCGAATTTTTTAAGATTCTTTGATTTTCGGCTTGTTCCTGTACTTTGGAATCAAACTACGCCGCCATTGATGCCGCCATATGTGCTTTTTTTGTACTGATTCATTCTGCTTGATTAAACTTTCTGGAAAAATCATATCGCCGGAAAGCGGTACTTTTTCTTTTTCCTCATTTCTTTTCATTAAATCTTCCAACATTGATATATCCAACTTTTTCATATTCAAAATTTGTAACGCAAGTTGTTTTTGTTCCTCTGTTAAAATTTTCGCCGTTTGAATTGCGGTTTTTATTGCCTCTTCAATATTTTTTTGGTCAATTACCGCTATTGCCGCCTCTGTCCTGTGACTTGTCGGCAACATTGTTACAAAACTTGCCGCTACTCCTACCACTATTGCGCTTGCTAACGCTGTCTTTTTAATCCACGACATTTTTATTCCCCCTAATCAATTTTATTTTTTCCTACAAATTTTAATTTAATTTTTGTGCCTCAAAATCTTATCTTTTTGCAATTAAAAAAAGCCGGTCTATTTTTTCCGACCGACTATACTTTTATTCTGATTCAGGAAATTTTTTATCTGTTTCACTTGAAACGTCTCTAAAAACGTTTTCAAGTCCCGCCACTCGTTCCTGTAACATTACTATTATTCCTTCGTCTCTATTCAAGCGGTACGCCAAATAGAAATTTACCAGTATCAAAAATCCTGTTATCAAAAAAATCTCCGCCTTTCTGTTTCTACTTCAGGCAATGAAACATTCCTATATTCCAGCTAATACTTATTAAAATTTTCCTACCCGTATTTTTCCAAAATTTCACTTGCCTTTTTATTTTCCGCTTTATTTACTGCCACATATGCTAAAGAAATTAGGCAATTTTCCAACGCTAAATCATAAAGTCTGCAACCTAGCGGCGACACATAATAATATTTTTTTCTTCACCGCTCCCGCTATTATTTCCACTTGCCGCTGATTTAATCCAAACATAAAATATTTTTCTTTCAGCGATTCTTCCAACGCCTTATCATTCGGCAAAAATATTTGGCTCGGACACGATTCAAGCACTGTTGAAAATATTGGACTTTCTACAATATCCGTCAAAGATTGTGTTGCAAATACTACTGACGCATTCGCTTTTCTCAATACTTTCAGCCATTCTCGAATTTTTTGGGCAAATTGTTCGTTGTCAAAAAATACCCAACATTCATCCAAAATTATTAACGTTGGATCGCCCGTTAAACTTTGTTCGATTCTGTGGAAAATATACATCAATGTTGAGCCGACTACCGCCGGTGTTCCCATTAACTTTTCCATTTCAAACGCTTGCCACGATGATAACTGTAAACTGTCTGTATCTGCGTCAAATATTTCTCCATACGCTCCCGATATTGTCAATGGTTGCAAGAACTCAATAGAACTGAATGTACTCATTGATACACTTGATCCGAATTTGCGTTCAATAAAGAATTTTATCGAATGTAACCGGAATTTGCTTGTAAAATTCTTAAGGCAATGTCTTTGATTCATGATTGCGAAGAAAAATTAAAAATAATTCCTTTGACTGAAGAAGAAAATAACGAAGTAGATGCGGCTGAAACAAAGCGGGCTCGGAACTTTACATTCAAACTCTGTGGAATTGAACTTGGGGAAGAAATTGAATTTTGCAATCCCGCCGATGAAAAACCCGGGCAAACTTTTAAAGTTATTGATGACAGACACGTTGAATATCAAGGAAAATTTTGGTCATTATCCGCACTTGCCTCTGAATTTACAGGAAATAAATCTGTTGCCGGACCGCGTTATTTTAAATACAAAGGCGAGTGGCTTAATGACATCAGAGATCGAATTGGTTTTTAAATTCAGTGAACACAAAATTGTACTTAGAAACATTTTTATGAAAAATTAGAATGTTTCTTTTTTTTGCGTTCCTCGTCCATCGCCTTTGTTATCATATCTGGAAAATGTACATCTGTTGCATTATGACTTTGACGCTACTCTCTGCGCCTCAAAATACAATACCCAGCCCGTATCTAATCCCTGAAACGCTGTATTCAGTTGTTGCGTTATTATCGCAAGTTGTTCCTTTATCGCTGAATTTAAATCCGATCTTCTATATTTCCACGTCGTTTGTAAACTCCCGTCTTTGTTCAAGACTATTGCCGGTTCGTGAACTATTCGTGCATATGGCAACGTGTATTTCAAATATTCTTTTTTGCGATTAAATCTGTCCATTCGGTATATTTGCCTTTGGCTCCATTTCTTCCAAAATTTCTCTAAATTTATTTTCTTGAATGTCAGCCTCTAATTTTTCTTTCTTTAAAATAAATTCTTCAACTGAATCAAATCCCACTATTGGCGGCGTTATATTCGCCAAATATGTTCCCGCCAAACTGCCCCACCATACATCTTTCAAATTGTATTTCTCAAATACAAACGCTGATTCTTTCAACGTCAAATAATTTTCTAAATATGTGCGGACTTCTTCATATTTATCATTATCCAGCAGAAAAATAAATCCGTTCCAAAAGTAGCCGTTAAAATTCGATAAAATTTCTTTTTCTATCGCGTTCAGCATTATTTTTCTATTTGGACACCATTTGCCCGCGTATTTATTCTTTGTCATCAAAAATTAAAATTCGACGCACATAACGATATTCAAATTTTATATCCTGTGATAATAAGGCGTCCATATGCAACGGCACTGACGGCATTTCAATTTATTTTTCTTCTATCGCCAGACTGAATGTTAAAAAATTCATCAATTCTTGATATTCAAGTAATTTTGCCTGTGTTATTTTGGAAATTTCTTTCATATGGCTCATATTCAATGACGCTGAAACAACTTCCATCTTTTTGTTGCATTACGAAGGTAACGTTATACCGACCCACGCCAGCCATTCTTCAACTTTGCGCCTTATCTAACTTCTCAGCGTATTTATCATTATTGCACTTCTCGGCGCACCCAGAAATAATATTTGTTCCGTCAATGAACGGTAAAACGGTAATTCATACCACGCCACATTTTTATTTTCTTCGTTGCCCATTTTTCAATCCTCACGGAATTAAAAAGCCGGTTGTTTGACTTAGTGCTACTGAACCGCCGCCAACTACGCGCATCGCAGTTTTTGTAATTTGATTTTCGATATTTAACGCCCACGACGCCGCGCCCGTTGCCGCTCCGATTGTTACTATTGCCTTCGGTACAGGTTCCGACATCAAATTTTCCATTCGTGATAATGGTTGCGTTATTACTGAAATTGTATCGTCCGTTGTGCCGCTTTTCGTGCCTCCTTCCGCTATTATATTTTTTCTGTCGTGAATCGCTTGTATTATTATCTTTCGCTGTCTTTCGGTTAAAATTTCTTGAGTCACATAATCATCAAGTGTAAATATTTTCTTTTGATGTTTTCTGATATTCAAAGTTGGCGATAAAACTATTCCCAGCAAATTTCCTTTAAATCTGCACTTGTCAAAATATTCATTTTGCGGTATTTCGGCATCTAACGCTGATTTTTCTTCCGTTACAAGTTGATTTGTCAACGCCGATACATTCAAGATTATTTGTTTTACTTGCGATGACGACATTACCAGCCCGGCATTTTCTCTTCCTCTAAAACTGTCTGTCCATATTTTCCCGTCTGGATTTATATACACCTCAAAAATATTTTAATCTTGCAACAACGGTATTATTTCATTCATACAGTTGACCAACGTCATTAGCGTTATTTTAAAGGTCTCGTTATTTTCAGTCTCCATTTATATATTTTTCCCAGCTTTCCTCATATTCTTTGATTGATTTTCAGACTGACTCTCTCCAAATTTTTCGTCAATATCGTTTCCGCCTGTTCCAATTTCTTCTGCGATTTCAAGTCTTTCTGAATTTTGTTTGTCAAATTCGGCATTTTCTCCATTTTCTTCAACTGTTTCAATATTTTCATTAAAATTTTTTACCTCCGATTTTTTCTGTAAATTTAATTTTTTTTCTTCGTATGCTTTTTCAAGCTGAACCGCCCGCGCCTTTTCTTCTCTTTCAAATTTTTCTCCCGCGTTGACTTTGAATAAATCTTCATACTACAAAACTTTTGTCACACTGTTCACTATATAGCGGATACGTTGGACACGGGATCGCTACTTTGCCTTAAAGCTCTTTGTATTCTTTGACGCACCTTTCGCAATCGTTTTTAAATTTGGCGCATTCTTTTTCGTAGCCGTGTTCTTTAATGTAAATTTCTTGATATTTTTTCAATCTTTCTGTAAAAAAACGGTTTCAAATAATATCTCAATTTATTGCCGTATATTGGGCGATGTCCTGCTACAAATACAAATTCACGCTCTGAACTCATATTGCTTACTTCATCAGGCGTCATTAATTATCGCCCTGTAAATGATTCTGAATTTTAACCTTTGCTCAAGCCGCCGCCGAATTGTCCCAAAATGCTGAATCGCCGCTTGATTTTTCTCCGTCTGGTTTTATCATTATTCCTACAATCATTGCTACATCGCTTATTTCTTCCGCTGTACGAAAATTTATTTCTGCTAATGGATTCCAACGCGCCTAAATTCCGTCACTTACCAACGGTACAAATTTCATTGCCTTTTGTCTGTATCCTGCCGTTGCTTGCCATAATTCCGCTTTTACGTCAAAAAAAAAATTGAGTGCCTCCGCACTAATCCTGTCGATATTATCGTATTGACACCTTTGCCGCTTTGCGTCAATTCAATTAACAAAATATGCTCTATCAAGTCGTGCAACATTAAATGTTTGTTGTACGGATTCACTCTAACCACTACGCCGAAATGGAAAATTATCTCGGACATGAGTCTAATTCCAAAGTAGAAAAAGCAACGTGACGTTTTAGAAATTGAGCGTAAAGTCTTGGCAATGTATTCACACTGAATGAGTACTCGTGACATTTCCGCTACCATCGATGACATTTACGGTAAAATTTTCAAAATTACAGACTGTGTCCTTGAAGAACAAAGAAATTTGAAGACTCGCCCACTCAAAACTTTTTACATCTTCATTTATCCAAGAATCAATAATGGCAAGTGATGAATACAGCACCTATCTTGCCGGATTCTTTCAATTTTCAACAAAATCATATTGTCTTGGGCGTGTTTTTTCTTGCATTTTCATCACTAATTATTTTTCTGAGGTACTGTATCACAGGTTTTAGTTTTTAGACAGCGTTTAGTAAAACGATTTTTTTCATAAATTTGCAATTATTCTTAATGCTATTTATAATACAAAATTATTAAAATATGATTTCCATAATCATGCATTTTCAAGCAGAAAGAGAGGATAATTTATGCAGTACACATATTTTAAGCAATGTGATTACGATTCTTCGCAAACCGTCATTTCATTACTTAAAAAATCAATGGCTGAAAACAAAGACAAAATTGCCGTTGTAAGTGGTAACAGAAGTCTCACCTACGGCGAATTGGATATTCTCACTGACAAAATTGCAAACTACTTGAAACAATACGGCGTAGGCAGAGAAAAAGTTGTTTCTATTCTCTTACGTCGAAACGAAATGATGGTAGTTGCGGCGATTGGTGCTTTAAAGACGGGAGCTGCTTATCAACCATTAGATCCATCTTATCCTGATGACAGGCTGTCTTTTATGGTTTCCGATGCGGAGGCTGTGGCACTTATTACTGAAGATAAACTTATGCCGCGCCTTGATAATTTTGACGGTGCAACGCTTAACATTAAAGATATTGATAGTCTTAATGCAGAAGAAATAAATTATTTGCCCGCGCCGCAAGATTTATTTATTCTTTTGTATACTTCAGGTTCAACAGGTATTCCAAAAGGAGTAATGCTTGAACATAAAAATCTTGTCGCCTTTATTAACTGGTACGTTCGCTATTATTCCCTTACAAACCAAAGTAAGGTAGCGGCTTATGCTTCATTTGGATTTGATGCCAATATGATGGATACATATCCAGTTCTTTGCACCGGCGGGCAACTTCATATTATAGACGAAGAAACACGCTTGAACTTTCCTAAACTTCATCAGTATTTTGAAGAAAATAAAATCAGCCATAGTTTCATAACTACGCAAGTTGGTCGGCAGTACGCCAGAATGTATCCTGAAAGCAATTCACTTAAATATTTGTCGGTAGGCGGTGAAGCACTCGTCCCCATTGCCCCGCCCAAATATGCTTTTTTCAACGGTTACGGACCTACGGAATGTACAATTTTTTCAACTATTTTTAAAGTAGATCGTCTCTATAAAAATGTGCCTATAGGTTATCCTTTGGACAATTTGCGCCTTTACGTGGTTAATGAAAAAGGAGAACAAGTTGAAAACGGAACAGAGGGCGAACTTTGGATTTCAGGTCCTCAAGTGGCAAGAGGATATTTAAAACGCCCTGAAAAAACTGCTGAAGTTTTTATTAAAAATCCTTTCTCCAACAATCCAAATTATGACAGAATTTATCGCACGGGGGATATTGTAAAGGGATTTGATAACGGCAAAATAGAATTTGTCGGCAGACGCGATGGACAAGTAAAAATTCGTGGCTTTCGTGTTGAATTGCCGGAAATTGAAGAAGTTATCAGACGTTTTGACGGCGTAGAAGATGCCACAGTTGCCGCCTTTGATAAACCGTCCGGCGGAAAATATATTGCGGCTTACGTTGTTTCAGATAAAAAAATTGATATTGACGCACTGAAAAATTTTATAGCGCAAACTAAGCCGCCATATATGGTACCTTCATTTATAATGCAAATTGATAAAATCCCGCTGAATCAAAATCAAAAAGTTGACAAAAAGAAACTTCCCATTCCTAATCATATTTCTGAAGATTATGAGGCACCTGAAACTGAAACTGAAAAATTGATCTGTGAAAAAATGGCGCAGGTACTCGGCTTAGACGCAGTGAGCGTTAATGAAGATTTCTTTCAAATTGGCGGTGATTCCATAACAACCATAATGCTTGTTGTGGAGTGCGCCAATGACGGCGTAAATATTTCTTCCATATACGAATATCGCACTCCCCGCGCGTTGGCGGCTTATTGCGACAATTTGGAAAGTGCGGAAGATATTTCTGCAAAAAATGCCGAAGCTATGAAAAAAATTCATCCTTTGACTTATGCTCAAATGGTAAACATAAATTTACAGTTGGAAAATCCCAATGAAATTTACTGCAACAATCCCAGACTGTTTGTATTGGCGGAAAATATCGATTTAAACCGACTTAAAAACGCCGCTAACAAAGTTTTGGCGAATCACCCTGTACTTAGAACTAAACTTATTGTCGATGAAACGGGAAATTTGGCTAAGGACGAAAACGGAAAATATTTGCAAACTTACGACGAGGCACTTTTTAAATCCATTGAAATTATTAGCGCAACGGACGCGGAATTTGAGGAATTAAAAAAATCAAAACTTGTTAAGCCTTTTACCCTTACAAACGGCGATATATGGCGCGGCGGAATTTATCAAACGCCGTCTAATTCTTATCTGTTTTTAGATTTTCATCATTTCATCATTGACGGCTTTTCAATACAAATAATTTTAAACGAGCTTTACGAGTGTTATCAAGACGAAAATTACAAGTTGCCTCCGGATTATTATTTCTACTTGATTGAATCTGTTAATAACGCTAAGGACAACAAAAACAACAGCGAAGTTCTGGAATATTGCGATAAAATTTTTCACGGCGAAAATTCTTTGAAAGAAGAAGATATGCCGTTAAAACCCGATTATGACGCCCCAAATAGAACCGGCGCAGTTACCATGAATCCAATTCCCGTACCGAAAGACAAATTGCGCGGAAACGTGGCTTATATTACCGCTTGCGCTCTTGCAGTCGCCGCTTACAATAATTCTAATCGTGCTATGGTGTTGTTCACTCATTACGGCAGAAACAGTAATATTTCAATGTCTTCAGTCGGTATTTTCATCAACCGTTATCCCGTTTTGCTCGTCAAGGAAGAAAATGATACGCCGGACTCTTTAATTGCTAAAGTGCAAGCTCAAGTTAGTTTTGCAGAGGCGCATGTAGAATACCCCTTTTTAGAAAATATTTCTCGTCCAGATAGGTGCGTAAGGTTTATTTACCATAAAGATATACTTGATTTGGGAAAATTCGCTAAGTTGGCAAAAAATTTGATTTTGCTTGACACACACGACAGCAATATGACTGATAATCTTTACGGTATCAGCATTTTGGACAATTCCGCAGATGAAAATATAATTTTAATCGAACGCTACGCCGGAAATTGTTACAACAAGCAAAGCAACGAAAAATTCCGCAAACTCTTTTTTGATTCTGCAAAATATCTTGCGGGAATGGAGGAAAATTCATGAATAAAAATTTAGAAAAAATATTGGAAGTGTCGGCGGGAGAAACTTTTGAGTATGACACTTCTAAAACGTGGCTTGATTTGTTTAAGGAACAAGCCGCTAAAACTCCCGAAAATATCGCAGTGGCTGATGAAAATTCAGCGTTAAGTTATAAAGATTTAGACGAATTGTCAGACAAAGTAGCAGCGTGGCTTATTGAAAACGGCGTAGAGGAGAATAATTTTATCGCCGTAAGCATGGGCAGAGTAAAAGAATTTTTGGCGGCAGTTATTGGAATTTGGAAAATTGGCGCGGCGTATCTTCCTATTGATATAGATTATCCCGCCGCTCGTATTGAGTACATGCTGAAAGATTCTGAAGCTAAGATCACGCTTACAGAAGAAATTATCGCTCAAATTTCAAAAAGCTCTGCAACCTGTGCAAGTTGCAATACTGCTCCTGAAAATTTGGCGTATATGATTTATACTTCGGGAACAACGGGAAATCCCAAAGGCGTTATGATTCAGCATAAGGCGTTATTAAATTTTGTTCACTTTATAAGTAACCGTTGGAATTTAACCGAAAAAAGTATAATTGCCTGTCATTCCAATTTTTCTTTCGATGCGTCGGTTGAGGATTTATATCCCGTCTTAACCGTAGGCGGAACACTTTTTATAGTGCCGGAAGAGGAACGCCACGACGTTTTGAAAATGAGAAAATTTATTACTAAACATAAAATAAACGGCGGCGGCTACAGCACTCGTTTTGGGCAAATTCTTGCGTCAAATGAATCCCTTGACCTTGATTATCTGGTTGTTGGCGGCGAGGCAATGACAACAGTGCCAAATGTTCGCGGAAAAATTTTTAATACCTACGGACCTACGGAATTTACAGTTGACGCCACTTATTTTGAGTTAGAGAAAGGCAAAAATTATAATCCTATTCCTATTGGCAGACCGCTTTATAATTGCGCGGCGTATATCTTAGGCAAGGAAAAAAATCTTTTGCCGCTTGGCGAAATTGGGGAACTTTGCTTAGCCGGTCCGCAACTTTCGGCAGGTTATTGGAAACGCCCAGAACTTACGGCGGAAAAATTTATTGAAATTGAAATTGGCGATAAAAAAGTTAAAGTCTATCGAACCGGCGATTTAGCAAAGTATAACGACGAAGGAAATTTGGAATTTTACGGGCGAATTGATTTTCAAGTAAAAATTCGCGGCTTTAGGGTTGAATTGCCGGAAATTGAAGAAATTATCAGACGTTTTGACGGCGTAAAAGATACAACGGTTGTTGCCTTTGATAAACCGTCCGGCGGAAAATATATTGCGGCTTACGTTGTTTCAGATGAAAAAGTTGATATTGACGCACTTACTGACTTTATAGCGCAAAATAAACCGGATTATATGATTCCTGCGTTCATTATGCAGATTGATAAAATTCCGCTGAATCAGAATCAAAAAATTGACAAAAAAGCCCTGCCACTTCCTCAACACAATATGGATGACTATGAGGCACCTCAAACTGAAACTGAAAAATTGATATGTGAAAAAATGGCGCACGCGCTCGATTTAGATAAAGTAGGATTAAACGACGATTTTATAAAATTGGGCGGCGATTCAATAGCAACAATTATGCTTGTGACTGAATGTAACAATCCCGGCGTAAATATTGCGTCAATTCAAAAGTACCGTACACCTAAGGCGTTGGCGGCTTATTGTGACAATTTGGAAAGTGCAGAAGATATTTTTGCAAAAAACGAAGAAGCTATTAAAAAATCACAACCGCTTAATTTTTCGCAAAAAATGTTTTTGGAAATGATGAAAGAAAATCCAAATGCTGTATACAATAATGAACCGTTTTTGTTTAAATTTGCTGATAACATTGATTTGGAGCGAATGAAAAACGCTGTAAATAAAGTTTTAAAAAATCATCCCGCGCTTTCTTTGAAATTAGTTGCGGACGAAAACGGCGAATATCGCCAAATGTACGACGAATCAATTTTTACGCCTGTTACCATTACCAAGTTAAATGATAGCGAATTTGACGCTTTAAAAAATAATTTGGTTAAACCTTTCGCCATTACAAATACAAATTTCTGTCGCGGCGGAATTTATCAAACGCCTTCCGAGTCGTATTTGTTTTTGGATTTTCATCATATTGTTACAGACGGCTTTTCATTGCGGGTAATTCTTGACGAAATTTACGAATGTTATCAAGACGCGGCTTATAATTTGCCTCAAGACTTTTATTTTTATCTGCTGGAAAAATCTGCGATTGTAGAAAAAACTGACGAAGAATTTGATAAACTTTTTGGCAATTTTGATTCAATCAAAGACGAAGAAATAAACTTAAAACCCGACTGCAAAGTAGAAAAATTCAAAGGCGCGGTAAAAATGTTCCCTCTTCCAATACCGAAGGAAAAACTGCGCGGAAATATTGCATATCTTACGGCAACTGCAATGACTGTCTGCAACTACAACAACGTAAATCGTGCGTTGGTGCGTTTTGCCCATTACGGCAGAGACAACAGTATTTCTATGTCTTCCGTTGGACTTTTTGCCCAAAGTTATCCAATTTTGCTGGAAAAAGAAAACGGCGATACTCCAAAATCGCTTATTTCCAAAGTAAAAGCGCAAGTTGATTTTATCGAGGCTCATTTAAATTATCCGTATTTCGATAAAATCAAATTTAACCAAGATCAAATTATAAGATTTATTTACCACAAAGATATTATGGAAATTGGAAATTTTAAAAATTTCATAAAAGAATTGATACAGCTTGAAACCAATAATTCAGACGCTACCGACAGTCTTTTTGGAATAAGCGTTGTAGATGACGTTTCTGAAGAAAAATTGATTTTAATTGAACGCTATGCAGGAAATGCTTACACAGACGAAAATGCAGAAAAATTCCGTAAGCTGTTTGTTGAAGCGGCGGAGTATTTGGCGGGTATTAAATGAAAAAAACTTTTATATCCGATTATATAAATCGAATGTTGCCGTCAGTTATCATGAGCCAAATTATTATGACAGTCTGCACGGTAGTAGACGCGGCATTAACGGGAAAATTTTTAGGTGCTGAAGCTGTAGCGGCGGAAGGAATGGTTACGCCGGTAGTTATGATTGTAATTGCCATTGCAAGCATTATGTCCGCCGGAAATTCCACAAGTTGCAGTAACGCCTTCGGCAAAGGTGACATAGACGAAATTAACAGGGTTTTTTCCACAACCCTTTCAACGTCGCTTGGCTTTTCAATTTTTTGTACCATTTTAATTTTAATTTTTTCAAATCCAATATGTTTATTTCTAGGACTGACACCTGAAACAGAGCTTTTTAATCTGACAATGGATTATTTAATTGGCTACGTTCCGTTAATGCCGATATTGGCGGTAATAATGATACTTCCGGCGTTACTGCAAATCGAAGGCGACAACAAAACGAACGTAATTGCGGTAGTTTTGGTCTTTGTTTTGGATATTGTCTTTGACTTGCTGAATATCTTCGTATTTCAAGGCGGAGTATTGGGAATGGCACTTGCTACCACCTTGAGTTATTATGTGTCAGGAGTATTGGTACTCGTTCGATTTTTCGGCAGGCCACGGGTAGTAAAATTTTCCTTCAAATATGTTGAAATATATCGAGTCCCCAAAATTTTGTCTTACGGCACGCCTACTTTTATAAATTCTCTTTGTATGGGAATGACAACAGCCGCACTTAACGGGGCTTTTTTAGAATATGGTTCTGAAATGTATGTAGCCGCTTTCACTATAGCCGCAAGAATTGGCGATATTCTCTTATGTTTCTGTTACGGTATGGGCGAAATGACGGCGACAGTTACGGGAATTGCCAACGGCGAAGAGGAGCGAGACGAACTTAAAGAACTCCTTTACGTTATGGCTCAAAAATCTGTAACTATAAATTTGGCGTTAATTGTACTCACATGGATTTTTGGCGCGATGCCGTTAATACTTTTTACATCAGATCAAAATATTATCGAAATGAGCGCGTGGGGATTAAAAATTTTTTCATTGCAGTTTGTTTTCCGCACTCTGATTATATGTTACGTAAATTATTTGCGCGGAATAAAAGAATTTGTAGCGGGGAATGTCATTTTAATATTTATGACAATGACGGCAGCCGCGTTTGCTTTTGGCGCACCGCTAACTTTCGGCGTAGATTCAATATGGTACAGTTATATTTTCTCTGTAACTTTGACTTTAATTTTCGTAATTCTCTTTGTAAAATTTACCACCAAGAAAAATCCTTTCGATTGGGAGAATCTTATTTTAAAGCCGGATTCTTACGGTATTTCAAAGGAAAATTATCTTGAATGGGAAATTTCAGATATTGATAATCTGTGCAAAAACTGCGAAAAGGCGGCAGACTTTGTAAAAACTCATGGAGGCGACGACAGAAAAGCCATGCTCCTTTCGCTTTTTATGGAGGAATTGGGAAAAAACGTTTTGTCATGGGGTTTTCAAGATGAAAAAAAGCATCGCCTTACAATTAAGATTATGCACGATTCAGCGAAATTTATTTTACGTTTCAGAGATGACGGTATACACTTCGATCCGAAGGAATATTATCGAATCCATAAAGGCGAAAATCCAACCGAAAATTTTGGGATTCGTATGGTTTTTTCAATGAATCCCGAAGTAACTTATTTAAATACTATGAATTTAAACAACCTTATCATAAAATTATAAATTCTTGTAAGCAGAGGGAGTTCAATTTATGTTTAACATTATCCCAAAGGCAGATTGTGCGGCTACAACTTTAAAGCACAGCGAAAATATTTTTCATGAGGCTCTGTGTTTGAAAGAAAGTTATTATCACGTTGAAACTGAAGACGGCGAAGAATACGATATTTCTTACGTTAAAAATAACGATTTGGTTCCAGAAAATTATCGAAACGCAAAAAAGGGAATTGAAATTTATCCGCAATATTTGAAATACGATGAAAACGCAACTGAAATGCTGGATATTTCACTTTTGAAAAGTGTTCGTTACATTTTTTGCTATACGCTGAATGAATATTCGGTTGTAATTGCGCGGCTTGCGTTGAAATATACTGACGCTGAAATTTATTTTACAAATTCGCTTGCAAAAATTTTTTTCGATAAAATCGAACGTCTGCATATCGTTGAAAAATTTCCGGCGTTTAACGAAAATGAAGTTTTGCAAATAACGGACGAAAAATTTAGGAGCGGCTATTTTGAGGGGACATTCCGTAAAATCAGTTCCGTACCTGCGTTTCATTCGATTTTCTTCCGTCAATCTTTGACAGATTTAAAACTTGAAAATATTAAATTCGTCGAAGTTTCAATAGCAAAAAATGTTGGCGTCGGCGGGATTCTTTCCTACTACAGCCAAGTTAAAAAATTTTTTGAACAGTATAATTGGACAACGTATCTTAATGCAAAATCAACGCGCTATGAGCCGGAAATGTTGCAAAAATATTTCAAACTGGATTCAAAGCCGCAGGATTCGACGCCTGACAATACAATTTATCTTCAAGACGTTGTGCAAATTACCGCAACTTACCGCTATTTGGATTTTTCGGCGGAAATTGACAAAAATATTTTGACTGATAAATTTCGCGCAGAAATGGACGAATATGCAGAAGTCGTGTTGGGAAATCATAATACGCTGGGAATTTTGATTCGCGGCACTGATTATATCGTTTCAAAAATGGGCGGCGTTCGTAAAATGGCAACGGTTGATGATATGTTGCCGACAATTCGCCAATGGATTGATGAAGACGGCTACGATTTAATTTTTTTGGCGACGGAAGATCAAGATATTTTGGACAGAATGAGAAATGAATTTGGCAAAATGATTCGCGTAGTTTCACAAGTCCGCCACAGCGTCCGTGATTTTGGCAACGCAAAACTTTTAAGCGATTTGGAAAAGAAAGAACAAGAAGACAACAGCGGCTTAGTTGAAGATAACACCGTAAATTATTTTTACGCGCTTTATATTTTGTCCGAATGTCAAAGTTTTATGGCAAGCGGGCAATGTCACGGCTGGAACGTCGTCAACTCTTTCAATCAGGGAAAATTTAAGCGTTGCTATAAATTTCAAGTTGGCATCAACAGTTAATGGAGTGAATTAAAATGAACAGTAATTATTGCAATGGTATCTTGAAAATTGAATTGCCGGAACGTATAGACGCAAATAACGCGAATCAATTTGAGCAGGATTTATTTCTTGTACCAAATTTGAACGACGCGCAAGAAATTATTATTGACGCGGACAAATTAAATTATATTTCCTCGTTGGGGCTGCGCGTACTTATGAAACTTCAAAAAAAATTCAAAAACGTGCCAATATCTGTTATCAATGTTTCCGGCAATATTTATAACATTTTTGATGATACGGGCTTTACTTCGTTTCTTAATGTAAAGAAAAAATTGCGCTTTGTTGATGTTGATTCTCTTCAGGTACTCGGCGTTGGAATGTATGGCGCGGTTTATCGTATCAATGAAGAACAAATTTTGAAAGTTTTTCACGGAATTAACTCGGAAAACGCCATACAATCTATAGTTAAAACAATTCGCGCGGCGTTCGTTCATGATATTCCTACCATAATTCCATTTGAAATTGTCCGCACTGAAAAAGGAATTGGTATGATTTTGGAGTTGCTTAATTCTGAAATGATGTCAACACTGATGAAAAATAATCCCGAAAAATTTGATAAATATGTTAGCGATATGGTCAATTTGAGTAAATCACTTGCCAACACGCAATTTGAAGAAGACACGCTCCGCAGTTACAAAGAAATGCTACTGTCAAGGTTAGACGACGCCGAAAAATTTTTATTGCCGGAAGAAATTTCAACCATTAAAAAATATATTAACGCCGTGCCGCAAAGAAATACCGCCGTTCATGGCGATTTTCACGCAAAAAATATAATGGTTATGGACGAAAAGCCAATTTTAATTGATATGGATGAATTTAGCTTGGGGCATCCTGTTTGGGATATTGGAAATGTGCATTTCATTTATCAAGCTTTACCGCATGCTGATTCAGAAATGATCGAAGATTTAATTGATATTGCCGGTAAAATAGCTTGGGCAGATTTTTATATTAAAATGATTAGCTTTACATTTGATGAGGCTGATGAAATTTGGGAAAAATTTTTCAACGGCTACTTTGCCGATTATTCGCAGGAAAATAAAAATAAAATTCTTGAGCTTGTGGAATTTTACGGCAATTTTAAATATATAACTTTCCTTCTTGATCTCTGCAACGCTGACAAAGATAATCCCGAGAAATTGGAAAATCACGTTAAACATATCAGAAATTTTTTGGCTGAATTGGAAAAGAAAAATATTGACGAATTGATAAAGCGTCTTGATTTATGGAAATGAGGGATTTAAATTAATGACAAATTTTCTTGAACAGCTTGAAAAAAATTGCGTCGATTTTTCGGAGCGTTTGGCACTTTCTTTAGACAATCAAAAAGAAATTGTAACTTACGGCGAACTTTGGAATTTGTCCGGCAAAGTTTACGCTTACTTGAAAAATCATAACATCGGCAAGGAAGATTTTGTTTTAATAAATTTGCCGCGCAGTCCTAAAATTACGGTTGCAATGATTGGAATTTGGAGAGCAGGCGCGGCAGTTACAATTACTGAAAAGGGCTACCCTGCCGAGCGCGTTGACTACATTAGAAACGACTGCAACGCAAAAATTGTTATCGACGAAAAAATTTATAATGAAATGATGGCGGGCGAATCGCTCAACGGTTATGAAAAAACTAATCCTCATGACGCTTGTTACGCAGTTTACACTTCGGGAACAACGGGAAATCCAAAAGGCGCACTTCACGAATACGGCAAACTTGAAATAGCTATTCGCAGTTATCCTAAAGAAGATAAATTTGAATATGGCGAAAATTATCGCTTTGCCGCCGCTTTCCCGTTAAATTTTGTCGTTTACTTTATGTGGACAGTTCCGCAACTTTATTTTGGCAACAGCTTTTACATTTTATCTTATGACGTTATTAAAGATGTCAATGCGTTTAGTAAATTTATTGCTGATGAAAAAATTTCTGAATTTTTTATGTCGCCTTCGTTGCTGAAAATTTACAAAAATGTTCCCGCTACTCTGCGCTTGATTGTTACGGGAAGCGATAATGTCAGCGATATGTATTTTCCAAATGTCATTTTCAAAAATGGCTATGGAATGAGTGAAACGGCTTTTTTTGTTTCAGCTTTTACTGTTGATAAACCTTACCACAGAACGCCTGTTGGCAAAAATGTTTTTGGGCTTGAAATTAAAGTTTTAAACGAAGACGGACAATCCGTAAAAAACGGCGAACAAGGCGAAGTTTGCTTTAAAAATGAATATTTTCGCGGCTATATAAATTTGCCTGAACAAACTGAAAAAGTTTTAAGCGGCGGCGTATTTCATACCGGCGATTTAGGTTATTTGGACGAAGACGGAAATTTAATCATAATCGGGCGCAAAGATGACATGATTAAAATTCACGGCAACCGCGTTGAACCTACTGAAATTGAAATTGTTGCAAAAGAAATTCTTGACGTGAAAAATATTATCGCAAAAGGATTTTCAGACGGCGAAAATGCTTTTATTGCGCTTTATGGTTTAACTTCGGAAATTGGAGATAATTTTGACGAAAAAAATATTCCTGCGTTACGTGAAAAACTTTCAGAACATTTGCCGGAATATATGATGCCAAATTACTACATCACATTGGAAAAATTTCCGACAAATGCAAACGGTAAAGTCAGCAGAAAACTTTTTCCCGCGCCTCAAATTAAAAAAGATTTTGGCGAATATTTGCCGCCTGTTACAGAAACTGAAAAATTAATTTGCCAAAATATGGCTAAAATTTTGGGAATAGAAAAATTAAGCCGTCGCGCAGATTTTTATCAAATGGGCGGCGATTCACTGAAAACTATTTTATTTGTTACAGAATTGAGCCACTTTGATATCAGTAGTGCTGATGTTTATAAATATCGTACACCTGAAAAATTAGCGGCTTTTTGCGACAATAATAAATCAGTCGAAAAAAATACGGAAAAATTCTCTTCGTTTAAAGCAATGGAAGAAAAAATTTTCCCAGTGTTTCAAGAGGCGTATGAAAATTATTTAACCGGCGGTACAATTTCCTCTATGTACAGTTCTTTTTTTGCGCTTAAAGATGAAACAATAAAAAAAATTTCTATGAGTCCTTCGACAGAAATTATTTTGAAAGAAGAGGTAAATCCCCTTCGCCTTCAAAATGCTGTAGATTTTGCAATAAAAGTTTGTCCTTACGCCGCCTTTGATATTTCAAAAAAAGGCGATATAGTTTATTTTCATCAAAACAATTTGCCGCTTGTTGTAAGCAAGGCGGGAACGATTGAAGAATTTGGCACTGAAACAAATAATTTTCATTACGTTGCGGTTGAATATGAAAAGGACAAAATTATTTTTACCATAAGCCATATTTTAACCGATGGATTTGGAATGAATAAATTTATTCAAGCGGTGTTAAATTTTTATTTCGGCAAGAAAATTTCTTACCAAGACACAACAAAATTTGATTTTGTGGCTGATTTAATGGCGTGTGAATTGCCACTTCCCAAAGACTACGAGCCGAAAAATTACAGTGCGAAAAATCATTTTATTTTTTCTGAAAAAAATTTGTCGGACAGTGGCAATACTATGGAAAGTTATATTGAAATATCTGCAGAAAAATTCGCTAATTTCTGTCAGCAATATAAAATTTCAGGACAAATTGCAGTTTCCATTTTATTGGCTGAAGCGATTCAAAAAGTACATTCGGATAACGCTAATATTATTAGTATTCGAGGACCAGTAAACACTAGAATTCCGCTTTATACGCCAAATACTTTTCAAAATTCCAGTATTCCGCACATTTTCTTAAATATTGATCCAAGTTTTTTGAATGATGAAATTTCTGAAGAATTTTTAGACAAAATTAAAGAAGATTTTGCCTATCAATATACCTATGAAAATTTGGCGTCATTTACAAATAAAGTAAGAGAATTTTTTATTACCGACGACAGCGCAAAACGCTCCGCAATTACTTCAGATTACAAAACTAAAACTGATATTTTGGCAAACTATATGGGCAAAGTTTTGACGGACGATATATCTAAATTCATTAAATCATACAGACAAAAAATTTTCGCGTCTTATCCTTTGATGTTGTACGCCTTAGAGTACAGTAAAATTATCGGGCTGCAAATTGTACAATCTTTCTCGTCGTCTGTTTATGTTGAGAGTCTCCGAAATGTTTTAGCAAAAAGAAACATGCTTTTAGAATGATTTGTTTTTAGTCCGATTCATCTACTGAATCTCCCAAAACTAAAGGTGCGGGGATTTCTGGACTAGTAGATAAATTTAATTCATTACCGAGCTATCTCCTGTACTTCCTACTTTTAGTGTGTTCGTACACTAAACACAAAATTAACCGCAATTTTCTTGCCAAACAAAAACGGCGTTTTCATCAGGAAACCGAGAGAATGCAATTTTTTCATTATAGTCCTAATGTTGTTAGCGTTTTGGATTATTTTGAGGCAAATGATACTACCTATATCGTAATGGAATTTATTGAATGTCAAACTTTCGCGCAGGTTTTGGACAGAATGCTAAATAAAAAGTTGACTTTGCAAGATATACTTTCAAATCTTAAGCCTATAACAACATTTTGGAAAGAATTTACCACACGCCGTATTATAACGATAAAGGGATTCAACATTCAGGGATAACTCATCGAGATATAAGCCTTGAAAATATAATGTAGGCGGTTGACGATACAATAAAACTTTTAGATTTCGGCGCGTGGACTGATGTTTATTGCATTAGCAGCTACAATTTATCGCGCCATTACGGGACAAATACTGCCTAATTCCATTGCGCGTTTAGGCTCGGCTTAATTGGTATTACCCTCAAGTTTGGGTGTCAAGATTGAACACTTTCAAGAACAGGCTTTACTAAACGGAATTGCGCCGGATTATCGTCAACGTTATCAAACAGTCAATAAATTTATGAATGCTATGCGTCCTGCGGACGTTGATAAAAAAAATTTGTTTATTCCTGCATTTGCGTTTGGGACTTGCTTAAGGTTTACGATAAACAGCCGCCAAAATTTTTACACAATATTTTTTGGCAAGATTTTGCATTTTAAGCGCAAATTGTTTACACGTTAATTTTTTTATTTTTGGCGTTCGTTTATAGTGAATCTTGGGACAACAGCTTTATTGCAGAAATTCAAATGGAAATTTTTCTAAATACAGATTTCTATTCAGACACGGCTGACGCCCTCGTTAATTTTATAATCTTGATTTATTCGGCAGTTTCCTTATCTGGAATGTGGTTAAGGGCGACAAATTCTTCAAAAAATTTTTTGAGCTTGAATTATCGATTTGGAGGTTTTTATTATGGCAAATGTTCAAAAATATTGTCCTAAAGGTCATGCATATAACATTTCTTTATCGGAATGTCCGTTTTGCTTGCCAATTCAAGGTAGCGCAGGTAGTACAACACCTGCAACAAACAATAATTAATTTAACCTGTAGTGGGATGGCTTGTTTGTGTTGAAGGTTCAGATATTGGTAAAGATTTCAGATTTCACACAGATTTTAACCACGTTGGGTGCGCAGAATATCAAGACGTTTGCTTGAATGATTAAACCGTTTCAAGAGAACATTTTACAGTTTCGCATGACAGGATTAATAATCACTATTTTGCCAAAAAATGGTACACATTAACGAATATTCTTTGGGGGCAGAGTCTTACTTAAAAGAGGCGACCAAATTAAAGTTGGAAGAAAATTACTCGTTTTTATTCCGCTTGAGCAAAAAGACGTGAAATAGAATTGAAAAGTATGAAAAAGAAAATTTTGGCGGCATTGCGTTTTTTTTTGCATTTTTAGCTGTTACGTTACGAATTTATTTTTGATAAATAATGTTCAGACTAATCCACATGCTACTAGCGAAAAAAAAACATCAGTTCTAAAACTGAATCGAAAAAATCTAATTCTGATCGTAGGGTTGAAGAAACTAAAACTAAAGGCGAAAATTCAACTGTAACACCAGAACCTAAAAACGAAGTTGATTCAAAACAAGACGGTTTTTTTTATTTATTTGGAGAGCGTTCCCCCCTATGATGTTGAGAATTATCGCCGCTCTAATCGTGTTGACTTTGATTTTTATTTGGAGGATTTACGATCGCCGCAAAATACGAAATACGCTTAACAACTTGAATAACCGCCCACCAAGTTCCAGTAATTCTACGTCGCAAAATTTGAATAATTTCTCACAAATTACGACAGAGACGATAAAAATTAGAGTTGACAATTTGCAACAAATTGGGAATCTAAAATAACAGAAAGATTCTTTTTGCATACCGAATATTGGAAATGAAACAGATATAAATTTAAAAGGATTAATGGCTGTCGTGACTGATGGAATGGAAGGTGGAGCCTCTATCAGCAGATTGATCACAGAAACTTTACTTAACAGCTATAACAGACAGGTAAGTTTTGAACCCGGCGATTTTTTGTACCTTACAGCTGAAATTTCAGAATTTGCCCTCGAAAATTATATTAAACAAACTGGAATTAACGTCGGGTCGACGCTTGTAACTTTTATTGTAGAAAATTCTCAAATGAATTACGTATCTGTAGGTGATAGTCATATTTATCTAATGCGCAATAATACCTTAACTTTATTAAACAAAGAACATAGTTTGGGGGCGTTGTTTAAGGAAAAAGCTGAACGTGGCGAAGTCGCTCCTATGGAAACTTACACAAATCCCAAACGCAATTTTTTGACGGCTTATATCGGCATGGGAAGTTTTCAAATTGTAGACAGAAATACCAATCCAATTATCTTGAAAGGTGGAACAAGATTTTGCTTTGCTCTGATGGCGTTTACAATGATTTGGGAAATGATGCGTTGATTAATGCTTTGGCTGACACTGCCTCTACTGCTGACGAAATATTTTATAAAATCGAAAGTGATCCGCTCATATATAGTGATCTTTCTACTATTGGCGGACACGTGACTTGGGCAGCAATAGAAGGTTGAGTTTTAGTCTGGGGCAAAGAAAAAAATTTTTTTTAGTTTAACACATTTATTGGCTTCGCGTTTGATTTCAGCTATGTTTTTAAATTTTGCTTGGAACGGTGGAATTTTTGAATGTCATAGTATGATTTCATTGATTACCGTTACTAAAGAAAATGCGGAATTTGTTACCCGCAGTCTACATGCAACTCTCTGCCTTATAGCGATATTTTTGGCGTTCACACTAATTCAAAAAGCAGTTCTTCAAGTTTTGGATGTAGTTAATGTAGCAAGTACTACTTCAATACGCCTATGCTTTTGGCAACGAATGAACCTTTGGCAAATGCACTTTTTCCGCTCGTTCCCTTCAGATATTTCAGGTGTAAGTGCCATTGCGTTTTGGAACTTCAGCCGGAGGAATTTATTTAATGGATTTAGGCTCTTCTTCCGGAACATTTTTGCAAAACGGACAATCCTTGCAACCTAATCAATGGGTTAAAGTTAGCGGCAATTTTTACTTAGGATCGCCAAACGTGATATTTGCAATTAAAAGCGGTGGCGCAAAACTTCAACTGCAATCAAATTTTATATCTCAATCGCAGCTAAGTTTTCCTCAACCTTAACTTCCGCCCAACTTCACATCTCCTCAACCGCAACAAAAATTTAATTCAAATTTAGCAATTATAGAAATTGCCGGTTCTTTGCAAGGCAAAATTTTTTCTGATTCGCAAAGAATGATTATTGGGCTTGAGCCATCAAAATGCAATGTGATTTTACCGCCTCAAATTCCAGGCGTAAGTCGCAAACATTGCATTTTTAAAACGTTGGCAAGGTGAAGTTTATATTATGGATGTTGAATCTTTTCAGGAAATTTCTTTAAAAACGGACAACGCTTGCCTCTCCATCAATGGATTAAAGTCATGGATAATTTTTACTTTGGGGCTCCAAACGTAATGTTTGCTGTCAAATAGTTAAAAGGAGTTTCTATGAGTTACTTCAAAAATAAATTGCTGATATATTTTTTGGTGGAATGTTCAAACGCAATGTCTGGGAGAATCAGTGCAATTTTCAATTATTACGTTTGATAATTCAGCGCGACAGATTATTCCGCAAACAAAAATTTTAAATTTCCAAGTGCCGAATTTTCAAACGAGCGGTAACGCGGCGGTACTTGAACAAGCCTTGCGCGTCCTTAAAGATTGTATCAAACGTGATGTTGGTTGCGGAAACTAAAAACCGATTGTCCACATCTTTTTCAAAAGTATTCCACAAAGATTTATTTGAACGCGAACTTTGTAATATAAGACATTTTACAGATTTCAGATATAAAAATATACGTACTTCACGCCGAATAAGAATTACGTTGCTCAATTTTATATAAAGAAAGCGGACGGTGAATATCCTAAAAATCGCGAACGTCTTGAAAAAATTTTGAGAAGTTATAATCCTACCATTACTGAAACTGAAGACAGCGCGAATGGTTCAAACAGCAAACAGCTGAGTATTTTTACAAACTTTTTTGTTGACCAAAAGCACTCATTCAAACGCCAGAATTCGGAATAGTTTGCCCCGCTTATCCGCAAAATTTTTTCTTTAACGGTGATTCAGATAAAGCAGAATTTAATCTGAATTTGGCGGGCTTAGCGAATGCTTTTCCAGACGAAAAAGTTCAAGACCTCGAAATTAAGGCGTTTATCAGTCAACAAAACAGTTAATGGTATCTCGTGAATCAAAATTTATAAGGGATGCTTTCACCTAAGAGAAATCTTGTACCGGCGGAAAAAACTGTTCACTTAAAAAACGGCGTTATTTTTCTGTCAAATAATAATCCGAATGCATTACTTTTAGATTTTATACAGAGATAACGTCATGGCAAAAATATATGATTTTTTATTATGTGCTCCAACAAAGAAAATTACCGCGTAACTAGCACGGTTAATGGATTGAAAATTGAACCGCAGTTTTATTTAACAATCAAATGCACGAATCTTTGGGAGTAATGCTAGATAAAGGAGGTACTTCTGGAATTGGCTTAAATTTAAAAAATCTTCCTACGACAATTCAATCAGTTATTATATTTTTCAGCATTTACGATGAAGGCAACCGCTTAGAAAACAATTTTTCTGTTTTACCTTCGCCTGAAGTTATTGTATTGGCGGATGAAAAAGTTTTTTGCAAATTTTTAATAAAATTTGGAGAAGTAAAAATTTTTAAAGCAATTGAAATTTATTAAGATAAAAGCGATTGGAAAATTAATTTTATTGGGCTATAGCGCACTAGGATTTACTGCGATAAATCCTTTCAGCGATGTACCTTCCGGGCATTGGGCGTACATTGCCGTAACTAACCTCACAGCCAAAGGAATTTTCAACGGCTACGGGTAAGAGACTTTTCGTGGCAACCGCAATATAACGCGCTATAAAGCGGCAATTATGGTTTCAAGAGCCGGAGCATTGCGGGTGAATTAAAATTAAGACCTCTTGAGTCTAAGCTGAATTGCTTGCATAAAACAACTGCTACCCTGCCGGTAAAACCGCCGCTGACTGAAGATATTGACTTTGACATACTCTCCAAGATTTAGCTCGGGAGTATGCTACTCATAAAACATTACTTCCAATGAATTGAAGTTTTAAGATGACTATTGCAAAGGTTAATACCCCGACCCGATTTATCTGTCCAAGTCTATCTGCGATTCGGCTTTTGCTTACATTTTTGATTTATCAACCAAAGGTCTTTGTGCCGTTATTACCGCTAAAAATTTGCCCCATACGTTGTGTAAGACATGCTAGACTACGGAGGCAACATATACAAGGTCTTTAAATTACATACTACAAGACGTTGGACTGCCTATGCTGCGTCTTTTTTGAATCCTACGTTATCATTTTGAGCCTATTTGTCAACTGCTCCTTTTTAGAAAGAATTTCGCAGTTAGATTAAAAATCAACCGCGTCCGGCTTGTTGACGACAACCCTGCAGTATTCGCACAAGAACGCTACAGCATCGATTATCCGAAGATAAAAACGGGTGTCTTCAGCTTGTGTCGTAGACGTTTTTCAAATGCTTGAATTATATAAAAATTTTTACAAAAATCAAGAAAAAATTTGCCTGCTATAAGAGATTAATACAATTAGTCATTCTGTAAATCAATGTGAGATTTTTTAAATTCTAACAATTTTTCTTCCGACCAACCTGCGGCGTCAATAATATACTGAATAGGTGCAATGATATTGAAAAAATTTTTAATTAATGCAAGGACCCTGAATCTATCACTCATTCTATCGATGACAGAATACAGAAAATACCGCTTATTGGCGGCAACACTGTTCAAGATTATGGCTACATTCCTACCGGCGATAATTCCGCGCCGCTTACCTTTACGCTTGATGCTACTCAAAATGAAGTTGCTAGCGATACTTTAGCCGTTCGTTGTGAACAAGGTTATCAGACCTTTTCCGACACGGCTATTTTTTTTACCAGCGATACTTCCAACCACTGGAGCCTTAGTCTTGACGGCTCAAATTGGAGCAGTTCAATCACTATTGCTAGTACAATTTCTACCGTTAATTCTATTTTCTACGTTAGGGCTAATTCTTCAAGCAGTGAATCGCCGCAAAACGATTCTAGCGTTAAATTGAGAGTGCAAACTAAAATTTCGGCGGTGTAATTATGCAATGGATTCAACCTGTTTTAACAAGCAATAATTCAAACACAGAATTAATTGTTTCTTCCGGCGGCGGTGCAGATTCTGCCGCGTGGAAAGCTTTTGACAGTTCAGCGACTTCATATCTAAACGCAATGAATAGCGGCGCGTGGTTGCAAATTATTACCGCAAAAACCATTGAAATTTCTGCAATAAATATAACTTCGCGAGGCAGTTTACCGCGTGCAGGTATTTTCCAAATTTCTTATGATGAAGGCGAAACGTGGCAAGATGTAGGCACTTGGACTGATACTCTAGGAACAGGCAACACTGCCGACATTGTTTTTGATAACGGTTATCCTGTTGGCAATTATTTTAGGATTTTATCGCAAGGCAAAAGTTTAGCAAATCCAGGATATAACGCCGACCTTAGCAACGTCACAATCACTGCGGAAAATTTGGGCTTAAATCTTGACGGCTCATTTTCTTTGGACTTCGACACTTGCAGAAAACTTTCAGCTAACGTTCAAGCCGACTTTGACACGCTAAGAAAAGTCAAGCAACTTTGGCGGTATGAAAATTTCGGTACTGCTGATTTACTTTCTGTCGAAGGCGAAACTGTTCAACTTGACGACGCCATTTTTAAATCTTCATTTTTCCAATCTGCAACTTCCAAATGTTTTGATATTCCTGCCACTGATGAAATTTGGATAAAGTTTGACGTTTTCAGCACTCGTTACGACAGCGGCAGCAGTTCCTATCGTTGGCGGGCTTATAACGACGACCCAAACAACAGTAATAAAGTTGATGGTATTTGCTCAAATGGTTATGCAATTAATTTTTGGAGTAGTAATTCTGCCAGTAATATTGCTCAATCTTTCGCCAACGTGCTTTATTTGAATACTTTGCAAACAATTTTACTGCATATGGTTAGCGGCGCAACTGAAGGAATTATTGAGGCGTGGCTTGACGGGAATTTACTTTACACCTACACCGGCAATGTTAATAATGGCAATGACTTTGATAATTTTTATCTGCAGTCCGGCAACAATCAAATTTCTTTTTCCAACGTCATTATTTCAAATTACCAAATTTCACTGAATGAAAATACTACCTTGCCTTTCAACGTCGATTTTGATTTAATGCGCAAAACTTTAAAGCCTTTCGATTTTGTTTCCGATTTTGACTTGCAGAGGAATTTAATTCATTCTACAAATTTTGACTTCGACACTTTCAGAAAAGTTATTAAATCCATTGAACCTACTTTTGACACTTCCAGAAATATCATTCGTACCGTTAATCTTTACTGCGACACTCAAAGAAAAATTCCGTACAAAGTAATTCTTGCGCCTGCTGAAAATCTTGTTATCGATAAAGCCGTTGATTATTCTACCGGCATTCAATCTTTCAGCATTTCCATTTCTCCCCAACAACTTACCGACCAAATTACTTTCACTACTACCGCCAATGTTCAAATTCTTCAACAAATTGCCGGACAATACCTTGACTACATTTTCAGTTTGCGCGTTGAATCCACTTCGCAGAGCGGTATTTTAACTACCTGCCATTGTTGCTCCGACATTGATGATTTACTTTTTACCCAAATTGCTTACAAACTTCAAAAAGAAACGTGGCAAGGCGGCAATTTCTTTACAGACAAAGATAACGTCGTTGAAAAAGGCGGCAAAATTGTTATAGATGATACCGACAAAGTTACCATCAACGAAAACCCTCACGCTTATGCCAGTGCGCACGTTTGGAAACTTGCAGGGATTCTTCACAAATTCCCAATTTTACTTTTCGACGATTTTATTTCTAGCGTTGACATTAAACAGGAAGGCGTCACTTATCAAGATTTAATTTCTGAAATTTTCAGCTGGACTTCCAGAATACCGCACAAAATTATTAATGTTTTCATTCGCAATAATTTTTTATACGTAATTCAGCGCGGACACGAACAAAATATTTTCGATTTATCAGGTTACCAAGTTGCAGAATTAACCGTGCAAAAATCTTTAATGCGTACCAGTTTTGGCGTTACTCGTAATACTGAAGACCTTGAAAGGACTATTTCCAACGGCTCAAATTCCAGCAGTTCAAAAGGTTATTGGGAAGACGTTTTGGGCAATGAAATTACAGACCCCGAAGGTACAGACCCCGAAGACGAACCCGAAGAACAGCCCCGCGTTTTGCTTGAACGTACTGTAACTACCGACGACGGGCACACTTCAACCGTTACTTCAACTTACAGCGACGGAACCAGTGAAACTACTTCAACCACTCAAGAAAGCGCGGCGCAACACAACACTATTACTACTACTGTTACTTACGAATACGATTCAGACGGCAACACTACGCGCACTGAAACTACAACCACCGGCGGCGATGTCGATACTAAAGTTGTTGTTAAAAATGAATACGACAGCTACAAACGCCTCGTGATTGAAAAAACTACTGAATACCAAACAAACGAAGAGGGATTTTTTGAAGTAGTTGACAGCCGCACTGTTACTCACAGTTATTCCGGCAGTGGACAGCAACACGTTTCTAGTACCGACCAAGATGGAAATATTAATGGCAGTGTTACTACTTCCGCACGCCATACTGATAAGCCGACCCCTTACGATGATAAAGTTAGTTCAGAGCGCGGTATTTGGGCAGGCTCATTCGGTCCGCTTTACAAAGTTGAAGCTGATGGACACACTTTTTTTGGCGGCTTTATGAATGATAAACTTGCAAGTTACGTTTACCAAGACGGCAGAAAAATTGCTGTCGTTGGGCGTATTTGGCGAAAGTATGATGAAGATGATGAAACTTCCGACACTACTATTTCAGGTACGTTGGAAACTGTAAAACTTTATGATTCGTCTTTTCCAGTGCTCGGCGCAGCTAGACTTCATCAAATTACTAATGATATTAAATGGCTTAACCGCAAAACTCAAGAAACTGTTTCTTTCGATATTTACAATTTCCCTCACGTTTTCGACTTCAACGACAAAATTATTTTCGCCGGTAATGTTTATTTTCTTGAAAGTAACACCGTTACTCAAACTCCAGAAATTTTTGTTAAACAATCTTTAACTTTAATTCGTTGGTACTGAAGGAGGTTTTTTCTATGGCTTATTCTCCTGCTATTGCCTCAATGCAACAAGCCATTCTTCGTTACATTGATTCTAAAATTCCCAAAGATATTAACAAGGCTCAAACCGGTATTGTTGACGGCAAAAAAGTTCGTTTATCCAACGGAAAAACTTTAAATTACAATCCCGTTACTGATATTCCTTTTGGCGACGGCGATAAAGTTGTTTGCCTTGTTCCAGACAATTCAAATACTGCCGCCGTTGTTGGAGTTGGTTAAATGTATTACAAAACTCAAATTCAATCTACCGGTAAAGGTTACGCCTTCGACACTCAAGGCAAAAAATTATTTTTCATTGGCAATTTTCCTTGTCAGGCAGGCGACTTTGTTTATACCGACGGTAAATATATTTTCGGCAATCTTTCTCCTAAAGCCGCTCCTACTTTTCCTGTTCAAGGCGGTATTCCAGTTTTGGCTATTGATTTATATGATGAAATTTCTTTGCGCGGTTATTTCAATTCTTCCGCCGTTTTCAAAGATTATGACATTGCCTTAGATTCTTTCATTGTCAACGACAAAAATAAATTCTTACACGGAGCAGAGTTTTTCATTGACGCTGAAATTTCTGAAAGCGGCGAATTATTCACTGCTTATTTTTTCGGCGGCTCGGCTCACATTCGCAACGGCAACATTATTGAAGACGGTTTTATATCAATTAAAAAAGACGGCAAAGAAATTAAAAACTTTTCTTTAAGTTCGCTTGCTGGTACTGTTTTAGTTACGGGCGGCAGTAATTACGACGCTTACATTTCGCTTGACTTGTTTAAATTTGACAGATTAGGTAATTGGAGTGCTTTTATTTCGGTTGGTTGTACAACGCGCGATGAAACTCCTGTACCGCCAAATGTTTATGTAGAAACTACTAATTTATCTACAGGGCAAGATGAATTTATTCCATTTCAAGACGCCGAAACCCCAGACACGCTTGCCGAGCAAATTACACAAGCTATCCTAGATACAGGGCTTAATTATCGAATTATTACCGGCGATCAAAATTTGTATGATTGGATTAAACATTCTCCTTTTGCTTTTAATGTTCCTAAACTTTTTAACGACCTTTACGCTCATCCCGTTATGCACATTGAAACTGCTGAATTTGATTGTTCTTTCGAAACTGTTTCAGACGATGTTAACGGCGTTGCTGTCAGCGGCGTTTCTTATTCCCGACGTTTTATCTTTTATTCCGACGGCTCCAATAAAAAATATTTTGAACACATAAACAGTCAGACCGACGACGCAGCAATGTATTTTGTTGAATATGTGAATACCGACCCTGAAGGTAGTGTTGGTACCGCAGGCAATAAAGGCGGCTCCCATTATTCTATTGACGTTTCCGCCTTTATTTCACAGCTTTACTACGAAGAAGGCGGCAATCCCGGCACCACTTATTACGTACACCGCAATTATATAGATTTTTCTGTTCCTTCAATTAGTCTAGGTATTAAAGATTTTCAGGAAGAAATTAAAATCCCTGTTCAAGACGGCTTTTATATTTTAACCGGCGACGTTCCTAAACTTTTTGATGAAAACAATCAGCTTGTTTTGAATTTTAATAACTTCGGCAGGAATATTTCTCATTTCAGGAATTTTTCTATTGCTAAACTTTCAAACCAAAAATATCTGTTAGGTATTCACGGCGGCGAATTGTTTTTGATTCAGGATGGGCAACCGCAAAAAATAATCGATGAAGGCTTAAAAAATTTTCGACTGCGCGAACTCAAAAATATTTCTAAGGCTAAGAGGTAATTTTTATGGATACTTTTTTCACTCCTCAATTTGTCAGTACTGTTGGCGTTCCTGCCATTATCTGTCTTTACACACTGCGCGAAGTCAGATGCAGTCTTGATAAACTTACTGCCGCCATTAACAAACTCGGCGAAGATCATACTAAAGAAATTTCCGCACTCAAAGACGACGTGAAGGAACTCAAATTTAAAATCAACACTTTTGAAATAAAATATTCAGGAGGTGTTAAACACAATGAGAATAATGATTAACCCCGGACACGGCGATACAGACTGCGGCGCAGTTGGTTTTGGCTTGAAAGAATCTGATATTGCATATTGCATTGGCGCACGGGTTGAAAGTTATTTAAGGAAGTTTGGCTTGACTACTAAACTTTTTCAATTTGACGGCTTAGAAAGAATCTGCGATGAATCCAACAAATTTGACGCAGATATTTTTGTTTCTATACATTGCAACGCCTTCAACGGCAATGCTAAAGGTACGGAGACTTATTATTTTTATAATTCAACTACCGGCAAAAGAATTGCAAACGCCATTCACTTACAGATTTTAAAGGCGTTTCCAGAAATGGTTGATAGAGGTATTAAGGAGGCGGGCTTTTATGTGCTTGCTAATACTAACTGCCCTTCGGTTTTAGTTGAAACTGCTTTTATCGACAATCAGCAAGATAATCTTTTACTCAAAAACCACACTGAAGAATTTGCTGTTGCTATTGGCAAGGGTATTCTTTTGTACTTAGGAATTAAACCTGATGCTATTGTTGCTCCTACTGATGCCTGTCCTTTTTGCGGTAAAAAATTATGATTGATTCAAGAAAAGGCGTTCGCCTGTTACTTAAACGATGTTCACGCGAACAATTTAATACAGTCATTCGCTCCTCTAAATTGACGCCTGAACAGGAAAATATTATCAGCTTGTACATTCTGCAAGGATTATCTATTTGCGCCATTGCTGAAAAGGTTAATCGTTCAGAGGCAGGTATTAGAAAAATCCTTGCTAAGATTTACGACCAAATTTATTATCATACCGTTAATTATAATTGGTTTTTAAATTTCTATCTTAGATAATTTTTATCTTAAGTGTAGCGTTTTAATTTCGCCTTTCGTGCTAATATTCAGCTATGAGTTACAAATTTTTTAATCCTAATCCTAGCGGCAAGCGCGTTGGCGATTGTGTCATTAGGGCTATTGCAAAACTTACTCGGCAGGATTGGCTAACGGTTTATTGGAACATTGCCGAACAAGGCGCAATGCTTTTCGATATGCCGTCTAGCAATAATGTTTGGGCGGCTTACCTTCGCAAGTTAGGTTACAGTTGTTTCAACATTCCTTTCACTTGCACGGTTAAAGATTTTTGTTTTGATTATCCTCGTGGCAGATTTTTACTTGCTACAGGCAGTCACGTTGTAACTGTCATTGACGGCAATTATTATGACGCGTGGGACAGCGGCAATGAAAATCCTATTCACTTTTGGACTAAGGAGAATTTTTAATGGCTAATTTCTTTGGCGGGTATTCGCCGCCACAATTCCAATATCAGCAACAATCTAATAACAATAATGTTATCGTTGTACCTGTACAAGGCGAAGCGGGAGCTAGAGTTTATCCTGTTGCCGCCGGTAATACTGTTTTGCTGATTGACTTCGACGCTAAAAAGTTTTGGCTTAAGTCTACTGATTTTAACGGTATGCAGTCACGTTTTGCAACCTTCAATTTTACCGAAGAAATTCAGCAACAAGCCAACGATAATTTTATTTCTCGTTCCGAATTTAACGACTTGAAACAATCCATTGACAACCAATTCAAGCAACTTATTGATTCTATTCAAGGAGCGATTAAAAATGTTTCAACTTCAACAACTGATGGGCAACCCTCAATTATTTCAAAAACAACTAAATAATTTTGCGCAAAATTATTCTCGTACCTTTGGTAACATTTCGCCGCAACAAGCGGTACAACAACTTTTAAACTCTGGACAAATGACGCAAGCACAGTTTAATCAGCTTAGAGATATTGCTAACAGAATAACTGGACAGCGTCTTTGATATATTTTAGAAAGAAGGTTTTAATTATGAAATTTGGTGCTATTGAAGTTGTCGAACAACAAGAAATGACAACAATGCCACAGGAGGCGGCGTCGGCGTGGTTCGCTACTATGACTGAAATTTGTGGTGCAACTTATAAGCCTATTGCTTACGTTGGCGGACAACCTGTAAAAGGCGTTAATCACGTTTTCATTGCGGAACAAACTTTAGTACTTGCTAAGCCCGAACGGCACATAGTTACCGTTACTATCAACGAATTTAACGGCAACTATAATCTTGTCAGTATCGAAAGAATTTTTTAAGGAGAATGTGCAATGGATTTAGGAAACAATTCGATGACGCCTGCAGACTTCGCCGCTGTTATGGGCAAGGCGCAATTTCTCAAACGGCGCAAACTGCCGCCTTGAAAACGCTAACTAACTTTCATTTATATAACACTCCTAACTAAAAAAGCCCCGCCTTTCGGCGGGTTATTTTTTTTAGTTAGGCTTTTATTTTGTTAAATACTCTTATGGAATTATTTCAACGAATATTTGCCCTTGATTGTTGTTAGTTGTTAGGTCATCTTCATACAATGAAGATATTGAAATTTTGCTTAATACAATATTTCCGATAAATGTGAAATAGTGCTTCTCTGAAGGAGTGCGTAAAAATTTTTCAATGCCATAAGATTCAAAAACATAGAGTTTATTAACACCATATAAAAATTTTTTTAGTGGTTTTTCTAACCTTATGTACGCATAATCTTCATCACCACCAAAAATCAAGAAACTTATTCTGCCGTAAGCATTTATTTCTCCACCTATTGTCATACCGTTATCTAAATAGTAATCCACGCTACTTTTTCTTTCTTTTACCCTAATTATTTGTGGTTCATCGATAAAGGATTTGTCATAAGCGTTTTTAAATTCCTCTGGTGTAAAACCTAAATCAATATCTCCAGACTCGCGCTTTTCAAAAATATCCATCATATAATTTTCCGATTCAAAATGTTCTTTTTTTCTTGCTACGTCTTGTTCCTTCAAAAAAAATAAAGCTACTACAAACAGTATCACTGCAAGTAACACACCTAAAATCTTATTTTTTTTTGCTTTCCATATTTTTCACTCCTAAATATTCTGATTTTATACGTTTATTCATCGTCGTCAAGGCAGAATTTGACAATTAAATACACTGTAAGAAAAGCCATACCGAATAACAAAAGATAGGGCATAATCCCCGCAAACGCAATGAACAGTATCAATATTAACCCACTACCTGTGCCTTCAGTAAATTCGGTAAATTCTTTAGTATTATTCTTTTTTTTCATTACAATCCCTCCTAAAAGCCGTCGCAATTACACGGCGGCTAGTGTTTGTTAGGTTTATTTATTTTAATTTGTCTGGGTGTTCCCAGTTTGGCAACTGTTTATTATTTGTATACTAATCGCCGGATAAAAAGCCGTAGTTAAAAAACTTTGCTCCAATGGTGCCAGTTAATAGCGTGCAAAAAATATTCCTTACCGAGTCTCTGTTCATAGCCTGCCGTCGGATAATAATAGGAATTATCTTTTTGCGTTATCAAGCTGTATATATTGCCTGTAACGTGCGATAATTTTTTAGCGGCGTCAATTGTTGTGTTATATTCGTCAATCAATTCTTCAATCGGAGTTTTAAGTTGCGGTTCGTCAGAAAATTTATTGATTGTAAATGCTTCATCAGTGTACATTTCAAAATCATACATAACCATTTCTGCAACCTTGCATCAGAAACATTATCATTGTAAATCCAATTTTCATTGCCGGTATTATACGGCGGGTCAATGTAAATGC
>CALFJB010000015.1 GCA_937877565.1 uncultured Selenomonadales bacterium | reverse complement strand
TTCATAGCGCGGCAACAAAGATTTCAGCGCAATTAAATTATCGCCGTGAATAATTTTATTGTCAGAATTGCCAATAGAAAATTTTTTGTCAAGGAAATGGTAAGAAACTTTCTGATGATAATTAACAACTTTATCTTCACCGAGCCAACTAAGATTGGGCAAAATAATTTTTCCCCTCTAAATAAGTTTTTCCAACGTGTCAAATAAAACTTCAGGATTAACAGGCTTGCTCAAATGTGCGTTTAAGCCGCTTTGTAAACTGCGTTGCACATCTTCATCAAAGGCGTTGGCAGTCAGGGCGATAATTGGAATAGTTTTGGCGTCAGGGCGATTGAGTTTTCTAATCGCTTGAGTTGCCTCTAAGCCGTCCATTTCCGGCATCCTCATATCCATTAAAATTGCGGCGTAGTAACCAACGGGCGATTTTTCAAACATTTCAAGCGCAATTTTGCCGTTTTCGGCGTGTTCAGGCTCAACGTCCCGCATTTTCAAAACTTCCATCATAATTTCTGCATTAACAATCATATCTTCAGCCAACAAAATTTTCTTGCCGGTTAAGTCAGCTTTTTCTTCAGTAACTTTGGCAAGGGCTTTTTTCTTTTTGAGCGCGTTTTTAAATTCGTCCAGCAAGTGTCCTGAAAACAACGGCTTTGCAATGAAACTATCGACGCCCGCTTTAATCGCCTCTTCTGATATATCGTCCCAGTTGTACGCCGTCAAAATAATTATCGCCGTATCGTCGCCGAGTATTGAACGAATTTGCCTTGAAACTTCCACGCCGTCCATTTCCGGCATTTGCCAATCGACGATTATTAAATTGTACGGTTCACGTCGCGCAGATTTAACTTTAATCATTTCCAGCGCGTCTTTGCCGCTAAGCGCAGTTTCTGCCGCAATTCCAATTTTTTCCAAAACAAGTTTTGCGTGGTCGCAAGCAATGGGATCATCATCAATAATTAAAACATTCATATTCAGCGGGTTAATTTCAATATCATCATCGGCAATATTTTTTCTGTCAGAATCAGTCAAAGTAACCGTAACAAAGAAAATTGTACCCGCGCCTTTTTCACTTTCGACTTCAATTTTGCCGTTCATCATTTCGACAATATTTTTTGTAATTGCCATGCCCAAGCCGGAACTGCCGTATTTGTTCGCATTGCCGGAATTTTCTTGACTGAATGTATCAAAAATCTTTGGTAGAAATTCCGCACTCATACCAATTCCCGTATCTTTGATTGTAAATTTGAAAGTTGACTTTTCGGCGAAGTTTGCAGTTTTTTCAACAATAAAATCGACGCTGCCGCCTTCAGGGGTAAACTTTATTGCATTGCCCAAAATATTTATCAAAACTTGCTTAAGTTTCATAACGTCGCCAATGTAATAATCGTCAACTGCGCCAATGATTCGGCAGTTGTAAGTTAAATTCTTTTCGTGGCACTGCCCGCCAAACATTGTGTTAATCTGTTCAATCAATTCAGAAAAAGAAAATTCTTCATTCTTCAGCGTCAGGCGTCCGCTCTCAATTCGGCTCATATCCAAAATATCATTTATCAAGCTAAGCAAATGTTGCGCGGAACTGTCAATTTTTTTCAGATAATCTTTAACCTTGTCGGGAGTTTCCGGCACATTCATTGCAAGATTATCAAGCCCGATAATTGCGTTCATAGGTGTTCTAATTTCGTGGCTCATATTCGACAAGAAAATAGTTTTGGCAGTGCTAGCCTCTTCAGCGGTTTTCAGTGCGTCATTTAACGCTTGATTTTTTGCAAGGGCGTCGCGCATTTCTTCATCAATATCTGTAAAACCTGCGCCGACTTTGTGAATTTGGTTATCTGTGCGTTGTTCAGCGTGTCTAACGCCCGCCATTCTAAGCATTTCATAACTTTCTTTGTCGCCGTGTTTCGCCAAATATCTGTAGGAAATGACAGGATTTTTGAGAAGACCTGCGCGAATATTTTTTGGCTCAATGAATTTCAAAAATTCGGCGCGGTATTCTTCAGTAACATATTTAACCGCGTAACTGTTGAAAGCCTCACTGAATTTGAATTTTTCGCCTTCGTGCTTGGAGTTTTCAATTTTTGAATCTTCACGGTAACAAATTCCCTCGTCTTCGTCCAAGTCGATATAGTAAACACTGCGATAATCTGACGCAAGCGCGGTTATCATATTGTCTTGACGATTTTTAACCTGTTCCTGCGATAAAAGCTCTTCTTGCAGTGCAAGTTGTTCCTCAAGTTCCTGTTGTTTGACGCGGTTTTCAGTTTCAGAAACTTCCTTTTCAAGATTTAATTTTGCGGCGCGTCGAATTTGAATAAGCATAATTCCAAAAACCGTAACAAGTACCAACGCCGTTAAAATTGACTGCGTTAAATTGCGTCTGATAATTCCGGCGGAAATGGAGCTGACTTGATCACTGATGATACTTTCACGAATAAAATAAGTTAAAAACCAATCCGTACCGTGAACCGGCACATAGTACATTGTCCCCATAACGCCATCATAATCGAAGGAAACGTAGCCTTTGCGCCCTTCGGCAAAGTCTTTTTTCATTTCGCCAATAGCATTTCTATTTTCAAGTCCGGCGTGTCCCAATTCGGTAAAAAGATTGTTGCCGCCTGCAAGTCCGCCCAATACAACATTTGTTAAAGACGTGCCGTCAATCGTGTAAATGTTGCAAAAAGTTGTTGTACCCGTAACCTGAATTGAGGCATATTCAAGCAAACTGTTAATGCTGACTTCCATAAAGCAAGCAACAAGATTTTTTCCTTCAAAAGGCAGATTATCAACCGGCATAACTACGACGAGTTTTTTATTGTTGCTGTTGAGATTTTTTATAAAAATTGTGGAGTCCGAAAAATTTGTATAATCGAAGTTGTAAAGTGAAATATCGTTGCGCGTTCCCATCGCCGTATAAATTAAGCCGTCATTTGCAACGAAGGCGAATTTTTCAAAGTTGTAAATTTTTTTAATTCGTGTTTGATACGCTTGCAACTTTTCGAGGCTTGATAAATCGTCTTTAGTCATAAGGCTTAAAGCGTTGTCAATGTTATGGATATAATTATTCAAGGCGGATGCTACAACTTGTTCGCGCCGCCCCGCCAATTCGTCAAGATACATAAGGCTGACAGTACGCACGGCGTTTTCTGTATCATTGCTGGCACTGTTGCCGCTCCAAAATGTTCCAATCATCAAAATCAGTGCAACAACTACGCTGCCAATAACAGCCGCTTTCATAACACTATTTTTTTGTTCAGTTTCCATTAAAGCTTCCTCCTTTTCAGGTTATTTTAAATAATACATTGAATTAAAGAATTGTCAAACTGCGAAAAATTTTTTATAATTCGGCAGAGGTGTTTTTAATGGATAACAAGATAGTTGTTGCCATTGGCGCAGCGGTTTTAGTTGCAATTTTTATTATTGGCGGCTCGTACAATTCGCTGAACAGTGCAAAAATCGAAGTTGAGGCGCAGTACGGACAAGTTGAAAATCAAATACAACGTCGCGCAGATTTAATACCAAATTTAGTTTCGACGGTTAAAGGTTATATGCAGTACGAAGAAAAAGTTTTAACTGAAGTAACAGAGGCACGGACAAAAGTTTTAAACGCAGGAACGCCTGACGCCAAAAACGCGGCTGACGGCGAATTAACGGCGGCTTTAGGACGTTTAATCGCAATTTCTGAAAATTATCCCGAATTAAAATCTGACACACATTTTACAGAATTGATGCGGGAAATTGCAGGCAGTGAAAATCGAATTGCAGTAGCTCGCAAGGATTATAATTCTGCAATTCGTGATTATAATTTGGCAGTTCAAAATTTTCCCGGCAATATTTTTGCAAAGTTTTTCGGTTTTCAGCCAATGAATCAATTTGCGGCTGAAGAATCGGCGCACGAAGTACCGCAGGTAAATTTCTGATGAAATTTTATCTTGTTAAAAATATAAATTGCACCTAATAAACAATTAACATTTGTTTGGCGCGTCATCGGTTTCAGATAGACACGTTTATTAAGAGTTACAGGAAACTAGGATAGATAGGAAGAGTAGGAATAACTCAACCCCGAGAAACCCTGACGCGCCGTAAGCATTTTCTTTTGTTACTTTTCTTTGGGGCGACTGCCAAAGAAAAGTAAATTTAAAAATAAAAAAAATCATTAAAGCATATTAGGTGATTTTCCAATGAGAAAAATTTTTTTACTGACGGCAATTTTTATTTTGATGTTTGAAAGTTTTGCATTTGCGGCAGAAATTCCAAACGCTCCAACTAAAAATATTTACGTTGCAGATTATGCCGCAATGATTGACGACGCTACAAAAAATCAAATTCTGGAAATTGGCGGCGAACTTGACAAAAAATATAAAGCGCAGATTGTAGTTGTAACGATTGAAACTTTGGACGGCAATAGCATTGAAGAATACGCCAACGACCTTTTCAGAAATTGGGGAATTGGTGACAAAAATTTAAATAACGGCGTTTTGCTTTTAATTGCAAAGGAAGACCGCAAATTTAGAATTGAAGTTGGCTACGGACTTGAAGGCGCAATTACTGACGGCTACGCGGGCGAAATTTTGGACGGTATGACAAATTATTTTCGTGAGGGCGATTATTCGGCGGGAATTTTGCAAGCTTACGGCGAATTAACGCGCAAAACTTACGAAGAATACGGCGGCGAAGTTCCGGCAAATGTTCCTGAACCGAAGCCGCCGGAAGAAGAAAGCGTACTTGATATTATTCTCGGTATGATTTTTTGCATAGTTATATTTGTAGTATTTTACTATTTCTTTAAATACGTGGTTATTTTTCCAATAGCGGTTATCGTGTTTATCTTCGCCGCGATATTGCACCTTGCAACGCATGGAAAATACGGCACTTTGAGTTTTGGAAATCTTTACTTTACAATGACGGAATTTATCAGTTTAAATTTATTCAGTGGCGGCAACTTCGGCGGCGGAAGAAGTGGCGGCGGCGGCGCAAGCGGCGGCTGGTAATTTTTTAATTTTACTGTTGGCGGTTGATTATGGAAAATAATTTAGAATTTGCGAAAAAATTATGTGAACAAAATAAATTGCGCTGGACTTCGCATATAATGATGAGAATTTTACAGCGCGGAATTTCTATTTATGATGTTAAAACGGCAATTTTGAACGGCGAAATTATTGAAGATTATCCAAATGATTATCCTTATCCCAGTTGCCTTTTGATTGGTAAAAACTTTAACGGGCAATTTCTTCACGTGGTAATTGGATTTGGCGAAAATGAATTATGGCTGATAACTGCCTATAAACCTTCAGCCGAAAAATGGGAAATGGATTTAAAAACTCGAAAGGATGAAAAAATTTGAAATGTTTTATGTGTAAAGGCGAATTGGAAAATAAACTGACAAATTTTTTATTGGATTTAGGAACGTGCATTATTATTGTAAAAAATGTTCCTTCGCAAGTTTGCACCCAATGCGGCGAAGTTTCTTACAGTGATGAAGTTGCACGTAACCTTGAAAAGATTGTAAATTCGACGCGCAGTAATAGTGCCGAAATTGCAATTTTTAATTATGAAACTCAAATTGCAGCTTAAGGAAGGTGTTTTTAGTGGCAGATGAAAGATTAATAGTAGCGTTGGACTTCCACAAAATGGACGACGTGAAAAATTTGGTAAACTCTCTTGGCAACAGCGTAATTTTTTACAAAGTTGGAATGGAACTTTTTTACAGCGTAGGCACTGAAGTTGTAACGTGGCTTAAGTCTCAAAATAAAAAAATTTTTCTTGATTTGAAATTGCATGATATTCCAAACACGGTTGCGGGCGGTTTATGTTCGTTGATGAATTTGGGCGCAGATATTTTGAACGTACACGCGGCGGGCGGCTTTACAATGATGAAAACTGCCGCAGAAAGACTGCGCGAAGAATCTGCAAAGTTGGGAATTGTCAAGCCGAAACTTATTGCAATAACAGTTTTAACAAGTATAAATCAAGCCGAATGGTGCGGCGCGTTGAAAATTTCTGAACAAGTGGTACAATTTGCCAAAACTGCAAAAGACGCGGGACTTGATGGCGTTGTTGCATCTCCACAGGAAGCCGCTTTAATTCGTGAGGCTTGCGGCAAAGATTTTCTGATTGTAACGCCGGGGATTCGTCCTGCAGGTAGTGATATTAACGATCAAAGTAGAATTTCTACGCCCGCCGCCGCAATTCAAAACGGCGCAAATTATTTGGTCGTTGGCAGACCAATTCGCGCCGCCGAAAATCCTAAACTTGCTGCAGAAAAAATTTTGGCTGAAATTAAATGAATTTATTGAGCCTGTTTAGCGGTTGCGGCGGATTAGATTTAGGCTTTAAACGTGCGGGTTTTAAAATTCCTGTTGCCAACGAAATTGATAAAAATATTTGGCAGACTTTCAAAATAAATAACCCTGAAACTTATCTTATTGAAGACGACGTAAGGAAAATTTCCCAAGAAAATATTGAGCCGTTTTTTAATGGAGAAATTACGGGAATGATTGGAGGTCCGCCTTGTCAATCGTGGTCAGAAGCCGGAAATTTAAGCGGTATAAATGACGAACGCGGCAAATTATTTTTTGACTATGTAAGGCTTTTGAAAGAAATTAAGCCCCAATTTTTTCTTGCCGAAAATGTCAGCGGTATGCTTGCCAAAAGACATTCTGTAGCTGTCAAAAATATTTTAAATTTATTTGAAGAATCAGGCTACAATGTTTCCTTGACAATGGCAAATGCAAAAGATTATGGCGTGGCAGAGGAACGTAAGCGAATTTTTTTCATTGGCTTCAGAAATGATTTAAATATTGCTTTTAAATTTCCAAAAGGTTCAACTGCTGATAATTCAAAAAAATTAACTCTTCGTGATGTCATTTGGGATTTACAATTTAGCGCAATTCCTGCCGCAGAAAAAAATTATCACAATACTAAAGCCATTAACAACAACGAGTATTTTATCGGCGGTTTTTCGCCAATTTTTATGAGTCGTAACCGCGTAAAAAGTTGGGACGAACAAGCTTTTACCGTGCAAGCGTCGGGGCGTCAATGTCAACTTCATCCGCAAGCTCCCAAAATGATAAAATTCGGGAAAAATGAATGTCGTTTTGTATCAGGTAAAGAAAATTTGTATCGCCGAATGACTGTTAGAGAAATTGCGCGGATTCAAGGATTTTCTGACGATTTTAAATTTATTTACAAAAATGTTGACGATGCGTATAAAATGATTGGAAATGCCGTGCCGGTAAATCTTGCTTATGAAATTGCCGTTGCAATAAAATCTGTTTTGGAGGATAAATTTTGAGCAACAAAAGTAACAATCAAGGACGCGCCTATGAATTTGTTTGGATTGAAATTTTATATCAAGCTTTGCAAAGTATTCGTCCGATAAAAATTATAAAAAATTCTTCATTCGACGCAAATAAAAACTGCTTTGAATTTTTGTCTGAAGATCAAAAAAATTTATATAAAATTTCTGCAAAGTCTGCACTGGACACAATTTTTGAACTTGAACCTAGAATTTGTGAAATTGCAGATGATGAATTGACTTTAGAAATTTTAAAAGATGAATTTGGAATTAAAGGCGACGTTAGAGATATTGTTATTCGGCGCAAAAATTTAAACTGGGAAATTGGATTGAGTGTCAAACATAATCACGACGCTGTAAAACACAGTCGATTAAGCCATAAAATTGATTTTGGCAAAGAATGGTTTGAACGCCCTTGCAGTAATGAATATTGGCAAGCCGTCAATCCTATTTTTGACAGATTGAAAAAATTGAAACTTGAAAAAGCCAAATGGGCAGAAATGGCTGACAAAAATGAATCCGTGTACATTCCTATTCTTCAAGCATTTGTGGACGAAATAAATAACACTTATGAAGTTGATAAAAATATTCCGCGCAAAATTGTAAAATATTTGATTGGCGTCAAAGATTATTATAAAATTATAAGCCACGATAGCGAACGCCTTACAGTTATTCAAACTTTTAATTTGCATGGAACGTTGAATCAGCCAAGCCAAAAAGCTTTATCTGTAATTACCGTTCCAAAAGTTTTATTACCTACGGAATTAGTTGCACTGAAATTTAAAAATAACAGTCAAAATACTGTCGAAATGTATTTAAATAACGGATGGCAACTTAGTTTCAGAATCCACAACGCAAGCTCCAAAATTGAACCCAGTTTAAAATTTGACGTTCAATTTATTGGTATGCCTCCAAGTGTTATCAGTTTAAAATGTTTTTGGAAAAATTTTATTTAAAGGAGAGATTTTTATGACTGAAAAAGAAGTTTACAACTTGCTTGTAGAAACGGGCGCAATAATGGACGGACATTTCAAATTAACGTCAGGCTTGCACTCCCCTCATTATGTAGAAAAATTTAATGTATTGCAGTTGCCTCACGAAACTGAAAAACTTTGTAAAGCCATTGCGGAACATTTCAAAGACGCAAATATTGAAACTGTTGTTGGACCTGTAACGGGCGGAATAATTTTGGCACACGAAACAGGCAAGGCACTTGGAACACGCGCAATTTTTACCGAGCGTGTTGAAGGTAAGATGACGTTCAGACGCGGTTTTAATTTGCACGAAGGCGAGCGCGTTTTGATTGTTGAAGACGTTGTAACAACCGGCGGCTCTGTTCGTGAAGTTATCGACGTTGTAAAAGAATTTGGCGGCGTTCCAGTAGCGGTTGCAATGTTGGTTGACAGGAGCGGCGGCAGGGCAACTTTTGAAGACGTGCCGAATTTTGCGCTGTTGCATATGGACGTTGAAACTTATGAGCCGGAAAATTGCCCGCTTTGCGCTAAAGGTATACCGCTTACTAAGAGAGGTTCGACAGGCAAAAAATAGGGGCTAGGGATTAGGAGTTAGGGATTAGGGATTTTTTCTAATCGCTAAAACCTAACACCTAACACCTAAAATGGGGGATATAATGTTAAAAAATTTATCCGTGTGGAATTTCGCGCTGATTGAACACGCCGAACTGGAATTTGGCGAAGGTCTGAATATTTTGACGGGCGAAACGGGCGCGGGAAAATCGATTCTGATTGACGCCTTGAGCGCGGTACTTGGACAGCGAATTGGTACAAATTTAATTCGTACCGGCTGCGAAAATCTGCGCGTCGAGGCAGTTTTTTTATTGGAGGAAAATTCAAACGCCCGAAAAATTCTTTCTGAAATTGGAATTGATATTGACGAAGAAAACACCGTCATAATTGCGCGTAAAATCGCCCGTAGCACGCGCAACAACTTAATTACTATAAATGATTCGCACGCTACATTGAACGCCTTAAAACGCCTCTCAACGGCTCTGGTAGACGTTCACGGACAAAACGAAAATCTTGCAATTCTGCGCGAAGAAAATATTTATAATTTAGTTGACAATGCAGATAAAAAAATTTCCGGCGCGTTGCAGGATTATCAAAAAATTTTTTATTCGTGGACGGCGCAAGTTAAAAATCTTGAAACTAAAAAAAATGCAATGGCTGAAAGTGAACAGCGGCTTGATATGTTGCGTTGGCAGGAGCAGGAAATTTCGCAAGCAGATTTAAAACCAAATGAAGATGAAGAAGTTGAAACTGAACTGCGTAAACTTTCAAACGCCGAAAAAATTTCTGCACACGTTGAAGAATCTTGCCAACTTTTAAACGGCGATTCAGATTTAAATATTTTAACCGCGCTTGCCAAAGTCGAAAAAAATTTAAACGACGTTGCAAAGTACGACGAAAAATTAAATCCTGCGCGAAAACTTTTAGAGGAGGCGGCAATTTCACTGCAGGAGGCTTACAGCGATATTAGAGCGTATGCTGATACGTTGGAATTTTCGCCCGCAACTTTAGAAACTCTGCAAAATAGATTGGCTACAATTTGGCAACTTAAAAGAAAATACGGCGATTCAGTAGAAAAAATTTTGGCGCACTTAGAAAAAGTTCGTGCAGAAATTTCGGCGATTGAAAATTTTGATTCAGATATTGAAAATTTGCAGAAATTAATTTCAACGCTTGAAACGCAAGCTAAAAGCCGCGCTGAAATTTTATTTGAGCTTAGAAAAAAATCTGCCGAAAAAATTTCTAAAACCATTGAAAAGGAAATTCGGCGGCTCGGTATGGCAAAGGCAAAATTTATCGTGACTGTTGACGCGGCGGAAAATTTAACTTCAAACGGCGGCGATACTGCAGATATTTTATTTTCTGCGAACGTTGGCGAAGATTTAAAATCGCTGTCAAAAGTTGTATCCGGCGGCGAACTTTCCAGAATTGCGCTTGCGATTAAAACAGTTTCAGCAGGGCGCGAAGATTCAGCCGGTACAATGGTTTTTGATGAAATTGATACAGGATTGGGCGGCACGACGGCTAAAGTTGTTGCAGAATGTATCGCCAAAGTTTCAAAGTACAAGCAAGTTTTGTGCGTTACACATTTGGCGCAAATTGCCTGTATGGCTGATACTCACTTGCAAATTTCAAAATCTGACGACGGCAACCGCACTGTTACTGAAGTTAAAATTCTTGACGAAAAAAGCCGCGTGAATGAAATTGCGCGTATGGCGTCCGGCGCAGAAAATAAAGTTTCAATAAAAAATGCTGATGAAATGATTCAATCTGCTAAAAAAATTAAATTGCAAAATTTAAATCTGTGATATAATTGGAAAAAATTTTGGAGGGTTTAAATTGGCTGATAACGACGATAAAAATTTAGTTGAGAAAAAAATTTCAAGTGCAAATGTTTTTGACGGCGTACTGCTTCACGTTTTTAAAGATGAAATTGAGCTTCCAAACGGACACAAGGCAATTCGTGAATGGATTAAACATCCCGGCGCGTCTGCGGTTATTCCAATTCTTCCGAACGGGCAAATTATTTTAGTTAAGCAATATCGTTATCCCGTCGCGCAGGTTACGTTGGAAGTTCCCGCCGGTAAACTTGATAAACCTGATGAAGATCCGCTTGAATGTGCCAAACGTGAACTTTCAGAGGAAACCGGCTACACCGCCAAAAAGTTTTGGAAACTTATCACCATTGCAACAACTGTTGGATTCAGTAATGAATTAATTCACTTGTACGCGGCGCAGGATTTAATTTCAGGTAAGCAACACCCTGACGACGACGAATTTATTAACTGCGTGAAAATTCCGCTTGCCGACGCCGTGAAATTTATTGAAGACGGCAAAATTATGGACTGCAAGACGATTATTTCTATTTTAATGTTGGAAAAATATTTGGAGATGGATAAAAATGCTTAGAAAAATTTTTTCAATAGCGTTGATAATTTTTGCGATAAATTCTGTAGCGTTCGCAAATTCCACTTTCAAAATTGTAAATGAAACGGGAAAAACTATCACGCAAATTTATATTTCGCCGATTGCTGAAAATAATTGGGTAATGCAAACTTTTGGCGATTTATACGACGGCGATTATATTTTTATAGAATTCGATCCTTCGCCGTTTTTGCCGCGTCCAATCCTGCGCTATTTTGATATTGGCGTAAATTACGATGATTTTACTCAAGAAACTTGGTTTGGCTTAGATTTGTACAACTATGAAGAAATTCATTTGCAACGCGGAAATTTTTCAGTAACTTATAAATAATAAACGAAGGGGGACTTTTGAATTTGGATAATTTTTTTATAGGTGCGATAACAAGCCTGCCCGGAATAATAATCGCAATGGTAATTCATGAATGGGCACACGCTCGCGTAGCTTACGCGCTGGGCGATTTTACGCCAAAAATGATGGGGCGATTGACTTTAAATCCTGCCGCGCATATTGATCCAATAGGATTGTTACTGCTTTTCATTGCACATTTCGGCTGGGCAAAGCCGGTACAAATAAACCCGTACAATTTCAGCAACCCGCGCCGAGACGATATTTTAGTTTCGCTTGCGGGACCCGGAGCAAATTTTATAACGGCGTTTGTAACTTTGATTTTTATGGCGATACTGACGAAATTTAATTTTCCAATGTCCGAAGGAATGTATTTAGTGTTTAGCGGGATTATGATAATCAACATAAATTTTGGGATTTTCAATCTGTTGCCAATACCGCCTCTGGATGGTTCGCACGTTTTGAGACAACTTTTGCCGGAAGAATTGGCAATAAAATTTGATGAACTTCAACGCTACAACATGATAATTTTAATAATAATTTTGATGACGCCGGTTGTAAGTTGGATTCTTGTACCGATTCAAAGGCTGATACTTGGGATTTTCTCCGGCATTATTGGAATTATTTTCTAAGGTGGAGCAATGAAAATTTTTGTAGGGTTGGGAAATCCCGGCGCAGAATATGCAAATACAAAACACAATGTGGGCTTTACGTTGGCTGACAAATTGGCGGCTGAACTTAATGCAACAGATTGGCGAAATAATTTTAACGCGCTTGTAGCTGAAACTTTTTTTGAAGGCGAAAAAATTTTGATAGTGAAGCCGCAAACATTTATGAATTTGAGCGGCGAAGCGGTTGTACCTGTTGCAGATTTTTACAAGATTGACTTAGAAAATTTAATTGTAGCGCATGATGATATGGATTTACCCGTTGGAATGATTAGACTTCGCCCAAAAGGAAGTAGCGGCGGACATCGTGGCGTTGCGTCTATAATTCAACATTTTGGCGGCTTGCAAAATTTTCCGCGTGTAAGAATTGGAATTGGACGCCCGCCGGAAAATTGGACGGTTAATAATCATGTTTTGAGTCCGTTTAATGTAGAAGAAGTGCCGAAAATTTCAGCGGCGATTGAAAGCCTTGTACCTGCGGTAATTTGTATTTTTCGTGAAGGAATTAACAACGCGATGAATAAATATAATCCGCGTAAATTAGGGGTTAGGGATTAGGTATTAGGTGTTAGGGTGGCGCGTCATAGGTTTCAGATAGAGGGGAAGACTAGGAATAAGGAAGATTAGGATAGAGGGGAAGAGTAGGAATAACTCAACCTTGAGAAACCCTGACGCGCCTGTAAAAGCACTTTCTTTTGCTTCTTTTCTTTTTGCTTTGGAAAAGAAAAGAAGATATAAAAAATAAAAAAAGGAGCTTAAAAAATGATAAGAGTGCTATTGGCTGAAGATGATCAGAAATTGGGCAAACTGATAAATTATATGCTGATGCAAAATCGCGTACAAGTAGAATGGATACAAAACGGCGCGGATATTTTTGAATATGCAATGTATTCGGAGTACGATATATTAATTTTGGATTGGATGATGCCGAATGTAACGGGGATTGATGCTTGTAGACAGTTGCGCGAAAATGGCTACGAAAAAGCAATTTTAATGTTGACAGCCAAAGATTCAATCGAAGACAGAGTAACGGGACTTGACGCGGGCGCGGATGATTATTTGGTAAAACCGTTTGAATTTGATGAACTTTTGGCGCGGCTTAGAGCGTTGAGCCGTCGCAGTACTCAAAAGATTCAGCAAGAAGTAGTTGAAGTCGGAAGTTTCACTTTAAACCGTACAACAAAAGTATTAAAGAAAAAAAATCAGGTAATTCAACTTTCGCCGCGTGAATTTCAGCTTTTCGATTTACTTTCACAAAATTTGGGCGTAGTTGTACCGCGTGAAATTATTTTGGATAGAATTTGGGGAAGTGAGCGCGATATTACTTCCAACAACATTGATTCATATATGAAAATTCTCCGTAAAAAGTTAAACGACGTAGACGGCAGTATAACGATAAAAACCGTGCGCGGAATTGGTTACCGGCTGGAGGCTTAATTAGTGGAAATTTTCCGCAATAGTCGGCTTAGATTGACGCTTATTTATTCTTCAATAATGTGCGTATTTTTAATTGTGCTGATAGTTGGCGTACAAAAAATAATGGGCTGGTCGTTTGATTCCGAACAACAGCGCGAACTTTCAGACGCGGCAGAAGGTATAGCAGAGGCGCAAGCTTATCAAATTCAACACCCGAACGCTACCATTGATGAAAATCGATATTACCGCAACACTAATGACAGATTATTTTTTTACGTTTTTGACAGATGGGGGCAACTTGTAGGATTTGTGCGTGCGTCAGTAAAAGTTGAGCCGTTCATTTTGGAATATATGAACGCTGAAATGTTGCCTATAGGCGAAACAAATGTTTTTTCGTATCCAAACGAAAACGGGCGAATGACAAACATAATGATGACTTCCCGCAAAATCCGTATTGACGATATTGAACAAACAATTTATGTAGGTAAAGATGTTACGGCGTTATATTCCGGTTTGAAAAAAGCAACAATCGCACTGATAATTTTGGGCGTGTTGTCGTTAATACTAGCTTCAATAATTGGACACATAATGGCAGGGCGTGCAATGATACCAATGAGCGAGGCGTACAAAAGACAAAAACAATTTGCCGCCGACGCGTCGCACGAATTGCGAACGCCGCTTGCAGTTATAATGGCGTCAGCTGATTTACTTTTAGCAGATAAATCGATAGAAAATCCAATCCTGCGCGAAGTTATCGAAGACTTAAAAGGCGAAGTCAAAAAAATGTCCAAACTCGTCAGCGATTTATTAACCATTGCCCGAAGTGATAACAACGCAATTAAAATTAAAATTCAAAAACTGGATTTGGGCGAACTCCTTGAACAAAATATTAGGATGATGACGCCGCTTGCCGAAAAAAAAGGCGTTGAACTTTCAGGCGTCAATATCAGAAAATGTTACATTCAAGGCGACGAACAGAAAATTAAACAGCTGATTTTAATTTTGGTTGACAATGCAATTAAATATACTTTGAGCGGCGGAAAAGTTTTAGTGAAACTTGAAAAAGCCGGAGACAGTAACGCAATTTTTTCAGTGCAAGATAGCGGAATTGGAATTGCGCCGGAAGATCAAGAAAGGATTTTTGAAAGATTTTACCGCGTAGATAAAGCGCGTTCGCGTGAAATGGGCGGTAACGGCTTGGGACTTTCAATCGCTATGGAAATTCTAAAGATTCACGGCGGCAAAATTTCTGTTAAATCTGAATTGGGCGTCGGTACAAAATTTACCGTCGAATTGAAAACTAGTTTTGAAAAATGATTCAAAATAAAATATTTGATATAATTCAAAAAAATTAGTCGTTCGTTACAAATGTTAAATGTCAAAAGAAAAATTTTTAATTGGAGAAATGAAAATGCTGAAAGAATTTATGACGAATACGCCAATAAGTTTAAATGTGACATTGCAGGAATTTCAAAAAATTTTTTTGCAAGAAACAACCGCGTTTATTCAAGAAAAAAGCGGCGTTAATCTGTCTCAAAATTTGGAAACTCTGACTTCGGCGGAAATTGAAAAAATCGTCGAAATTGTAGCTGACATTCAATCAAAAATTCGCGCAAATATTTTTATCCCCAACGATTATAAAAATTTTATAGTTGATTTTATTATGCAAATTTTATTTGAGATTTGGAAAAAATCTGATAGCTCGGAAATCTTTTTCATAAAGATTCGCCAATATTTTACACCGGCGCAAATTGCGTCTTCGCTTTTTAACTACGTAAAAAATTTTGAAAATTACAAGTGGGCGACAAATTTTTTTGCCGAGCATAAACAAATTTTTCCGAACTCAAATAAAAAAATCCGTACAATCGGAATTTATTATTTTCGTATTTTCAACGGCGGTATTGAAAGATTTTTGTCATTGATTATTCCAATTTATATCCAGCAGGGCTACCGCGTAGTTCTTTTCACTGATGTTTCAGTTCCGGAATTGGAATATTCATTACCCCCCCCATATGGTGGAATGTTTGAACGAGTTACATTTTCAACGCCGAGAAATTTAACTTTTGAACGTCTTCAAGAATTAGCGACGTTGATACAAAAATATAGCATCGATGTATTTGTAAGCCATATGCGTACCGCAGATTTTACGCCTTTTGTACAGTCGTTATTCTGTAAACTTTCAGGGATAAAATTTGTCGTTGAACTTCACAGCTCAATTAAGCATTTGGATTTTCGTCTTCCAAGTGTAGCGGGTTACTGCCTTGCCGATGCAGTCGTGGTAATTTCGAGAACGCGCAGGGAATTTCTGAAAAATTTTGATGTTCGTGCTTATTACATACCCAATCCAATAATGATTGAAAAGGAAGGCAATTTTAAAGGACGCGATACTAAAAAATTTTCAAATACAATTCTTTGGGTTGGGCGAATTGACGTAAACGAGAAAAATATTTTTGCCGTTGTGCCAATAATGAAAGAAGTTGTGGCGCAAATTCCAAACGCCAAATTAAAAATTCTTGGCGCAGCTGACGTTCCAATTATTGCCGAAAAATTAAAAGAGCTGATAAAGTTAAATCAACTTGAAAAAAATATCGAATTTTGCGGTTTTCATACAGATGTAAGCGAATTTTATAAGTCTGCCGATGTAATGTTGAACACTTCGCCGCATGAAGGTTGGTCGTTGGTAATTTCTGAAAGTAAATTCTATGAACTGCCGCTTGTGTTTTTTAAATTGCCGGATAACGAATTGACACGCGATGGCAAAGGCTCTATCGCTGTTCTCTTTAATAATTATCACGCGGCGGCGAAAGCCATTGTAAAAATTTTGACTGATGAAAATTTCAGAATAAAATTATCAGCCGAAGCGCGGGCAAGTCTTCAGCCATTCTTAGATTATGATATTGGTGCGGCGTGGCAAAGACTTTTTGAGGACTTGGAAAACGATATTCAAACTCCTCAAAGTAATTTTGAAAATGTTCAAATTCAAAAAGTTTTTCTTGAGGAAATTTTTGAAATTCAAGAGCAAAATAATAATTTGAGGTTGCAAATTCAAAATTTGAGTAAAAATTAGAAAGGAGCTTGCCTTTCAAAATGAAAAAATTTACAAAATTAATTGCGGCGATTGTAGCGTGCGCAATATTTTTTTTACCGCTAAAAGTTTTGGCGGTGGACGCGTGGGCAATAGCCGCGCAAGCTGCAGGAATTTGGGCAGCGTATCAAGTAACTTTAAAATCAATGATGCAACTTGGCAACGACGTAAACGCGCAAATGTTGGCGTGGCGTCAAGATATTGAAAAAAACGGCACGGCTCAAAATCCCCGTGATATTCAACTGGTTGCTGACATTATGACGCAGTTAATAAATTCCGGCGACTATGAATTGAAGGCAAATTCTCTGCCGTTTGTCTGGAATGTCAACAACAGTGAAAAATTCAACGCCTCGTGTTATCCAATGGATTATGTCAGTATAAATTTGGGCTTGTTGCAGAATATGAACTACGACGAAAATAAAATAGCCGCAGTTTTGGCGCACGAAATGACGCACGGTATTGAGCAACATTCGGCTAAAATTTATGCAACCGCCGCCGCTCAACAAATTGGCGCGGTAATGATTGGCGCAAATGTCAACAGCCGAAATGTTGACTGGAGCAAACTTAGCGGGATGGTCGGTTATTCAATCGCCAAAAATATAATCGTGCCTGCCGAATACGCGGCGGACGAAGGCGGCTTTTATCTTATGACAAGCGCGGGGTTTAATCCCGGCGGCGGCGCGGCGGCTATGGCGCGTATGGATTATTATTTCAGATATGAAACGCGGGATTTTTTGGAATTTGATTCGCACGACAAGCCAAGTGAACAAACTTTTTCAGATCATCCAGATACAGAAAATCGGGAGGCAAAACTTTCGCAACTTTTGACAGATTACAGTTGCGGGCATGTTACGGTTAAAAAGGTTGAACGCGCTTACAAAGTTTTTATTGACGAAACAGAAATTTACACGCCAAATTATAAAAACGCCGCCGACAACGCCTATTATTTTGCCGGAGGATTAGCGCGGGCTTTTCACGATTACAATAATATTGCAAGTTGGAATTTTCGCAGCGGCGCGGGCGGCAGTACAGATTTTTTGAACGACGACAAAGTTTTCAAACAGGTTAGAGAAATTGCATTTCTGGAAAATATCGGCAGTAAAATTCAAGACGCCGTAACTTTGGCTTACCAAAATGATTCTAATCGTCAAAAATATATTGACGCTGAAAAAAAGCGTTTGAACGAGTGGCAGAAAATTAAAACTGAAGCTCTCAACGCCAAAAAAAATTACGCCAAACAACTTAGAATTAACGCGGACGCCTATAACGATTACGGACAGGGCGAACTTGCTTTGAAAGAAATTGAACGCGCTTTATCTGCGAAAAATCAAGATGATATACCTGAATGTTTGGCGATACGCGGACGCGCTAAGGCAATTTTGGGCGATTATGACGGAGCTTTAAAAGATTGTAATGACGCCGTCGCGCAGGATTCTAAAAATCTTTTCAACTTTTTAAATCGTGCTGATGTGCGCCATATGCGCGGCGAAATTGAACTTGCTTTGAAAGATATTGATACAGCGTTGCAAATTGATTCTGAAGTTTGGGTATCCTACAAATTGCGCGGCGATATTTTTGACGAAACGGGCGACACTGAAAAAGCTGAAGAAAATTACCGCCGTTGCTATGAATTGAGCAAAAAAAATCCGCGTTCAATCCCAGAAAAATATCTTGAAAAAATTGACGCGAACGCTTATAAAAAATTGAAGAAAAAATCAACCGACAAGACAGAAAACGAAAATTCAGAAAATGGTACTGATAAAGATGAAAAGTTTTTTTAGATTTATTTAAAATTTTGCAGGCGATAAATTAACAAAAAACCTCCGCAAATCCTAAAATTTTTGGAGGTTTTTCAAATTTAGTAATGTGGATGAAGTTTCACGTACTCAACAGGGCGGCTCCAATCCACATGAACGCCGGTATTTTCCCAAAGGCGCGTTAAAACAATTTTCAAACTCTCGGCATCTGCTTGAGGGTTTATTTTTTCTTCCGTAAAGTCTAAAAGTGTTTCGTGCGGAATTTTAATTTCGTGAACCTGCGAAAGAAATTCTTCCGCCTTACGTTTTGCAACTTCATCGCCAATTACAACGTTAATTTTTTTGGTTGCCTCGTCAAATTCGACGTAGCCGAGATTTTCGCCATAACTAATTGCAACGCTGAAATTTTCGCTCAAGTTTTCACCTCCCGACTTTGCAGAATTTCTTTGAAAAAGTTTAAAAAGCGCGTACCCAGCGGCGAAAGTTCCTTGTGTCTGCTCCACGCCAAAACGATTTTAAATTTCACGGGCGGATTTATTGGCACGGCTTTAAATTTAGTTTCGTCCGTCAATACAAATTTTGGCAAAAGTGAAACTGCCACGCCGCCGGTAACTAAATCTTTTATCGTTTTAAGTTGCGACGTACTCAATAAAACGTCCGGCACAAATCCTGCCTCCGCTGAAAGTGTCATAGTTACCAAATGCTGTACCGTTCCCGAAGGTTGCAGAATAAATTTTTCGTTTTTCAATTCGGCAAAAGAAATTTTATCAACCTGCGCGAGTTTGTTATCAGACGGCAGACACAAATAAAATTCGCCGTCAGACAATGTAAAGGAATTTTCTAAATGCTCCTCTTGCCTTAGCAGGATTATTCCAAAATCTAAAAAATCGCTGTCAAGTTTTTCATTCACGGAAATTGAATCGCTACATTCATGCAAGTCCAACAAAATATCCGGATTCGACGCCTGAAACTTCATAAAAAATCTTGGAAATAAATAAGATTCAACCATTGGCGGCATTCCGAGTTTTACCACTCCGCCATTTTGCGTTTTAAATTTTTCTAAGCTCAACTGCGCCGTTTGTACGTCTTTCAAAATTTTTTTGGCGTGTAGTAAAAATATTTTTCCCGCCTCCGTCAAGGCGATATGTTTTTGGCTGCGATCGAACAATAATAAATTTAGTTCCGCCTCCAATGCTTGTATCGCCTTTGTAACTGACGGCTGCGAAACGTGCAAAAAGTGCGCCGCCTTTGTGAAATTTTCCAATGAACTGACTGTGCAAAAATATTCCAGTTGTCGTAGTTCCATTTTTACACCTCAAACAATGTATGCGCCGCGTGTGTCTAAATCTAAAATTAACGCGGCGGCTTGAACTTCATTTTTTTTGAACGCCTGAACCATTTCGACGGCGATATTATTTTCAATTTGTTTTTTAGTTTCAGAAAAAGCGATTAGGCAAGGTCCCGCGCCGCTTAAGCAAACGCCTAACGCGCCGGCTTTTTTTGCCGCTTGAAAAACTTCCTGCATACCAGGTACTAATTTTGTGCGGTAAGGTTGATGCAGGGCGTCATCAAATGCAGTTTCCAAAAATTTTTCCTTGCCTTGCATTAACGCCGCAACCAACATTGACGCCCGCCCAATATTAAAAACTGCGTCTTTCATTGAAACGGACTTTGGCAAAACTTGACGTGCAATTCTCGTTGAAAGTGGAAAATCCGGCACTGCTACAATCAATTTCAATCTGATTTTTGGCAGAAATGAAAAAGTTTGAACGCGCCCTCTGTCAACTGTGCTGATAGTAAAGCCGCCGTAAATCGCCGGTGCAACGTTATCTGGATGTCCTTCAATTTCAGTTGCGAATTTCAAAATTTCTTTTTTTGGAAAAGGTTTACCGACAATTTCATTAGCCGCCGTCAACCCTGCAACAATCGCCGCCGCGCTTGAACCTAAGCCGCGTGACATTGGAATATTATTATTCATTTTTAGAATTGCGCCTTTGAACTTTTCGCCGTTGCCGGAACGATCTAAAACCATTCGTGCCGCCTTCCAAACAATATTTTTTTCGTCAGTGGGAATAGTTTCTGCGCCGTCGCCGTGCGCCTCAATGCTCAAAGTTTTTTCCTCAAGCAATGTTAATTCCAAATCGTTGTAAATTGTTGCGGCAAGTCCCAAACAATCAAAGCCGGGTCCGCAATTCGCCGAAGTGCCGGGAACTCTTACTGTAACTTTGTTTAAATCCATAAAAAATCAACTCTCAACGCGCATTACACTTGAAATTTCATCGACCGCCGACAATTTTTTCAAAGACTCCTGCGCGACCAAAATATTTTTATGTTTGACTTTGTGTGTAACTACAACCAATTCGGCGTGACCTTCAAGATCGCTGTTAGTTTGTGCGACGGAATTTAAGCTAACTCCAGCATCGCCCAACGCCGTTGCAACCGCGCCCAAAACTCCGGGCTTGTCGTCAACCAAAAGGCGAATGTAATACGCCGAAACAGTTTCCTCAATGGGACAAATTGGTTTTTCATTGTAGCAAGTGCAGCCGAATTTTCCAACGCTATTTGTCTGAAGATTTCTTGCAATTTCGATAATGTCAGAAATGACGGCGGAGGCAGTCGGAAAACCTGCGCCGGGTCCAAAAAACATTGTCTCGTTGATTGGATAACCTTTAACGAAAATTGCATTGAAAACGCCGTTGACGCTTGCAAGCGGGTGAACTTTCGGCAAAAGTACGGGATGAACGCGCACATCAACGCCGCTTTCAGATTCTTTGCCAATAGCCAAAAGTTTTACAACGTAACCTAAATTTGCGGCGTGCTGAATATCTTTGGGAGTAATTTTGGTAATACCTTCCATTGAAACGTCTTCAAATTTGACGCGGGAATTAAAAGCGATTGACGCCAAAATAGCAATTTTGCGGGCGGCGTCTTTGCCTTCAACGTCAGCGGCAGGATTCGCCTCCGCGTAACCTTTCGCTTGTGCCTCTTTCAAAACTGTATCATAATCTGCGCCATCTTCAGTCATTTTGGTAAGCATATAATTTGTTGTGCCGTTTACGATACCCAAAATTTCTGAAATTTTATTTGCAGTTAATGAACGTTTCAACGGCATTATAATTGGAATTGCGCCACCGACTGACGCCTCAAATAAAAAGTCTACATGATTTTTTTCAGCCGTGTCGAAAAATTCAGAGCCGAATTGAGCCACCGCGTCTTTGTTCGCAGTAACTACACTTTTGCCGCGTTCTAACGCTTGCAGCATAAATGTACGGGCAACTTTTACGCCCCCGATTAATTCCACAACTATTGAAATTTCGTCATCGTTCAAAATATCTTCAAAGTTACTTGTAGCGGGCAAGCCTTTTTCTTGCAGTGCAGGAATTTCATGCGGCAAGACTAAAATATTTTTAATTTCAATTTCAGTGCCTGCGCGTTGTGCGATAATGTCTTTATTGTCAATTAAAACTTGAATTACACTGCCGCCGATTGTTCCGGCTCCAAGCAGTGCTATCTTCGTGACGTTTTTTACTTCGTCCATAAAAATTTATTCCTCCTGTTAAATCTGAAAATAAATTAACAAAAAAATATTCGGCAGTGATTTTAATATTTCCTGCTAAAGAAAAACTTTCGCATTTGCAAATAACGTGGTACAATCAGAAAAAATTTTAGGAGGAATTATTTTTGAAATATATCAGCACTCGTACAAAAAATTTCCAGCCTTTAAATTCGGCGGACGTTATCCTCAAAGGCATAGCAGATGACGGCGGCTTGTTCGTTCCTGAATCAATTCCGAAAATCACTTTGGATGATATTAAAAATTTAGTCAATAAAAATTATTGCCAACGCGCAGTTTTTGTTTTGAAAAAATTTTTGACAGATTATACTGAAGATGAACTCTTTGAAAGTTGCGAAGTTGCTTATGATTGGTTTGACGTGGTGTCGAAAGTGCCTTTAATGATTTTAATCAAAGATGAACAACATCGAGCGTCCCCTGTCGGCGTTATGGAACTTTTCCACGGTAACACGAGTGCCTTTAAGGATATGGCACTTCAGCTTTTGCCGCAACTTATGACGCGGGCTTTAAAAAAAGTTGGCGAAACGAAAGAAATTTTAATTTTAGTGGCAACTTCCGGCGATACGGGAAAAGCCGCGCTTGCAGGTTTTGCAGACGTACCGCAGACAAAAATAATGGTTTTCTATCCTGCCGACGGCGTAAGCAAAATTCAAAAACTGCAAATGGTTACTCAAGCCGGTAAAAATGTGAACGTTACGGCGGTTAAAGGAAATTTCGACGACTGCCAAAACGGCGTCAAAAATATTTTCGCAGATGAAAAAATTCGCGCAGAATTGGAAAAATCTAACGTGAAATTGAGTTCGGCAAATTCCATTAACTGGGGGCGTCTTGTACCGCAAATTTGTTACTACGTTGCCTCCTACGCCGAATTTGTAAAATCCGGTACAATAAAAATCGGCGATACTGTTAATGTGGTAGTTCCTACCGGCAACTTTGGAAATATTTTGGCGGCGTACTACGCAAAACAAATGGGCGTACCTATCAAAAAATTAATTTGCGCGTCGAATATGAATCACATTTTGACGGACTTTTTTAATACCGGCGTTTATGACAGAAACAGAGAATTTTATAAAACTATTACGCCGTCGATGGATATTTTAATTTCAAGTAATTTGGAGCGGCTGCTGTATCACGAAACTAACGGCGATACCGAAAAAGTTAAAACTTTTATGAAGGAATTGAACGAAACCGGCAAATATAAAATTAATTCGTCGCTGAAAAATCGCCTCGACAAAATTTTTTACGCCGACTACGCAACTGAAGAGGAAACTACCGCGCTGATTAAGGAAGTTTTCGGCAACTATAAATATCTTGTCGATACTCATACCGCCGTTGCAATGATGGTACTCGGCAAATATCGCCGCAATACAAAAGATATGTCGCCGGTTATGCTTGCCTCCACTGCCAGCCCGTTCAAATTTACTAATTCGGTTTTAAAGGCGTTGGGCGAAAATACTGAAGGTATTGACGACCTCGCGCAGTTGGATAAACTTGCTTGGGTTACAAAAAAAGACGTGCCAAAAAACCTTGCGGCTCTCGGTTCAGCTAAAATTTTGCACGAAAATATTTGCGATAAAAACGAAATGGCGGAACAAGTTTTAAAATTCGCCGCTCAATAAATTTTTAATCAATAAAAAAATCTGCGTTAGAATTTTTTTACGAAAACTCGCGCAGATTTTATTTTTTTAGTTTTGATTTTCCCGCCGTTTAATTTCACGTTCGATAAGTGCAGGGACTTCATCAATATCAACTTCAGCCGTCACAACCGCCCGCATTAAAAGTGTACCGTCATTTTCAGACTTCAGCGCGTATTTAACATCAGTAACTTTCAAAATTCCGGCGGTAATTGTAATAATTTCGTCCCGCGTCAAATTTGAATTGTGCATTTCTGAATAACTAAAAACCATTACGGCTACTTGTTCGGCTATGTTGAGTTCGGCGGCAAGTTTCGCCTTATCTTTTGCCGCATCAAGCGTTTCAGTTGAATCTTCCATGTAATGTTCGCCGACGCCTTCAAAAATTTTAAATTCCGCACTTGTTACAGTGGCAAAAATCAAAATTCCAAAAATTAAAATCGCCGTCATAAATTTTTTTAACATACCTGCCGCCTCAATCAAAAAATTTTAAATGCGGCGGGAAATTTGATCGTATAAATTTTTTGCGTCCGCGTCAGCAGGATTTAAAGCCATTGCGCGTTGAGCATCCGGCAACGCGTTTTGGAATTGTCCCAAGTACGAATACGCAAGCGCACGATTAAAATAAGCCGTAAACAAATTAGGATTCAAATTAATTGCCTGCGTGTAAGAATTAATCGCCGCGCCGTAATTTTCCATTTCAAGATAAACGTTGCCCAAATTGTTATGAATACGCGAATCAACGCTGTTGTATCTTACGGCAGTTTGTAAATCGCTCAACGCCGCTTGAAATTGTTTCAAATTGTTGTAGCAGTTGCCGCGATTGTTATACGCCTCTGCAAAATTCGGCTGAATGTTAATTGCGTTGGTGTAAAAGTTAATTGCGTTTTGATAATCTTTGCGAAAATAAAAATTGTTGCCCTGCTCCAATTCAATCAGTGCGGCAAAGTATTTTTCATTTCTTGCAATGTCATACTTGATACGTTCTTTTTCGGTTTTACCGGCTTTTCTGTAGTCGCCTTTCAACGCCTCCATTTCTTTTTTGAGTGCCTCGTATTCCTGCTCCAAAACTTTGTATTTGGCGGTTGCCTCTTCCAGATTTTGTTTATCTGACATCATAGCTTTTAACATTTCATCGTTTGGAAATTCAACAAGGGCTTTAATTGTAACTTTAATTTCAATCAATCCACCGTCAAGCGTTTTAGTATCAATTTTTTCTCCGTCTTGCACTTTTAAAAGTTGCGCGGTAATGGTTTTAACTTCGTCGTAATCAAGCTCCAAGTTTATCATTTTTGAATAACTTTGAACGTATACGCCGGCTTTTTCGGCGGCGGCGCGTTTAGCCTCTTCACGGGCGCGGGCTGTACCCGTTGCAAAAGTTTCGTCAACTTTCACATCCATTACGTAAGTACCGAACGCCTCCACAATTTCTGACTTCGCAAAAGTTATTTGACTGCTTAAACAAAAAATTATCGCCACCAAACTGAAAATTTTAAAAAAGTTTTTCATTATGTTCACCTCATTTTACAAAAACAACCATGCAATTTTTGAGGAAATTCGATTTTGAATTTGCGGCAAGAATTTTTTCTGCGTCGTCGTCGCTTACAACAACGTCGCAATCTTCAACAAACATTGCTTGAATTGTCAAAGGATTGTTGCCTGCGCGAGAATTATTTGAGCCGTCGGAATAATTTACCATTCCACGCGATACAACAACATTGCGATTCAAAAATTGGAAGGCGTAAACTTCTTTGCCACTGACAGATTTAATTTTTGGCAAAATGGCGGTTGAAACTTCCTGCCCGCTCAAGTCAATAATTAAACCGGTATAATTGCTGTCGATTGTTTCAAATTTTGGATTGAATTTTGGGAACGGCTCAACTTTTGTATCTTTGGGAACGACAATATTTGCGATTGAATTTGCGCCGCCATAAAGGTTCAATCTTACTTTGGCATAAAAATTATTTTCGCTGTCACGTGTAACGGTAACTTTTGAGTTACGAATAGTTTTTTCAACTTCAGTTTTTACTGTGTCGTCGAGCATTGCATTTTTCATTATAGTAACTGCTGAAATGTGCAAGTCTCCCAGTTCTTCAGCAAGTATGCGGTAACCGTCCACAACCGCCATTCGGCGCAGTTCGTCCAAAGTATAAGGTTTTCCGGTCACCGGATTTATGTCATTAGAAAAATATTTTATACCTTCAACTTCAATGAAACCGTTACCTTGAATTTCTGCCGCCATTACCACACTTGAAATTAAAAATATCGCAGACATCAGCATACAAAAAAATTTTTTCTGCATTTTAAAAACCTCCAATTTAATTTTCTGATATTATACCTAAAAAATTTTCATTGAACATTAGAATTTAATGAAAAAGCGCGGCAAAATATTGCTGCCGCGTTAATTTTGAATTAATCGCCGCCCTGATTAATTGGACGCGTTACGCTGTAAATATTTCTCAACCGGCGCATTTGATTCATAATTCTTTCAACGTCAATGGAGTTTTTGACTTCCAATCCCAGCTTGATTGTTGAAGTTTTATTACTTTTATTCGGCGTGGCGTGAATCGACTCAATATTAATTTGAAGTGTTGAAGGTACAGCCAAAACTTCATTGAGTACGCCGCTTTTATCGTTGCAAACAATTTCAATTTCGACGGTGTAAGTATTTTCTTTGGTATTCGCCCAGCTAACTTCAATCATTCGATCCAATTCGACGCCTTTTAAAATGTTCGGACAGTCTACGCGATGAACGCTGACGCCGCGCCCGCGTGTCACGTAACCGGAAATTTCATCGCCCGGAATTGGATTGCAACATTTGGCAAGGCGTACAACAAAGCCGCTTTCACCTTCAACTAAAATTCCACTGTCGCTTTTAACTTTGGTACTTTGTTGAGTTTGGCGAATTTCTTTCAAAATATCAGATTCTATGGAGGGATTTTTTTCAGCCAATTCTTTTTTATGAAATTCGACGAGCTTTAAAATAACGCCGTTCAAATGTGCGCTGTTGTAGCCGACCTGTGCAAGTAAATCTTCTTCCGTTCCAATGTTCATTTGTTCAGCAATTTTTTCAAGGCGGCTATCTTTCAGCATTTCTTTCGGCGAATAGCTCAACTTTTTAAGTTCGTCTGTAATTAATTGTTGCCCGTGCTGAATATTTTCTTCGCGGTTTTCACGTTTAAACCACGCCCGAATTTTTGTACGCGTATCACTGGACGCAACTATATTCAACCAATCCAAACTAGGTCCATTATTTGAACGATTGGTAATAATTTCTACATAATCGCCGGTATGAAGTTTGTATTCAAGCGGAACCATTTTGCCGTTGACTTTTGCGCCAACACAATGATGCCCAACTTGAGTATGGATGCGGTACGCAAAATCTATTGGATTTGAACCTTGCGGTAAAGTCAGTAAATCGCCTGCAGGAGTAAATACAAAAATTTCGTCGCTGAAAATGTCAATCTTCAACGCCTCAAGATATTCTTTCGGGTCTTTAATTTCGCGCTGAAGTTGTACCATTTGATGGAGCCATGACATTTTTTGATCAGCCGAATTTGTTTTGACACTGCCGCCCGCCTCTTTATATTTCCAGTGCGCCGCAACGCCGTATTCTGAAATTTGGTGCATTGCGTAGGTACGAATTTGAATTTCAAGCGGATAACCTAAAACCATAACCGTTGTATGAAGGGAGCGGTAGCCGTTAGTTTTCGGTACGGCGATATAATCTTTGAAACGTCCGGGAATTGGTTTCCAGCGTGAATGAATTATCCCCAAAACGTGGTAACAGTCCTTCACGTCGTCAACCAAAATTCTCACGGCGTACAAGTCGTAAATCCCGCCAATTTCTTTGTTATCGCGCACCATCTTTTTATAAATGCTGTAAAAATGTTTGGCGCGTCCGCTGATTGAGGCGTGTATATCCATATCGTCAAATTCTTCCTCAATCTGTTTAACCGCTTCAGTGATATAAATTTGTCTGTCCTTGCGTTTCTGATCAACATTTTTGACGAGGTTATAATAAATTTCCGGCTCCAAATATCTAAGGCTTAAATCTTCAAGCTCCCATTTAATACTTGAAATACCCAGACGATTTGCAAGCGGCGCGTAAATTTCAAGCGTTTCTTGAGCAATTCGTTTTTGTTTATCCGGCTTTGTATATTTCAGCGTCCGCATATTGTGAAGACGGTCGGCAAGTTTGATCATAATTACGCGAATATCTTTAGCCATTGCGATAATCATTTTGCGATAAGTTTCAAGTTTTTGCTCTTCCTTAAGTTTGGCGCGTTCGGCATCTGCCTTTGACTTCGCAGGGTCTTTTTTCTTAACCAAACTGATTGGAATTTGTCCAATTTTCGTTACGCCGTCAATTAAAAGTGCAATTTCGTCGCCAAACATATCTTTTATTTCGTCAATCGTGAAAAGTGTATCTTCCGCCACGTCGTGTAAAATTGCCGCCGCTATTGTTTTGTCGTCAAGTTGTAATTCGGTTAAAATTGCCGCCACGTTTAGCGGGTGTATTATGTACGGTTCGCCGCTTGCTCGTACTTGGTCTTTGTGTCCTTCCTTCGCCACAAGGTACGCTCGTTCCAACATATCAAAATCTGCGTCCGGCTGGTAACTTTTCACGGCTTCTGCTATTGATTCAATCGTTACGGGTTTTTTATCTTTGTCGTTCATTTATATCACCTTCTTTTCAGGATTATTTACAGCTATTCTTTTTTATTCAGAGACTTTATCATAAGCGTCAATAATTCTTGAAACAATGTCATGGCGCACAACGTCCGCAGAATTTAATTCACAAATTCCAATTCCTTCAACGCCGTTTAAAATTTCTACCGCTTCAGTAAGTCCAGAAGTTACGCCACGCGGCAAATCTATTTGGCTTAAATCGCCCGTTACCGCCATTCTTGAATTAAAGCCAAGCCGCGTTAAAAACATTTTCATTTGTCTTGAGGTTGTATTTTGCGCCTCGTCCAAAATTATAAAAGCGTCGCTCAATGTTCGCCCGCGCATATACGCAAGCGGCGCAATTTCTATCACGCCTTTAGCAAAAAATTTTTGATACATATCCAAGCCCCAAATATCTTGCAAGGCGTCATACAGCGGGCGCAGGTACGGATCAACTTTTTCTTGCATATCGCCGGGCAAAAATCCTAACTTTTCGCCTGCCTCAACTGCTGGGCGCGTCAAAATTATTTTTTTAACTTCACGGACGCGCAAATAGTACGCCGCCATTGCTACAGCTAAAAAAGTTTTTCCTGTACCGGCGGGACCAATTCCAAAAGTTATAACGTGGTTTTTCATCGTGTCGATATAATTTTGTTGCCCGATACTTTTTGCGTGAATGTGCGTACCCTTCGCCGTTACTATGACAGTTTCGCCGAAAAGTTTTTGTAAATCCTCTGCGCGATTTTCTTTAACCAGTTTGACAGCCGCCGCAACGTCATTCATTGCGATAATATTTCCTGCGCGATGCAGTTTTTTAATTTCGTCGATAACCTGCGCGGCGCGTTCAACTTCCATATCTTCGCCGAAAAGTTCAATAAAGTTGCCCCTGCTGACAATTCGGCAGTTAAATTTTTCATCAATCAGCTGTAAAAATTCGTCACTTTCGCCCAAAATTGCGCGTGTCTCCTCAAAATTTCGCAGTTCAATTTTTTTCTTTGTCAATTTGATAATCGTCTCCCTTCACAGATTTTAAAATTTTTTCGTATTGTACACCATTTCAAGCAAAATAAATAGCGGGCGTCAAAGATTTTTCAACCTTCAACTGCCCGCCGCGTTTTCTATTTAAATATCATCGTCTGTATCGTCCTCAACATTTTCAAGGGCGTCAATTTTTTTCTGCCAAATTTCAATTTCAGCCGGATTGATTTTTTCCAACAGCGAAATTATATTTTCCAATTCGTCACGGTAATAATCCTGCAAATTTTCGTCAAAGTCATCAGCCATTTTCTTTTGCTTTATTTCGTAAATTGCGGCAATTTCTTTCCGCAATTCCAACGCCTCTGAAAATCTTTCAGCCATTTCAAAAGTTGCGGCTTTTTCTGCCATTGCCCCAATTGTCAGTACCGCCTCTGGCGGCCAATTTTTTTTGTACAATTCAATAACATGTTGCCGCCATTTCAGCGCGTTATCAAAGTCTGCCTTCAACTCGTAAAGTTCCGCCAAACGTGCATAACTTTCGATAAAATGAAGAACTTGTGCGCCGTGAAATTTTTTATAGTTGTCGATAACTTCCAGCACAACTTTAACCGCCTCATCATACCTTTGCAAGTGGTATAATTTGGCGGCAAGACTTTTTAAAGCCACGATATGATCAAAAGTTTCATCGCCGCGCTTGTCTTTGAAAATTTTTATAATTTCTCTGCCGCAATTCAGCGATTCTTCAAATTGTTCACTGTTGAAAAGTAAATCGCTTTTCGCATAAAGTACAGAAACAGTTTCGTCGGAATAATCGCCGAAATTTTCTTTGCTGAAGTTTAACATATCCTCGTTAATTTTCTGCGCGGCGTCAAAGTCTTTTAAATTGCCGTAGCAGTAGGTTAAATTGTTGCTGAAGTCGATAATTGCGGCGGCAACTTCCAATTCTGAATTTTTATCAAACAAATCTTTCAGCGCGTCAATAATTTCTGTCAGCGTTTCAATTTCAGAATTATCTTGTTTGGCAATTTCTGCCAATTCTTTTGCAGTGTCAACAAATTCTTCAAAAGTTTCACTGTCAAAAATTTTTTCCAAATTCGCCTGCAATTCGTCAAATTTATTGTGCAATTCTTCCAATTCGTCGCCTTCGTCATCTACGGGAATATTGGCGGCAATTTTTTTCGAGCGTAAAATATTTTGCCAATTTTCAACTTCATCAGTTGCCTCAATTATTTCAAGTTGCCATATTAAATCTTCGATAACGTCAATAACTTCTTCGGAATTTTCGCCGTGTTCTTCGGATTCAGCGTCGATTTTATTTTGGTAAATCGAAATAATTTCATCGCGCTTTTTGCCCCATTCGTCGAAATTTTCCATATTCCAAAAAGTTTTTGCCATTCTGGAAAGCGGCTCTATTAAATCTTCGCTGAAGTCGCCATTTTTTGCGCGGATATTTTCAGAAACTTTTTTATAGTGTTCAATTTTTTTCGGCTGTAAAATTTCGTTCCACTTTGCAACGTCTTCATTTGCCTCAATTCTTTCAAGCCAATGAATTAAACTTCCGATAGCGTCAATGACTTCTTTGGAGTTTTCGCCGTGTTGTTCGGATTCAGCGTCAATTTTATTTTGGTAAATCGCAACAATTTCATCGCGCTTTTTGCCCCATTCGTCGAAATTATTTATATCCCAAAAAGTTTCAGCCATTTCAGAGAGCGGCTCCATTAAATCTTTGCTGTATTCGCCGTCTTTAGCGCGTATAAGTTCCAAAACTTTTTCGTAGTGTTCAATTTCTTTGGGATAATTTTTGGCGTGATGGTAAATGTACGCAATTTGTTTTTCAGCCTCAATTTCGGCGGATAAATCGCCTTTGACAATTTCCAAAATTTCCTGCCGAATTTCCAACGCCTTATCAAATTTTCTGAAGTCGTCCCATTCGTCCGCCAATTCGCCCATTATTTCTAAAGTTTCTTCGCCGTCCGCGCCGTATTCATTTTTGTAAACGTCAATCATTTGCCCGCGAACTTCGATAGCGTCGTAGCGCAGATTATTTTCACTCAAAACATCGTACAAAGTTTCCAGCGCGTCAATATTTTTTTCAAAGTCATTAAAATATTTTTCTGTAGCGGTTACAATTTGGCGTTGAGTTTCAATTTGATTTTTGTTAAGACCTTGCCCTTTGTAAGCCGCCGCCAAAATTTTCAACGATAAAATTACATTTTCGCCGTTATTCAAAATTTCAAATTTTTTGTAAGCTGATTCTGCGTAATCTGCCGCCGTCGAAAATCTGCGCTGTACGTTATTCAAATGTGCCAATACCAATTCAAAATAAGCGTGCGCCGTGCAATTTTCTTCAGACTTTACCAACATTTTAACTTTAGCTAAAAAATTCCACGTGATATTTTCTGCCACTGCACGAAAATCTGAATTTATTTCAAAATCACTATTTAAGCCGGTGCGCGGCTCAAAAAATTCTTCGTAGTAAGTTTTCAATTTGTCGGCGTCGTCAACAAGTCTAACAATCGTATCGCCCCAAAGTCTGTAGCAGTAGCCGCAAAAAATATAATCGTCCGCAGAATTTTTAATCAGCTCGGCAAAAAATTTATTTGTATTTTTCAAAGAATTGCCAATAACGTAGGGATTTTCTTTCTTGTACTTCGACAGCAAAATTTCTTGAACGGCGTTATCGACGTAGAAAAAATTTTGGGAAAATTCGCCGTCGTTGTCAGCTACGCGCACGAATGAATAATTTTTCAAAATGTTGTAAGCCGTTTCATTGAAAACCGGAATGACGCCGTACGCCATTTCGTCAAACCACATTCTCAACGCGCAAAAATATTTTATCGTTTCCCTAATGCCGGTATCGTCCATACACTCAATCAGATTGAAAACAATTTTATTTCGGCGGTCGGTAAAATCTTCATTTTCAGAACCAAATTCTGAAATATCCGGCTCGTGATGCTTATCTTTCTTTTTCAAAAGGTTGTAATGCTCCGCGCAAAGTTCAAGGTACAAAGGATAACCGCGCGTTAATTTTGTAAGCTGATAACAAAGCGTGGGATTTTTTTCAATACCGCGACTTTGCAAAAATTTCAGCGAAACAACATCATCGAAGGGTTTTAATTCGTGTTGCATGGCTTTACCGCGCAGATAACGCAATTTATTTCTGCCGCTAAGAATCCAGATAACGTTCGGAATTTCAAAATTTAAAATTTCTTTCAGCCACCAATCCGGCTCGGGATGTTCCTTAGTTTTTCTGCCTTTGTTTAACAAAATTTCGTAGCTGTCAAGGAAAATAACAATTTTGCGATTATTTTTTTGCATACAGTGCGAAAAATCCTGCGCGAAAAGATTCACAAGTTTATCTTCAAAATCCATTTCGTTGGTTGTATTTTCGGCAAACTTTTCAAGGTCTTTAATAGTTTCTTCGACGTGCTTTTTGTAATTTAAATTTGCGTTGTCCGCGTCAAGATTTTCAACGCAGTAACTATAAACTTTTGAAATTAAATCGCTGATGAGCGGCAACGCCTTTGTAACTGCGTCGATGCCGACAACCATACCTGCCACGCCGCCCGTTGCAACGGTTGAGGCGACCGCCGCCGCTAATCCAATGTTGTCTGTTAAAAATGGATATTCTTCCAAAAAATTTTTATGTTTCGGCGGGTAAACATTTTCGCCAATGTTCACTTCGTAAAGATAACAGCCCATTTCAAACAGTGGAAACTCAAAGCCGATTTTAGAAAAACGCCGCGCCAATTTTTTGAGTACAACGCGCATATCATTTACAGAATCAAAATCGTGATAAACAGAATCAATCCCCGTTCCTTGCAATGACGCCATTAAATTTTTCAACAGCGCAGTTTTGCCCATTCCAGCCACGCCGTAATATTGAATAATTTTACTGCCGCTTGACGAAAAATTTTGACACTGATTTTTAAAATCTTCGCGCAGCTCATCACGATCTATAAAAATTCCCGAATCCAAAAAAATTCCTCCTTCAATAAAATATCTTTCAAAATTATTAAAACTAATTATACCTCACAAAAACTCGTGTTTGTTTGTCAAGAAATTTATAAAAAAAGCCGCTTAAATTTTAACGGCTAAAATTTTAATTCAAAAGTTTTTCAAATTCATTACCGCGCAGGTAAATTTTCAAAAAAAATAACGGGCGTCAAAATTTTTTAACTGCCCGTAAAATTTTTAAATTTTATTTCAGTTCATTTACAACGCCGGTAAATAAATCAATTCCCGACGCCACGTCACGAATCACAAATAAAAATGGTCTGTCCGCACGAAAATAAACAGTTTGCGGCGGCGTTTCTACAGCCGTTGCGCCTACCATTCCAATTTCAGTAACGGCGGCGGCTTCAGTGCCGGATTCATCAACTTTAACTTTTGCTTGATGTGTAACTTGGCTGATTTTCAACTGCATTTTCTTGAAAATGTTATAAAATTCGGCGTCGTCATAAAAAGGTCTGATTATCTCCATTGCCTGCAAACTTTCATTGAGATTATTTTTTATATCCAATTCAAACTTCGGTACAAAAACTTCAACTTTGCCTTCAAAAACCGAAGAATCGTTTACATTTGCAAAAAAATCTTCCTTGTAAGAATTTTCTTCGGCGTCCCAACTTTCGGCGACGTTCAAATTATTTTCGTCAACCGGTAAAATCAAATACATTTCGGCAAGATTTTTCTGATACGGCAATACGATACTCATATATTTTTCGTCAGAGTAATAAACCATTGAATCTTCAAACGTTTTGGACATCATTTTAACTTTGCTTTTAGCACCGTCTTTGTTGGTAAAATCAGACTTCCAAGTTTTGGACTCGTTGAAAGGATTAGCCCATTTGCTTTTAAAATAAATCACGTCCAAAATATCAACGATTGTTTCAGAATCAATTTCCGCCTGATAACCGTAAATGAAATTGTTGGTATTTTTGGAAACCCAATTTCTAATTTTGGCTTTTTCGGCGTTGAGGTTGCCGGAAAAATCAGCGGCTTTAACTTCGGATTGGTAAGCGTCCTTGACAATTTTTTCAAACTTTGAATTAACGCCGTTGCTGACGAAATTTTGATTTATCAGAATCAGATCAGCTGATTTTAAAATTGTACCGTTGGTATAATTTTTTTCTGCGAACTTGCGGAAATTTTTAAAATCGTCGTTTAAACTGTCCAAAGACTTTGTACCGAGCGCGGCTAGAATTTCTTTTTGAGTTTTGCCGGTTGCGCCGTTGGCAACCATTGAAAGGGCGGCTGAAATGCTGTACGGCGAATAGAAAATATTTTTATTCTTGTCGAGCGTTTTAAAATAGTTCCAGCTGAAATTGTTTACGCTTTTTGAAAAATTTTTTGAAACTACGCGCGAACCGGCAGAGCAAGCCGTCGAAGTTGTAACCACAAAAATTATCAAAAATAAAATCTGAAAAATTTTCACGGCGTATCAATCCCTTCTGCGGTTGCGGTTACCGTATTTGTCACGGGAATTTCTATCAAACGGTTTTCTGCTACTGTCAGAAAATTTTCTTTCAGGCGGTTTTCTGTCTGAAGAATTTCTTTCAGCAGGTTTTCTATCGTTGAAACTTCTTTCAGGCGGTTTTCCGGCAAAAATTTTAGGCGCGGGACGGCTTGAAGTTGTTGAAGTTAAAGTTGCTTTGTGACTGACATTAACTTTGCCGCGCTCGTCAATTTCCGTAACTTTTACGGTTAAAGTATCGCCAATTTTTACAACGTCTTCAACTTTTTCAACGCGGTTAATTGCAAGTTGCGAAATGTGGCAAAGTCCTTCACGACCGGGCAAAAGTTCAACGAACGCGCCGAAACTTTCAATCCTTGTAACGGGGCAATTTTCGTAAACTTCGCCAACTGTGAAATCGTGAATGACATCTTCAATCATCTTGAGAGCCTTTTTAATACCTTCCACATCTTGAGACGTGACAAAAATATTTCCGTCGTCCTCAATGTCAATGGTGGTGCCGGTTTCTTCGATAATTTTATTAACCATTTTGCCGCCCGTGCCAATGACTTCACGAATTTTATCAACAGGAATTTTTATAGTCATAACGCGCGGAGCATACGGCGAAAGTTCTGCTGCCGGTTCGCTGATACATTCAAGCATTTTACCCAAAATAAAACTTCTGCCGCGTTTAGCCTGCGCGAGGGCGTCAGATAAAATTTCCCGCGTAATTCCGGCAATTTTAATATCCATTTGAATAGCGGTAACGCCTTCGGTTGTACCTGCCACTTTGAAATCCATATCGCCGAGCGCGTCTTCCATTCCTTGAATATCAGTTAAAATTGTATGTTTATCGCCGTCTTTAACAAGTCCCATTGCAACGCCGCTGACAGGACGTTTAATTTTTACGCCCGCGTTCATAAGGCTTAAAGTACTGCCGCAAACGCTACCCATTGAACTGGAGCCGTTACTTTCCAAAACTTCAGAGACGAGGCGAATTGTATAGGGAAATTCTTCAAGCGGCGGAATCATTGGCTCAAGGGCACGTTCAGCAAGTGCGCCGTGTCCAATTTCACGACGACCGGGACTGCGCGAAGGACGCGCCTCACCAACTGAAAATCCCGGAAAATTATAATGATGCAAATAATGTTTTGTATATTCCGGATCCAAGCCGTCAACAATTTGTTCATCGCCAACTGATCCCAAAGTTGTAATTGTCAAAACTTGAGTTTGTCCGCGTGTAAAAAGTCCACTGCCATGAGTACGCGCAAATAATCCAACTTCGCAAGTAATTGGGCGCACTTCCTCAAGTTCGCGCCCGTCTGGACGAATTTTTTCATGCGTTATCATATGGCGTACAACGTCTTTTTTGACTTTGTAGAAAACTTCGCCAATTTCTTTTTCGGCGTCAGGATATTCTTCAGCAGGGAATTTTTCCAACAATTCGGCGGTAATTTCTTCCTGCACTGCGTCAACTGCGGCATCACGTGCCAACTTGTCAGGGTTTCTAACAGCCGCGTCGATTTTCGCAGGCGCAATTTCTCTAACTGCCGCCTCAATTTCTTCATTTGGATGGAATAAAGGATATTCAGCCTTTTCTTTGCCGACTGCGGCGACAATTTCATTTTGGAAGGCGACAAGCTTTTTAATTTCTTCGTGTCCGTATAAAATCGCCTCAAGAATAATTTCTTCAGGCAATTCTTTTGCGCCCGCCTCAACCATCATAACTGCATCAGCTGAACCTGCAACCATTAAATCTAAGTCAGATTTTTCAGCTTGTTCTTGCGTTGGATTGATAATAAAATTGCCGTCGATTCTGCCGACACGTACACCGGCGATTGGACCATTGAAAGGAATATCAGAAATACAAATAGCGCAGGACGCGCCGAGCATTGCGGGAATTTCGGGGGCGTTATCTGCGTCGTAGCAAATAACCGTTGCCGTAACTTGTACATCGTTTCTAAAACCTTCAAGAAACAGCGGGCGAATTGGTCTGTCAATTAAGCGACTGCGTAAAATTCCGCTTGTTTGAGGACGACCCTCACGCTTTATAAAACTTCCCGGAATTTTTCCTGACGAATACATTTTTTCTTCATAATCTACAGTCAACGGGAAAAAATCGACGCCTTCACGCGGCTTAGCTGATGAAGTTACAGCCACTAAAACCGCCGTATCGCCGTAGCGTACCAAAACCGCGCCGTTGGCTTGTTTAGCCATTTTTCCCTGTTCAACGATTAACTTTCTGCCGCCAAGTTCAGTTTCAAATAAATTCATTAAAATAAATTCCTCCTCAATATTAATCAGTTTAAATTTCGACGCTGAAAAAATTCTTCCTGTAAAACTTTGAAAAACTTTACAATCGCAATTCTTACCGCTAAAATTATTTTTACTGGAGATGATTATGATGATTGAAAATTTTGATCCGAATGAAAAAGACGAAAATAAAAATCAAAATAGCGACGCCGGAGAAATATTACCCGAAATTTTTTCAGGAATGCCTTTTGATACAACTGAAAATCCTAAACAAATAAATGACGACTTGAAAAATACTCAAAATGTTGTAGCTGAAACGGCGGAAAATGCTCAAGACGCTACAACCGAAATTGCGGGCAATTCCTTAGACACGGCGGACGATCTTGAATTTCTGACTATTCAAGATGTTACTTCCGAAGTTGAAGAGGATTTAGTAAATTTTGTGAGCGATATTTTGGACGGTATATTTGATTAAATGGCGGGTGATATTTTGACACAGGACAAGGTTATAAAATTTTGCCACGATAACACGATTTGCGATTTTCTGAACGCTGACATTGTACCGACGGAAGATGGCGGCGTTCGTTTAGAGTTGGAAGTTAAAAGCCAACATTCAAACTGCTATGGGATTCTGCATGGCGGCGTTATGACAACTATGGCTGATACTGCGATGGGCGCGGCGTGTTTTGTACGAAATAAAAAAGTCGTCACCGTTTCCATAACGCTTGAATTTATGCACGCCGTTAAAATTGGTACAAAAATTTTTACTGACGCTAAAATTTTGCACGACGGCAACCAAATTATGATTTGCGAATGTGGAATTGTTGACGCGGCGGGAAATTTATTTGCGAAGGCTCATGCAACTTTTTTTGTAATTGAAAAAGTTACTTCATAGCCATAATTTTATCTTTTACCATTTGCACGGAAATTTTTTCTAAACAATCTTCACGTTTTGGACAGGCGCGTTTCCAGCAACCTTTACAGTCTCTGTCAACTTCAATAGCGTTTTCAATTTGCCCGTAAGGACCATTTCTGTTTGCATCAGTTGGACCCATAAGCATTAAAGTTCGGACGCCTAAACCTGCCGCCAAATGCACGGGACCCGTATCGCCGCCAATTACAAGACGCGCTTTTTTTATAACGTAAGCAAGTTGGATTAAATTTGTTTTGCCAACGAGATTAACCGGCGGAGTTTGCATTTTTGAAATAATATCTGCGGTACGTTCTTCATCAAGTGCGCCGCCGCCAATTATCACGGGTACAACTCCAACGCTGTAAAACCAATCGCCCAATTCTGCAAAATAATCTTTACGCCAACGCTTGTTATTCCAATTCGCACCGACTGCAAAAACGGCGTATGGTTTATTTTCGTCAAGTTCATTTTGCAACATAATTTCTATAGCTTTTAAACTTTCGTCCGGCGGAATTTCAAGCGGAAAAACAACTTTATCGACGCGGCAACCAATCGCCCGCGCTGTATCCAAATATCTTTCGACAATGTGTCCTTTGGCGTGTTCGCCAATTACCGGCTTAGAAATTTGGCTGCTAAGTTCGCGCATATTACAAATACCAAGTTTTATATTTGACTGTGCGAAAAAAGCTATAGCCGCAGATTTAAAAAGTCCCTGCAAGTCTAAAACCGCGTCATAACTTTTTTGTTGAAGTTCCTTTCTGAACGGAAAAAAACTTTTTACAAAGCCGGTGAAACTTTTAAATTTTTTCTTTTCAAACAAAATAATTTCGTCAACGCAGGGATTTATTTTCAGTAAATCGTAGGCGGGCGGCTCAACTACCCACGTTAATTTTGAATCTGGGAAAGTTTCTTTAATGGCGTAACTTACCGGCAGCGCGTGAATTACATCGCCAATCGCCGAAAGTTTCACTACCAAAATATTTTTTAGATTTTCGCTCATTTTAAATTCCTTTACAATTTCCAATTTAAACGCTAAAATAATGAATCGTATTTTAAACTACGTTTGCAACTTAGGCAAGTTTTGGGAGGGAATTTTTATAAATGGTAATTCTTGAAGGGATTTTAATTGCGGCGGTGGTATTTTGTCTGGGAATTTTTTTATTTTTGAAAAAACGCGGCAAAGAAAAGGTTGTACCGAAATTACAAAATCGAACGCCTTTTAAAATCGTAGCTCGTGACGAAAAATCCGTTACACTTTCTACAATGATAGAATTTTTTAACGCGGGTAAACAGTCTGCAATGATTGTTGACGCTATTTGCCATCCGTTGTTACCTTTTGAACAGTACGACGGAATTTCCGTACGCGGTAAAGTTGAGCGTGAAGGCAAGCCCCGTGAAGATGATTATTTTGAAGCGTTGGTTATTGAACATCAACAAGGCGTAAACCTGATTGAAACAATTACTTTAACTGCGCGAAAAGGTATGACGCTTGAAGAAGCGTTAAGCCATATGGTTGATTTTCCGATTGAAATTGTTTACCGTGAAGTTGGACGCACACCTATGCACTGGTCAATCGCCCGCGTTGTCTTGACTGCTGAAGAATTGGCGAAATTAACCGGCGTTTCTCTCGTTAAAGATTAATTTTTATTTTATCTTTTAGAATCTACTTTTCTTTCAGTCGCGAAAGAAAAGTAGCATGCGCGGTTTGCGCTAGCAAAGCGTGCTCTTTAGCAAGAAACGCTTTTTCGCCCGTCCGCCGCTTGGGTTGACGCACGCGCCATCATTACTGTTATCAGCGGGAGCAAATGCTCCTTGCGCGGCTGCGTTAGCAGGCGTGCTCTCTAAGTCGAATTTGCAAGGACGGGCTGTCTAATTACATAACAAATTTATTTTTTATCGAAAGGAATTTTTTATGGAAGTTAAAATTGTTCCAATTACAACAAGAATCCTCACGCCTAAAGATGATATTGTTGACGTGATTGAAAAATATACCAAAGACCAAATTACCGAAAATGACGTTATAACCGTCGCCGAAAGTGTCGTTGCTATTACTCAAGGCAATATCGTTCGCCCCGACGAAATGGAAATTACCTGCCTTGCCCGTTTCTGTTGCAGATTTATTCCTGATTATGGCTCTTTGGCAACTCCGCACGGTATGCAGGCTTTAATGCGTAAAGAAGGAGATTGGCGCGTTGCCTTCGCACTTTTCGCAGGTTTTTTGGGCAAAGTTGTTGGTATTCCCGGTCTTTTTTACAAATGGGGCGGACGTCAAGCCGCTTTAATCGACGACGTTACAGGCGATATGCCGCCGTTCGATAAAACTGTTGTCTACGGACCTGAAGAACCTGATAAAGTCGTTGCCGCCATTAAAAATCGTCTCGGCTGTTTCGGCGCAATGATCGCTGACGTAAACGATTTAAAACGCTCCAGAATCGTCGGCGCAACTGAAGGAATGAACGCGCAACTTGCAAGTAATTTGCTAATTGATAATCCTTTTGGCAACGCCTCTGAAAAACGCCCAATTTGTATTTTAAAAAATTTCCGCCAATATCAAGAAAGTCAAAAGTAAAAAATTTTCGTAAATCAGGAGAATCCACTATGAAAAAATTTGTACCGCTAATATTTTCGTTAATGTTGTTTTCAAATACGAGTTTTGCGGCTCCAATACCATTGCGCGGAATTGTTGAAGGCTTTTACGGTACGCCTTGGACAAATGAACAACGCATCGATTTAATGTATTTCTGTAGAAATTACAACCTTAACGCCTACATTTACGCACCGAAAGATGATCCTTATCATCGCGATAAATGGCGCACTCCATATCCCACTGAAAAAGTTGAAGAATTGGAAAAATTAGTTGCAGCCGCAAAACAAAATGGCGTTCGCTTTATTTTCGCAATTTCGCCCGGTCTGGATTTAAATTACACCGGAGCTAAAGGCGACGAAGATTTAAAATTTCTGCTTAGAAAAATTGATTCAATGTACAATATTGGCGTTCGCAACTTCGCCATTTTCTTTGACGATTTAAAAGACGATAAAGGCAAGCATCACGAAGACGGAAAAAGACACGCCGAATTTTTGAACAATCTGCAAGATAAACTTTCTAAATATTATGGGGATATTGAGCCGCTGATAACCGTACCAACTGAATATTATCGTTTTGATATGATAAACGGGCGCGGCAAAGTCAATGACTACACCGAAGATTTTGCCGAAAATCTCAACAAAAAAATTATTGTGCTGTACACCGGCAACGGCGTTGTTTGCGATGGAATTTCAGATAAAGATTTTCAAGCAACTTGTAAAATTTTCCGCCGCGATTTGGGGATTTGGTGGAATTACCCTGTAAATGATTATAGTTTGACGCCCAACGGCAACCGCAACGCCAAACTTGCACTTGGAGCGATTGATAATCTTCCTACAAAAAATGTACAGGCAATTTTATTTAATCCAATGAGTCAGTACAATCTTTCAAAAATTGCACTTGCAACCGGCGCAGATTACGCCAACGCGCCCCAAATTTACGACGCTGAAACTTCTTGGGACAACAACATTAATTGGCAATACGGCAGAGTTGCAGAGGCGATGAAAATTTTTGCAATTCATTCCCGCCACATGGAAAATGACTGGGCGAATTGTGGCGCAGAAGACGCGCCGGAATTTGAAACTGCCGCAAGTCTTGTAATTTCTTCTGCGCGATCTGGTCGAAGTCTTTTAAGTACTGATGAACTTTCGGTACAAATTGACAATATGGAACGCGCCGCAGATATTTTACTGGAAAATTTATCGCCGGAATATTTGGAAGAGTGCAAGCCGCAACTTGAGCAGTTTAAACGAATTGCACAGGCTGACAGATTGGCTTTAAAATCTTTGCAGGATAAAAAATTAGACCCGCAATTAAAAATTCTGCGCGAGGAAATTTCTAAAAATGAACCGAATGCAATTTTATCTGAAAAAGTAGCGTTGAAATTTATCGACGATACAATTAATTTGCTTGACGTGAAAAAGAAACGCTAAAATTTGTAAATATGAATATGGAAACAAATGAAAATGCTAAATCATGGAAAAAATTTTTTCTTTTCATTTCCTACCCTATAGCTACAATTTATGTATTTTATAATAATTACTCGTGGGTAATAAGTTTATCAGTACTTTACAGCCCGTTTATTTACGCTTTAAGACCTCGCTATTTTCCGTGCGAAGGCTGGAAAAAAGTTGTTGCGTGTTGGGTTGTATTATGTTTGATTGTTGCCGAATTTTTTGTCTTCAGCGAATGGGTTGACAAGGAAGAAATTTCATCACTGCAAAAAATCGAAGGCACTTTAGATTATTATCAACGTTATACTTCTAGAGGAACTCCTTACAAAAAATTTTATGTAATAAACGAAAAAAATAACATACACTTTATATCCTTCGCCCTGTGCGATATTAGCTCTGCAGATTATAAATCGGAAAATGTAATTATTTGGTACAATAAAAATGACTACGTCTATCAAATGCAAGTTGGTGATGGAATTGTTGCAAACATTGACGACACCAATAAAAATGTTGATGATTTAAATTGGAGGCATTTTAATTTTTCCTGGATGTTCTTCATTATTATAACGATGATTTGTTTAAGGTGGATCTATGACTTAAATAACGGATATAAAAAAATTTAAAACGCGCCACAAGCCATTTAAACGGCTCACAGCGCGTTTTTTTATTTTGTCATACTTTTATACTAAAATTGCCGAAAAACTCATTACAGGCGATTCTGGAGCGTTTGAGCGGCTATTTAACTTTGCCGATAATTTCTTTGATACTGTTCAAATTTTTAGACTTCAGATATTTTTCTAAGCCGTCGATAATTTCATTTGTAACGTTGGGATTTGCAAAATTTGCCGTACCGACTGCAACGGCTGACGCGCCCGCCAAGAAAAATTCCACCGCGTCTTCAGCCGTGCGAATCCCGCCCATTCCGATAATTGGAACTTTGACAACCTGCGCGACTTGATAAACCATACGAACGGCAACAGGTTTAACTGCGCCGCCGCTAAGTCCGCCGGTAATATTTCCAAGTGTCGGCTTCCACGTATGAATATTTATTTCCATTCCCATAAGCGTATTTATCAGTGAAATGCAATCTGCGCCCGCGTCTTCAACCGCCCGCGCAATTTCTGTAATGTCAGTAACATTTGGGCTAAGTTTCACAATCACGGGCTTAGTTGTATTTTTTTTTGCAGTTGCCGTAACTTCCGCCGCCGCCTTTGGATTCGTGCCAAAAATAATTCCGCCGTCTTTAACATTTGGGCAGGAAATATTTAACTCAATCGCCGCCACGCCTTCCACGTCCAAAAGTTTTGCAAGTTCGCCGTAATCCTCAACACTGCCGCCGCTGATATTTACAATCACGTTAAATTTGTCTTTGATACGCGGCAAAATTTTTTCTAAAAAAGTTTCAACGCCGGGATTTTCCAAGCCGATACAATTCAACATTCCGGCGGGCGTTTCAGTAATTCGCACGCCTTTATTTCCGGCGCGTGGCTTTAAAGTTATACATTTAACCATAACGCCACCGAGACTTTGCAAATTTACAAAGTCTTCAAATTCTTCACCAAATCCAAAAGTACCCGACGCCGTTAAAATTGGCGTTTGCATTTTTATTCCGCAAATTTCAGTTTGTAACATAAAAATCCCTCAAATATTTTGCAGTTAAACTTTCTGCAATATTAATAATTTCTTCCGGCGTACCCTGCGCGATAATTTTTCCGCCGCTATTGCCGCCGCCGGGTCCCATATCAATAACATAATCGCTATTTGCAATTAAATCTAAATCGTGTTCAATGACAATGACGGTTGCGCCTGCCTCCACCAATTTATTAAAAACTTTCAACAAAGATTGAACGTCCAGCGGATGAAGTCCAACTGTAGGCTCATCAAATACAAATACCGCGTCGTTTTGAGATTTTTTCATTTCGCTTGCAAGTTTCAATCTTTGAGCCTCGCCGCCGCTAAGTGCAGGCGTATCTTCGCCCAATGTCAAATAACCCAAGCCCAATTCGCGCAGGACGTTTAATTTGTCCAGAATTTTTTTATTGCCGTCGAAACATTTTACAGCCTCGTTAATTGTCATTTTCATAATTTGCGGCAAGGTAAAATTTTTCCAATGAATATTTTCAGCCGCCGCGCCGTAACGGGAACCGTGACAATCAGGACAAACAACCGTAACATCAGGCAAAAATTGAACGTCCAAAGAAATTTGCCCCGTACCGTCGCAAGTTTGACAGCGTAATTTTCCCGTGTTGTAGGAAAAATCACTTGCAGTAAAATCAGAATTGGCGGCGAAAAGTTTTCTCAAGTCGTCCATAACGCCGCTGTAAGTCGCAACCGTCGAACGAATATTTATCCCAATAGGCGCGGAGTCAATCAAATTGGCGCGGTTAATTCCATCAGCTGAAATTTTTTTGACATGTTCAGGAAGTTTTGAATTGTTAATTTTCGCCGTCAACGCGGGAATTAAACTTTCTAAAATCAAAGTGGTTTTACCACTGCCGCTAACGCCCGTAACCGCAATTAACCTGCCTTTTGGAATTTTCAAATTTAATTCGTGGACGGTATGAATCGGCGCAGTTTCCAAAATTATTTCGCCGTTGTCAAAAATATTTTCCTTAGAAATTCTTTTGCGCGTCAAAACGTTAATTTCTTCCGTGATAAAGCCCGCAATTTTAGATTTTGGATTTTTTGTAATTTCGTCAATCGTACCTTGAGCAATGATTGTGCCGCCGTCATTTCCGGCAAATTCGCCCATCTCAATCATACAATCAGCTTGTTTCAAAACTTTAACGTCGTGATCAACCAAAATTACAGAATTGCCATCTGCGATTAAATTTTTCACAACCGCCATAAGTCCTTCAATGTTCGACGGGTGCAAGCCAATAGACGGCTCATCTAAAACGTACAAAACGCCGGTAGTTTCATTGCGAACTGCGCGAGCAAGTTGAATTCTTTGACGTTCGCCAGTGGAAAGTGTATTGCCCGCCCTGTCCAATGACAAATAACCAAGTCCCAAATCTATCAGCCGTTTTGCGTTGTCCAGAAAACTTTCAATGATACTTTCAGCCATTGGAACTAATTTTTGCGGCAAAGTTGCGGGAACATTTTTAACCCAAATAATTAATTCGTCCAGCGTCATTGCGGTTGCTTCAGCTAAATTTTTTCCGGCAAGAATCGTTGAACGAACTTTGGCACTCAAGCGCGTACCGTGACAATCAGGGCAAGTACCGACGCGCAAAAATTTTTCAACTCGTTTCATACCGCTTTCATCTTTGACTTTTGACAGCGCGTTTTCAACCGTGTAAATTGCGTTAAAATATGTAAAATCCATTTCGCCGGATTGTCCGGTTTTCATCTGATAAACCATATGATGCTTGACGGGTTCGCCGTGAAAAACAATTTCGCGCTCCTTGTCAGTTAAATCTTTGAACGGTACATTTGTACGAACGCCAAAATCCCGCGCAATATCTTTCATCAGCGACCACATTAAAGTTTGCCAAGGTAAAACTGCGCCTTCGTCAATCGTCAAATTTTCGTCAGGTACAAGCGTTGATTCATCAACAACGTAAGTAATTCCCGTACCGCCGCAAGTTTTACACGCACCGTCAGAATTAAAAGCCATTTCCTCTGCGCCGGGTCCAAAAAATTCTTCGCCACAAATTGGACACTTAATAGGAACCATCAAAGAAACTGCCATACTCGGTTCATTCAAATGACCGTTGGGGCAACAATGACTCCCAACGCGGGAAAATAAAAGCCTCAAACTGTTCAAAAGTTCAGACATTGTACCAAAAGTACTGCGAATATTTGGAACGCCCGGACGTTGATGAAGTGCAAGCGCGGCGGGTACGTGTTTAATTTCATCTAAATCAGCCTTGCCTGTTTGAGAAATTCGGCGGCGCGTATAAGTTGACAACGCCTCTAAATATCTGCGCGAACCTTCGGCGTAAAGCGTACCCAACGCCAATGAACTTTTACCACTGCCACTGACGCCCGCTATTGCAACCAATTTGCCAAGTGGAATTTCAACATTGATATTTTTCAGATTGTGGACACGTGCGCCGCGTACAATTATATTTTCAACTTTATTCATCAAATTCTCCAATTACTTTTAAAAATAAATTTCGCATTAATGAAAGAAATTTTCCCTAACAGCTAACCCCTAAAACCTAACACCTAATTTGGAATTTTTTCAACTTCAAAAGTGCGCGGCTGATAATTTTTGCCGTAATTTCTATCAATCCATTGTACAAAATCAAAAAGATTGCTAAGGCAGCGAATACCCTCTTCAAAGCTGAAATCTTTTTCGTTGTGAATGGCTTTATTGCCGGAAATTCTGCAGTGATGAATTTTTTTCAGCAAATTTTTACCGACTGCAACGGCAAAAGCACTGCTTGACATCAGCACAAATAATTTATCTTCGTTGTTTGTATTCGTGAAAAATTTTTTATCGTTATCGTACAACCATTTAACGCAAGCCTCCATAGCCGTGCGCACAAGTTTAACGCAGGAATTTGGCGACCTTTCAAAAACTATTTCCGCCTCTAAACAATCGCCCGCAAAAATTTTAAATTCCGGCTTGTCTTTCAAAAATGAAAAATTCGACTCAAATTTTTTAGGTTTTAGGGGAAAAACTTCTTCAGCATTGAAAACGGGACCATCTTTGCAAACTTTTTTACGCCCGTTTGAAGTATCAATCGAACAACTTAAACACGCGCCCAAGCCGCAAGCCATACGCCTTTCAAAGGAAACGTAGCACGGCAAATTATTTTCAACCGCAATTTGAGCCACGCCGCGCATCATAATTTCAGGACCGCAAGTATAAATCGCCGCGTAGTTTTCAAATTCCAAAACTTCAGGTAAAAGCGTCGTCACAAATCCTTTACTGCCTCTGCTGCCGTCGTCCGTCGTAATGTGAATTTTGCCGACTTCGTTTTTAAATTCTTTAATCCAAAAATTTATTTCGGTTGCAGTTTTGCCGCCCATTAAAATATCAACTGCCGGAATTTTTTCAGCAACGCTTAAAAGCGGAGCAATTCCCATACCGCCGCCAACAAGTAAAATTTTTCCCGTAACATTTGTATTAAAGCCGTTGCCGAGTGCGCCCAAAATATTTAAATGTTCGCCGATTTTTTTAGTTGACAGAAATTTTGTACCGCGTCCAACTAATCTGTAAAAAATTTTTACAACGCCGTTTTTTGCAGAAGCAATACCGAGCGGGCGACGCAATGTAAATTCATCTGAAAGTTTTACCTGTACAAATTGCCCCGCCTTTGCAATTTCTGAAAGTTCCTGCGATAAAATTTCAAGCCGAAAAATATTTTCCGCTACTTGAACGTTCGATTTTATTTCTGTATCAAAAAGTTTTTTCATATCAATTAGCCGCCTTGCGAATTGGATTTACGCGCTTGAATTGTTTCAACTGTTCTTCAGTAAGTTCTGGAATATCGCTGTAGTCAATGTCTTCATCTTTCATATTTTTCAAAGCTTCAATTTCTTCAAGTTCTTCCTCTGTAAAAGGTTGGTTTTTATGTAAAATATAAGTCACGATTGCCATAATATTTCTCCCTTTCTTTAGCATTTGCTCTTCTGGCTGAAATAAGCCGCGTTGTGTCCCCGCGTTCAGTGTAAACTACAAATAAAATATTATCAACTTTGCCAATCACTTGACGTCGATCTTCTTCATCTGAATGTTCATCATCTGGACGATCGATTCTATTTTTGTCTTCAAAAACTCTAGCCGCAACTTTAAAGCTTACGCCGTGTTTAATTTTATTGATTTTTGCTTTATTTTCGTCCCACTGAAAAATTTTATCGCCGATTTGAAAATTTATATCTGTCAATAAAAAAAATCCTCCTACAGTTTCATAGGAGAATTTTAACATTTTAATTTTGTATTGTCGATATTTTTAAGCTAATTCGTCGCCGCCGCCTACATAATCTTGAATTGCCAAAGAATATACA
>CALFJB010000014.1 GCA_937877565.1 uncultured Selenomonadales bacterium | reverse complement strand
AATAGAAAAACAACTTTGTTTTTAAAAACACAAAACAGAGAAAACCTGTGCATAACCTGTGCATAACTCAAAAACACTCATAAAAAATTCAGCTAAAAAATGAAATTTTGTTTGTTCTTCGTGGTTTTTCGTATAGTTGATAGCAAAGAAATTGTAAAGCTCATATCTCCTAAGGGAGATACTCGCTAACAATTTCTAAGCTACAACTACACTTCAAAACCACGTTTTCGCCTACGGCGTATACAAGATTTTTCGGATAGTTGCTCATTACATTCGCAACTACCCTACAAAATCTTTTTTCGTCTGCGACGCTAATAAATTGGGTTAAGGAAAAAAAAAAATTGATTGAGTGTTAGTCACTCTACCAAAAGAAAGCAACTAAACAAACAATTACTCAAAGTCAACTTTTAGGCACTAAAGTTAATAGTAGAAACTAAGTCAAGAATATACAAAGAGAAACGAGGGTTCGGGTTGTGGCTTCCTATTCTTTGTGCTTCTAGTCAACTACGCCCGACTAAAGTCGGACGCTTGAGAGTGCCAATAAGAGAATATCGGCAGCCTCAATTTACTTAGATACGGCTAACTTACTAACTGCCGAAACAATTAGCAGAGGTCGGCTAATTACCAAAGTCTTTATAGTCCGCAAGTTGTCAAACGGACTGTGCTTTCGCCAAAATGTTCTTTGCAGCATTTACATCTCGAATATGATAGGCTCCACACTTCGGGCAATGCCACTCTCTTACCTTCAAAGTGAGTTTGTCCTTGCCACTCATAACGTGCCCGCATTCTGAACAAGTCTGGGTTGTGTTTTTCGGGTCTACCGTTATGAATACTTTTCCGTAAAGTTTTGCCTTATATTCGAGTTTGCTCAAAAAAGACCGCCAGCCTACATCTTGGATAGATTGTGCAAGAGCGTGATTCTTCAACAGATTCTTGCTTCTCAGCTCCTCTGCCGCGACCAAATCGTGGTTCTTGATTAGTGCCACGCTTAGGATATGCTGAAAAGCGTCTCTGCGTCTCATCACTTTTGCCGTTAATTCTGCTACTATTCTTCGCTGATATTGTACATTCTTTGCCGTTGCAAGTGTCCTGCTGTCCTTCTTTGCTCTTAAGATTCGTCTTGATAATTTCCTCTGTGCTTTCTTCAATCTTTTCCTGATTCTCTTGTAATAACGTGGATTATCGACTATATTTCCAAATGAATCAGCATAGAAATTCTCAACATTTAGGTCTATTCCAATTTGTAACCCTGTTCTCTCAAATTGCTTAACAAAAGGTTCATCTGATGCCAACTGCATTGAGACAAAATAATCCCCACAGCCGTCTCTTGTGATTGTCAACGTCCCGATTCTTATTTCTTGTTTTCTGTCAAGCTCAAAAAGTTGCTGCAACCGCTTTTTCGACCCTTTAAATCTGATTTTTCCAAGTTTCGGTAATTGTAAATGTTTTTCGTCAAGGAATTTTGCATTTGCATTTGTCAAATGTGCCTCTTCTTTTGCCTTATAATGCGGATTTGTTTGGTATGTCTCTATATATGATTTGCGCTTAAATTGTGGTGTTCCGTGTGAATCTATCTGTCTGTACATTTTCCAAGCCTTTTGGTAATTCAACTTCGCAAATTGCAAGTGAATCTACATTCTTATCACGCAACCAATAATAGCGGTCTTTGAGCTGTGTTGTCGAATCTTTCAAGCCTTTTAGCTGTTCGATTCTTTCTCTTACTGCTGCTATGTAAATCTTTGGATTGCCGAATTTCCAAAGTTCAAGATTAATGTAAACCATCTCGTTGTAAACAAAACGGCTTGCATCTGAACTCATTTTTATGATTTTTCTCTGCTGATAATCAGGATAAATGCGAAGTTTCAAGCCAAAATGGTACTTATAATCTTTCATAGCCTTTGCCATAATCTCACCTCCCCTCAAAATCAGTATAGCACATATGAGTTTTCGAAAGAAAAAATCAAAGACGCCATTTACGAAAGAAATTATGTTTACAACTTCCATTATCACCTTGTATGGGTAACAAAATACCGTAAACCTGCATTCACAACGCCTGAATTAGTCAATGAAATGAAGCAATTACTCATAAAAGTGGCAAAACTCAATGAGATAACAATCGAGCAAATGGAAGTAATGCCGGAGCACGTTCACCTTATGGTGAGTTTTAAGCCGAAATATGCAGCAAGCAATGTGGTCAAGGCTCTAAAAGGTGCAAGCGCAAGACTTTTTCTACAAAATCACCCTGAAATAAAAAATTCCCAATTCTGGGGTGGTCATCTTTGGTCTCATAGTTACTATATGGGCACTCTTGGCAACATGAGCAAGGAAGTTGTAGAGAAATATATTCAGAATCAATACTCAAAATAAAGAAATCAAAATTCGCGGGGCGCAATTCCTCCCCCGATTAAAATCGGGAGATTCCTTGCGAATTTTTTAATTGAAGACCAGAACGTTTGGCAAACTCAGCACGGATAACGGGCTCAAGAGTACGTCCCCAAGCCATACGCTCATTATCCTCTTCCATTTTCATGCCGCGAGTTTTCTCGACGAAAAGTTGAAGAGGAGACTTCCAACGAGAAAGACCGCAAGCGGCGGCACAATCAGAGCCACCGATACCTTTGCGACGAAGTGCCAGCCACTCGGAACGTGGCATAACGTCGGTATTTTTTGCGATAACAGTTTTAGACATAGATAATCAGTCCTTTCAATGATGATGAATTTTTTCTATATGATTAAGCCTTGAAGTGGTTAGCGAAGAAACGGCAGGGTTTATTAGGTTGCAAGCTGTTAGCAGACTGACGAGGATAGCTAACATAGAGGAAATCTTTGGCTCTGGTGACAGCAACATAAGCAAGACGTTTTTCCTCAGCAAAGTCGGCACCGTCACGAGAAGAAGGAAGAATCCCATCGATAGCCCCGATAATGAAGACGGCATGGAACTCTAAGCCTTTGCTTGCGTGAATGGTCATAAGGTTGAGGCAATCGTCACTCTGTGCGGCAAGTTTTCTAGCGGTTGCAGCTTGCTCCTTAACTTCTTTGACGTGTTGCAGGAAGGACGGAATATCAGTAAATTCTTCTAACTCTGTGATGATGTTCTCAACGGATAACATAAGTTCCATACCAAGATACTTAGCCAAACCGTGCTTCAAGAGATGTCTAACAGTGGCAGCAGGAGGCATTTTAGCGGCAACGATAACGGCGTCTATGAAGTCCTTGATTGCTTGATTATGTGCTGGTTTAAAGACAATGCAGTTGGTGAGAGTATCAATCAGAGAGCGTTGCTGTTCCTTCGCGATTCCTGCGATCTCCTCGATAACGTGCTTCTTGATGAACATAATGGGTAAAATTTCCTTCATGGTGTCTTTAGAATTGGATTTAGCCATGAAGTTGAAAATGTCGAGAATAGTGGAATAAGGACGCTGGCTATATTTAGTGCCGACTTTGCTCTTGCAATAGAAGGGTATTTTGCGCTCCAACAATTCATTTACGATAGCGTTTGTAACACTAGACGATCTGAAAAGAACCGCCATATCTTTGAGAGCTATACCTTCATTATGAAGACGTTGAATCTCGTCACAGACAATCTTAGCTTCATCGGTAGCGTCTGCGGCAGTGATAAATTTCGGTGGAGTTGCAGGAGCAGTGTTAGCGGCGACCATTGGCTTGTATTCTGCCATAATCTCGTTAGCAAGATTGATTATCGATTGTGTACTCCTGTAATTGATAGTCAAGTCATAGATGTCGGCACCCTTCTTGTAACTGTCCATGATATTAGGAACGGCACCACGAAAGCCAAATATGTGTTGTTTGTCGTCGCCGCAAACAATAAGGTTATTTGATTGTTCAGTGAGAATATTAATAATCTCAGCTTCTGTAGCGGTTTGATCTTGATTTTCGTCACAGAGCACGAAATCAAAGGCAGAACTCCAGTAACGACGAAGTGGCATATTAGTTTGAAGCAGGCGGAGTGCCTCAAGAAGCATGGTATCGAAGGTAACGATATGACGTTCTCTGAGGGTGTCTAAGTAGAGTTGACGGACTTTAGAAGTGCCTTTAGAGAAGCCGTCAAGCCTGTGCAGACTATTTACCACTTCACGAACAGTTGTGTCGTGCTTGCCAATAAGAGACGCAATAGTTGATTCAGCGTTAGCGGTGCTGCTATCGAGTTTGAACGGAACATTTGAAGACTTGAGAACCCTGTAGGCGAGGCTATGGAAGGTAGAGACGGTAACACCAGCCATAAGACCGATCCTGTCGCTCAAATCCTGTGCGGCTTTCTTGCTAAAGGTGACAGCAAGCATAATCGAACTTTCTGGGTAGAGTTGACGGATTCTGTTAATGAGAGAGACAAGAATGGTCGTTTTTCCTGTTCCCGGATTTGAGCAAATGGTCTTTCTGCCGACGACAGACTGAAGGACGGCTTGTTGTTCTTCGTTGAGTTTAAGCTCTCCAATACTGACGATGTTCTGATTCTGAGCGACAGGGATAGGCATTGCGCCGTTGCTCCATTGGGTTTTGACATTGATAAATTTCTTAGACATTACAAATTCCTCCTAAAAATAAAATAAGACCGCCGAGAGATAGTCCCCGACGGTCAAAGTGATTATGGTTGCCGCATAGACGGCAGATTAATTGTGTTTGAGCCAGTTGAACTGAACCACACGATCATCTTCCATAAGTTCTTGGTAAATATTGGTTCTTGAAGTAAGAATAGCACGGTTGCACGGATCGCTATCGTTAAGCCAGTAGAGGTTAGCAAGGTACCATTCGGCAAAATTCTCGCCGTCCTCAATACTGGTAAAGCGAACTTCATACTTATACATTCTGATTCACTCCCTTCGTGATAAAAATAAAAGAAGCCGCCCACAACGGACGGCTATTCTTATGCAATGGCTAGAACAGAGAAGTAACACCGACAAATTCTTCTTTCAAACGGTTAGCTGATGTCCAAGAATCACAAGGGCGCACATCATTTTCATTGCGGCTAATGATCGAGAGAGCTACCTTCTCTGGGAATGTGCCGTTCCTAAACATCTCAATGAGATTATCGACGGCGTTCTTTATAATTGTTGCTTTATCAACTTTCATTCTTAATTCTCCTTTGCTAACATTCTTGAATATGCTATATTACAGTAATGGCGGTTCTCTTATACTTTTCATTTCTATCATTCCTTCCATAAAAAAATGCCGGTATGAACCGGCGATGAACTACCCTACGGGGCTAATATTCTGTCTCAGATTTTCATTACAATTCAACTTACTGATCTCTGCTGATAACCTATTTCAGATTTTTCTATAGATTTTATTATTCCTACAACATTCTTAAGAGGGAAAAATCCCGTAATTAATATTAAGGTAAGGTATGCATTTTCCGTTAAAGTTCGTAGCGTTTCTACCCCGATAAGCCGCGCCACTAAGGTATTTATTAGCGAAGGAGTTTTGCGTAAAACGCCGTTTCGCTAACAAGATTTTTATGCTAACATTTAATTAACATTCCTTATAACATCATCGGAGGGGAATAACGTTAGCAGAATTTATATTTCTACTTCATTAATCTCTGATAATTCATCGATTCTTGCTAACATTCTTTGCTATATCCTTATAACATTATTTGAGGGAGATTCCTATAAATTCACGGAGGTGATAATAATATGGTTCATACTTGCGAACTTTTCTTAGATCTAAGAACCTTTGACAATGCTTGGAACGTGCTTGAACAATTCGGTTTTAGTCACGATTCGGCTCTTTCATACCTAGAAGAAAGTTTTAATGGTATTCATAATATTTATTCTATAATCATAACAACTGCTCGTAATTGTCCTAATTCCGGTATTCACGAAATTCGTATTAATTGCTACAGATTTCGCGAATATGGAGACATCATCACAAGGTATCATCTTGTGATTCGTATGGAGCCACAAATGATGATAACACAACAAAGGGTTATTGATCTCTTTTCTGTTAATCCTGATAACCTACAAAGATTAAGAGACGCCTTTCATAATGTTATGTCAAATATCATTGACGTTCCAAACTCTTATCTCACGGACATCAATTCATATTCGTGTAGGCGTATTGACTATGCTATCAATTTAGACTTCAGCAATGGTTATGATACTTTCGATAGAAATATTCGCGCAACTGGTGAAACAGGTAATGCAGCTACCAAAGGATTCTTCGATAACAATAATCATCTCTATATAACTGCATTTTCAAAAGACCTTAACGACGCTGCTGAAATATTTTTCTGCTTTACAGGGGCTACCTCTACCTATTGTCGTAGAAGGAAGCGGACTATGTGGAGAGAAAGTAATCAACCCTACATAGATTTTGAACATATTCCTGATCGTGAGCAGAGCACCGCTGAAGGTAACAAGAGTTGTAAAATCCATTTCTACTGTAAAGCGGCTGAAGTTAAAAATAGATATAGTGATAACGATCCTCAAGCGTATGCACAGGCTATCGCTGCTTCCAAGAATATTATTCGTTTCGAGCTTCAATGTTACCCTAATAAGGTTAGGGGACTGAAAAATATATGGCAGTTAGAAGATGGTAACTTTATGAATTATCTACAACCTCAGTTTATTCGTGATCTTCTTATCAAAAATTATCGTCAAACTATTGGACTTGAAGATTTCTATTCCTTCTATCATGCCCAGAAGATAATCAATTCTTCTAATCGTCGTGCTGCTACCAAGACGAAGTTGATTAACACCTTACGGCTTATAGCACAGGCACGTCACGTTTCTAAAGCCAAAGAACAGTTCATCAGAGGTACTAGAATCAAACACACTGATATTATCGTCGGCGGTGCTGCACAAGATACTCCTGAAACTTTTAACAGGTATCTTAGGAATATCAGAGAATTAGGTATTAATCCCTTCATAATTCCTAAAGATTGGCACATCACACGCTATAGAAACCCTGTATATAAGATTCACGAAGTCTTTGACGGTATATGTTAGCAATACTATCGCGGCACGGGTAGAAATTATATATCCTATCCGTGCTTGCAAAATTTATATAATGATTGAAAGGAATGATTATAGTGGCAACGAATAATAAATTACTTGGTTCTGCTAAATAAGCGGTGCCTTATCAAAGCTATTCATAATAACAGGATTAACCCCGATCATAAAGAATATAGGAATGGTAAGGTGTTGGCTTATTATTTCTCTACTCAAACACTCGATAACTTCAATGCTAACCGCAAGAAGTTAACATCGAATAATAACCATGATGATACGAAAGGGAATGTTTCAGACATGAATAATGAAGAAAAATATATTGTTAAAGATGATACATATAATCAAGATAATGATTCCCGGATTAATGAAGAAGAAGCTAACAATAACCCTGAAGATTCTTTTATGATCGATCCTGAACTTGAACAATTAATCGCTAAGTTAAGTGACGCTGAATATTCTATTCTTAAAGACAGTATCGCTAAAGAAGGTATCAGAGAGTCTATAATTGTCTGGAACAACATTATCATTGACGGTCATAATCGCTATAGAATTGCACATGAACTCAATATTCCCATTAAATATAAGACAATGGATTTTAAAGATAGAGAAGAAGCTATAGAATGGATCATTAATAATCAATTAGGACGACGCAACATCTCAAAGTATGAACGCTACCGTCTTGCTCTAGCCATTAAACCACGAATTGAAGCCCTTGCTAAAGCTAATCAAGGTTCTCGTAATGATCTAACTTCTCGCCCAAAGGGGCAAAAAGTTGATACTCGTGAAGAAATAGCAAAAATAGCTGGAGTTGGTCATAATCTTGTAGATAAAGTAAAATTCTTAGAAGAACATGCACCACAAGAATTAAAGGAACAGCTTAGAGCTGGCAAAGTTTATATTACCTCTACTTATAACAAATTAAAGAAGTCTATATCCGTCAACCATAATACTTTACAGCCTGTTCAATCGCAAGATGAAGATAGCGATACTACACAAAAAAATAATAATATATCTCTATCAAACTCTACTCAGTCTAAAGGCACCGAAGAATATCACACTGAACAACAACTTGACAATGATGAGATTATTAATGAAAGTCAACAAGATGAAAACAAAGTTGATGAATTGGAACTTGTCTTAAATGATGATACTTTATTGGAATCTAAACAAGAGGAAAACATTAACATTAATGCAACAATAGAAAAAGATGAAACAGTAACATCTTCAACTCAAAAAATTACTGAAGATATTGTTAATAAAATGAATATACCCATGAATAATATTCCACAACATTTTATTAACGATATAAATAAGTTTACAAGTAACACAGAAGAACTCATCAATGATGGAACTTTCTATTCAAAAGAAGAAGATCTACAAAAAGAATGGCGTGGCGATATAATATTATCTCCTCCAGTTAGATTCCTCGAAGAATTTATCGACAAATTAGAAGATAGCGATTTTCAAAAAGCTATTGTATTTGCACCTCTTGTTGATTCTGAAGTATGGCACTACTTAGACTGTGTATCTCAAGGTATGATACGTAACTTTGAGCGTAACACTATATGTTATGTAATTATCAAGTAACATAATATATTGACATTATTTCATCATACAACTAAAATAAGAGGCAGAGGTGAAGTCATGGATAATTTTATGGATAACTCCAATGCCTCT
>CALFJB010000013.1 GCA_937877565.1 uncultured Selenomonadales bacterium | reverse complement strand
GTATATCTCGTTATACCTGCCTACGGCAGGTACGAGCTCTGCGAGGCTAAAAAAATGTGCCCGCTTTGGGCACGTTTGAAGTTTAAAGTTTATATTTCTGCTGAATGTGGTATAATTTCACTGATGATGATTAGGAGTGATTAACGTGTCCACGAAAAAAATAAGACAGCTTAATCTATTTGATTATAATGATTCTATTGAGAACGCACCTAATGATAAACGTAATTTTTCGTTCATTGATTTATTTGCTGGAATTGGTGGAATGAGATTGGGTTTTGAGTATGCAGGTGGACACTGCGTCTTTTCGTCAGAATGTGATGAAACAGCTTGCGATACTTACGAACGAAATTTTGGCGAGCGTCCTTCAGGCGACATCACAAAAATAAGTAGTGCCGCTATCCCAGATTTTGATATTTTACTTGGTGGATTTCCTTGTCAGTCTTTTTCTATCATCGGCAAAAAAGAAGGTTTCAAAAATGAAACTTGCGGGACGTTATTCTTTGAAATAGAACGAATCTTACAATATAAAAGACCTGCGGCTTTCCTTTTGGAGAACGTCAAAAATTTGAGGAGCCATGACAAGGGTAGAACATTTCGTACAATCAATGCTCATCTTGAATCAATGGGCTATAAGGTTTACTCTAAAATTTTAAATTCTCTCGACTATGGGGTTCCGCAAAACAGGGAGCGTATTTTCATAGTCGGATTTCTAGAGGATGTTCATTTTGAATTCCCTTTACCCGTTGACGATGACAAACGACTAACTTTAGCAGATATCTTGGAGGAAAATGTTGATAAAAAATATTATGTCCGTGACACTATTAAAAATTCTCGCCTTCAAAGACTCAAAGATAAAAATTATCCACGCCCATACATTTCCCATGAGAATATTTCCGGCTCAATAACTCCTCATCCGTATTCTTCCGCGTTAAGAGCCGGAGCCTCAGCAAACTATATCCTCATAAACGATGAACGTCGTCCAACTGAAAGAGAAATGCTAAGAATACAAGGTTTTCCTGATTCCTACGAAATAGATTTACCCTATGGAAAAGTTAAACACCAGTGTGGTAATGCCGTCTCCGTTCCGGTAGTACACGCCATAGCAAAGAGCATGATTTTAGCATTGAACCGACACAGAAGGAGAACAGACTATGATAAGCAAAGTAGCCGCCAAAGAGGCACTCGATAAAATAATTTCAAAATCTCGAATTCATTTTTATAAACCCATTCAAATTGCAGAAATTTTGTATCGCATTCGCCATTACGGAGATATTAACCCGCTAAATTTGGAAGAATACCGCAATGAAAGTAAGCGTTGGCGTGACGAAATTTCCATTCAACTTCTTGGCAGAAAATGTACGAGCAGTGCTCGTTTTCAAGACGACTTATTTAACGATAATGCAATACCGCCTAAAGTTCTAAATACGTTGAGTCAAGAAAATCTGTCGACCGGCGGAGCTGTAGAAGCTTACATTTACCGTCGATTCACCAATAAGCACAATCAATTATTCAATGCTCTGTCATATTGCCGTGATTCCGATAAAAGCAACTTTAGCGTAATAGATTTCATAAACTCATTTTGGAACGAGCCTGGCTTAAAGCGAAGTCTGGATAAAATATACGAAATAGTTGTGTATGCCTTATTTTCTGCCTTAGTCGAGTCTCTAAACCTCAAGATAGAATTATCAGTGGACGAGAGCAAATTTGATATTCTGGACGAGTTCAAAGATTTTTCTCAAAAAGTCATGTGCCTCGATATGACGCGACCTAAATTTATGCAGGACGCCAAGATTTACAGAGTTGGCGTTACGAATGCGGCGGATCGCGGGCTAGATATGTATTCAAATTGGGGCGTGGCAATTCAAATCAAACATCTCAGCCTTGATACGACACTTGCCGAAAATATAGTGAGCAACATTTCCAGCAACCGAATCATAATCGTCTGCAAAGATGCCGAGCAAGACATAATCGTTTCGCTCATGACCCAAATCGGTTGGCGCAGTCGTATCCAAAGTGTTGTTACAGAGAAGGATTTAGTTGACTGGTACGAAAAGGCATTACGGGGAAAATATGCTGAAGTCGTCGGCGACAAATTGATGGAAACACTTTGCGCAGAAATTGCTGAAGAATTTCCGTCGGTTACAGATTTGCCCGACATACTGAAATTAAGGCACTACGAGAACATCACAGATTCATTTTGGGTATAACATCGCTCAAAAGCTGGGGGACTGACTTGGAATCAAAGACAGACTATGGACTTATTATTTTAACTTGCTTCGCTATCGTCTACACGATAGTGGGTATATCGAGATTATTTGGCTATGCCTTTAGCGGTAGACTAATTTTAGGATGTGCTATATGTTCGGTCGCATTTGCTACAATATCAATCCTTGAAACACTGGTATCAGGATACAAGCAAGCCGAAAAAAATGTAATCTCCAAAATACCATTACATGGAGAAGGCACACTTCCGACAAATAAGTATAACGAAATTCACGAGAATTATACGAGAAAAATAAACTTAATACATAAAACAAAAAGTAGTTTACTCTTCATAATAATGATAACATTCTTTATCATTGTCACTACGAATTGGATAGATGAGAATTCAACATTGGCAGATGGTCTATCCTTAATATCGTTTGCCTTGATTATTTTTGATATTGTCGTTAGAATGTACTTGGAAAAACTCATTATCAACTTCAACAGATGGAGTCAACAGCTAAGGAGAAATGATTAAATTGTCACCAATGGAGGCTTTAGAAAAAGCAAAAGAATTTCTGGGAATATTCAATCCCCAAAATATTATTACGGACAATGAAAGAAAACTCTTACTTGAAGCCAATTCAGTCAAACAACACAGCAACAATACCGGCTTAGAGACAAAAGATTCTTATGAACTAACGAACGAAACAGATAAAAAACTAATACAACGTACTCAGATGAGATTTCTAACACAAGAGCTAAGAAAACAAAAGAACTTAGAGCAAATATTTGAAAAGACCGAGAAGGCATTAGAAAATGAACAAGCCGAATCGCAAAAAAATTTCTCACAACCATTAAACGAAGATTGGCTATCATATTACATTGAAGGCGCAAGCAAAATAAGTGACGAACAGGTGCAAGACCTGTGGGCAAAAATTTTAGCTGGGGAAATAATTACTCCAAAAACGTTTTCTAAACGGACGCTCGACGTCTTACTCAGATTATCTCCAGAGGAAGCCAAACTTTTTGAAAAGGTATGCGGATACGTAGTGGAAATCGGCAACAACGTAGTGATAATAAACGAAGAAAAATTAAATTCTCCAGACTACTTCACTTACCTTGAAATTATGCGACTCGGCGAATGTGGGCTAATAAACACTTCTAACACGAGTAGCTTAAACGCCAATGTTAATCCAGCAGGCAAATTCGCAATCATCTACGGAAATGACACAATAATTGGTGAATCGACTAGACAAGAAAATATCCATCTACCAATTTACCCCTTGACTGTCACAGGGATTGAGTTGAGCAAGATAGTATCTCCAACTAGAAAATACGACTACTTAAGAAGCCTAACACAATACTTAAAAGACAAGTACAAAACTATAGAGTGGGAGAATTATCAAATATTTAAACGCGACGGTCAAACCGTACATTATGCAAAAATCAACATGAGGGTAATTGCAAACGCAGTAAAGAATATCTCATCATAAACGAGAAAAGAGTAACGAAAAAATCTCTAAGAAAAAATACAAACCGAGTGAACAAAAACTCACTCGGTTTTTTGTTGCCGCTTAAGTGTTGCCGCTCACTTTCCTATTGGCAACACTCTATAAATGGCTTTATGACGCGATTTATCCTGCATAAACCCCAGATTTTTGTTGCCAACTCGTCAGTTTTTGTTGCCGCTAATGTTGCCGCTCCGATGGCGTAATTACGCCATGTTGCCGCTGTTGCCGCTGTTGCCGCGAGAAAATACAACTTGTAAAAAAAAAAAAATGACACAGGAGAGAGAGAGAGAGAAGAAAAAAAAAAACGAAACGCATAGAGAGAATATATAATATTTGGCAACATCGGCAACACACATATTTTTACCTTAGTTTTTCGCGCCATTACGCCATTTTCCGTGTTGCCAATGACCGGCAACACTCCGGCAACACTTGGCAACACAAGCGGCAACAGCCCCGCCGCTGTATCATTAGAAAGCCCCAAGTTCCGCGTAATATTTAGCTTCTGCGGAATCAGTGCCGATAGTGATAATGTTGGCTCTGAAATGGAACACACGCGGAGTCTTACCGCCTAATCTGATTGTATGCGTCGTGCGCCCTTTGTCGGTTATGAGGATATTGCCTTGTTCTTTCCACTCGGCAACAAGTTTTTCCACACTGGCAAAGTGCAACTCGTCTTCCAAAATTCGCTTAAGCTCTGTCGGAAAGAAAATCACCTCGCCTGTGTCGAAAATTTTGCCGGAGCAAACGGTGCCCCAAGAGCCAATTTCGATAGTCTTGCCTGTGTCATTGTCTTCCGAGTCGCGCATGAAAGATTTCTCGTGACTGGCAACATAACTGCTCAAGCTCGCAATCGCTCTCGCTGTGTCATCAATTTCTGCATTGGTTGGCAACAGCTTAATAATTTCTTTAATATCGCGGGCAGCGGCAACATCGTCGAAGACGGCTTGTGCCCCGATACAGATTAAAAAATATTGCAAGGCAATGAAAGCGGATGTCACGGTCTTTAATTGAGTCGGTTCAATATTTTGAGGATTTTCAGCGAAGATTTTCCCGAAACCGCCGAGAATTTTTTGAATTTCTTTTAAGCGTGTGGGAATGAACTCTGTCCACGATTTACCGAAGTATCCGAAATTATTTTCTGCGATGAAGTGGAGGTCAGCGGCGAACTGGTCTTCAAAAAGTTTGGGGCAACGGATTTGGACAAGGCGTTTATAAGCTCCGCGTAAATCGTTTTCTTTGAGGATAGGACGTTCGGCAGTCATAAGGCGTGCACCGTAAAATCTGAAAGCCTGTCTTGCTGTACCATCACGCTTTTGAGCTTGGTTGCCTTTACCTTCAGCGTAGGAGTAAATCATTTGGGAAAGTTGCTCCTCAGCGCGTTTGCCGCTCATCGTCTCCATTTCATCGAAAAAGTTGGGCAGGTCGTTGTAAGCAGCGGCAACAGCTTGACGATTCTTTTCAGTAGCTCCGAAAGTGCGGATAAGTTCGCGAGGATTGCCGAAGAGAGCGGCAGCTAATTTTGCAAGAGCGGTTTTCCCGCCGCCGCTTTTGCTGTTGAGTTGGATTTGCGCGTTGAGAATGTTCAAGGGTTGAACGAGAGCGGATAAAAGTGCGGTTCCAAAATATACGCGAGCAACGGCTCCACCCTTTTGACAAGCCTCAAGAAAAGCAGTTTTCAAAACGTCAGGGTCTCCGCGTGTGGCAAATTCTTCTGCGTAGTTAAATCCGGCACGACGAACGACATAATCTTTACCGCCAGTCGGATAAATGAACTGATTGTCATGCCAGCCAGGTTGGTCGTATGCTTTGATTTCGTTCAGGTTGGGGTTCAAGCTGATGACGGCATTTATAAAGCGGCAGATGAGTTTCGGTTCGTCTATAAGTGCTCCGCTATCGGCAAGGGTTATAATTGAGCGCGGATCGGCTAAAGCTCTGCCGGCAATTTCAGTAGTACGCCACACGCCGCGAATTAACGTTGCGATTTCGTACGTGAATGTGTTCTGTTTAGGTTCGCGGAAGATTTTAGTCGGAATGATAGGTGTGCGAGCGGCGCAGACATATTTCGGATTGTCACCGTCCTTTTTAGGCGGAACGACGAGAGTAATTCCCTTGTGATTGAAAAGATAATTGCTGGGCAAGCGCAAATTTACGGGGCAAGATTTAATCATGTCCTGCGTCCAGACAAATTTTTCCTCGCCGTCGTTGTTTGCTGACACAGGTCGATGAATCACTTTGCTTTTGAATTCGGGATGTAAGCTACACCACTCGTCGTAAACGGACTTAGCGTTGTAACCGTAATGTTCGGCAATATCGCAAATAGTGGCGATAGTTAATCCGGAGCCGTGAAAGCCTTGCCAGAGTTTTTCGCACTCGCCTTGCTTGTATCGGTTATCGGGGCGACTCCACAGTTCCCACTCGGCACAGTCGTTGCCATTGTTTTTGAGAGCCATGCCGACTTGAATCCACTCGTCGCGGCTGAGAGCGGCAACAGGAATAACTTCGAGCATTTTACCTGCTCGCCAAGTGTCAAAATCGCGAGAATCGGTAGATTGGTAAATGAGAACAGCGTCGCCCTGCCCCTGTTTCAATTTCTTTGCGGGGGAAATTTCGCTAAGTTTTTCGTCAAGGTTGGAAGGGGTAAAACGCACGTCAGAAAACTCAATTAGCCGACATAGAGGAGCGTTCTCTCTGCCGCACTTGTAGTTGTAGGTACCAGGCATACGCAACACGCGAGGCAAATCATGCACGCTGTCGACTGCTTTTTTAAATTTCCCTGCTCTATCACGAATCACGCTGATAAATTTTTTGTTGCGCTCAGTGACAGTCGAGCGATTTTCAGCAGTGATAACTATTGGCTCGGAGTAAATGCAATATGGGTGCAGACCATAGCCACTGTCGACCGTCAGCGATACAGGGAAGGGCAGAAATCCTTTTGTTGCCTCTAAGTCTGCCGGATATTTATTCGGGTCAGTGTGTTCTCCGCCGAGAATATCAATGTCGGCAACGGTCGCCGTCTGTAAAGTCACATATTCGGCTTTTACGCGTGTATTACGAGCTGGTGGCTCATTCATCAGATTAACACCAACATAAACATCTTTGCCCTCGTCGTTAAGTTCGATAGCTTTAAGAGCCATAGTTATGCGCTCGTCGGGGGATGAAACAGCGAAGGGATAGGTTGCTTTGTCCTGTTTCGTCCAGAGATAGCCGAATACGCGTTCCATTACTGCGCCGAAAAGTAAATTAAGAAATGTCAGTGCCATGTCAATGCGGGCTTTCCTACCAAATTGCGGCAACGGTGTGGGTGTGGAAGTTGCGACTGCGGTGTAAATGTTGCTGGTTCCGCCGTTCATAAAATTTTTGTTCATAAATAATCAGCCTCCCAAAAAGTAAAAGACGACAAACACAATTTCTCGTGAATGTCGTCTTCAATTTCCGATAAACTATTTGAAAAAGCTACAAAGCTAGCGTATAATAGAGCAAGCTGATGTAGTTTGTCAGTGGCAATGAAGCCTACGGGTTTTCAAATGAATTCGGCATTCACTTGAAGAGCTCTGCAATGTTTGCAAGACGTTGTAGAGCCTTTATTGCGTTATGGAATCTCCTTCTAAAAATTTTGCTTATTGTAGCATAAGACTTGAAGGAGTTCAAATATTTGTCGCAGGAAAAACTTTGTTCTTACTTTCACCTATTTGTGCCCATTCTGGGCACAAATGAGTTCTTGATTTCACAGTTGTCGAAAATGAAGACGAAGAATTAAAGCCAACGAGCAAGAGCAATTTTTTCTCGAATTTCTTCTTTTTCAAGAGAGGAAAGCAAATCCCAGTTAATCATGTCCCAGTTAATATCTGGAACGCGAGAAAGTTGAAGATGAACAATGCCAGTTTCGTCGGGCTTTTTATAGTCAGTCTCTTCAGGTTTTGGAGGTTTCCACGACGATGGCGGAATGGACGGCTGAATATTTTTCTTGTGTTGACGAACAGCGGCACGAATTACGTCGTGGATATATTTGTCGGTGTCTTCGACACCGGTGCTGAGGATAAAATTGTGCAAGATGCGCTCGGTACGGTTGAAATCGCCTTTGGTAGCAAGGAAGGTACGAACAGTAGCGCGATGAAGGTCGTGGCAATAAGCGGAAAAAGTCAACTGAAGCTTGTCAATTTGGCGGTCGATATTTTTTCGCCAAGCTTTAGGAATGGCAGTGTAAATAGCGGTTTCCTTTTCGAGTTCTTTTAGTTGACGAAGAAAATAATTTAAGTCGGAGCGGGCTTGAAATTCATCATGTTTCAACTGTCGGTTGTCGTCTTTTAGAACGTGGATAGTAACCGCCATTTTGCTACTTTCTTCGCTGCTCTTCTTTAAGTAGAGGTAATGCTTGATGGGAAGTTCAATGTTATTTCTGTCCTCCGAAGTGAAAATAAAGCCTTTAGAAGGGAAATGAGCAGCTTTGTCTGCTTCCTCGATTTTTTGGTGACTAATGTCAGCGAGGTGTAAATCATCGGCGAAAAGTTGAGCTTTGATTTTGACTTGCTGAGCTTTGAATTGCTGTAATGGCAGATATTTCTTAGAGTGATGTTCGCCGCGCTCAAGCCCGTAGTGCTGAGAAACTCTTCAATGCAATAATTCAGATGCGAGCGGGACAGGTCAATATTAGGATTAGTCTTAACGTGCTCACGCTCTTGAAGATGACGACGAAGACCTTCCAGTCCGTTTAGTTTTACCTTACCGGCAATGAGTTGCTGATAACTCATATGGATACCTCCTTTAAATTGATAAAGGAAGTATGGCACAAGTTCGGTCTCCCAAACTCTTATTTTTTTGCTTTTTTTTTTCGAGGGACGAGGGAGATAGAGAACGATAATTGTTCAATTCGGCTTTTATCTGTAGGACAGGTATATCTCGTTATACCTGCCTACGGCAGGTACGAGCTCTGCGAGGCTAAAAAAA
>CALFJB010000012.1 GCA_937877565.1 uncultured Selenomonadales bacterium | reverse complement strand
AATTTCCACCGCCACTAGTAAAATGACAATGAAAGTCCGCCGAACTTTCAAGTTCGTTTTTATTAAAATTTACGGCATTATTATAAAAGGATAATTTTTTTTTGTCAAAAATTACCTGCGCGTCTGGAACATCATCGTTTATGGGCGGCGTGATGGACGCGGTATCCGAATCAAAATTCATAATTGTATCCTCCATACGTGCTTTAATGTAAATGTAGTGGAAACGGTCTAATTGGCGTTCGTGGTAGAAATAACAGTCAAAAGTTTTGCTTTTTCAGCTTGCCGGTAGAGGTCAAGAAAACGTGTAAGCGCCTTAACATTGCCGCAATTTCGCGTTTGAAATTCAACGCAAGCGCAGTTCGTGCCGTCATCGTCGACAATGTACAAAACATTATCATCGCGGTTTAATTCTTCGTTTTCAACTTCCTGCAAAGTTAAAAACTGAAAACGCAACGGCGCATTTTTGTCTATCAATTTCATCACTCCTCCTTGACGCGTTGTCGTTTTCTTGCTAAAATTACAAGCGGGTATAGAAAAAAGCCCCTTGACTTCGCGTCATTATTTGGTTTTATTTTATGAAGATATTTTACAATATCATTGGGCGGTGGTCAAGTATGGCAAGGCAAGGCAGGGTTTGGAAAATCAAGCCTTATTTTTTTTTGCCAAAAATAAACCTTGCCATATTCTTGTACCGACATTGCCTGCGCAGTCAAATCTGCGTCGGTGATAAAGAAAGGAATTTGTCAACGGTTAAAACCTACCGTACAATGCAGAATTTTATCATCGTACAATTTGAAAAGTTCGTCCTGCTCCTGACGTATTGTTTCTTTCAAATATTGTTCCCGCGCCCGCAGGTTCCTAATAGTTTTTTCAGCGTTCAAAATTTCTTCCTGGACGTTCAGTTGTTGCAATTCATAGCCTCGAATATCCAAAATTTTTTTGATAATGTTGCCGTCAACCTGTGACATACCTTTAGGCAGGAAAAATAGCGTTCCTAACAATCTGACTTTTGGCTTTTATTTACTCCTTGATTGCACTCTTTCGGCGTAAAGTTTTGAAATTTCCGCGTGCAATTCTTTGATTCTGTCGCGGTTGCACTTTATAAGGAAATGCATTTTGTCCGCCTGTTTTCTCAAATCAACGGCTTCAATTTCATATTGCCTAATTTCGGTTTCAAGTTTTTGCAAGTTATTAATTTTTTCGACAATTTGGTTATCTAATTCAGTAAGCATTTGTTTCAATCCTTAAATACATATTTGATAAATTCGCAAAAATCGTCGGCTGTTTTCTGATTAGAAAATACTGCGCCGCAACGTGAATTTCCGCCGTCCGCGCTCTTTATGTCTATCGCTATAAGTATTTTTCCGGCGGCGTCGCATTCTGTCGTAACATCTACGATTTTTGCTTTTTGGATTTTTAAAAATTTTACAAGCGAAATTGCGCTTGTAAAGTCGTTTTCATTTTCCACAACTATCGCGTCCATTATTCTTTTGGTCGGGTTTAAATATGCCACAAATATAAACTGCCGGAAAATTGAATTGTAGTAAATTTTCATACTGCTCTCCTTAAAAGGGCAACGTCTACCGATTCGCCGGAAACGTTGCCTTGCATTGGTTTCTTACTCGTCGATATATGACGCAATTAAAAATGCTTTCACTTTTTTCGCTATATCGAAGTCGGAAAAATCTGCTCTGACTACGTGAAAATCTTCGCCGCCGTCTTTGCCTTTGATGATGACTGCCGCATTTTTGTTCGTTGCACCAATCATAATTTCAACTTGGCTTTCAAAGTCGCCGCTCTCCATCGCGTCAATCAAAATGTCGCAATTTTCCGCGTCGTCTTTTTCCAGTTTGATAAGATTTTCGGCGTTGTCCTCGTCGATAAAAATGTACTGGTCGGCATCTGCGTTGTACAGTTTTTCTACCATTTTTTTTCCTCCTAAATTTTGTATTTGAGTAAACGCATTGCGCCTTTGTCAATTAATTTTCCGTCAACTCGTTCAATCATCAAAAACGCGCTTAAATCACTTATTGCAAAAAGTTCATACAGTGGTTTGAAAGTTCGCGTTCCACGATCCGCAATGTAATACCTCGAAAAATCGCCGAACAAACAAATCGGTTTTCCGGCGGCGTTTTGTGCCGTCGGCGCCGACGGCATATATGCGCTTGTGTAAACGGGATAACCTAAAAGTTTTTCCGGCTCGCCTTCGACTATTGAAGGTGTCCAAAAATACTGATAATCGCTTTTTTGTGTTCGTATTTTTTGTAAATATGAATCGTGCATCAGCCAACAAGCACTTTGTCGGTAGGGTCTCGGCAGGCTGTACACCAAATTTATCAAATCATCAACATCAAATTGATTCTTGCTTGACGACGCAACAAAACTGTCTGAATCAACGGAAACTAAAACTCCCGTTGGGCGGTTGCTTGTATCTGAATCTGTACCGCCGTTTAAAAATGCGTCCTCTTCTGCCGCCGCTAAACTTTTTCCAAATTCTTCAACAAAAAAATCTTCCAAATTGTAGGCAGAATCAGCTAAAAGTTCGTTGCTGATTTTTGTACCTGCCGCCAATTTGTATGCGTCCAATTCAATCTGTGAAAAATTTTCGTCTTTCAGCGGGATTTCTTGCCCTTCACCAATCCAACTAGCGGAAGGTTGACTTGCCAAAATCGGGATTTTGTGCTTGCTCTCCGTAGTGATAACGGTTGCAAGTTGACGCATTACATTTTCTTGTGTCAACTTCGTAACAATCGCTTCATTCATTTCAGTAGGTACAAGATAGCCGCCTTGTGAGTCAATCGCTTCACGAAGATAACCCGCCGCGTCATTTCGGAAATTTCCTCTCACTGCTTCCAAAAAATTTCTGTGATAATCATTCATAAAATTTGCTCCCGCTGCTAAATCGCTGATTGGATATTTGCCTTTGTTGCCTATGGTGTACGACGGAACTATTTTATTCAATTCGCCTTCAATTCGCCCTTGACGTTCATAACGCTCAATATTCGCCGTCATTAAATCAAAGTCGCGTTCCATTTTTGCGTAAGTTTCGCTATCCTCAACGGAAATTAACCCGTCGCTTTGCGTGTGTTTATCAAGAAAGTTTTTCATCTTTTCCCAATGTTTAGCGCGTTTTTCATACAATTCTCGAATATCCATTTACATAACACTCCTTGAAGGAAATGCCTGTTTCGTTGTTTGCTCGATAACATCATCGACGAAGGCGGCAATTTTTTCTGCCGTTTTTGCGTTGCTAAAATTCTGTCGCAGTGTTTGCTCGCCGATCGTGATTACAATAAGTTTTTCGCCAAATTGGATTTCGTAAGCATTGTTGCCGATTGCCGGAAATACGCCGTTGAGAAAATCTGTTGCCGCTCCTTTGTCGACTTCATCAATTTCAACCGTACATAAAACTTTGTCGGAAATGAAGGCGGCAAGCATTGGCTTTTTGTCCGTGTGTATCCATTTTACAAAAATCTTACTGACATTTTCGCCGGTAATTTTTTCCTGCACTTTACGCGCGGCAGTTTGCGCAAAATTTTCAAATTCGGAAATTTCCGCAGAAAACTTTGCAACAAATTCTTCCAAAACTTGATTTACAGTTTGATTGATGGATTTTCCGCTTAAGCGTGACAAAATCCGAAGATTGTTTAATGTTTCCTCCTGCAAGATAAAACTGCAATTTGGATTTGCCATTTAATATCACTCCAATAAAAAAAGTATAATTACCATTTCGGCAATTATACCACCCTATAAAACTGTTGTCAATATGGTAATTTTGTGGCAATTATTTAGTCGTTCCCAATCATCAATTTATCTAGAGATACATTTAACGCCTTTGCTGTCCTTATCATCGTGTGCAATGGCATTTCGCGTTCCCCGTTTAAGTATCGCGATATGACAGTTGGACTCACCTTCACCATTTCCCCCAATTCCTTTTGAGTGATTCCTGACGCCTTTCGGTAATATTTCAATCGTGCAGTAAAATCTGTGCGATATTTTTTTTGTATAACTTTTTCGGTAGATTCCTCAAGCACACTGACTTTTTTAATAAGCTCTGCAGTTTTGATTTCCGCCGAAAAATCTTTGACTACGATTTCATCATTTCTTTGCGGGTACGTTTTCGCAAATCGACATCTACTCAATCTTTTTAAATGTCTGCCTGTAAAATGATGATAATCTACAAGTTTGTCGAGGATTTTTTCTATCGTCGACATTTTTTTTTCCATATTTTCTACCGAATCGGTATCAGCAACTTGCAACGACTTCATTATTTCGGCGTCGGTAGCCTTTGGTAGATTGAACTGCCTGAAATACGGGCGTTGCAATATTCTTTCCTCGTCAAAATCTCGCAGTGCAAAGGCGTTTTTCGTTTTCGGCATTTTTCACACTCTCCTTTGAGCGAAAAATATTTTATCACGCCGCGTATTTTTTCTGCAATGACTTTTTGATTTTCCGGCAAATCAAAGTTGCGTTTTCTATTGATACACCTTGCTTTTTGGAAGGTTATATCCTCTGTTTGAAAACAGATTTTTTTGCGTGATAGGGGGGCGCGCTTTACTTTCTTCATTCTCTAGAGATTTTCTTACCCCCTGCCCGTACAGGTTACGCAGATTTTTATTTTCAAAAAATGGTAGAAAGAATGGTAGAAAGGCTTTCTACCAAAAAAAGTAAGGTGTGGCGCGGTTTTTCGGGCTTTTTTTTAGTTTTGGTAGAAACGGTAGAAGCTATTTATATAGAGTTTTTCTAACGTACATACGTTTTTTTTTTATGTCGCGTCAAAATTTTTTTTATGTCGCGTCAAAAAAACTCAACTAGATGTCTTCTACCGTTTCTACCATTTCTACCAAAAAAAAAAAAAAAACCGCATTATACCTTGCTTTTCGGGCTATGCACTTTGGTAGAAGGCCTTCTACCATTTTTGCTCCTCTAAAAAAAAAAAAAAATACAAAAAATCATCTGCGTAAATTGTCGGTAGTCAAAAATATCAGTGTGATATTTTACAAAAAGTTTTTGGACTCAACTATCTGAATGAGTAGCCGAAAAGTCGCGCCGGTATTGATTTTTTTGGTTACCATAAGCGCCCGCAAAATTTTTCGCCTGTCTTTCTTCGCGTTTCCAATTTTTTAAGTGCGTCAAAGTCTCATTGATTCTGTTGGTAGATTTTCTTTTGTCGTTCCCGAAACACTCATTGAAAATTTCAGCGGCGCAGGTTGATTCACGTTGAACAGTACCATAAAAAGTAAGCTGTACAAAACTAATACCATTATTGGTTTTGATTTCATCACGACGTACAAGATTATCACGGTCGCGAATCCAATCGTCTATTTGGTTAATAAGTTCCTGAGCTTTTTTAGGCGATTTAATTTGACTGCGAATCCTGCTGTTTAATTCATAATCTGGAAAAATAATATGCCCGTCGACAAAAAATTTTCTGCGTTCCTCTTTTGTTAAACGCTCCCAAATAAAATCTGGGAGAATGGGTTTATCAAGGAAGGCTTCAATTTCGCCTTGCAAGCCGTCATCTTGCAGGTGTTTTTCTGCAATTTCATCTGCTTGCAGGTCAACTTCCCGTGACAATCGTAAAAGTTGGTCGTTAAAGCCGTCTTTGAACAATTCTTGATAGATATGAAAAACTTCAGCCCAAATCTGGTCAACATAATCATCGGTTAAGCCTTCGACAATTTCGTTTTGTGCGCTGTGACTTTCAAGGATTTTATAACGGCGGTTGCCGGTTAAGTCGCGCAAAAAATGTTCGTCATTGACGGAAATGGCAAAAACGCAATGGCGCGGTATAGTTTCTGCGCGTCTGCCCCACGCTCGGCGGCGGGTGTCGGCGTTATTTGACAGAAAAGCTTTTTGGGCGTTCAATTCCGCTTTACGTCCAGCCGCCAATTCTGCAATTTCGATAATCCATCCGCGCTCTATGGTGTCAAGCGCGTGCGAATCGTCAAGGCTCTCAGTTAAGGCAACGTACCATTTTTTACCTAACATCCTAAGGCAATAACCTTTGCCAATACCTTGTTTGCCGTGAAGTACAAGTGCAAATTGGAAGTCGCAACCTTCGTGATAAATTCTGCTGACAGCGCCCAATAACCACTTCAAAGTAATTTCGCGGGTGTACGGAGTATCGTCGATATTGAGGAATTTAGAAAAATAAGTTTCGGCGCGGTGTACACCGTCCCAATGTAAACTTTCAAGATATTGCTCAACTGGGTGGAAAGAATTTTGGTCGGAATAATAAGTAAAATTATTGTCGATTAATTCAGCGCCTTTGAAGTTTTGATAGGTTTTCTGAAGATAACGACGCAACTTTTTATCGTCAGCGTCCGTCCACTGTTCGCCGGTGCAATTACCTTCACGCCAATTAACGGGTTTTAAAAAAGTGTACTGGTGGTAAAATTCATTATAAGCAACAAGCCCGTCCAAATTAGGGTCATTTTCAAAAATTAAATCTGCATTTTCCTGAATCGAATCGGCTATCCATTGCATATGAGCGCGTTTGCGTTGAGGGATAAGATAAAGTTTGTCGTTAATAGCCTTGATAATTTTTTGGTTACGCTCGGCGGAAGGTGGCAAGGCTTTTAAAGCAGTTATTTCATCATTGGAATTATCATTATCAGAATCAACATTGATTGTCAAAATATTGTCCCGTGCTTGAGAAAATTTGTCCTGCGCGTCGGCGATAATATTTTCAAGGATAGCCTTTAAAGCGGCGTCGCCGTCATTCATCAAAATATCGTTAGCATCAACCTTTTCAGTGCCAGTAGACAAAAAGCTGAAAACGGCGGGGTAGCCATTATTGATTAAGTCTGCAGTCAACTTTTTAGCGGCAGATTTTCCGGCGTTATCGTTATCAAGCAAGATCAGAAATTGAAAGTCAATGCGGGTATCAGCCGGAAATTTATCATTAAGTGCCTGAATCAGTTTATCGCCGTTTGAAACACCGCCTAAAGCCACGACATTATATTTGCCATTGGTAGCTTGATAAATGGACATCGCGTCAATTTCGCCTTCGACAACAATATTGATAGAGTCGGTAGAAATGGAGTCGAAATTGAAAGTAAATTTAGTACCGGCATTTCCCTTCCAATATTTTTTCTCAACTTTATGACGAAGGCGCAGTGGTAAAATTGCGTTGTAAGTCCAATCGGAATTGGGGATAATAAGGCGTGGAGTTTCCGGCGCATTTGGAACTTTAGGGTGACGCCACAAAGGAACATAGCCGCAATAAAAATGTCGCAAGGTATCAAGTGATAAACCTCGCCTATCCTCAACCGGCAAGAATTCAATATTTTTAATGGCGTCAAGAATAAAGCGGCGCATCTTTTGCTTTTCTTCGTCAGAATAAGTTTTGGAAGAATCAAGCGGTGGAAGTTGTTGTACATCGGCGGTATCAGCGCGTTTAATGATTTTCTTCCCAATAGCTAAAAGCTTAAAAAAGTCGCGTGACTGGAAATGATTCAATTTGGAAATAATGTTGGTAAGCTTGCCTTCAAATTTTCCGCATTTAAAGCAATGGTGGTAAAGATAATCATTGCCGTATTTGTCGGTATCTTGACGTGCAGAAATACCGTCGCCGGTGCTTCCACTGCCATTTTGGCAAATAGGACAGACAAAACCTTTATGTTGCCGGTCAAGTGGATAAACCTTGCGCAGGTCAAGTTGATTAATTAGTAAGCACAGGTTACGGCGCTCGGTTTTCGACATAGCGGCAATTTCTGAAATATCAGCGTCGGAAATGGAAGGTGTTAAAACATCATCAATAAAATCAATCTGCGCGTCGGAATTAGGGTCAACACCAAATTTAGGTTGAATATTCTCCCAATCATCGGCGCCGAAATTAATGTCGGTGGACTGCGCGTCAAGGTCTTTTTTGAGTGAAAAAACGCGGTCGGCGCTGTACCAAAAATTACCTTCGTGGTCTTGCAAATCTTCGATAAAAATTCCACTATCACGCCATTTGGTTAAAGCCATTTCAGTAACGCCTAAAATTTGAGCAACTTCATCAGCGGGATAAAATGACGGGAAGATTTTTTTCATTTCGTCAAGCGTCGAAAGAAGTTTAGAGCTTGTACCGCAAATATCAAAAGGACAAACTTTTTTGCCTTCAAATTTTCTGGCA
>CALFJB010000011.1 GCA_937877565.1 uncultured Selenomonadales bacterium | reverse complement strand
CTCTTTGCGATGACGGTATGGTTGATGTCGACTACGAACTTCACGGCGAAAAATTCGAGCGGATCCGTAGAATAACCGGGTATTTGTCAGGTACTCTTGATTCTTGGAATGATTCTAAACGCGCTGAAGAACGTGACCGCGTCAAGCATGGAAGGATGTGACTGAGGAAGTGGTAACAATGTCAACTAAAATCTCGCTCCGACCTTACCAGCTTGAAGGCAAATAAGAAAGGAGAAGAGATATGCACGAATTAACAACTCTATCAAAGTTAGAGGTCGAAATTAACTTCTATCTTGGGCAGACCGCTCAAAACATTATCGAAGTCGGCAAAAGGCTTATTCAAGCAAAGTCAATAGTTGCACACGGTAAATGGCAGCAGTGGCTTCAAGAAAATTTCCAGTTGAGTCGTCACACGGCAGAAAGATTTATGAATGTGGCTGAACGTTTTAGCAAAACGAGCAACGTTGCTCATTTTGGTTCATCGCAAATGATTGCAATGTTATCTCTGCCTTCGTCTGAAGAAACCGAAAAATTCATTGAAGAAAAGGCAAAAGAAGGTAAAGCCGTTGCTGATATGACCATTAAGCAGCTCCGTGAAGAAATTGCGGATTATAAGTCTAAACTTGAAACTGCCGACAAAGAGCACCAACAATCACTTTTTGAGGCAGGAGAAGATAGCAAGGCAGCTATCCAAAAGCTGAATGATGAGCACCAGCGTGAAATTTCAGACTTAAGCAAGCAACTTGACGAGCTCAACGAAGAACTCAAAAAGAGACCTACAGTCGAACCTGATGACTATAAATCCACCAAGAACGCTCTTGTAGAGGCGCAGATTGCTCTTGCTAGAAGTCAAGACACTGCAGAGCGTCAAGCTGATGACTTTAAAAAGCAAAGTGATGAAACTGCCAACAAACTTGAAAAGGCTCGTAAAGAGATTAAAAAACTCAAAGAGTTACTGGACGCTAAAGCTGAAATTGCCGCACAAGTTGTTGAAGTTGTCAAAAAACCTACTCTCTTTGTGAATAACGGGATTGGTTTTATACCCGACGAACCTTACAAATTGCTACTGACTGACCCACCTTACAGCACCGACGTTGACAATATCGACGAGTTCGCTCAATCTTGGCTGCCTAACGCCCTTAAATATGTTCGCCGTGACGGTTTTGCTTACATCTTTATTGGCGCATATCCTGATGAATTGCGGGCTTATCTTAATATCACTCCACCCGAACATCTCAAATTGATTCAAGTGCTTATTTGGACTTACCGCAATACTCTTGGCAACAACCCGAAAGACCGTTACAAGCAAAATTATCAAGCATGCCTATTCTATCGCGGTCTTGACGCTCCTAATCTTGATTGCCCTATCACTAACGAACAGTGGGCAGTTCAAGATATTAACGCTCCCGACGGCAGGCTTGGCAATCGTTATCACACTTGGCAAAAGCCGGATGAAATTGCCGAAAGATTCATAAGGCATTCAACAAAAGGAGGCGATACTGTGTTTGATCCGTTCGCTTGTACTGGCACATTCTTACTTGCCGCTGCAAAACTTGGCAGAAAGGCATTTGGCTTCGAGATTAGCCCTGATAATGCCAAAATAGCAGTCGATAGGGGGTGCACGCTTGCCTGACTACTTCCCTCAAAGTATGGGCAAGACCGCTTCTGATTATCAAAAATACGTCCTGCCTGCTCTCAAGCTCACATACCCTAAAAACAAATTCTTCGAGCTTGAAAATGCAAAAAATGACGTGAACTCGAAAAATTTTGATATGTATGCAGGCATGGACGCTTATATGACTGACGGCATTAATTTAAGACCTATTGCAAGTCGCATTCAATATTCAACGCCCTACCGCTCCTTCACAATAAGACTTAGTCGAGACAGCGGCTCAACAACCGAATTTGAAAAGATAGACAGGGCAATTAAGTATGGTTATGCTCGTCCCTACTATCATATTCAGACTTATGTCGTCAATGAAAACAAAATCTTTATGGGTATTGTCCGAACTGAAGACTTATGGTTTTATGCCAATCATTACAGCCCGACCATTAAAAGAACTGGTTATCAACAGCATGGGCAAGCTAACTTTTATGTATGTTATTGGGACGATTTGTCCAAAGTCGGTATTGAGGTTATAGAAATTGAAGTAATTGACGGAAATTATAAACGCTTTTGCAAGAAAATTGAATTTGAAAATAATTTACCGTTTGGACAATTAACACTATTCTAGGAGATGATTTAATGAGAATTAAACTAAGAGACTACCAGCGCAAGTTTATTGACAAGATTCGCGAACAATTCAAGCAAAGTAGGCGTCGCGTCTGTGGTGTTATGCCTTGCGGTAGTGGCAAAACCATCACTACAGGTTGGATGGCTAAAGAGACAGCCGAAAATGGCAAAAGAGTTTTGTTTATGGTACATCGTCAAGAACTCATTGAGCAAACTTCATCAGCGTTTTATGATCTCGGAATTGAACACGGCATAATTGCCGCTGGTTCTGAAAAAAATTACGATCTGCCTGTTCAAGTTGCAAGCGTTCAAACTCTTGTAAGAAGACTGAATGTTGTGCCAAGACCTGATCTGCTAATTTGCGACGAGTGCCACCACATTTTAGCTAACTCTTACCAGAAAATCGTTGATGCTTGGCAACCTTACCTTTTAGGCGTGACTGCAACTCCCGAACGTCGCGGCGGTGTTCGTCTTGGCGATATATTTGATTCAATGGTAGTCGGTCCTTCAGTAACATATCTCATTAAACAGGGCAATCTCACGCAATTTGATTATTACGCACCACCGACAACGATTGATTTCAAAAAACTGCGCACTGATAATTTTGGCGAGTTCCGTACTGATGATATGTTTGACCAGATGGATAAACAAGACATTATAGGCGACGCGGTGAAATACTACAACAAATATTCTGCAGGTAAACAGGCTATCGTTTACTGCGTCAATGTCAAACATTCTGAGCATACTGCCGAAATGTTCAATGAAGCTGGTATACCTGCCGCTCGCGTTGATGGTGAAACGCCAAAAAACCGGCGCAGAATGATTATTGAGGATTTTAGAAGTGGTTATATTAAAATCCTCTGCAATGCTGAGTTGTTCGGTGAAGGTTTCGACGTTCCAAATTGTGAGACAGTCATTCTTACACGCCCTACAAAATCACTTACACTTTACATTCAGCAGGCAATGCGCTCAATGCGCCCCGATCCAAATAACCCAAACAAAAAAGCAGTCATCATTGACCACGTTCAAAATTACAAGCGTTTTGGGCTGATCGATCTTGATCGCGACTGGAGCCTTGACCCTAACATTAAGAAGAAGAAAAAAGATGAAGAAGAGGCACCGTTTAAAACTTGCCCGCATTGCAACGCAGTTTTACCTCTCGGTGCCCGAAAATGTGCCAGCTGCGGTTATATATTCCCTAGACAAGAAATCGAAAACGACAAAGACGGCGTAGTAGAAAAAATATACGATTCAAGCACAGACGCCAGTCAGCAAGATGTTAGACTTGAAAACAAAATCATCGACAAGCCGACAACGATTGAAGAGTTCCTGATTATTGCCCAAAGAAAAGGCTATAAGCAATATTGGGCGGCTATGCAAGCACTCAACTACGCTAAATCTCTCGAAGATTGCCAACACATCGCTGAAGTCTGTGAGTATAAAAAAGGCTGGGGGTATCACAAGTGGCAGGAGATAAAAGAGACAGTTGCTTTTACTCAAGCCTGGCAAAACAGTAGATCATCGTCAATAGTTGCAAACTAAAATGCCGAACATTTCTGCTCGACTTTACAGTTCTATATTGACACCTGCCGCTTAATATGCTATTATTAACATACAATTAAAAATCACATAAATGGCACGCGGGAGGCTTTTGTTTGCTTGCTACATATAAGTAAGTATAACAAAATTCCTCCTTCGTGTCAAGCATTGGAGGTATTTTTTATGCAAATTTATAAAAAGTTGAGGTTTAAGCCTTCCGAACTGCCGGAAAACGCTATTGTCCACGTAATTTCTGATTCTGACATCAAATCTTATCATTACTTCCAAACCGTCTCTGGAAATTATAAGTACGAGCATTCCATTAATATCATCAATGTCGGTAGCAATCCCTTCTTTTTCCGTAGCGAACTTTTCCACAACACTGCTCGTGGCATTGATATGTCCCTGAGATTCATCTCCTACTCTGCAAAAAAATTTATACCAATTCACTTCATTTGCGCACATTACAATAAAAACCTTCTCGTTCCTGTTCATACTTACAAAGAGACTAAACTAATCGTCGATTATATGAGTCTTGCTGAAGCGGCTCCGCTTAATGTCGCCAACTGGGCTGAATCTCTCAGTAATGCTTTGCACGATTTTATTATTGATGAGTTTTATGCTGATCATATGTCCGAATTACAGACTTTTGATTTTACTGATGCATTGAGCGAAAAAAATATTCGTTCTGTCCTTATTGATGGCGCTCCTTGTTTTGTTGGTCGTGATGTTGCCAAAGCTCTCGGTTACAAAGATACAGTTAATGCTTTAAAACAAAATGTTAGAGACAATCACAAAATTTTAGTTGACAGAAACCGCGTCACAAATAGGGTGGTGCCAGACCACCCCTTGAAAAACGTGGGTTCAGGCATTGAAAATAGGATCACTTTGATTGACGAAGCTGGCTTGTACAAATTGATTTTTGGTTCAACTTTACCAACCGCTGAAGCGTTCACCGATTGGGTGACAAGCGAAGTACTTCCATCACTTAGAAAGACCGGTGCATATATCATCACGAAACGAATCAAGGGCGGTGAGCAGTAATGGGCATTCCGGAACATATCATAGAAGAAATTAAATCCCGTTGGCGTGAAGTGTTACCGACTGACGGTTCCGGTAAAGGCGTCGTCTGTCCTCTTTGTGGTAATGGTAGTGGTTCAGACGGCGACGGACTTCGTGAAACTCCTACACCTAATGTACTTAAATGTTTCAAGTGTGATTTTGCGGGCGACGTTATCAAGGCCGTCCAAGAAGCTAATCATTACAATTTTTATGAAGCCGTCAAATATTGCGCAGACCAAATCGGAATCCGTTATGACGATAAAGAAGGCGACAGTTACAAGAATAAACCGGCTCCAAAACCGGCAACACCACCACCAACGCCTGTAAGAAAAAGGGTAAAAGAAACTGACTACATAAAGAGCGGTTTTTTCAGAGAGGCCGAAAAACACCTTGAAGAAACTGACTACTGGCAACGTCGTGGCTTATCACTTGAAACCGCTAAACACTTCAAACTTGGCTTTGACAAGAGTTGGATTAATCCTGTGGGCGGATATAGCAAGCCCTCGCCACGTTTGATTATTCCTACAAGCCGCTTCAGTTACCTTGCTCGTGATACTCGCGAAATAGTGCCGGACCTTGAAAAAAGATACACAAAACTCAAAGTAAGCTCGGTCAGAATGTTTAATACCGATGCTGCACTGGAACAAGAAATAACTTTCGTCGTCGAAGGTGAGATTGATGCAATGAGCATTTATGAAGTTGGTTACAATGCTCTTGCACTCGGCAGCACAAGCAATAAGGAGATGTTGATTAACAGGCTCAAAAATCCTGAAATGGAATGCAACACCAAAATATTCGTTCTTGTGCTTGATAACGACGAGGCAGGTCAAAAAACTTCTAAATGGCTTGAGAAAGAACTTGCTGCAATTAACTTTCCTTACATTGTGTCCAATATTACCGGCGATTATAAAGACGTTAATGATTATCTCGTCGCGAATCGTGAAAAATTTGCCGAAGCTGTCAAGACTGTAATAGCTCACGCCACTAAAACTTTAAAAAAAGGCATTGAAAAAGACGCTGGTTCGTGTTACAATAATAATGATAACAAAATCAATAATAGTAACACCGACGGTGGCGTCTCTTCGTGTACAAGTATACCAAACAACTCCGTTGGTGTCAAGAATGGAGTTGATAATACTATGTCAGAAAAGCTCTTGACCTCCAAAGAAGCTGCTAATCTTCTTGGCATTCCTCACAGAACTTTTAAACTTTATGTGCAGCAAGGCAAAATTAAACCAACGCTAGTTGCAGGTGGGCGCAATCTTTTTAGATTAGATTGCCTGTTAAGTTCCGAAATAGTACAAGCCGCAACTAAGCCTTGTACTCCTGAAGAACTTATCGGGCAAGGTGGCATAAATATCAAAAATTTACGCAACATGTCTCTTGAAGAACGTGCAAATAAATTAGAAGAAATTGCAGGTTTGCTAAGTTCTAAAAACAAAAAGGAAGCGACTCAAATTGCCCTTAATTACGACAACTTGAGACTTGCTGACAGTGTTGCAAACACCGAATACCATTACGTTTTTGCTGATTTCAGAAACAGAGTAAAAGATCTCAAAATTATCGGTATGCAAGAGTTTGATAGACAAATCAACATAGCCGCAGGACGCAATAAAAAACTTGATAACGGAGCAGTCGGTGAAGGACGTTCAACTCGACAAATATTTCCTGATTGCCCTATCAATCTCACCATTCCACACAACTTTGTTTTTGAAAATGGTGGCATCTTCAATCATAAATTAGAAGTTGCATCTTATACACCAATTGTCGTAACTCGCATCTTTAAGAACCTTGACGAAAACAATCTCCAAAAATACGAAATTCAATACAAGGATACTGCTAGCGGTAAATGGCACTCTCTAACTACTGAAAAGAGCTGCTTGGCGGACGCTAAAAAAATTGTAGGCCTATCCGATACGGGCTTAGATGTCAATAGCTATTCAGCAAAAGTGCTTATACCGTTCATCAGCGAGTTAGTAGCTAAAAATCCCGACATACCTGTCATAAACTCTTATTCGCGCCCTGGTTGGAAGGGGGAAGGCTTTAAAAAGTTTATCTGCGCTCCGGCGGGCGACGGTTACGTCCTGGATTCCAAAAGCACCAACTTCAAGCGAATCTTCACGATCAAAGGCGACCGTGATAAGTGGCTTGACCTTCACCGTAGAGCTATAAAATACAAATATTATTATCTTACTTCTGGGCTCTTTTTATTAACTCCTGTTATTCCTATACTTAATATACGCAACTCTATGGCTCACCTTTACGGTCGGAGTGGCGGCGGTAAAACGGCAGCATTAAAATTGGCGGTGTCAACTTTCGCCGATCCAAAATACTATATTAAATCATTTAACGCAACACAAAACTATATCATCGAAGCGGCAATAGAACTGACCAATCATGCCTTTTGTCTTAACGAATTGCAAACAGTAAATAATAAAAAAGGTATGGAGGCTATCGATAGGCTACCTTACTTAATCGAGAACGGCGACAATCGTAAACGCCTTAACAAAAACGCATCCATAAAAGATAGTAGCGACAAAATTTTCTCCACCATTGCCATTACTACCGGTGAAAATCCGTTTACTACTATGTCATCTGAGATGGGCAAAAAAGTCCGCGTGCTTGAATTTGGTGGTAACGAGATTTTGCCGCAAGACTTAGCACAAGAAATTCACGTTGCACTTGAAGAAGGCTGCCACGGGCATTTTTACAGACCTTGGATTGACTACATTAGCAATCCTAACGGTAGGAGCGAATTAAAAGACTGTTATCAAGAACTCCTTAAGCGTGAAGAAGTAAAAAAAGCCTTTAAGGAAAAGAATATTACCCATCGCAACTTTATAGTTGGTTCATCCGCTTGCGTAGAATTGTTTGGAACTATTACCTATAACGCACCTTTGGAATCCGTGATAGATAACGCCGTAAAGCATATACTTATGTTCGCCGAAGAGATGCCCGACGAAAACGAAATCACGGACGTACAGCGTGCCATAAACACCATTCAAAGTGTAATAAGTGAAAGGCAAAAACACTTCTTGGTAGATAGTATGCAACCAGACGACGTGAAAGTCACTCCTATTTACGGCATAATAGACACCGATCCAAACGACGGCTTTGTTGGTTTTTATCCCGACCAACTCAGAATAATTCTCGAAGAACGTGGGTTTAATCCTGAAAAAATAATTAAAGAGTTTTTAGAGATCGGCGCCATTAAAAAGAGAGACAAAGAACACAACCTGCACTATATTCAGGGGAGTAAACCACTTACCAGGTATTACAAAATACCATTTGGCAAGTTAAACCAAGATAACGTTAAATAACGCTAGTTTCACGCTTGGCGACATTTAAAAAAAGTTGTAATTATAGGCTTTATCACGGTAATCACGGTAATCACGGTAAAAATATATATGTGTATCAAAAAGTATGTTATATAAACTTTGTACCTATATAGAACTTATTACCAACTATCGGGCAACTTCTCCTCTTATATAGTGTATAGTACCCAAAAATACCGTGAAATCGTGAAAACCGCACCACTAAGCCTTAAACCCCGTTTTTTTGCCCGTTATTGATCGTTACGGTTTTTCGTGATTATTGATTTGACGTGGTTTAGGGCACCTTTTTGTCGTGATAGATGTTTTGGAGGTGAGATTTTTGGAAGATACAATTGACTGGGGAAAGAGGCGTAAAGCACTTGGATTAGACATCAACCCTGCACAGGTACGTGAAAAACTTGCTAAAGAAGCATTGTTAAACAACATTATTTACCGTGGTGAAAAAAGACTTGAGCTCGAATTAAGAAAAGCATTTAAAGAAAGAGTCACGGTTCGTGAAATCGAAAATAACTATTTTCTCTGCTACGACTGGCACACTCGAAAGTATATGCAAAAATTCAATGTCGTGATGAAAGACGATTGCGAACCCTGGACACAAGAAAAAGAGGATACGCTTGAGATTATTTCTTTGCTTGCAATGATGTTACCAGATGGAGATAAAATTAAAGGCGTGAGTATGGAGTTGTTTATAAACACCCGCGAAGAATATCGGCAAAAATTGCTAACTCCTGAAATCCAAAATGCCATATACGATGATTCTTATGATTACGAAGATTGGGACGCGCTATCAAAAGATTTGCCACAGGACAGCGCAATATGGATTAAAATATTCAGAAAAGCGGCAAAGACAAACGAAGAATTAGCAACGCTGCTTAGGTTCGTACGATCCTGCAAGGCAACGCTAAAGCCGCACTCCAAATACGGCTATTACATAGATAGAAGCCTGTTCAGTGGCAAAGCAAAAGAGGTATACGATAAATACATCAAGCCGTACTTTGAAGAACATTCAACAGAGCTATTCGCAGCACTCAAAGAAATCACTAAATAAATATTTGGTGGTGTGCAAATAATGAGAGAAGTAGAAAAGACATTGGAACGCATCAGAGATATGCAGCTTGAGATCGATGAGATGTGCGAGCAGATGATCACACTTAGAGAGAGAGCAGTCAACATATCGCAGGCACTCACTGATATGCCAAAAGCTAAGAACAATAACACATCAAAGACAGAGACATCGGTGCTCAACCTTCTTCTTAAATGCCAACATATGCAGACCAAAGTAGATGCTTATCACTTCGTTCGTGAACTCGTCGAAATGGATATAATGACGCTCATCAAAGACCGCCGCAAGCAAACAGTATTGAAGTCACGCTATATCTACAACTACTCATGGAAGAGAATTGCGCAGATGATGAAGTTGTCAGTTGTCCAAGTCCAACGCCATAAACGAATCGCACTTGGTGTTCTCGAAAAAATTTTTGAAAATGACACTAAATGACACATAATGACATACAATGACATATAATGAACTATTGCGAAATATCGAAAAATGTGATATGGTATACTCAACAACATTAACGAAGAAATTTTCTAAGTCCTCTCTGTGAATCAGAAAGACCGTTGCTTGGTGGGCAGCGGTTTTTTGATTGTGTCAAGGTACTTTCGGCGGAAATGTGGAGCTGGAGCGCGCCACGTGCCCAGCGGTTTTCTAGGCACAATTCTTTTTTTACACTTGGTAACTTTTTCTTTCTATTGGCGGTCTTTTTTTCTATTTAAAGGTGGTGTTTATGTGAAAGTTGCCGGAAACATTAAGGAAATGACGGTATCCCAATCCGCTCTGTCGAAGGCACTCGGCGTGACACCTTCAAGAGTCAACCAACTCATTCAAGAAAAAGTTGTAGTAAGGGACGAGTCCGACAAAAGCGGCGCCGTAATGCTTTTCGATAGTATTCGCAACTACTATTCAAGCAAGAAAATCAGTGAAGAAGGCGTTGACTACTGGAAAGAACACGGCAAGCATGAAAAAGCCAAGCGCGAACTTGCGGAGCTCAAATTAGAAAAAGAGCGAGGCAAGCTGTACGAGGCTAAAACGGTCGAACTTGCAATGACTGAACAGTTAGTTATGCTGCGTACAAAACTTTTAGGCATACCAACAAAATTAGCACCAATCCTCGAAGGCAAAGATAAAGATACCATTTTCAGCATAATTAACAGCGAGATAGAAGAGAATCTGTCTGAAATGTCAAAGTACAATCCCGACATGTTTAAAGAGGAAATCGAAGACGGCACAGGTGGTGATGCGAGTGAAGACTAAAGAGCAACTCCACAAAATCACTCTTACACGCGGGTTAAAACCGCTGCCCAAAATCAGCGTCCGCAAATGGGCCGATACTTATCGGCAACTTTCAAGCGGTATATCAGCGGAACCTGGTCGTTGGAAGACTTCGAGGACACCATACGCGGCTGAACCAATGGAAGCCGTAACGCAACACGGCATACATAGAATCGTCTTAAAGTGGTGTGCACAAGCAGCTAAATCTGAAATAATGAACAACATAATCGGACGTTTTGCTCACGTAGACCCGTGTGTAATAATGATGATACAACCAACAATAGAAATGGCGAACGACTTCTCAAAAATGCGCATAACAAATATGATAAAGGATACAAAGGTTTTGACGCCTTTGTTTTTCGATTTAAAGGACAGCGCGAAAACAAGAGACAGCAATCAAACAATTTTGTCAAAAGTCTTTCCGGGTGGAAGATTAATCTTTTGCGGTGCCAATTCTCCTGCGGGTCTTGCGTCAAGACCTGTGAGAATACTCCTGTGTGATGAGGTCGATAGATTCCCGAGATCTGCCAGCACCGAAGGCGATCCAATAGATATAGCCAGCAAGCGCATGTCAACATTTTGGAACAACTTAATGGTGATGTGCAGTACACCGACAATCGAAGGTGAATCAAGAATAGACATTGAGTACATAACAGGCACTCAAGAAGAATGGAGACACCGTTGTCCAAACTGTGGAGAGTATCATACTCTTCATTACAAGCAGATGATAAGCGATTATCAAGAGGTCAAGGACGAAAGCGGACATAAGGTAATAGTTGTTAAGTCAGTGCTATGGCGTTGCCCTGATTGTGGCCGCTCTTTTGATGAACTCACGATAAAGAATGCACCTCAAAAGTATGTTGCTTTAAATCCTGAAGCGGCACAAAACGGAATTAGAAGTTTCTATGTGAATGGATTTTCATCACCGTGGCTAACATGGAGCGGAATAATGAGAGAATGGTTAGAAGCGCAAGGCAGACCGGAACGCGAACAAGTTGTAATAAATACACGTTTTGGTCTTTCTTATCAGTTGGCAGGAGCCTTTGCAGACGAAATACAATTTTTGAGCAGATGTGAAGAATATGGAGCAGAATTGCCGGACGGCGTTTTGTTGTTGACGGCGGCAGTAGATGTGCAGGACAATAGATTAGAGTACGAAATTTGCGGTTGGAGCGAAAGCGAAGAATGCTACGGCATTATCAGAGGCGTCATAACCGGTCAACCTGATAATAGCTATGTGTGGAGAAAACTCGATGAAGCATTGGATAGAAAATATCATTTGCAAAATGGCACTCCTTTAAAAGTTGTACGCACTTTCATCGACTCAGGCGGTCACTTTACGAGCGAAGTCTACAAATACTGTAGAGACGGCATATACAAACAAAGAATAGCAATCAAAGGACAAGGCGGAGCAGGAGTGCCGCTAGTATCTAAGGTTACGCTTTTAAAAGAAGGAATACCGCTTCAGCTACTCGGAGTGAATGAAGGTAAGCAGCAAGTATTCAGCCGTCTTGGCATAAAAAAAGTTGGTGCTCAATATTTCCACTTCCCGAAAGATGATGAATATCTTGGTCTTCGGGGTTACGACCAAATTTATTTTAAGCAATTGATCGCCGAACACAAAGTAACTCATAAAAGCGGTGGGCAGATTTATTCGATGTGGGAGCCTGTGAGCAAACACGCTAGAAATGAATCGCTTGACCTTCGAGTTTACAATCTTGCGGTTTTTAAATCCTGCAAGCCACACATCGACTGGAGACTGTTAAAAGAGTCGCTGACCGGTGAAAAGACACCCGAAGTCGAAAAAACGGCATCAGCACCTAAAGCCGCGTTGAAATCAAAAAAGTATGCTCATTCTAAGAGTGTTGACATTTGGAGTTGAGAGCATGGATAAACAAAGCACCGAACAATCCGCAAAAGCATTCTTCCTCTTAAATGCCGAGCAACAAAAAAATATTTCAAAGTATAAGCCTCAATTAATGCAATCTGTTTTGCACCGGATGACTTATCGAGAATGGCAGCAGTACAAATACAAGCAAAGGACTGGAAGACCATGTTGACCACAATGCAGAGATTAAAAAACGCCAGATTAAGGCAATATCTCGAAGCAGAAGAAAAAGTCCTGCTCGGACAGAGTTACACATTAAAGGATAGAACGCTAACGAGAGCAAATTTAGCGGAAATAAGGAAAGCCATTGAAGATTTAATAGACGATGGTGCAACAATAGACGATGAAGAAATTTTGAATAACGGAAGAACGAAGAGAGTAGTGTTCCAAGATGGGTAAGAGAAAAAACAAAGTTAGGCAGAGAGCCCCGACCAACTTTAAAAATTCGGGGTATAGCGAAGGTGGAGCGAGCCGAACTAGCAAAATACTGAAGGCATGGAGCCCGGTTAAATTGTCGCCAAAAACCGATATTGATATGAACCTGAGTACCCTGCGCAATCGTGCTTTTGACATGTCGATTAACACACCAATTGGCGCAGCAGCAATCAATACATCATCGTCATATGTAGTCGGAGCAGGATTGACAGTACACCCAAGACCTAAATTTAAAATTTTAGGTATCGACGCACAAACTGCCCGTGAATGGTCACAAAAAACAGTTGAAGAGTTTAAACTTTGGGCGTCAACTGTTGACTGTGATGTTTGCAGGCGTAATAACTTTTTTGACTTGCAGCATATAGCGTATGTGAGCTATCTTGCAGACGGAGATGCCTTTGCACTTTTCAAAAGGAAGAAACCAACGCCTCGCAATCCTTACACGCTACGACTTCAACTTTTGGAGTCCAACAGAGTATCCAATCCGCTTGACGGCACCGTTGTAGGTGTGTTTCCTCATAGCGTAGAGGCAAGAGCTAAAAATGGCAACAAAATAATAAGCGGTGTCGAGATCAATGATGACGGCGAAATCGCAGCATACTACATTTCTAATCGTGTACCAAATGACGTGCTTGGTGCTGATGAGATAACAAAATGGGTTCGTGTCAAGGCATTTGGCAACTTGGCAGAACTGCCAAATGTTTTGCAAGTCTGTAGAGACCAACGCCCTGACCAATTTAGAGGCGTTCCACTACTTGCACCTGTCATTGAAACACTCAAGCAAACTTCGAGATATACAAACGCGGAGCTATCCAGCGCGATAGTTAAAAGTTTTTTCTCGTTGTTCTTTGTGCAGCCGGAAAGCAACAAAACTCTTGACGAAATGCTCGGAGCGGGCATAGAGGGGCAAGGCAAACAAGATGAGCCAGTAGTAGATGTCAACGAATACAACTTAGGCAGTGGTACACTCAGCGCACTTCCAAAAGGTGTAGATGTTAAAGCTGTAGACGGCGGAAAGTCCCAGTCGTCTTTTGGAGTATTCACACAGGAACTAATTAAGCAAATTGGTGCAGGTTTAAACATCCCTTACGAAGTGTTGATGAAGTCTTTCACGGCGAGTTATTCAGCGTCAAGAGCCGCACTCTTACAAGCCGAAAAAGAATTTGAACAAAGCCGCGAATGCTTTATCAGAGATTTTTGCCAGCCCGTTTTTGAGATGTGGCTAATAGAAGCAGTAGCCAGTGGCAGGATAGAAGCCCCTGGCTTTTTTGATGATCCGCTAATACGAGCGGCGTGGTCTAATGCAGAGTGGTATGGCACTTCTATTGGACAGCTTGACCCCGTTAAGGAGGTACAGGGCGCTCAATTAAGGATAGCGCTTGGGCTTTCTACTCACGAAAAAGAAGCGGCAGAAATGACAGGAACAGATTTTGCAGAAAATATCGAAAAACTTCTCGAAGAGCAAAAGATGATGGAAGAATTGCAACCCGAACCAACGGAAACAACAACCGAAGGCAACGAAACTGACGAGGACGGCGATATGGAGGAAGAAGAAGATGTACAGCAAAGAACAGATAACGGCTAGAATAGCATATTTACAAAGTATTTCACCTTCCGGCGCGTCAAGTTTGTTCAGTGGACTTCTGGCCGCTCTTTCCAACTACTTTACACGCGACGAAGAATTTGAGAAGTTGCTCCGTAAAACGTTTTTGCGTGTCATTTCGGATTTTTTCAGCCGCACTATCGTAGTTGAACACGCCGAGTTATTGCCTCCATTGCGTACAGATTTTCCACACGGCTACGAAAATGTAACTGATATTTTCGGCGGTGAAGTATTCAAGGCGATAATGGAGATAGACGATGCTATATTTGTTGCAGCATTCCGATCAGAAACACAATCAAACGGCAATTCAGGCACTACAGTTGTTTGGACTAATCCATATATCACAGTTTGGGTTGCAGGGTTAAGCAGTTCGCCCGACGCAGAAAAGGCGGAACTCGAAGCAATCGGAGAGTTTTGTATTAATTGTAATGAGGAAAGGGCACTACATTATGATTTCCTCGAATTAGGCAAAATACAGCAACCGTACACTAAAGACAAACATAGCCTTGCTAAGAAAATGTATTTTGAGCGCGGTTATGATTGGGTGATAACAAATTTCAATCTGAATGTATTTGAGCCTTATTATTTGCCGGAGTTGGGAGGTGATGACGATGACTAAAAAATTTTGGAACGTCAAGAATGAGGACGAGAAAGCAGAATTAATCTTGTATGGAGAAATCTCATCAGAAAGTTGGTATGGAGATGAAATAACACCTAAGCAATTTGCTGAAGATTTAAAATCGCTCAACAACAAAGATTTAACCGTTCGCCTCAATAGTCCGGGCGGTGACGTCTTTGCCGCTCACGCGATATACAATCTCTTAAAGGCGTATAAAGGCAATGTTGATGTGGTTATTGACGGCTTGGCGGCGTCGGCAGCGACAATTGTAATGTGTGCTGGACACGTGACTGCACCGAACAACAGTCTTTTGATGATTCATAATCCTTCAACGGGGCTTATGGGATACTTTGAAGAAAGTGACTTGAAAAAGGTTGCTGATTCGTTAAAAGCCGTAAAACAGACAATAATTAACGTATATTTGAGCAAAACAAGCGGGATTTTGTCAGAAACCAAGTTAAAACATATGATGGACGACGAAACATATATGACAGCACAAGAGGCAAAAGACTATGGATTCGTTGATGAAGTAGCCGGTGTTGACGCAAATATTGAGGACAAAAATGGAACAATTTTTATAAATTCAGTAGAAATCAGCAAGAAATTCTTGCAAAAACCAGATAAATTTGCCGATTTTATCAAACAAAAAGGAGGAAACGTGAAAGTGGAAAGGCAAGACTTAAAAGAAGTGGGTGCCAATAAGACAGCCGAAGAAGTGGCGTCTCCAACGTCCGAAGTGAAAAATGCAAACAATTTGCAGAATGCGATATTGGCAGAGCGCGAAAGAATGTTGGCACTGGATAAAATGAAGACAGGCAACGCTATCATCGACACTTACATTGACGTTGCAAAGCAAAAAGGCGTTTTAGCAGAAGAGGCGCAAAAATATGTTGATCAGATGAAGGCGCATTGCAAAGAATCAACTGCTGCACAGCCTTCAAACAATGTCAATTTTGCGGAGGCACTCAAGATAATTCACGACCAACTTACAAGCGGAGCTGATAGCGTGCTTGCGTCAAGTCGTGTAATGACCGAAGAAGAAAAGAAGGCGGCAGAAAGAAAATCGACCGCCGATCTGATTGCAAAATTTGCAAATGAAGGGAGGAAGTAAAGATGTCAAAGTACTATTTCAAAATGGATACCGGTCTTGAATGGGACGACCTTGTAGCAGGTCCAGAAGAAAAGATAAGATTCAAAAATGTAAAATTCGGCAGCAATGCCGTAATTGAACGCGGAATGCTCTTAGCAGAAGACAGCGACAGCGTAGTGGCACCTGCAACAGCATCGGATACTAATAAGCCGCTTTACATAGCGAAGTCAGATTTTGAAGCAGGGAGCGACACCGGTGTTATCGACACAGTTTTTTCACGCGGCTTGTTCAACAGAAGCAAAATCAAAGTTAGTGAAGGTGTTGACATTAACGACTTCGAGGAACCCCTCCGCAAAGTCAACATCTTGCTTACCGACATCATTCCACTGAAAGGAGAGTACTAAAATGTCAATACCCTGGAACTTAAACGACACACTCACACTCTTACAGGCAGTTGAGCAGATAAAAAAGCCGGAAACATTTTTTCTTGACACATTCTTTCCAAACAAGCCGCCTGTAACGACAACAAGTTATGTAGCAGTAGAGTACAGAAAACGCGGTCGCCAAGCAATCGCGCCGTATATCGTATCAAGTGAAGTAAAGGGCGTGAACATTGGACGCAGCGGCTCAAAAATGAGAGTGTATGCACCGCCAATGATAGGACCGCGCAGAACGCTTTCGCTTGGCGACATTGAGCGCAGAATGTTTGGTGAAACTCCGGTCTTCAGCAACATAACGCCTGAACAAAGAGCAGCGGCAATCATCGCTCAAGACATCAAAGACTTAATGGATATGATCCAAAATCGCAAAAACAAAATAGCCGTCGACATTCTCACTACAGGCAAAACAGAAATTGCCGGTTATGCCGATGACGGCGTATTGACAAAAGTAGACACAATCGACTTTACGGAAGACTGGGACGGCAAAGTTACGCTCGCTAACGCTTCCGACAAGTGGGACAATGCCAATGCTGGTATTTTCGACCAGTTGCAATCTTGGAGTGAAAAAATCCAAGAGGATTTAGGTGAGATACCCACAATGCTCATAGTTGGCAAAAATGTACCTAAATACCTGCGCCAAAACAAAGAGATACTTGACTGGCTGATGATACCAAACAGGCAGAACTTGACAATGGCAAGTTTAGCACCACACTACACATCGCCACAAACTATGTATGTTGGTAGAATTGACGCACTCAATCTCGAAATATACAGCTATGCACAAACGTACACAGATGATGACGGGCAGGTTAAGCCATTTCTTGACCCTGATACGGTTCTTATGGCGGTACCGGGTAAAGGCAGCGAGGTACACGGAGCCTTAACGATGATGAATGATGAGGGGACAGCGTTCCAAACTTATGCCGTCGATATGCTCCCGCGTTATATCACCGACAAACTCACAAATAGCATGTCATTCACTATTTACTCGCGCTTTATGCTGGTTCCCGATCTGCTGGATTCTTGGATCTGCTGTCAAGTTGCCGATCCTGAGTGAGGTGTTCAAAGTGAAGAAGGTAAAAATCCAAAAGGGCTGTCTGTGGCTTAATGGACAACTTTTTAAAATGGGTGCCGTTGTAGAAGTCGAAGACGACCTTGCAACTGAATTGACTCAAGAAGGTACTGTCGTCCAAAGTGAGTTTGTCTCTAACAAAGCTGTAGGAACTTCCGCTACGCCACAAAACACAAAAAACAATAAAAACACCGGAGGCAAAGAAGAAGCAACAACACTGCCGCCGCTTAATCTCACGGGTAAATCAAAATGACTTTTCAGGAATTGCTAAAACAAGATTTAGACACATTCATTAATACAGACGAATTTGCCGAAATGCACGTCATTAACGGTGTAGAGATTGCGGCAGTAGTCAACAAGTACACTCAAGCAAAAAGCAGTAGCGAATCAAAGACTTTTCCAATTCTTCACGGTGACTTTGTTGAGGTTTGTTTTAAAACTTCTGATTTTATCGCCGCAAAAGAACGCTTACCGAAGCACGGTGATAGAATAAAGGTTGATGGCAGAATGTACAGTGTTGAGAACTGCGAAAATGAGCACGGAATTACGATTATCATTTTAAATGCTTACAGACAAAGCCTAACAAAGGCGGCATCAAAAATAGGCAGGAGTGAAGACTATGATTAGTGTTTCGATTGCCGATATGAGCAATATCGAACGAATGCTGGCAGGTTTTTCGCAAAGTTCAGTTGAGAAGGCTATAAAATCAGCTATTACGCGAACACTTAAAGGTGCAAAGCAAACAGCCTCAAGAAAAGCGGCAGAAAGATATACGGCAAAAGCAAGCAGCATTGCTAAAACGCTTAAGGTAAGAGTTACAGGCACGGTTGGTACATTGTCTTCGAGTTCTTATCGTATGCCCCTTACCAGTTTTAAGTACAAACCTTCTAAAAGACCAAAAAAAGTAACGAAAGGCAATCACTATCTGTATTCTGAAGTGATACGTGGGCAGCAAACACTTAGAGAACATGCTTTTATCGCTTTAGGGAACAAGCCTTTCAAGCGCACAGGAAAGTCAAGATATCCAATTAAGATGCTTTATGGTCCTTCTGCTGCAGAAATGCTTGGCAAACCGCCGACTTCGACTTTCATCACGGCGAAAATGCAAGAAAGAATACAAGTAGAAGCAATGCACGAAGTCGGCGCATTATTAGGAGGATTCAGAACGTGAATTTGTCACTAGCTGGATTAATAAAAGCTTTATCCAATGAAGTCCGCAAGGCGGCGTCTGTCTATAAATTTTCTTCCGAATTGGAATCAGACAAACAAGTCACGGTGTACGAACAAGAAATACCTGATACCGTGCTTGATGATGAAAGAGACGACGAAGAAAAAGGATCATGCTATCCCTTAGTCTTAGTTGCTCTCCAAAGTGTTGGAGATGATTTAGAGACCACCGATCCTGCGCCTTCAGTTGCTATTATCGGGCTAACGATAGGCACCTATAGCGAAGATGAAGACGCTTGGATCGATTTAATGAATTTATCGGAAACGATACGAAGTCATTTGCTCTCTATGCCAATAATTGCAAATGGTTTTCGCCTTGTTTCAAACGCAGAAATGAATTTCATTGAGAGGCAACCACACCCGTATCACTTTGGATATATATCACTAAAATACGTGGTGCCACAGCCTACACCACCACAAATAGAATGGAGATGATAAAATGTCAAACTACAAACACGGAATTTACACAGAGGAATCTTCGACCACTACGCCGTCACTGCAAACAATAACAAGCGGTATCACGGTATCGGTCGGATTGTCACCTATCCATTTGGCAGCTAATCCTGTCGGCATAAACAGACCTACCCTCTGTTATGATAAGTCTACGTACGTGAATTACTTTGGCGATACCGATGACATTAAAACTTACACAAACGCTGAGACGGCAGAAGTTATGTTCGATATTTTTAATGTTTCACCGGTTGTATTTGTGAACGTCTTTAACCCGAGAGTGCACAAGACGGACGTAACAAAAGAAATAACGCTCGCAAACGGTGTTGCTACATTGGCAGCACCTATTTTGTTGGATACACTTGTAGTAAAAGGTAAGCAGACCACTATTGTTGAGATCCAAAACGGAGACAATCCTGTAGATGATGATATCGATGATGATCTCGACGGCACCACCACTTACACTACCGCCATCCCAATTAGCGGCGGAGGAGCAGACGTCGTTGATGATGATGACGACGGTGGCACCACACCGACAGTAACCACAGAAACAAGAATTACAGAAGTACTGCTCGTTAAAGGTGATGATTATACCACCGAAACAGACGGCGATAACAACATAATCGTGACAATCACAAGTCTTGGCAAAATCACTGATAGCAAAGCAACATTCTCTTATTCGCAACCCGACCCGTCGAAAGTTACGATAGATGATATTATCGGCAAAGTCGACCCGACAACCGGCAAATGTACGGGCATTAAACTTATCAGTGAAGTCTATGCTCGTACAGGAATTTTGCCTGGCTCAGTGATAGCCCCTGGTTGGAGCAAATACCCTAAAGTAGCGGCGGCACTTGCAGCGGCAGTTGAGTTAATCAACGGGCATTTTAAAGCAGGTGCTCCTGTAGACCTTGACACAACAGAAATAGGCGGCTATGGAGAAGCCGGAGAATGGAAAACCCAAAACGGATTTACCAGCAAGTTCCAATTTGCCTGTTATCCAATGGTTGGATTGAGCGGAACGCTCTATCATCTTTCGACCTATGTGGCTGCGCTCCTTAATCGCCTTGATGGACAGAATGACGAAATACCTTACAACTCACCTTCTAATAAGGCTATTTCGATTGACGGAATGTACAACGAGGACGGCAGCGAAAATTATTTCGGGCTTGATGCGGCCAACGATTTAAACGGCAACGGAATAATCACCTGTATCAATTTCAATGGCTGGAAACTTTGGGGGAATCGCACGGCCGTATATCCTCAGTCAAACGACCCAAAAGATAATTTTGTTGCTATACGCCGTATGTTTAATTTTGTCAACAATAATCTCGTCATAAACTACTGGAGCCAAATAGACGAGCCAACTAATCGCCGACTGATCGATTCGGTGATCAACAGTGCAAACACTTGGCTAAATGGACTGACTTCACGCGGCGCACTTCTTGGCGGCAGAGTTGAATTTTTGGACAGCGATAATGGCACAATGAATCTAATGGACGGCAAATTAAGGTTTAGAGTTTACTTTACACCACCGTCACCAGCACGCGAAATTACTTTTATCCAAGAATACGACCCTGATTATCTTTCGACTTTATTTGAATAATAGGAGTTATCAACTGTAATTTAAAACATTGACATACATAGACAAAAGATATAAAATAAGTCTATGAGTAATTATAAACCTTATGAATTTGCCAAAAAATTGAATATATCAGTAAAAACATTACAAAGATGGGATAAAGCAGGAATATTAAAAGCACACCGAAGCCCAACAGGAAGGAGATATTACACAGAAACTCAATATCTTGAGTATATAGGGCAGCCGGAAAAAGAAGAGAAAAGAAGTGTAATAATATACGCAAGAGTATCATCATCAGGACAGAAAGACGATTTAAAAAATCAAATCTCATTTTTGAGGGAATATGCCAACGCAAAAGGAATAATAGTAGATGAAGTAGTAACAGATATAGGAAGCGGTTTAAACTTCAAACGAAAAAAGTGGAATGAAATATTAACAAGAGCACAAAATAGAGAGATAAGTAAAATATTGATAGCACATAAAGACAGATTTGTGAGATTCGGATTTGAGTGGTATCAACAATGGTTAAGTCAATATGGAGTGGAAATAGAGATAGTAAAAAATGAGGAATTAAGCCCGGAAAAAGAAATGGTAGAGGATTTAATCAGTGTGATACATGTGTTTTCGTGCAGAATATATGGCTTGAGAAAGTATAAAGGCAAGATAAAGAAGGATGAAGAGCTATGTTAAAGGGATTCAAAACAGAGATATTGCCAACGCCTGAGCAAGCCATAAAAATCCGAAAGACGCTGGGAACTTGCCGCTATCTGTATAATCTTTATCTGGCGAGTAATTTTGAAGTCTATGAGGCTTTGGGCAAAGGCTTCTTCGTGACAGCATATACTTTTGATAAATATGTCAATCATGTCGTGAAGAGGGATTTGCAATGGATAGATGAATGCGGAGCGAAAGCAAGAAAGCAAGCCTTGATGAATGCCGAGAGAGCGTTCAAAAATTATATGAAAGGCAAGGCAAATAGACCAAAGTTCAAGAAAAAGAGAGAACAAAAGGTCAAAGCCTACTTTCCAAAAAATAATAATGGAGATTGGACAATCTGGAGGCACAAAATACAAGTACCGACAATAGGAAAAGTCAAACTCAAAGAAAAAGGATACCTTACAACGAATGCAAAAGTCAACAGCGGCACAATTAGTTACAAAGCCGGTCGATATTATGTATCAGTGCTTGTAGAAATACCTGACAAGAAATCAGAAAAGCCGCAAGGAGAAGGCATTGGAATAGACTTAGGAGTTAAGGAATTAGCGATAATGTCAAACGGCGTCATCAAGCCAAACATCAACAAGACGCCGAAAGTTATAAAACTCAATCGAAAACTTAGACGAGAGCAGAGGCGTTTGAGCAGAAAATATGAATCAAAGAAAAAGAGAGGTGAAAAAACTGCTGCTTACTCTGCAAACATAGAAAAACAAGTGGTCAAGATACAGCGAATATATCAAACTCTGACAAATATTCGAGTAGACTACGAAAATAAAATCATCAGCGAAATAATGAAACAAGAACCAAGTTTCATAGTGCTGGAAGATTTGAACGTCAGGGGAATGATGAAGAATCGACATTTATCAAAGGCGATAGCAGCACAAAGATTATCTTACTTGAGGACAAAGTTGACAAACAAAGCGAAAGAAAAAGGAATAGAAGTAAGAATAGTTGACAGATTTTATCCAAGTTCAAAGAAATGTTCACAATGCGGAAGAATCAAGACCAATTTAAAATTAAAAGACAGAATTTATCATTGTGAATGTGGATTTGAGATAGACAGAGATATAAACGCTGCAATAAATTTGAAGAATGCGACAGAATATAAAATAGCTTGAAAAAGCTGACTACCGGTGGCTAGCCGGAAAGAAACGACTGTGGAGTATCAAAACAATGCTAATAGCTACGGCGAGAGCGGATACGATGAAACAGTAAGGTGAAGCCGTGAGGCTCACCCAAAACATCTTGACATAGACATAATGACTATTTGTCTATAAGTGACTATGTTTTAAGTAGCAGGCGGACGAAATGGCAGGAACTATCAATAAATTTGATACTCACGTTGCTAACTACGAGATTTATGTAGCAGGTGGTAGAACTCTCGGCAGTGCTGAGGTAACTCTTCCCGATCTCGCCTACATGACAACCACCATTAAAGGTGCAGGCGTTCTTGGTGAAATTGATGTACCTACTATCGGGCACTTTAGCAATCTCGAAACGACTATTAAATGGCTTGCAATTAATGAGCATAACTTTAAATTTATCCAACACAATCGCATAGACTTTGCTTTTTATGTTGCGCAACAAGGCTACGATTCAGCAACCGGCAAATACAGTATTGTACAAGACAAATTTGAGATTGGTGCAGTGCCTAAAAATCTCAATCTCGGTAAAGTTGTGCCGGCGGAACTTATGGACACCGAAACAGTTTGCTCAATCGTCAACATCAAGGAAACCTATAACAAAAAAGTTGTTTTTGAACTCGACAAACTTAACGGTATCTGCAAAATTAACGGCGTTGATTGCGTTTCGGATCTTAAAACGGCGTTAGGCTTGATCTAAGAGGTGAAGAAAAATGACTATCGATTTTGAAAAAATGAAGGAAAACCTCGACACGCTTAACGGCTATGACTTTGAAGAGGCGGAAAAAGCCGAACGCCGTGCTGGTAATCTTGCAGTCGAGATCGGCACGTCAAAAAGTTTTCAGGCAAGACTAGCGGCAAGGGCACTGGGTGTACCATATCCGGAAATCCAAGCACTTAACCTGAAAGAATACAACAAAGTCACAGTGGTGGTGTTTAATTTTTTGTACTCTTCGCTGGACGTAACGGAAATATCGCCGAACTCTACAGAGACATCGCAGTAAATCTACACAAATTTGGCAGTCTAGACTTTTGGATGAGGCAAGATGTGAGAGGATTGGGTGGCTGGCTTGATGCGGTAAAGAAGTACATCAAAAAAATAGAAAAGCAAAGAAAAAAATAACGCTTGCAATTTGTGGAAAGAGTTTGCCCTTGTGTCGCAAATTGCAAGTAACCTTTCTCTTGCATTGCTTTTGTCAATGTGCTACAATGGCATTGCGAGGTGAGTGCGATGAAGGGATTAACCGTAATATTTTTGCTAATGATTGTTTTAAATGCTTTTGGTTGTAGTGACGGTTCAGAAACAACGAAAAATTACCAAAATACAAAGATCGTCGAAGAGAAAAAAACAGCGGAAGACTCAGTTGTAGTTTTTGACAAATTGCAGAGTTTGTTTGCAAGCCTCAACTTCGATACTAAAGCTGAAGATGTTGAGAATTATGCCACTGCTAACAACTTGAATTACACTAAACAAAAGTATAATGGCGATATAACCAAATATAGAGTAGCCTTTACACCTTCAATCGCAGAACAGAGGTATGGGACAAACGGAGACAATGTAGAAATAACATTTAACCATAACGGCACTTTCTTATATGCTGATTATTATCTCATTTCTACTTCAAGAACTGCAGTTCTGTATAACTACGGCACTTATTGGGACTTCAATGAAAAAACGCCATATAATTATTATAGTGGTTATTATTACGAACCGCTTGAGAACAAAAACGACGGAATAATTATCCTCTACCAAAATGGATATTCCAAAAGGACGAACTTTTATCTAGCTAGTGATGCAAATAATGCTTTGCTAAACGTGATAAGACCAAAAGACTAACAAAAGAAGCCGGAACAATCCGGTTTTTTTGATTGAGGAGGTGAGAGAATGGCGGGAAAAATATTTGAAGTTGCTTTTAAAATAGCTGGACAGTTATCCGGCTCGTTCATGGCAGCGGTATCAAATGCCTCAAAGAGTATGGCAAATTTAAAGAACGTTTCCAACGGTCAATACGGTGAGGGAATACTAAGACTGCAACAAACCTTATCGAAACTCAACGAGGCTTCATCATTAGCATCTAAATTCTCTCAGCTTAAGCAGACGGTCAAAGACAATTCCACTCAATTCTTACAAGCGCAAAGTCGGCTAAAACAACTTGAAAGCGAGTATAAGCAAGCCGCTCAAGCAACAGAGCAATTAAGAGTTAAAGCCTCAACGCTGAAATCGGCGTTTGATACTTCTAAAACTGCAACTGAAGGATTAAAAAATAAACTCCGCGAGTTAAAGGCGGCGGAACTCGAATTAAAAGCAAGCGGTCAAGCCTTGAAGAATGGGCAACCGACTGCAGAATTCCAACGACTTCAAGCGCAGATATTGCGAACAACGACACAACTAAAGCAAAGCCAAGCAGCAACAAAAGCGGCAGGAGACGTTTATAAACAAGCAGCAAATGCGTTAAAACAATCTGAATCGGCAGCTAAATCAGCAGGTCAAGCCTATTCAAGCGCAAAGAATAAAGTTGACTCCTTAAAGGCGACGTTGGCAAGTCAACGGGCAGAACTCCAACAGCTAAGTTCTGCTCTATCTCGAGCAGGAGTATCAACTAACAATTTAGGGCAAAGTCAATTTGCATTGAAATTAGCGGTCTCTCAAACAACGGCAGAACTAAATCGTCAGATACAAACTCAGCAACGGCTTCAACAAGCACAAGCTCGTCAATCACAAACTTCTAACGAATTTTACAATGCAACCGGCAATTTTAGTGGTGTTCTTTCAACAGCTCAACAAATAGCCGCTCCTCTTACCGGCTCAATAGATAAGGCAATGGAATTTGAGCATGCAATGAGCAAAGTTAAAGCCTTGACACAGGGTGAAAACATAAGAAGTGGCAATCTTGAACAAGTTCGGGAGGACATGTCGAAATTAACGGCACAAGCCCAAGAGTTAGGTGCAACGACACAATTTACGATGACCCAAGCGGCTGAGGCAATGTCGTTCCTTGGCATGGCCGGTTGGAAAACCGAGCAAATATACGAGGCAATGCCTGGAATGTTATCACTGGCGGCGGCGTCGGGCAGCGACTTAGCGCGAACTTCGGACATCGTGAGTGATAATATGACCGCGATCGGAGTTCCTGTAGAAAAAGCAGGACACTTCATGGACGTATATGCCTATGCAATGAGCAATTCTAACGTCAATCTTGAAACACTCGGCGAAACAATGAAATACTTTGCTCCCGTGGCAAAGAGTTACGGAGCAAGCCTTGAAGACGCAACAGCAATGACAATGATGTTAGGAAACGCAGGCATCAAAGGGTCAATGGCGGGCACTTCGTTAAGAATGGGTTTACTGAGATTGGCAGGACCACCTAAAACTGCGTCGAAGGAAATGGACGCATTAGGTATATCGCTTTCAGATGCAACAAAAGGCGCATTAGAGGCACAGGCACAATTAGAGGCGCTAGGAATAAATCTTGACCAAAACGCAACACCAGCTGAAAAAATGAGAACCGTATTAGAACAGCTCGGCGAAAAGACTAAAAACCTGTCGCAAGATGAAAAATTAGCGGCATTTAAAAATATATTTGGAGTCAACGCTGAGACAGGTTGGTTAGCTTTATTCGATCAAGGCACGGACACATTTACAAAATATCGAGACGCATTAAGAAAATCTGACGGGTACGCCAAGCAAATGGCCGATACAATGAACGACGATACACGAGGCGCAATGATAGCGTTCCAATCAGCCGTTGATGGTGCACAAGTCGCTATTGGCGGTGCATTTTTAAACTCCTTAAGAAGTGTATTGCAGAATATTACACCTTTAGTGTCTGGCTTTACCCAATGGGCGAACCAACATCAAGGGTTGGTAACGGTTGTCGGCTTGTCGGTTGCAGCTTTAACTGCTTTTGCTATTTTAGTGGCAGGTTTTGGAGCGGTTGCCGCAGGCTATTCTTATGGAATGGCGAGTATAGGATTGGCAACAGAGTTACTCAAATTAAAATGGTTGAGTGCCGGAGGAGCGATAACTGCATTTAGAGCAAAGATAGCGGCGAATTATGCAATTTTAAATGGTTTATCACTTGCAAGCATGAGGGCGAGCTTTGTGGCGGCTATGGCTTCAATGAGGGCGTCAATGCTTGGTGTTATTGCAAGTGCTAATGCAATGAGAATACGAGTTGTAACAGCTATCACTTCCATGTCAGTAACCAGTGTTCTGTCTTCAGCTGGAGCGGCAATTAAAAGTTTTGGTGCTGCAATGTTGACGGCAGGGCGTTCTGCTCTATCACTCACAATGTCGATGCTGCCTATAATTGCAATAGCGGCGGCAATCGGCATTGCAGCTTATCTGATTTATTCAAACTGGTCTACGGTTGCGCCGTTCTTTCAAATGCTGTGGAATACTGTAAGCGGAGCATTTCAGCAGGCTTGGACGATAATTCAACCAGCGATTGCTCAAATTGGAGAGGCTTTTTCAACTTTAACTAATTCGATAGGTGGCAGTCAAAGCATAATTTCGGTCTTGGTAGGTGCTTTTGCGACATTGCTAACCGGAATAGCGGGGATATTGGCGACGATTATCACCACAGCCGCTAATTTTGTAGCTATGTTGATTGGCATATTTGGCGGCATCACTACATTCATTACGGGCGTTCTTGCCGGTGATTGGTCGACTGCCTGGAAAGGCTTATGCGACGCTGCAAAGGCATTAGTTGAAGGCTTAGTCAATACCATTAAATCGCTTTTTGGCGGAATTGGTGAAACTATCGGCAAAATTGTCAATATAGCCAAAGGTGTTTTCAACGGCGACGTTGGAAGTGTAGCCAAGAAAGAAAATGCGCGGACAGAATGGCGAAAGGGTAACGGAGGTGATCAATCATTAGCGGCGGCGCAAAATGCGACCACCGGCAATCAAATTGCTCAATTAACCAATAACGTACTTCAAGTAATGCAGCAGAATCAGCAGAAAGAACAGGGACAACAATTTGCGCAACTCTCTCAACAGTTAATGACGCTGATTAAGTCGCCTGAAAAGAACGCCGAATCGCAGCAGCAGATAGCACAACTCTCACAACAGATGATGCAATCAATACGGCAGGCGCAGCAAGACGCAAAAGCACAAGGTAACGTTGAAGCTGAAGCGGCGGCAACAAAATCTGCTGAACAATTTTCACAGCTAATCCAATCCTTGCAGGCTCAACAACAGCAACAACAGCAGCCGCAGGATAATAGCGGGGCGCAGCAAAATGCAGAAGCGCAACAACAAGCAGCACAGGCAGCTCAACAAAATGCTGATGCTCAACAGCAAGCGGCGACATCAGCCGAACAACTCCAACAAACTATAACGACGGCAGTAGAAGGCTTTCAGACGGCTGCTCAAAACATACCCGTTTTAGGCGAAGTAACACAACAAGTACAGCCGCAAATCCAACAACTCGGTGAAATTTCACAGACTGCACAACCTTTAATTCAGCAGTTAGGCGAAAGCTCACAAACCGCACAACCGCCAATTCAAATGCTAGGCGAAACATCGAGCGGAGCACAAGGAAACATTCAAACGCTAGGAGCAGTAGCCGGAACAGCAGCAGGGCAAGTAACGAATATGGGCAGCGCGGCGCAATCGGTGGTAACAGCTCTGCAAAGCGCGGCGACACAGATAGCCAATATAAAAATTACGGCTCCGTCGGTTAGTGCAGCACCAGCAGCAGCTAACTATATGGGCGGCATTTATGGCAAGGGTGCTTTTTTAACTACCTTTGCAGAAAAATCACCAGAGGCGGCAATCCCTATCGACGGGTCACAACGTGCAATAGAATTATGGCAACAGACCGGCGCAATGTTGGGTGTCTACAATGCGTCAACAGGAACACTCGATAAACCACCTTCTGAAAAAGAACAAGCTGACGAGTTAGGCAATTTGAAAAATTATCAAGGTTCATCAGATAACCTTGTCAAGGCAGGAGATTTATCACCTGTTCGCGACGCTAAAATCCAAAAACAACGTGAGATTATTGAGAAACAGCGCCAAGAAAAAATCGAGATACAAAAAGCAATAAATCAAATCGCATTGCCAATACAAGCGGCTCAAGCAACAGTTTCACCTTCAGAAACGGACGAACTCGGAAATTTAAAAGATTATAGCGGTTCATCAGATAATCTTGTCAAGACAGGAGATTTATCACCTATTCGCGACGCTAAACTCAAAGCCCAACGCGAATCGATAGAAAAACAACGTCAAGATCAAGCTGATATGCAAATGATGATTGAGAGGACAACAGCACCATTGCAAGCGGCCGCTCAAAACGTTAGCACTATATTAAACACTAACCAAGAGTCAAACAGTAGTCGAATTAATACCTCTTCAACTGAAAACGTGAGTACTTTCACCAATCGAAAATACTCATTGCCAAATATAGACCAATTGCCTTTTAATCCACTGATAACCACACAGGCAATATCAGGAATGCCTCTAAAAGCGCCTACAAGCCCCGTGAGCGCATTGCAAGCACCCCAGATGATAAATCTATCGCGGACGCCAAATGAAACGCTCTACGGGGCAAATAACGGCTTTAATTACGATCAAAGAGTACAGACCAGCAACAACAACAACGAAATTGAAAGCTCAAAAAGTTATCAGACTTTGATGAGGATTTTCAACCGTAATTCGGTGTCAAGGCAAAACACAACAAACGCCTTAAATGCTCCTTCTACTCTTCCAAATCTGCCAACACCTACAGGTATTGTTGGTTCGCAAGAAAAATTTTCTTCTGTGTATGATTCGATTAAAGAAGTTACAGAACGTATATTTAAGCCCGTCGGTGCGTTTCCGAATATTTCTGAAGGCTCAAGTGGTGGAATATTGGGTGATACTTTAAGTTGGTTCAAGTCGAATCAAACAAGCGTTAGTAATAACAACAACGAATCCGTTACAAACAACGAAACAAAATCTTCATCATCAATCAGCGCGGGAACGCCTAACATAACCATAAACTTGACCATAAACGGCAATGCAGATGCTAACACTATGCAAAGTGCGGCCGGACAATTAGCAACAGATTTTCACAGGCAAATGCAAGAATGGCAGCACGAGCAAGAAAGGAGAAGGTATCAGTGAAGACTTACACTACGGTACAAGGAGATACTTTTGACAAAATTGCACACGAACAAATAGGTTCTGTAAACTATCTTGACGCATTGATGGAAGCAAACGAGGATAAACTAAACACTTTCATATTTAGCGCAGGCGAAACAGTGATAATCCCCGATGTAGATGATTTAAATATTTCGATTGTTTTGCCACCTTGGAGGCAGTGATGAAGTATGCAACAAGCAAGGCAAGCCACAATTAAGATGAAAATCGAATCCAAAGATGTGACACGCGTAGTAAACCAATTTTTAAAATCTTTCAGTTATGAGGAAGCGGTTAGCAATGAAGCAGATACCGCTCAGGTGACGCTCCAAGACATAAAAGAAATGTGGGTAGGCGACTGGTTCCCTGATAAAGGAGCGTCGGCAGAAATTTCGATCGTTACGACAAATTGGTGGCGCAGTGGCACTGAAAGCGTAAATCTTGGCAAGTTTGAGATCGACGAAATTGAGAATACCTTTCCGCCTGCTGAAGCTAAAATCAAATTTAATTCCATACCAAATAACGCTGAAATCAGAGGTGTCAATCGCTCTCGAAGCTGGGAGAAGTGTCAATTATCGAAGATTGCCAAAGACGTTGCGGACGGCGCAGGTATGGAACTGTTCTATGATACCGAAGAAGATCCACTCATTGCCCGTGCGGAACAATCCGAGCAATCTGATTTAAAGTTTTTAAGCAAACTTTGTACCGATGCAGGTTTAGCACTTAAGGTGACCGACAAAAAAATCTGCATATTCGACTTTGAAAAGTACGAATCACAATCAGCGATTGTCACCTTCGTTAAAGGCGAAAGTCGCATAAAATCATTCAGTGCAAAATCGAAGTTGAATCAAGTCTACAAATCCTGTACCGTTACCTACAAAAAGGGCAAGACGAAAGAGACTATTGAGGGCTCTTATTCCGACACAAACAAAAATGACGGCGCAACTCTAAAGATTAACAAAAAAGTTGAGAGTAAAGAAGAAGCAGATAGACTTGCCAAAAAGTCGCTACGTGAAAAGAATAAAAAAGAAAACACCGTAACACTTACACTCATGGGCGACCTTAGATTGAGTGCAGGGCTAACTGTTGAGCTTAAAAAGTTCCATAAATGGAATGGCAAGTACCTAATAGACAAATGCAAACACAATATAGGCAGCAGTGGTTTTGTTACCACTCTCGAATTGTCAAAATGCTTGGAGGGATATTAATGGGCAACGATGACTTAGGGCAAAAGATAAACAGTCTTGTCCGTGAAGGTGAAATAACTCAGATATATCCTGAACGAATGACAGCGCGAGTAACTTTTGGCGACAAAGATGATAACGTATCCGCAGAACTCGGAATACTAACTCAAGGTTCGTCGAAAAATAAAAAATATTTTAATTTTGCGATAGGCGATCAAGTTGTCTGCTTGTTTGCTCCAAATGATGAAACTTCCGGCACAGGTTGGATTGTAGGTTCCTCTTTTAACGAAGTAGACAAAGTGCCTGAAAATGTTGACGCTGATGTACAAAAAACGGAATATGAAGACGGCTCTTTTGTTTCTTACAATACTAGTACGCACGAAATGGAGATCAACTGCAAGGGGACTTTAAAAATTACTTGTGAAGGGGACATCACGGTAAAGGGCAAAAACATTTTCTTGAATTAAGAGGAGGTGGCGATATGCCGGCAGCAGCAAGAGCAACTGATTCTACTAATGGAACTTGCGATATAGGTTCAAAGTGCTGCCCACACTCAAGAAATGGCAGTTGCAGTGACGGCAGTCCCAATATAATAATCAACGGTTTATCTGCGCATAGACACGGCGATAGTGGTAATTGCCATTGTCCTCATGGTGGAACCTTTAAAACTTCGGACGGCGCAGCAACTGTCTTTTTTAATTCCTTACCTGCCGCCCGTATAAACGATTCGACTGTATGTCAAGGTTGCGGACAAACGGGCAGGATAACCAGCGGCTCGTCAAATGTGTTCATTGAGGGTGGGTGATTCCGGTGAGTTTCATTACTAACCTGTTAGATTTTTTTACAAGCTCGACAAGCGACAAAGACGATAATCCTGACGTTGATGTAGCTTTTAGATTAGGTGCTGTCGGTGCGATTGGTGACGTGCTCTTTGAAGTTAGCTCTTTTAGAGTTTTAACCTACAAGGATTTTAAGAGAAGCACAAAAATTAGGATTGCAAAGCATGAAATAATTGGGCAAACACCACTTCTTGAATTTCTAGGGCAAGACGTTGAGGAAGTAGCTTTTAAAGTACAACTTCACTCCGGTTTAGGCGTTAATCCCTGGAATGAGTATGTTAAACTTCTTGAGCTCTGTCGAAACGGTGAAGCTAATTATCTGATAATAGCAACCCACGCATTTGGTAGGTACAAATGGCTTATAGAAAGCGTAGACCTTGATGTAATTCATTGGGGACCAAAAAGTAGCATTTTGAATTGTGAATGTGACTTAAAACTAAAAGAATACGCGAGGGGTTAAAGATGGAAGCAATTTTAACAATGGCTGAACTGGACAACATAAACTTCTCACCTCAAAATGAAGTTGAAGAGATACTTCAGAATGTAGGCTGCATTTTAAGCACGATAAAAGGAACTGTTCCTTTGGATAGAGATTTTGGTGTTTCACCCGACTTTTTAGATGCTCCAATGAATGTAGCAAGGGTGAAGCTGATTCAAGAAGTTGTAGAAAAAGTACCTGAGCAAGAGCCACGCGTCACCGTCAAAGAAGTTTTATTCGATGGCGATGGTATAACGGGCAAAATGCAAATAAAAGTAATATTAGAAATAACCCTGTCGGGCAAGATAGGCGGTGATTAGGAATGTGGAGCCTTGAAGAATTGCCGGATATTACGTTTGTATCGGTTGACGTTGAAGAAATGCAAGCCAACGCACTTGTAATACTTGAGGGCATAATGGGACGGTCACTGGCAAGAGCCGACCCACTAAGATTATTTGTGAACTCTTTGCTAAATATTATTGCACAGCAAAAGAAACTCATAGACAAGACGGCAAAGCAGAATCTTTTGCGCTATGCAACTGACGGCAATCTAGATCACATTGGAGCATTAGTCGGTGCTCAACGGCTACAAGCAACGGCCGCCATTTGTACGGTCAAAGTAACATTATCGGCGGCAAGAGAACAAACAACGACCATTATTAAAGGCACGAGAGTGACGTCCGGTGACAAAGTATATTTTGCGCTTGATTCGGACGTTATTTTTTTAGCTGGCGAAACGACCAAAGAAGTAACCGCCACTTGCACTGAAACCGGAGAAGTAGGGAATGATTACATTGTCGGTGAGTTAAAAGAAATTGTTGACCCTCAACCTTATTTGCTGTCAATCGTTAATACAACTAAAACAAGTGGAGGCAGTGATACTGAATCAGACAATTCTTTCCGCGAACGAATACATGAAGCACCAGAATCATTTAGTACTGCAGGCACAGAGTTAGGGTACATCTACTTTGTGAAGTCCGTCTCTTCACTAATAAGTGACGTTAAGATAATTTCATCAAGTCCTGGCGTGGTTGACATTTACGTTTTACTTGAAGGTGGTCAACTCCCCAACGAGGATATGCTTAACCTTGTAAGTGATAGTCTTTCTGCAAAAGACAAACGACCACTCACGGACAAAGTTGTAGTTAAAATTCCTGAGACTGTTTACTACGATATCGAACTAAGATATGTTATCTCAAGAGAAGACGCAACTATGGCGGCACTCATTCAAGAGGCGGTAGAAACCGCACTTCAAGGATATATCGAATGGCAGCGCGGAAAATTAGGTAGAGACATAAACACAACAGAGCTGTACTACAGAATGAGGAAAGCCGGAGTCAAAAGGCTTGAAATACTCTCACCCACACCTACAACGCTAACGGATACGCAAGTAGCAATCCCGCAAAACATCAACGTCGTCTATGCAGGATTGGAGGACGAGTAAGATGATTAAGTCTCTCCGAGAAATATCATTGCTTGACATCTTGCCGCCCAATCTGCTTGAGGATAAAAAGATTTACGCTGCGGCTAAAGCACTCGATCTAGAATTAGGAGATATAACAGACAAAACAAAACTAGTGCTGCATCTACCTAGACTTGATGAACTGCCTGATGAAGTACTTAACTTACTCGCTTGGCAATTTCATTGTGATCTTTTTAAAAGCGATTTAGGTATAGAAGTTAAACGTAATCTAATCCGCGAATCAATAGCTTGGCATAGAATAAAAGGAACACCGGCGGCAGTCGAAAAAGCTATATCTACCTTACTTGCGCCTACTGAAATTTCCGAATGGTTTGAATACGGTGGCGAGCCTTACCGTTTTAAGCCGATCATAAATTTAACTGACGCGAGAGTTGTTTTTGATGGCGAGCGCAAGGCCGAATTATACAAAACAATCGCTGCTATGAAAAACGTTCGTTCGTGGCTTGACGGCGTTGTAATAAAAGTTAATCCGGCAGGTAGTGGTGACAGTAGCAGTGATAGTGAAACCGTAGAAGTATACGAAGAACCCGTGAAACTTTTTGCCGCGCCTACTTACGAAGAAATAGTACCGTATGGTGGCAAGTACACTGCGACTAGATATGACGGTAGTGTTCGATGTGGCGAGTTTTACACCTACAACGGCGAATTGCAATACAACGGTCAACCTCTCTTTACTGGCTTAAAACATGCCGAGAGGTACGCAAAGAATAACGGTTGGTGGCTTGTCCCTAACGGCAATTCGAGATTCAACAGAGAATTTAAGTACGACGGTGCAATCCACTATGACGGCTTAAGACCATATAAAATTGAGTACAATGACGGCATGGACGAGCTTAAACTGCTCGAAGTTGAACCGAAAATCGAAGAAGAAGTATCAAGAACGATTAAATGTGACGGCAGTGTAAGATTTGATAACAATGTAAAGTACGCCACCTTAAACGTGTTACCGACAGACAGCAGTGGAGACATTGAGATAACCAAGCACAGGTGTTATAATGGCGCCATTAAATATGACGGTGCAGGTCTGAACAAGTTTGACGGCTCGTTGAAGTTTAACGGGCTTTTTAATTACTCAGGCGGTGGCGAAAGAGCAAGAACCGAAGTCTTTAAGGATAACATAAGCGGCAATTTACAATTAAAGTCACCTGAGAAAGACGAGCCACTCGTGCTTAAGTATCCTGAACTTTTTGATGATGTGCCGAAAGCCACCGAAAGTTATAAACTTGATGTCAATATTGGTGCGGTTGCTAATGAAGAAGTTGGGCATGCAATTAAGTGCAATGGCAGTGTAAGGTTTAACGGTGGTGTAAACTACGACGGTAGCAAACATACGGTCATTGATGACGGCGGCAAGTTAGAAATTACAAAAGGGCGCAAGTACGACGGCTCTATCCAATACAATGGTGGTGACATCAATTACTTTAACGGCAGTATTAAAGCCAACGGCAACTTTAGCTATAACGGTGGCGGTAACAGTGCAAAGATTGAGGTTATAAGTGTAGACTTAACTGACAATTTCTCACTTACACGCAAAACTAAAGGCAAGCCATTTAATTACGTTGAGCACGTTGATAACGTTGAGATAACTGAGAGTGCAAGCGAGATTGGTATAAGTATAACCTTTAAGGATAGCATTGAGTTAGATGACGAAGGTAAACTAATAATCAGGCGGCGCATAAAGTATGACGGCAGTACGCAATACCATAGAGATTTAATTTACAAAGCCAACGGCAAGAGGAAATACGACGGCAGCACGAGTTACGACGGCTTATCAAGAGTGAAGGTGGACGGCAGTGCAAGATACAATCAAAGTGAACTTTATGGAGGCAGACCAGGCAGCACAGATTACGTTGAGTATGTGCTTGACCTTGAAGAGTTGCCAATAGCGACGCGCAGTAAACTTGGATATGTCATTGCAGGAGACAACTTAGATATTGACGACGGTGGTTTAATCACACTTTCACAAAGGCTAAGAGCAGAAAACTTGATAGAGCTAGAAAGTGGCAGGCTTGCAACGATATTAGAGAATAGGAGGCAGAAGCATGAGGTTTGAAGATAACACTAAGCCAATAACAGGTGAATTTCACATCAATATTTACCGGCGAGGCAAGGCGATTGATAAGATAGAAGGCCATAACCTCGTAGTAGACGTTGGGCGAAAGAGACTTGCACAACTTGCAGCGGGTAAGGTAAGCAACTATTCAGAGAGTTATATCACTCACATAGGTGTCGGTAGCGGCAGCACTGCCGAAGATATAGGTGACACCGAACTTGAAGGGCAACAACTTTTTCCTCTTACAAGCGTTGAGGTTAATGGGCGTGATGTCCAGTGTAACTTCTACATAGCAAGCGATGAAGCGGTCGGGCTTTCGATAAGGGAGTTCGGGCTGTTTTGCTCGGACGGCACGATGTTTAGTCATCGCGTTCGTCAAGGCGTCATAGAGAAGTTAGAGGATATAGAAATACGCGGGTATTGGATATTACATTTTTAGAGGGGTGAGAAAATGAGCGAGGCAATTAATATGAGTGACGTAGTCGGACGCGGCGGCGGCAGTATACAACACATCACGGAGATTGAATCCTACGAGCCAGTCTATCAGATAGCGACAGATGATTGGATAACCGGCGGCGCAAACGGTGTTGCCAACTTACAAGCAAAAGCACTTGTCGGACGTGATAACTACTTAAAGAAGCAGATTGAAAACCTTGATACAAGAGTGGCTGCGCTAGACGAAATGGCAAGTAGTGACACGGATACGACCTCATTCTACACGTCAATCATGCAGGAATTAAAGTCGTTAGATGTCAGCGTATTCAAGAGACAAGTATTACAGCTTGAACATCAAAACCTGGCAAATGCGATAGAGCTAAAGAAATTAGGTATGGCAGTTGATGAAGACGATTTAATCGTAGAGACATTTCAAAATGGAGCAAGTACCTCAATCGACCAAGCGGATATAGCAGTGACGGGCGTTATTAAGGGCGATGACAGCGTAGATATAGTTGATATCCGCAATCTTATTATGGGTGGTGTGTACCTGATGAGCGACGGCGAAACTTCCGAAGAAGTGCAAATAAGAAGTAATTTAGGCGAAACGGCGAATGGCTATCGTATTTTACTTGCAGAGGCTGTTGCAAACAGTTATAAGAACGGCAAGGCGTCACTGTATCGTTCAAGTGTAAAGACAGTCGAAGGCAGGGCTTATGGCGGAGGAGTACTAAAAACACAGACATGGGCGGCAGATTTAGACTTCTTAGGCACAAATGACGCTTCTACGATAAGCGCAGGGATAGACTTCAGCAATGGATTAGGCTTCGACCTTGAAGGCGCGATAGTAGGCAGTGACGGACAGATAGTAATAGGAGAAGAGCCAATCGGCATTGCACTCACATCAAGCGGTTGGGTACGAGTTGACGCGGAAGGAGATGATCTTGATGTTTCCGTTTGACCAAATGAGTACAGAAATAATAGACGGTATAAGTTACAGATTTTTGCCGAATATCTGGGTAAGGAATGAAACACTGCCGACCGGGGCGACTTATGAAGAACAATTTGCTTACATGATAAGTGATAAACCTAAGACGGGCTATCATATCTATCCTTCATTTAAGAAGAATGACGCGGTTAATGCCGACGGCTTGCTGATTGGTCTTGACATAGTTGAGAACACCCTTGCATATAGTGAGTTGGTAACAAAAGCAGCAGAATACAACGCAGAGCCGTTTAACATTTACGACATGCACCTACTTGCAAGGCTAATGTTAATTGAATTTGCCGCGAAGGATATTCAGAAAGCATTAAGCGGCATAGAAGGTAAAATGGGAGCGACGTACCACGAGATAAAAAATGTATGGGGCGGTCAATCGCAGGGGCAATGGTACTACGGACTTACCACCGAAGACGGCACAATCCATATTCTGAGTAACAAAATGGACGGCTCAATGGTGGACACAAGAATAGCGGCAACAGGCAGCGGTTATCCTATGGATTTATTGGTTACTTCTTCGCTCAACTTCGACTTGAGTGATATTTTTTTGGCAAGGCTTCAAAGCGACAATCAAACCGACGGGATTTTAGGTGATTACCAATGCTTAGAGGCTAATTGTGTATTCAGCAGCGGATTTGTTGACAACAATGCACTTGCAGGACCATTCTATCTATGTAACGAAAACCTTGATGAAAAGGTAAAGAATATAGGGCTGCGACTTCGCAGGGCGTGTTAAGAGGTGACGAAAGATGACTAAAAAAGCATTGATAACAACAACGAAAGCCACCGCGATAGACTGCACGCACATTGAGAGAGTAACAGGCATTAAGATAACCTCAGCAGAGCCACTCAATACTCTTACACGCTTTGTAACAAGGATAAAGGGCGGCAACTGGCAAGCGTTTAAAAACGGGGCATGGAGCGACGTAGACACGCAGGACTTAACAGCAGAATCGGTTATAACAGAAGGCAACAGCAAGACCGAACTTACAGCATTAAGTGAAACAGAGTTAAGTGCATTTGCAGGTAAGGAGATAGATGTTGCAGTAGCAATGCAAGTGGCAAGCGGTGCGGATTACCCTTCTGTTAGCAAATTTGAAATTGCCGGCAGCAACTCACAAATAAAGAAAGATTATTTCTACAGTGATGTGATTAAGCTAAGTGATAACGCAGTAGGTATCATAGATATTGACGCTGTACAAACGGCAAATAGTGGCGGCGCGGTGAATGTCTACGCTTCCACGAGAAATGACGCCGGGCAATGGTCAAATTATGTTTCTTATGAAAATGCTTCAAATTCAGCAAATGCAATCAGGTTCAAGGCAGAAGTTGAAATTGACAGACCAGGTATCAGTATTGCACAACTTGAAAGCATTACAATTCAGCACTTAACAAGTAGTAAGTCAGGCAGCGTTGAAGGCAAAAGCGTACTTGTTACCAAGCCAATAACACTTGCAGACGAAGTTAGCCGTGCTCATGCTCTTATTCGCCACCCTGTTGCCGAAGATACAGAGTTTAAGATGTCAATAGTGTTTGGCACTTCAGATAGTTTTATCGAAATGACACGAATTTCAACCCGCGAAAAGAATGGCATAGTTGAAGAAGATTATGAGTATATCGTAACAGACGACACCAAGTCAAACACGGTTATGCTCAAAGTTGAGATAGACCAACAGCAAGGTACAGTTACGGGCGAAGTTTTAGGCACCGGCACAGGTAGACAACAAGTCTACAAATTGCCTCATAATGCAAGAGTTGAGACTATCGAAGTAACAGGCAGTACAAGCTGGACGTATAAAGAGAAAACCAAAACACTATTTGTTACGGCAGAATCCGGCAATGAAGTCAGCATAAGCTATGATTGGATTGCTAAAACAAGCTATCTAACTGCCCTAGCGTGTGTGTTCAATCAGTGAGTAGGTGATAGATATGGAAGTGAAACCGGCAACGCGGACAAGACTTGGAGCGGTAATAGTCGGCGAAGGATTCAATATCACCGAAGAAGGCGTATTAACAGTAGATGAAAGCGCAATTCAGCAAGAAGAATACGCTGAGTTCACAAGAAACGAATTAGAAGAACTGTTTAAAAGAAGCAAGACACGGGGGCAGTGAAGATGGCGAAGAATAAGTATTTAGGAGAAAGCGCCGTCGTAGAGCTTTATGACATTATTATTGATAATTTTGTGACACGTGAAGAATTAGAAACACGTGAGCAAAATATATCTACAGGTGTCCAAGTCGGTTGTGCTTTTATAGCCGCTTCAATTTTAAAGCTGGCAGAGGTGATAGGCACTTTACAGGGTGGAGCGGGCGGCGTTAATGACAAATATGTGGCGACTGATTCGGAGGTTGATGATGTGTTGAAAACTTATTTTGGCGACGCGATTGATACAATCGAAGTTGGACAAATTTACGATGAAGAAGGCAGAGTTGACGAAGATAAAGTCGCCACTGACGATGAAGTCGACGAAGTGTTAAACAAGTATTTTAATATTAATGGAGGAATTTAAAATGACTATCGATATGACAAAATTAGTAAAACTTAATGCACTAGACAAACTCGCAGCCGTAACACATGCGGGTATTGACAAGGCACAATCAGCGGCAGACGCAGGCTTTAAGAAAGGTATTGTTGACGGAAATACAGTTAATTTCTACACCGACGCTGACGCAACATCTACCGATACCGCTGTATTCAGCTTCGACTTCGCGGCTGAAAGTTTCCTTGACCAAGCTGGTACCACCTTTACAAGTAGCTTCACTTTCAGTACAGCAACCTTCGGCACAGGCACCACCGATCCGAACCTTGACGGTAAGCCTGTCCTCACTCTTGCGGTCAAGACCGTTGACGCTCAAAACAATGAAACTATCAACTACAGCTTCCTCAATGTTGAAGACCTCGTTGACATCTACACCGTTGCAACTGATACGACAAGTCAGCGCGTCCTCAGCATTAGTGGCAATCAAATCACTTTCAGCCTTAGCACCGACACCGACAACGCCCTCACCACCACTGCAACAGGCTTGAAGGTTGACATCACAGGTAAAGCTGATAAGGATACAGACGCAACTGTAAACAACATCGCAAAGTTTGACGCAAACGGCAATCCTGTTGACGCTGAAATCGCGGCTAATGCTCTTGTCCTTACAAGCGATATTGCGCCGGATTCTGATGTGTCAAGCGTGCTGACAAGCTACTTCGGCACGGCAGCAGCACTTGTATCTGAATAGTCGAATAGCCCCGACTGAAGAATAACATTTAAGGCGGTAGGTACAACAGTTCAAAACCTGCCGCCTGTTATTTTTGGAGGTGGTCTGTTTGAGCGACACTAATTTAATAAATCTAAGTCAATATGAATCGCTGGCGTCAAGTAGCGCGGCAAAGTCGGCGGCAGTTGCGGCGGCGGCAAGTGCGGCAATCAGAGAGTTAGCTGAGGCACTAGAGCCTTCAAGTGATACCATTGTTATTACTTGCAGTACTACGGAGCCTGACGATGATTCTTATTGGTTTTACATAGAGGAGGTCGAGGACGATGAGTAAACTCGTCACACATCTCAAAGGTAAAAAAATAGACGGAGAACGCAAACCGGTTTACTATCCGACGCACGTAAACTTTGTTGACGGATTAGAGGACAAGGTAATCGAAGTAACAGTCAATAACAGCGAAACGACGGCGGCACTGAGTATGGTTGAGGCTAAGGCGGATTCGGCAGTGAGCATAGCACAAGCGGCGATGGAGGTAGCAAGCGGCAACGCCTATACCTTACCGGCGGCGACATCAGCGCAAATAGGCGGCGTGAAATTGTACTCAACGCTAGGGACGAATGCAGACGGTGCGGTATCGCAAGCGGCAATAACGACTGCGATAAGCAATGCAACGGTATCAGCAGCGAATGCCGAAAAGGCGACAAAAGACAGTGCGGGCAACGTAATAAGTGACACATATGTAACAAGTTCATATTTGGAGGAGTATATGGCAAATCTAAGCGTAGAGGCAAAAGGCTTAATCGCCAAGCCGGTTGTTACAGTACTCATAGGTAAAACTGTAGAAATTGAAACGCTTGCACTTAATGGCAACGGCGGCACACTTACAGCGTCATCAACAAGCACAGCAATAGCAATCGTTGATATAGTGAATGGCACCGTTCAAGTGACAGGCGTTGCGGCAGGTTCAGCCAACATAACGATAACAAGGCAAAACGGTACAGTGACGGATAGCGCAGTGGTAGCCGTTACTGTGGTAGAAAGTTTATTAAATGCAGCGAGTTGGAGCTCCATATCAAAAATCTCTAAAACAGGAGAAGGCGCACTTTACTGGGACGTTGGCGATACAAAACAGATAACGCTCAACGGCAAAGTAGGCAATCAGCTCACGCTTACCAATCAGAGCCTTTGCGTATTCATTCTGGACTTCAACCACGCAATGAATGGCACGGCCGAGAATAATATCATCTGGGGCGGGTTTAAGTCTGCTCTTACAAACGGAGTGGACGTTGCGCTTGCTGACGCTAAATATGGTAGCACTTCAACCGACGGCACGATATGCTTCACAATGAACCACAAAGGTCAAACAACTACTTCAGGTAGTGCTGGCTATTATAACACCAACTACGGCGGCTGGAAAGGCAGTGATCTGCGTTATGACATTCTCGGCGCGACTTCAACGGCTCCTTCAGAGTACAATCAACTCAAAACGACCTCAAACGTCGGCTATGACGCCACGAGTGCGACGCTTACTTCACCGAAGGCTGATACGCTGCTTGCGGCATTACCGTCAGACCTTAGAAACGTGATTAGGCTCTGGACACGCTGGGTTGACGCGGTTGGTAATTCTTCTAACGTTGACGCGAATATCAAGGCTACAGTCGACGCTATAACACTTCTTACTGAATATGAAGTGCAAGGCGCAAGAAGTTATGCCAACACTTACGAGCAAAATCATCAAAGACAAATGGCCTACTACGCAAACGGCAACAGCAAGGTTAAGTATAAGCATAGTGCTACAACTACTGCTGTGAATTGGTGGACTGCTTCACCTAATTACAACAACGCGTACTCCTTCTGCTATGTCAACACCAGCGGCAGCGCGAACGACAACAACGCTAACTATTCTTATGCTCTCGCGCCGGCTTTCAAGACCTAAGGCTTTAGCCGGCCTAATGTCTAAATAGAAGTCAGGACGCCGACAGGCGTCCCCCAATAAGGAGCTTGTTATGTCAGTACTTAAGTTTAAACGCGGTGAGAGCAAGGCTGAATTTGTGAACACGGCGAATAAAATATACACTGAGACCTTGTGGTTTCTATCACGGCTTTCAGCAAGGTATTCAAGGCTCATTGCACAAGACACAATTCACCTTGCACACGAGATTATAGCAAACGCTGAAATGGCAAATACCATGTCACCTGTTGACCAGGTACGTTTTGACCTTCGGCAGAAGTATCTACTGGAGGCAAGAGCGGCACTTGGTGCTTTAGATGTTCAAATGGCGCATATCTACGAGCTACTTATGCTCAATCCTGAGGGCGCATTTGACAACAAGGATAAATCAGGCGCGATTAAGAAGCTGGACAAAATGGCTGAAAGTTTAGGCTGTATGATTGATCTTGAGAGCAGACTTTTAAGCGGCGTCCTGAAGGCTGACAAACAGGCATTTAATAAGAGAAAATCTTAGGTGCGTCTCTGTAAAACTGCTGTGAATTGGTGGACTGCTTCACCTAATTACAACAACGCGAACAACTTCTGCAATGTCAACACCAGCGGCAGCGCGAACAACAACAACGCTAACTATTCTTATGCTCTCGCGCCGGATTTCAAAATTATACGGGTTACACATAGTAGCCATTGAGCGAATTAAAAACCCTTTTGAAAGGAGAGACGTTTCCTGTGACTGAAAAAGTCCGAAACAGTCCGCTTGATACTCTTGCGCGAACGCCGCCTCAAAATGAGTGCGTGCATAGCGGTGGATTTGCCTTAAACCGTTCTATGCGTAATGAGTTAAGCCACTTAGACGGCAACCTACAAGACAGTGGTACAGGCGGCGAATCAATTAAACTATCACGGCGTAAAGGTAGACGCTATAGGCGCGAAGCCTTACGCCTTAAAATACGTCAAGACCGCTCAGAGGCACTCGGCGGCGTGGACGAAGTGTTCAATTATCACGACCTCTACAAGGCTGGTAAGAAGTGTTGTAACGGGGTACGTTGGAAACAGAGCGTCCAGCAGTTTGAATTGCGATTATTTAGCGGTACTGCTGTACGTCGCCGAGCTATTCTAAGTGGTAATTACAAATTCTCGCCTTATGTGCATTTCATCTTGTCAGAACGCGGTAAGACAAGACCTATTGACGCTCCGCGAATACAGGATAGACAAGTACAGAAAGTCTACACACAGAAAGTCTTATTGCCACTTTATTTGCCAAGCATGATTTACAACAATGGTGCAAGTCTACCAAAGAAGGGTTTTCATTTCAGCCAAAGAATGCTCACGAGAGACTTGATTAAGCACTTTAGAAAGTACGGACGTGAAGGTGGCATTATTCTTGCTGACGGCAAAAAGTTCTTTCCGAGTGCTAATCACGACCACATCTACGAACGGCACAACAGGCTGATTCTTGACGAAGGGCTTAGAGCATTCGGCAATGCAATTCTAAAGACAGTTAAGGGTGGTGTCGGTATGCCATTAGGTGTTGAGCCAAGTCAAGCGGAGATGATTGCTTATACTTCGGAGCTTGATAATTGCCTCTCTGCTCAATTCGGCTTGACTGTCGGGCATTATATGGACGACTATTATATCCTTGTCCCACCGAACCGTGACTATCGAAAAATAATTGAGATTCTGAATCAGCAAGTCGCTCTGTGCTGCATTCGTTTAAACGCCTCTAAGACCCGTTTTTTGCCTCTCTGCAAGCCGTTTAGATACTGCAAGACTAAATATACCTTGACGACTAACGGAGGCGTTCTACGACGCTGTAATCGGGGTGCTATGCCAAGAGACAGGCGTAAGGTCAAGACACTGTATAAGAAGGTCAATGCAAATAAGATGAGTTACGAAGATGTATGGACAAGCCTCAATGGTATGCTTGCTTATTTGCAGTGCTATAACGAGCATAACAGCGTTTTGACACTTCGGCGACTGTTCTATTCGATTTTCGGCTTTTCGTGTGAGCTGATCGAAAACTTCAGAAAGAGGGATAAAATTGGAATACGTAACAATCAAGCGATTCAAAGGCAAGGGAATAGGTGGGGAGTTTAATATCCCGTACGGCAAGACATTGGAGTTGCGTCCCGACGGTATGCTCTACTATGATGATTTACCTGTTTGTGTAGCGAGAAGTTTTGCAAGTCATCAACATTTCGCATGCAATTACGACGGCAAAGGATTAAGGCGCGGTTCTCTTTCTCACTCTATTGTCGAGTTCTTGTCACCTAAAAATTTTGATTCGCCGCAGGATAGAGATAAGGCGTGGGAAGCCGTTTGGGAAGATGATTGGGTGCAAAAATACCGCCGCGAAGAACACGCCGACTTTTGGCTGTGGAACAATGATTTTTATCATGCACCCATTGAAGACTTAGAACGAATTGCCGAACTTATCGGCATGAAGGGAGTTTAAAATATGTATCAGATTTTTAACACTGCCGATAACACAAAAATTGGCACTACCGAAAAAGTACGTTTCATCAAGAAAAAAATAACAGGCAGCTATGTAGAAGCAAAAGAAGAAGAAGCGCAAGGCATTGCTTACAAAGGCACTGCTTACAATCTTCAAGGCAGGGACGGTGTTGGTGCTCAAGAAACCGTTTATCTTATCGAACTTGACGCCGGCGAAGTGTCAGATAACACTACCGCTGCCGTTGCCGCAAATTCTGCCGCTATTGATGACCTCATTGTTGCCATGCTGGAGGTGTAAGTGATGTTTGAGAGGCTTAAAAGACTTTACCAAGAAGGCAAAATCACTCAAGAAGGCATCGAAAACGCCGTTAAGAAAGGTTGGCTGACTTCTGAGCAAGCCAACGAAATTATTAACCCAAAAGTTGAAGAAGAAGAAGGAGAGATTTAAAATGTTTGGAGAAATCACAAATTCAAAGGTATTAGGCGGTTGGAACCTTAAACTTGAAAGCGCAGAGAAATTGCCTCAAGACGTGGCAACTGCTTTCGTTAAACTCTTTGGCGACAGGCTCGGTGCTTCTTATCTGCCTGCCTACTACGTCGGCACTCAGTTTGTCAACGGGCTTAACTATAAGTTGATTGCAGAGCGCACCAAGCTGATTAGTGGTGGCAAGACGGTTAAGGACTTTGCCGTTGTCACTATCAACGTTCCGGCCGGCGATGTTAGAGTTGAGAAAGCTTCTATTGTCTCCGAAGAGGACGCCACTAACTTTATCCTTCGCGATGAGATTGAGCAAGGCTTTAAAAGAGCTATGGCGGGCTTTACCGGTGCTGAACATAAGCCAATTTTAGAGATTGGTTCACAGATAGTTAAGGGCATTAACTACATCTTTATTTGCGAAAGTAAAATTGTCTATCCTGACGCTGAACCTTATCTCACTTTAGTCACCGTCAACAACTTTCAAGATACTTGGACGATAGTAGGCATTGAGAAAATCTAAGAAAAGTCGTGATAGTTATGGAAGAGATGATTTTAAATGCGCTTAGTTCTCTAGGTTTCCCTGCTGCTATTTGTCTTTACCTACTCATGCGCGTCAATAAAACTCTTGAAGCTCTTACTTCCGCTATTAACAACCTCAACAGAGATGTAGAAAAACGCGAAGAAGATCAAAATCGCAAGTTAGAAAAGCTCGAAGAAGAAGTCAAGCAGTTAAAATACAAGTTAGAGATTGGCAAATAAAGGAGTGATAGACAATGGCAGTAAACGTCAACATCATTGAGACTAATCTCAGATTTACAGATTTATCAAGACGACAGGTAACTGATATGATAGTCATTCATCACACAGGCAGCGTTAAGGACTACGATTTTTCAGCAGCTAAGGTACACGAAATGCACTTAGGACAAGGGTGGGCAGGTATCGGGTACCATTTTGTCATTCGCAAAGACGGTACTATTGAGCGCGGCAGACCTGATTGGACTGTTGGTTCTCACACTTACGGGCATAATTGGCACGCTTTAGGTATTCATCTTAGTGGCGATTTTAACGCGGCTTATCCAACTGATAAACAAATTGAAGCGTGTGCAATGCTGATTGCTCATCTTTGTGAAAAATATGATATCGAAATTAACCGCAAACACATTAAGGGACATGGAGAACTCGACGCCTCAGTCACTACTGTTGGCTGTCCAGGTAAAAACCTTGCTGATAAACTTAATATTCTATCCGGTAAGGCAAATTGGTATCATAACACCACGCTCTTTAACAACATTTCTCCAAGTGTAAAACCTGATGCTGTTGTTAAGAGTGTTATTGAGATTCGCTCTAATGCCCCCATCAGCGACGAGACAATCAAAAAAATCACTGATATTTGCAAGCAGTCGCAGTGCCCGAACGAATCAATGTTTAGCTCAATCCCTAACTTTAAGTCATTTAACAACAATGGTGTAGTGATTATCGGCAACGACGGCGAATACAAAGCTACCATTGAGTTTTAGCAATAAGAATAGGCGTCAATGACAAAAAATAACCCTGCATCCCGCGTTAATTTGTGGTTGCAGGGTCTTTTTTTATTCTCTATTTAGAAGCCACTAATTTTGTATTCTCTCATGCTGATTGCACTTTGTCAATGATTAATGTTGCAATCCATTTTGGCGGTTGAGCTTTACCGGCGTTCCAATCTTGAATTGTGCGGTATGGAGCATGTAAGAAGTCAGCAAACTCTTTGATTGTCCAGCCTTTTGATTCACGAATGGCTTTAATTGGATTCGCTGCCGCCTCAATTTCTTCACGTTTGAGTTGTTCCTCAAGTTCACGAGCATAGACTTCAGTATCAATGTGAATCATTCTGACTGTTTCATTGGGTTTCAATACCACTTCATCAAGTTTTGAGGCTTTTGGTATTTCTTTGCCGTCGCGTTCTGCCCTCATTAGACGACCACCAAGAATATCTTCTGCTGCTTCGATTGCTTCTGCCATATCATCTCCAAACGAATACCAATTTTCTGCGTCGTAAAAGTGAAATGCAACTGCGCTGTCATCAGGATAAAATACCGCAGGATATGCATATTTCATCACAAATCACCTCTCATTTATATTATCAGCATAGGCAGGATTTTTAAGGTTTGTTGCACCTGCCATTGCCAAGTTATTGCTTAATTTTCAGGTCTTTGAGAATTTTGTTAAGCGTTCCGGTTGGTACTTCTTTTGCGTGTCTCCAAATTTCAGTTTCTGGATTACCTTCGACATTTGGATTGCACCAGACTGCGTGCTTTTTGTCATTTTCTTTGAATTTGCAACCGTGCGCTTTCAATAATCTTTCAAGTTCCGAAGTTTTCATTTGATGTCCTCCTTTCATATATATTATATACACTTTTCGCGTATTTGTCAATAACTGTCATAAAAAAATGCCGCTATGTGGGCGGCTGTGTTTTTATCCGTTGTGGCTTTAGTTGTGCAGTTTTCTTAGTTCTCGATAGCTGCGTCTGATGATTCTTCCCCTAAGCTGCGCTCCTGCTCATATCTGTACGTTATGAAGTTTTTTACATCCACTTGCGCAGGCTCACTCAACATCAAGTACATTTTGAGGATCTCCTCTACGTCTGAGGGCGGATCACTGTCAAAGTGGTAGAGTGGGTCTTCTTCTTCGAGCATTTTGCTGAATCGCTGTATCGCCTCTAAGGTTGCTTGACGTTGCGATGAATCTGATTTTAAGAATAATTCCATTGCCTTACGTTGCAGCGGTGTGTCTAGTCCGTACTCTTGCACTACTTCTTCAAGCAGGTTATCTGATTCTTTGGCGAACATCTCGCCCTCGCCTGTTCTCAACCACTTTTCGTTCACTTTGAACTTCAAGCATATAAGATTAATGAATGCGTTTGTCGGCACTACTCGGTCAATTTCATAGACTGCGAGTGCCGGTCTTGTTGTCCCCAGAATTTCGGCAAATTTTTCTTGAGACATTTTTGGTTGTAATGATTTACGAATTGTTTTGATACGTTCTCCAAGCGTCATTAAAATCACCTCGTTTCTGTGATTATATTAGCATAATAAATTGTGATTGTAAATACGAAATTTAAAAATTTTTTCAAAAAAGGTATTGACAATCACAAAACTATATGCTATATTGTATTTACAGTCACAGACAACGTGACGGGCGGCACAAAAGCCGTAACATTGAAAATTTAATAAGGAGTGATTGTAATGACGAACAATCAGAATGCTATGCAAGTCTTCAATTTCAAAGACCAGCAGGTGGAGGTTATCTTCATCAACGGTGAGCCTTACTTCATCGGCAAACAAGTTGCCACAATTCTCGGTTATGCTAATCCACGCAAGGCACTTGCGGATCACGTTGACGCAGAAGATAAGCAAATGGTCAATCTGAATACCGTAACGAATCGTGACGGAACCTCCGGAAATCCGAATGTGACAGTCATCAATGAATCTGGTCTCTACTCTCTCATTCTCAGTTCTAAGTTGGAGAGCGCGAAGGAGTTCAAACGCTGGGTCACTCACGAGGTACTGCCGAGTATCAGAAAGTACGGCGTTTACGCTACCGAAGAAGTCACTGACAAAATTCTCAACAACCCTGATTTCGGGATTAAACTTTTAGAAGAACTCAAGGCAGAACGTGAAAAAACAAAAAGCCTTGAACAGGCTAAAAAACATCTCGAAGGTACCGTTGTCAAACAAGCTGAACAGATCGCCGATATGCAGCCTAAGTCAGCTTACTGTGAAAGGATTCTCCAGTGTCCTGACGTTATCGCAACTACCGGCATTGCTAAGGATTACGGTATGAGTGCTAGGGCTTTCAACAAGTTACTCAAAAAACTCGGTGTCCAATTCAAGCAAGGCGGTATCTGGTATCTCTACCAACATCTTGCAAATAATGGCTATATGCAGACTAAGACTTGGGAAAAATTCGATAACTCCGGTATCAGACACGCCGTCACTCACAACTACTGGACTCAAAAAGGCAGGCTCTTCCTCTACAAAACCCTCAAAATTCACGATATCCTGCCAATTATGGAGCAACTCGACTTCTACGGTCAACCCGCTTACTAATCTTACTAGCGGAGGAGGTGACAGCAATGACCGCTGAGGAACGGCAAAAACTCTATAAGCAGATTGACAAAATGGCTGAAATACTCAAAGGCAACAAGCTCAACGATCGCAACCGTGAGAGAGTCTGGTTATTCTCCAACGCTTTACAACTCGGTCTCACTTTGCAAAATAGCTTGCAGCCCGTCAATCAGCAAAACAATTTTCAACCCGCTTGATACTACAACTTTTAAGGTTGATTCAGCTCACGACTTCGCTCGTGGGTTGAGATGAGCCTTAAACGCTCTATCACTCCGGTTTCTGGGGACAGCGATCTTCAGAGTAGGGATTTCTACGCAGGGACAAACCGCGTTATCGTTAGCGGTCGGTGACTAAGTCGCAACCTGTTACCATTCACCTTGAAAATTTAAAACGCAAGAAATTCAGTTAAGTGAAACGAAACGGCTGACTGATAGATAGTTCTTGCGAATCATATAGAGAATTGCCGAGCGTGACAGGTTCGGCGGTTCATCACAGCCGCTAAGTATTGTACCTCCCGCTTGGCGGTTGTGATGAGCCTGGTGCTCAAATGCCGCAGTTCACAGAATTTGAAAGGAGAAAATGAAATGAAAAAGACAATGACGAAAGCCGAACGCGAAATGCTCGCAAAACAAATCGGTGAAAAAATTACCCGCAGTGCTTATGAGGCAAGCATCACTACCAAAGGTACAAAAGAAAACTCAATCGCCAAAAAAAATCTTGCGAATGCTAAGGCTTCAGCTCAAAATCTCAATCAAGACCTCTTGTCAAAAATCAACGAAATCGAAAATGAGAATCCTCTTGCCTTCACTCTTGATGAGGTAAAAGAGCTTCGGAGCCAAATGGTATTCATCGACATTGATGATTATGAGGTCGCAGGAACAAGCGACGCCGACACACTCAAAAGAAGTTTTGGCTGGGAACGCAATTCTGGTAAAAGCATAATCTACTATGACCACAAAGCCTTCAACTCAAAGATGACTGAGTATCGTAAGGCTTATCGTAAAAATAAAAGCATTTACAACGCCGCTGCCGCAAAGCCACGCCGTGACGCCGAGCTTAATCTTAAAGCATTGGTTAAACTTCTGGAGGCTAACGGTCATGAATATGCTGATAAACGTTATGGCTATGCCGTAACTTCAATCACTGAAATTGAAGCAGTTGGCGATCACCAATCAGCAGAATATTTCAAGGCAGAATTGCAAAAGATTATGGATAAATATGGTTATTCTCCGAAAGCCGCTGAAAATTGCCAAGATACACAACCGGAAGCACAAGTCGCAGAACAAGCAGAAGTAGAAATTGCAGCAATCCACCGCAAAGTTGAAGAAAACCCCGACCTTGAAACAAGAGCAGCAGTCAATCATCGGGTGGAGCCGGACAACAAATTGCCAGTTCTTACAGACAAGATCAAGCCGGTGATTGAAATCTCCAAAATTGATTATGTTAACAACCTTGCAAACGCTGTCAGCAATTCTAACTCTAAACGACGCCGTTGGGACGTTTACACAATCAAAAACGCCGCCAAGCTCAAAGGATTTGACGACGTGCGCGACGCTGCTCAAAAGGTTCTTGAGGAAGGCTTTGATTCCTTCACGGTCGGCGATTATATCAGTTTGACGGCATAAAAATAAGCGGCTACTCGACAGTCGCTCTCAGAAATCGCTGCTCAGATTATATCATTCGACTAAGTTTATGTCAACTGTATTTGCAGGAGCATTTTGGTCATGGACGACCGCCGAAAGGAGCGTGAAACGTATTGCTAACTGATCGCATTTACAGAGAACTCGAAAAGTTAACGAGAGGCACTCCCTTTACCATGACCGGCTGGCTTCTCATTCTCATCTTACTTGCTGTACCACTTCTGCTCGGTTTCTCTTATGCAGGTTATCAAATTAACAGTCAGCTTATTCAACTTCAATCTAGAACTAATGGGATGGAGCACACCGACAATTATCATCAGCTTCATCACGAAAAAGAAAAGAGGTGAAATTAAACAAAGATGAATAAACGTCAACTTAAAAAGAAACTCAAGAAAGAGGCTGACCTCGCTACAGTCAACCAACTCCTTGAGGCTGTTCGTCAAAATTTTCACCGCGAGGCTATCCTTCTTGCAAGAATTGCTGACAAGAAGTTGACTGATCGTATCAAGAAGCACTACGAAATTGCCGACGAATATACCGAAATGCGCTGCTATCACGAAAAAGAACAACTCAAGCGCGCTACTAAAGAACTTGAAGCCGCTATCTACAGCCTGAAAGTCCGTGAGCGCAACTTAAATTATCAAGTTGGGGTATTGATTGTTATCCCTGTTGTTATAGTCGTAGCGCATATCATTCATTGGTTAATTGGCGGTTAAGATGATGATTATATCTCAAGGCGGGTTATCAACCATCAACGCCGGAGGAGTGAAAGCATATTTAAAGACACGACAAAAAGCCCATCCGCTCTGCAGATGAGCTCCTGCCTTTACTCTATTTGCAGAATGCCGCGTCGGACATTCATTTTCTCATTCTCTCATCATGCGTACCTGTTTAACTAGGATCCTTGCTAGCTTCACAGAGTATTACCACGCGAGGTGCGATCTCATATCCAACTCACCCATTGCCCCATCATTTCACCAGCCATAACCGACTTACGGAATTAACCGAATTAGCGGACTTTTTACAATGACCACCAGACAGGCTTTACGCAGTTGCTATCAGTGTAGGGTTCCAAAGTATACGGTAGGGTTTGACAGCTCTTCGCCCTTGAGCCTGACGACCTTTTCCCGGGTAGTATCGTTGCTCAAGCACTTGTCAGTTTTCGGTTCGACCACAACACATATTTAAATATAAACACATTTTCTTGATTTTGTCAATAGTTTTTTAAAAAAAGGAGTGAAAAATTTTGACAACACAAAACAATGACCTTGCAGTCAACAAACCGCAAGGTTTAATGAAGTCCTTAGGGTCACCTGCGGTTTACAACCGTCTTAAAACCTTGCTCAATGACGCAAAAATTGCAGGTAGGATGCGTACAAATATGCTCAGTATCGTCGGCAACAATCAATTTCTTCAAAAATGCGACGCTACCTCAATTCTTTCAGCCGTTGGACAGGCGGCCACTATGAACCTCTCAATTTCTCCTACACTTAGCCAGGCGTACATCGTGCCTTATAAGGAGAAAAACGGTACCTACAAAGCGCAGTTCCAAATCGGTTGGAAAGGGCTCTATCAGTTGGCTATCCGCTCAGGGCAATACAAGACTATCAACGCTGGTGCTGTCTACGAAGGCGAAATCGAAAGCCGTGATCGTACTACAGGCGAAATTATTTGGCAGGACAAAATTTCAGACAAAATTATTGGCTACTTTGCAGCCTTCGAGCTTCTAAACGGCTTCCGCAAAACTGTCTATATGTCGGTCGAAGAACTCAAGGCACACGCCAAAAAGTATTCGCAGTCTTACCGTTACGACGTTACCAACAACGCCAAAACTTCGCCCTGGTCAACTCTCTTCGACGCAATGGCTCAAAAAACCGTCCTAAAGTCTCTTATCTCAAAGTACGGTATCATCTCCATCGAACTTGAAACTGCAATTCAAGCCGACCAAGCTATCATTATTGAAGGCGGCAAGTATCGTTACATCGATAATGAAAAGCCTATAAGGAATGTTGAGGCGGTTGAAGCACTGCCGGTTGAAGAAAACATTATCGAAGAAGTTCCGCTGAATGATAGCGCCACGGTAAAAGGCGGTGTTATGAATGGCTGATTGTCTCGACAAGGACTTCTACGAAAGTCTCGAAGCTGCACAACCAAGAGTAGAGGAGTTACCACCAAAACCTAAAGCAGGAGTGCCTTACATCGGCGAGATCGCCAGGATTTATTCCGGCGAAACCAAAAAAGGCAATGCTTGCATAAATGTTGAGTTTGACATTCATGATGGCGAAAGTGCCGGTTACTTTCAAGCAGACCTCGAAAACCGCAGTCAAAGTTTTGGAGCCGATAACTGGAACTACGACGCAGTACAAACCTATCTCAAAGAAAATAACTATCAGATGAAACTTTTCAAGGGTCTGATTGAAAACATCGAAAAATCTAATGCAGGCTTTAGTTTCGCTGATAGCAACTATGATATCGAATCTTTGGCGGACAAAATTGTCGGCATCGCTTTTAAGGATAGAAAATACGTAGACAAGAACGGCAATGATGCTTATGCACTTACAATAGCACGCACCTACCCTATCAGCGAAATCAAAAATGGAACGGCAAACCTGCCAAAATCCACTAAACCACCCGAAGATGATATGATCGATCACTCGACCGGTGGCAGTGAGCCTGATATACCATTTTAGTGAAAGGAGGCAAATACAATGCTGATTAAAGCAAAATCAGAAACAGATTCTACGCCTGCAGGGTGGAAGACACTTAATCCCATTGATACAGATACACATAGCGGCGGAGAAATTTTCTACTGCGAAAACGAGTTCTATCACGTGAATACCATCTGCCGTGCCACTGATGTGAAAGACGCCGAAGGCAATCTCATTTTTGAGAATGACCGCCTCAAGTCTGCAGATTATATCGCAGCAAACCTTTTAATTGACGAAGAACAGACTAATCCGGAAAATTTCTACTCTAATCCTGTCGTTCGTTGGGTGCCGGAGCGCAGCGCATTTTATTTGATGTCAGAGCGTATCGTTCAAACTGCGCCAAAAATTATTAACACTAACAAAGATATTCACGCTGATTATGAGGTTGATCACATCCGCACCGTCCGCTTCGTTGCACTAACAGAAGACGAAGCTCGACATTGGGTAGTATATGGCAATATCCTTGACAACTTTGACGACGCTGATGATTTTAGCAGTGACAATTAATTTTACAGTACCCGGCAAGCCTATCTCTTACAAGCGAGTTACTCACGGCGGCAGACCTCATAATCCTACAATTTACCGTGAATACAGAAGTACTGTCGCCTTGATTGCTCGCTCTGCAATGAGAAATAGCACTTGCACTGATAAACCTGTATCCGTCGTCGTTAAAGTCTTTCACCCTGTTAAAGCTGACTCTAAACAGTCTGGGGACATTGACAACCACCTCAAAAGTATTCTCGATGCGCTCAATGGTATTGCCTTTAAAGACGATGGGCAGGTGGTGCAAGCTGAGGTTTACAAGTTCAAAGATAAGATCAACCCTCGCGTTGAGGTAAGCGTTACAGATGAGTTATGAGGGAGAAGAAAATGGAAGAAGCGTTAAAAAGTACTTTGGAGCCTGAGTATTTCAATCGTTGCCACAATTTCGTGTCTCACGTATGCGCAAGCTCTTATTTGCTGAAAGTTGGCTTGCTGCCGTACGTTGATTCCGTAGACATTGGTTATGACACTTCGATGAAAGAAATAATCCTGCCGATTGATGAAAAGCATTACCATTCAATCAAGTTGCAATTCGACCGCGCCGCTGATGAAAGAGAAGCACAGAAAGTTTTGCGGCATTACAATTTGCAACCAAACGAAACAGCTAAAAGGAACCTATGCAAAGGCATCGACGGTAAATTGATTGACGGCGGCGACAATTATGGCAAACCCTATCGTGGCGATTCACCTTTTGCGTCCCTAAACGCAAAAGTGCAGGAGCGCATCAAAGAGAGGAGAGAGAGATATGCAAGACACTGCGCAGAAATTGGTCTTTGCTGATGAGTTGGTGGAAATCATAACTCAAGCGCAACAAGACATCAAAATAGCTGAAGAACTTGCAAAACTTAAGAAAGAAGCCTTCGCCGCTAAGATTGACAAATGGCTTGCAGAGAGCATTGCTGAACCTCAACGAATTATCGATGAAAATACTGCAATGCTCCAGCCAATCATTCAAAAGCAGCTGGAAGGCAAAAGTAAGAAGTCAATTAAGCTGCCATCGGGTACTGCTGGTTTTAAAAAGTCCCCTGCAAAGTTTACCATCGGTGGTGAAAAGATCGACGGCAAATCTGAACAGCTTCTTGAGCTCGTTAAGGCTCATAATCTCAACGAGTACGTTATTACTAAAGAATACGTCGACTGGGTCGGCTTGAAGAAAATCCTTAATGTTGTGAGTGATGGGCTTGTGGTAAGTGATGACGGAGAAGTTCTTCAAAATATGGAAGCAGAGCCTGAGACCGACGTATTCTACGTCAAAGCAAACTGAAGATAACTAACTCAAAATACAGGCAGCACACCTACTACTTCTTATATGCTGCCTGTAAGAAAGGAGAAGCGTTAGCAATGAGAAAGGTTAAGTTTAGGGCACAGGAAGCAAGCTCTAAAGAATGGATTTATGGCGCGTATCACTCTTCTACTCCCGATAAACTCTTTGCTACCTATCCTCACGATCTGCCGGTTGAGACAATTATTCCTGAGACTGTCGGCGAATTTGCCGAAATGTTCGACACTAATGGCAAAAGCATTTGGGAAGATGACATTTTGGAAAACCAACGAACAGATGTCATGTGCAAGTACAAGCGCGGTAGAGTTGGTAGGCGTAATGGAAAGTGGATTCTCAATTATTCTGATAGTGGATTTGTAGAGTTATGGTGGGCGTTGGAAATTGGCGGTCTTGTTGTCATCGGTAACGCTCATGATAATCTTGATTTACTCGAAGGGTGAATTAAATAATGGTAAGAAAACATTTGTATAAAGCCAAAACTAGAGGCGAAAAAGCCTTCTGGGTACAAGGTAGTTTGATTGTCGGCGAGTTTAATAAATATCTCGGTTATGCTTCTCACTACATTGTGAAACCTAAAGCCAGAATCCTTGACATCATTAACGACTACATCGAGGTTGACTGCGATACTGTTTGCGAATTTAGCGGCATTTACGACATTAATAATCAACCTATCTTTGAGGGTGATAACATTGACATCAAAGACTGCGGTACCTTTACGGTTGAGTTTATCAATGGTCCCGATTTTCTCGGTCTCAATTTCAAATCCTTAGAGGCTCCACCACTCACTGACGCCAATGTCATAGAATTTGAGATGAAGGTTGTCGGTAACATTTACGATGCCAAGCCTATAAAGAAATTAAGTAGGAGGAAAAAGTAACGGCTATCAAAGAACGGAAAGCTCTTAAGAAGTAACATTGACTGCCTTGCCGGTGGGCATTATACACCGGCTCGCTCGGGGGTGATGATTACGTTTGTCATTAAAGGAAACAATGCAAAGAAAATGGTTTTAGCGGCTTATACTAAAGGTTTTATGGACGGGCGTATCAGCGAATACACAGAAGTCCGTGAGCACTTGGAAAAATTTGAGAAGAAGGTCGACAGCGGCTTTGAAAAAACGAAGGAAGCTGTCCAAAAGAGGGAAGCTGAAATGAGAGAAAATATAAAGAGAGAACTTAAGGAGTTGGTTGAGGAGGTTTGGCTAGAAAAATTGCTTGCAGAACAAATAAAAGGAGATGAAAGTCAATGAATGTTACTTTATTAGCTCACACGCCGGAACCCGAATTTCTTGTTTATACGAAATAACTATGGTTACTCACATTTGTCCTGTCTGCGGTAATAATTTTGAGGCTAA
>CALFJB010000010.1 GCA_937877565.1 uncultured Selenomonadales bacterium | reverse complement strand
CACGATTTTATTTTGGTTTATGCTAAAGATAAAAAAATTTGGCGTCCTAATCTTTTGCCGCGTACCGAAGAAATGAACGCCCGTTATAAAAACCCGGACAACGACCCGCGCGGCGTTTGGACTTCTGGAGCTTTACAAGCTAAAAGCGGAACTGACAATTATATTTATGAAATTACAACTCCAAACGGTAAAAAATTTTTGCCGCCCGCCGGTACATTTTGGCGATTTTCAAAAGAAAAATTTGCTGAAATGGTTGCAGATAACAGAATTTGGTTTGGCGAAAAGGGCGATAATGTACCACGCCTCAAAAGATTTTTATCTGAAGTTCAGCAAGGATTAGTTTCAAAAACTTTGTGGAAAATTGACGAAGTTGGAGACAATCAAGCCGCAAAACGTGAAATGAAATCTTTGGATATTGTATTTGACACGCCCAAGCCCACCGCTTTAATTGAAAAAATTTTAAAACTTGCAACAGATAAAAATTCAATCGTGCTTGACAGTTTTGCAGGGAGCGGCACGACTGCCCACGCAGTTATAAATTTGAACAAACAAGACGGCGGCAACAGAAAATTTATTCTGATTGAGTTAAACGACTACGCAGAAAACATTACAGCCGAGCGCGTTAAATGTGTTGGCGGCGAATTTAACTTTTACGAAATTGGCGCACCGCTTTTTGATGAAGATGATTTTATAAATGACGCAGTACCGTTTGAAAGAATTTGCGAATATATTTATTTCAGTGAAACTGGAAAAAATTTTGTACCTACCGAAGAAAAAAATTTATTGGGCGTAGATGACGACACGGCGTATTATTATTTTGGTGGCGAAAATTTAAGCTGGACGACACTTTCAAAAATAAAAACCCGCGCAAAAGTTTATGTAATTTACGCGGACGCTTGCAACCTTAGCGAAGATGAATTGATGAAGTACAACATACATTTTCGGCAAATTCCCTTCGACGTGCGGAAATATTAAAAATTTGTCCCTGCAAACGCGGGGATTTTTTTATTGCAAAAAATTTTCAAAAACTAATTGATAATATTTTACAAGTTTGTTATAATTCTCAAATGAAATTATGTTTTAAAATTTTTTTAGAGTTGGTGAGGAAATGACATTGAAAGATACAACCGCCGGAATGACAGTACGAATTGACGCACTGGAAGAATCGCCGTTAAAGCAACGCTTAATGACAATGGGGCTTATTCCGGGTACAAAAGTAGAAATTTTAAACTCCGCGCCAATGGGCGATCCAATAGCAATAAGAATCCGTTCCTACAATTTGGCAATGCGTAAGGACGACGCGGCGCACATTCAAGTAACACAAATTTAAGGAAGTGAAACTATGTCAAGAATTTCAGTAGCTTTAACGGGAAATCCCAATACAGGCAAATCTACAATTTTTAACGAATTGACGGGCGCACGTCAAAAAATTGGCAACTGGCCGGGCGTTACCGTCGATAAAAAAGTTGGCGTTATCGAATACAAAGACAGAAAAATTTCAGTCGTCGATTTACCCGGCACTTATTCAATCAATGCACGTTCGCAGGAAGAAAAAGTTGTCAGCGATTATTTCGCCGAAAATAAACCTGATATTGTCGTAAATATTATTGACGCCTCCAACATTTCCCGCAATTTATTTTTGACTGTTCAGCTTATGGAGCAGGGAATACCGCTGATTTTAAATCTTAATATGATGGACGAGGCGGCGCGTCACGGAATTAAAATCGACGAACATAAACTTGAAAAAATGTTCGGTATGCCCGTTACAAATACCGTCGGGCGCAGTAATAAAAGCGTGCGCGTACTGTTGGACGTTTTCACAAATACACGAATGGCGAATTATCAGCCGAGCGAAATTTTTCAAGAACACGTTGCAAGAGTCAACGCCATTAAAGCAAGCGGGCAGTCTCAAGAAAAAATTGACGAAGAAATTATAACTGCGCGATATGATTTTATTGATAAAGTTATGGCGGAGGCTGTAACAGTCAGCGCGGCGGATAAAACTTTGACAGATAAACTTGATTCATATTTGGCAAACGGTGTGACTTCGCTTGTGATAATGGTTGCGGCGTTTTACCTTATGTTTCAAATTGCGTTTGAGTGGATTGGACAACCTTTGGCAGATATGCTCGGCGAATGGTTTGAAGAAACTTTAGCACCGGCGGCAACGGAGGCAATGGCAAGCGCGGGTGTTGCAGAATGGATGCAAGCATTAGTTTCAGATGGTATTATTGTAGGCGTCGGCGCGGTTTTAAGTTTTGTACCGCTGATTTTTACGCTGTTTTTAATTTTGAGTTTTCTGGACGGTACGGGATATATGGCGCGTGTTGCGTTCGTAATGGATCCAATTATGCGTCGCGCAGGTTTAACAGGTAAAAGTATTATGCCGCTGATTATGGGCTATGGTTGCGGCGTTCCTGCGATTATGGGCGCACGTGCGCTTGACACTCACAAAGACAGAATGATTTCAATTTTAATTACGCCGTTTTTGACTTGTAGCGCAAAAGTTCCAATTATCGCACTTTTTGCGGTAATGTTTTTCCCTGACAACGCGGGCGATGTAGTTTTTGTAATGTACGTTTTGGGCTTGGCAGTTGCAATAATTATGGCGAAAGTTTTGGGACATACGGTATTCAATGAAAATCAATCAACATTCCTGCTTGAGTTGCCGCCGTATCGTTTGCCTGATATTAAAACGGTTTTACTTGAAACGTGGGACAAAGGCAAAGGCTACATTATTAAAGCCGGTACGATTATTTTTGCAATGACAGTTTTAATTTGGTTCTTGAGCACTTTCAATTCTGAAGGAATGACTGACGAAACAGATCAAAGTTATCTTGCGTCGATAGGCGGCGCGGCGGCTGTACTTTTTGCGCCACAAGGTTTTGACACGTGGGAAGCGGGCGCGGCAGTTGTAACAGGCTTAGCTGCTAAAGAGGCGGTTGTTTCAACAATCGGCGTTTTGTACGGCGCGGACGAAGATGCAGTTGATACTGACGACGCGGACGGTACTGCAGAAGTTTTAATGACAACTTCAATGGCAACTGCCTTTACACCTTTGGCGGCGTTGGCGTTTATGGTATTTACGCAACTTTACAGCCCCTGCGTAACTGCACTCGGTACAATCAAAAAAGAGGCGCAAAGTTGGAAATGGATGGGCTTTGCATTTGTTTACACCTGCGCGGTTGCGTGGATTGCGTCAATGTTGGTTTATCAAGTTGGAAGGTTGCTTGGCTTTGAGTGATTAGGAGTTAGGAGCTAGTAGTAAGTAGTTAGGATTAAAAATTTATCCCTTACTGCTTACTACTTATTCCTTACTCCTGAAAATGAAGGAGGCTTTTTCTATGGCAACTGTAATTTTGGGAATTGTGATAGCGGCGTTGCTTGGCAATGCTTTAAGAATTATGTACAAGGCGTTTTTCAAAGGCGAGGCGGCTTGCTGTGACAGCGGCAGTAGTTGTAGCGGTGGTTGTAACGGTTGCCCAATGAAAAAGGCGATTGACACGAATTACAAAAACCGCGTTGAACAGATTGAAAAATTGGAACTGCACAAAACTATAGATGTTGACGGTATGACTTGCGATAACTGCGTTTTTAAAGTGATACGCGCCCTTGAAAAAGTTGACGGCGTAAAAATTGCGGCGGCAAGTCTTGAAAAACAATCTGCGCAGGTCGGCTTAACTGAAAATATTTCTGATGAAGTCCTGCGCGAGGCGATAAATAAAGCCGGTTACCACGCAGGCGCGGTTATGGTGGGATAGTGTGTTAGTGCGATAGTGGTATAGTAAAAACTTTTCACTATTCAACTATACCACCATAAAACTATCCCACTAAAAAACTCCCGCTACGAATTGTAACGGGAATTTTTTTATATCTATATATTTAAACACGCACCTTGCAAATTTGATGAGCAAGAAAATTTGCTCCTAATTTATTGGCGTTTATACGCGCTGATTTGAGTATAATGCTTTTTGAAAAATTCTTCGGCAACCTGCGGGAAGAGTGCATAGCTCAAAACGTCTTCATCAGTAGGATTGAGGAAACCTTTGCCAATGAGTTCATCTTTGAATTGTGCGAAAGTTTCAGCCTTAGCGTCTTCAACCGAGCAATCTTCGATAATTTCATTTTCAGGAATACCGAGAGTGTTAATAATGAAGTTTCTGTCAACAGGTACAGGAGTGCGCCCAAATTTGCCGCGTACCAAGTCTTTAAATTCGTTTGGAACCATTTTATAGCGTTGTCCCGTCATAACGTTAAACGTTGCCATAGTACCGACAATTTGACTTGAAGGCGTAACAAGCGGCGGATAACCTGCATCTGCGCGAACTTTCGGCATTTCATCCAAAAGGTCTTGATATTTATCTTCCATACCTGCCTCTTTGAGTTGGTTAGCAAGATTAGACAGCATACCGCCCGGAATTTGGAAGTCCAAAACATTAACATTGACATCGAAATAGCCTTTGAGTCCAAATTCTTTGATAAGCTCCGCCTTGACGCCTAAGAAATGTTTTGCAATGGGCGTCATAGCTTGACGATCTAAGCCTGTATCGCGTTCAGTGCCTTTAAGCATTGCAACGATAGTTTCAGTGCAAGGTTGCGAAGTATCGCAGGAGAACGGCGATAACGCGCAGTCAACAATATCAACGCCCGCCTCAATCGCTTTTAAATATGTTGCGTGACCAAAACCGCTTGTGCAATGTGTGTGCAATTCAACGGGAATATCAAGCGCGGCTTTGAGTTTACGAACTAAATCATCAGCGGCGTAAGGTGCAAGCAAGCCGCTCATATCTTTTATACAAACGGAATGGCAGCCCATTTCTTGAAGTTGTTTCGCCAAATCGACGAACATTTCATTTGTATGCACGGGGCTAATCGTGTAAACCAAACAGCCTTGTACTTCCGGCTTTTCGGGACATTCAAGCGCGGCTTTAATTGCAACGCGCAAATTTCTAACGTCGTTAAGTGCGTCAAAAATTCTGAATACGCCAATACCGTGTGCGGAGGCGTGCTGTACAAATTTTTCTACAACGTCGTTTGAATAGTGATTGTAGCCCAAAAGATTCTGCCCGCGTAAAAGCATTTGAATTGGAGTTTTCAAATTTGCTTTAAGTTTGTCAAGGCGTTCCCAAGGATCTTCATCTAAAAATCTTAAGCAAGTATCAAAAGTTGCGCCGCCCCACGCTTCCAACGCCTTATAACCAATTTTGTCTAAACTTGCAAGCATTGGCTCCATTTGACGATAACGCATACGAGTCGCGCAAAGTGATTGATGCCCATCGCGCAGGACTGTTTCCATAATCTGTAACGGTTTAGCCATTCTAACACTCTCCTTAAAAGGCAAATTGTACGAAAATTCTTTTTACTGATTATAAAATTTGCAAGCCGCCCTGTCAACAAAAAAACTTTAAAAAAGGATTATTTTTACACGCCGCCGAATATAAAAAAATTACTTGATAAAATCTGTAATTTATCAGTCGAATGTAGATTTTTTTGAGGAGTGATAAATTTGCCGATAAAAATTCCAAATAACTTACCAGCTGCAAATGTTTTGGAAAACGAAAATATTTTTGTAATGAACGCGGACAGAGCTTATAAACAAGATATTCGCCCGCTAAAAATTTTAATTTTAAATCTGATGCCGATAAAATCTGTAACAGAAACGCAACTTTTGAGACTTTTGGGAAATACGCCGCTACAAGTCGAAGTTGATTTTATTTATACCGAAACTTACACGCCTTCGCACACTTCAAAAGATTATCTAACCGAATTTTACGGCACATTCAAAGACGTTAAGCATAAAAAGTACGACGGCTTTATAATCACGGGTGCGCCGGTTGAATTGATGGAATTTGAAGACGTGGCGTATTGGGCGGAACTGATGGAAATTATGGAATGGAGCAACACGCACGCTTGGTCAACTTTTCATATTTGTTGGGGGGCGCAGGCGGGTTTGTATTACCATTACCGCGTACCGAAATATATTTTGAGTGAAAAAATTTCCGGCGTCTACAAGCACAAACTTTGCGTAAAGTACGAAAAACTTTTCAGAGGCTTTGACGACGAATTTTTTGTACCACATTCAAGATACGCTCACACTTACCGCGAAAATATTGAACGCGTTCCCAATTTAAAAATTTTGTCAGAATCTGAAGAAACCGGAGTTTATATCGTGGCGAATTTGGCGCGGCGGCAATTTTTTATAACCGGTCACGCCGAATACGATCCCTACACTTTGAAAAACGAATACGAACGGGATTTACGCGCCGGTTTAAATCCCAAAATTCCACAAAATTATTTTCCCGGCAATGATCCTACATTGGAGCCGGTTGTAAAGTGGCGGAGTGTTGCACACTTGCTTTTTGCAAATTGGCTGAATTACTATGTTTATCAGGAAACACCTTACGAAATTGATTCTATTGGTTGAGGTGCGAATCATGAAGAAAATTTTTATTGGAATACTGACGGCGGCAACGATTTTTTTTCAAACGCCTGTAACGTTTGCCACGCCTGAATTTGAAATTAATGAGTACGTCTATAAATGGGTACAATCAACGCCGCGCGGTAACTATTACTTCAATTATCAAGTTTGCGGCTACAAAATTCGTTCTGATGATACGTTGGACTTGAATATTTTGGAAGTCCCCGCGCTTATTACGTATGATAATATTCAAATTGACGACGTAACACAAAAAAGGCGTTGGCACGGGCAGTCTGTCAAAGGTTATAATAATTTGATTGGTCGCGCAGATTATCTTGAATTTAACCTGCGCGATGAAACCGTTAAAATTGTGCAGCGTGACGACTTGGACAACACTTTTAGTACGTTGGACAGTGAAACTTTTGACGAATCTATAAAACTTTCCGAACTGTCAGAGAAAGATATTTCCTGCAAAATGTACCGAGAAATTTTAAAATGGGCGCGTGAAAATAACGACTGGATTATAAGGCGTTCACGCGGCAAATTGAGTTCTCACGATTCAAAACTTTCTCCTAAAAATTATCCAATTTTTAAACTAAAATGGAACGTAAACAAAAGATAAATTTTCGTAAAAATCTTAGTATCTTGTCAATGAATTTTTTATGAGCTGTTATCCGAAGGCGTTTAGCGGCGGAAATAATTATTTCAGTGGATGATATTGCAAAATCCTGCAACGATAAAATTTTTACGTCGATTATGTTGGGAGGTTAATTTATTTTGAAAATTTTTGAAAAAATTTCGTGGCAAGTAATTTTGATTCTGTTTGCAGGATTTTTTTCGTTTTAAATTTATTGACACCGTTTATGGCTGACGATATAGCCTACGCTTTCATTTGGGACGGCGAGCATGGCGGAAATTTAATTCCCTATACTGTAGCTAATCAGCGCATTGAATCTTTATCGGACGTTTTCATTTCTCAATGGTCTCATTACTTCCATTGGGGCGGACGCACAATCGCCCATGTCATCGTTCAATTTTTCGCGTGGCAGGGTAAAGCTCTATTCGACTTTCTGAATGTGTTGGTATTCTGCGCGGCTGTATTTTTGATTTTCAAAATCGGCACGGGCTTAACCTTGCGCGATATGAATAAAAAATATTTGCTGTTCATACTGTTCGGATTATACTTTTGCACTTCGGAATTTTGCATGACGGAAGTTTGGATGACGGGTGCGATAAATTATTTGTGGATGACGACGCTTGAACTTTTATTTTTGTTGCCGTTTGCAATGAAACTTCACGATAAAAATTTCAGTTGCAACGCGCCACTTATGGCAGTACTCGGAATTTTGGCAGGCTGGTCTATCGAACCTGGTGCTGCCGTAACGCTCTTAATAACCTTTCTGTGCATGATAAAATTTTGGCGCGATAAAAATTTGCAGTCGTGGCAGATAACGGGCTTTGTATTTTTGATAATCGGTTCAGCACTTTTGATTCTCGCGCCCGGCAATATCGAGCGTGCCACTTTAGAAAACGTCACTTCTGATTCTTATTCAGTTGGTGCTTTCTTATTAAGATTAAAAACGGGATTTTTGCCGATATTTTTTCGCGAATTAATTTTGTTCTTGCCGATAATCTACGCTGTAACTCACGGCAAGTCAAATAAATTTATCTGGACATTTTCTGTTGGAGCTATACTTATTTTGTGCGTAATGATGTTTTCGCCACAATTTCCACAGCGTTCAGGATTCACTTCAACTATCTTTTTGTTGATAGCGTCACTTGCGGCATTTAAAGAAATTTTGCCGGACATTGAAAACATTTTTATTCGGCGTAAAATTTTTAATGTAGCGGCTATAGTTTTTCTTGCAGTTTGGCTGATTCATATGAGTGCCTGCGTCTATGTTTATTCAGACATACGGGCGCAAATTGATTACAGAATGGAAATTGTCAATGAAAATCGCAATGCCGAAGAAATTGTTGTTCCGGCATTGAAATTGCCGTATTGGTCAGAAATTGTTCTCGGACAACGCACTTATACAAAATTTGTATTTAGAGTCGGCGATTTGCGTCCCTATACTAACGGCATCAGAAATATAATGTTCTCGCGATACTATGGAATAAATAAAATTCGCACCGATGAAGATTCTTCCGGAGGTATAAAATGAAACTTGAAAAATTTCGTGGCAAATAGTTTTAATTCTGTTTGCAGGATTTTTTTTCATTTATGGAATTTATAAAAGCCAACCGTGACGCTGAAGAAATTATTGTACCGTCCTTAACATTGCCCGCTTGGTCTGAAACTTTTATCGGTAGAAGAACGTGGACTTATTACACAATTCACGGCGGCGATTTAAATTCAAAATTTGAACACAGCCATAATGTTATGTTTGCATAGTATTACGGCTTGAAAAAAATTCGCACAGATAAATGAATGTACTTTTAAAAAATTTTTATTGAAACGGAACATTTATGGACAAAAAATTTCTGAAAAACGTTGGGATTTTGTTGCAAAGACGGCAGGTTTTATTTTTGTAATTTTATAATATTCACGATATGGAAAATGGAATTTTCAAAGAACTTTTTAGCAGTTGAAATTTTTCTTGACAGAAATTTTTTAATATGATAGACTTTGCGGCGTTGAAGCAGAAGTCATAACTTCTCACCTGCCGACAGTTGAAGTTGGTATGGTTACGGCGTTTGAGTCGTATTGTCTTAGACAAGAGGAGGTGGCTTATTGCCGCCTTAAATTTTTTTATGAGTGCCGCAGGAGGTGTAATTAAAATTAGCAGAGACACTTTGAGAATCAATGAAGAAATTCGTATTCGTGAAGTTCGCGTAACTGATGCAAATGGCGAACAGTTGGGAATTATGTTGACGCGGGATGCTTTAAGACTTGCCGAAGAACAACATTTGGATTTGGTAGAAATTGCGCCAAAAGCCCGTCCGCCTGTTTGCAAGATTATGGACTTTGGCAAATACCGCTATGAACAGCAGAAACGCGAAAAAGAAGCGCGTAAAAAACAAAAAGTTATTTCTATTAAGGAAGTCAAACTTAGACCGAATATCGAGCAGCACGATTTTGACGTAAAACTTAAAAATGCTCAACGCTTTATCGAAGACGGCGACAAAGTTAAAGTTACCGTTATGTTTCGCGGGCGTGAACTTTCGCATCCGGAAATTGGTACAGCCATTCTTGATAAAATGTCAAAGGCGTTAGAAGGTACTGTCAACGTTGAACGCACAGCCAAGCTCGAAGGAAAGAATATGACTATGATTCTCTCTCCTAAGGCACAAAATGCAAAGAAGACTAAAAAAGGAGGGGCTACTGATGCCCAAAATCAAAACGCACAGAGCGACAGCTAAACGCTTTACTGCTACTGGTAGCGGCGAATTTAAACGCAATAAAGCTTTTAAAAGCCATATTTTAGAAAAAAAATCCCGTAAACGCAAGAGAAATCTCCGTAAAGCTACGCTTGCTTCAGCAGCTGATCGTAAAAACGTAAGAACAATGTTGCCTTACGCTTAATTGAAAGGAGATTTTCACATTGCCAAGAGTAAAAACCGGCGTGACTGCTCATGCACGCCATAAAAAAATTCTTAAGCTTGCGAAAGGTTATCGCGGCGCAAGAAGTAAACAATTTAAAAAAGCTAATGAAACCGTAATGAAGGCTGGGCAGTACGCCTACCGTGATCGTAAAAATAAAAAGCGCGAATTTCGTCGCCTTTGGATTGCGCGTATTAACGCTGCCGCACGTCTTAACGGTATTTCTTACAGCAGATTAATTGCCGGGCTGACAAAAGCCGGCGTTGCAATAGATCGTAAAATGATGGCGGAATTGGCAGTTTCTGACGCCGCCGCTTTTTCACAACTCGTTGATATTGCGAAAAAAAATATTTAATCACAACTAAAGAATCGTCGAAAAATTTTTAGACGGTTCTTTTTTGTTTTGGAGGTGAACACTTTGGCTAAAGATGAAACAACAATCGAAATGGAATTTGACGGCGAAAAATATAAACAGTACGAAGTTAATAAATACGCCAAAAATTATTCCGAACAAGGACTTTTTCAGAAAATTACCGGCAATGTCAAAAAGGCGGGACTCGGTTTAATTTATAAGGCGTTGCAGCTTTTCTACGTTGCACAAAATCCAAATGTTCCTATGAAAATTCGTGCGGCGATTCTTGCGCCGTTAGGTTATTTTATTTCGCCGATTGATTTAATTCCCGATATAACACCGCTACTTGGATTTACTGACGACGCCGCAGTTATTGCGGGGGCTATGGCTATTGCTCATTTTTATATCAATGATGAAATTCGGCAAAAAGCAAAGGACAGAATTAGAAAAATTTTCGGCGATTCGGCAGTTGCTGAATTAAAATAAAAAAGCGCGGGATTTTAACCCTGCGCGATTTTTTTATTTTATGATTTTAAATATTTTTCGCAGTCTGCAGCAAGTTTATCGTAAAGCGAAATAATTTTTGAATGATTTTCCTTGATAAATTCGACGCTTTGAACTTTTTCAAGTTCGCTTGACTTCGTAGCAGTTATAATTTTTCCGGCTTGCTCCAATTTTTTTGCAAGTGCAGAAGTTTTTTCGCCGCCTATTGAAAGGGAAGTTGACTTCAGCCCATGAACGTAAATTGTATAATTTTTCCAGTCTTCGGCGTCAAAAGATTTTTGAAGTTGCGCCTGCTTTTCAGTTTTCAAATCGCAAAAAGTTTTAACAATATCTTGATATAAATCTTCCATTCCCGCGCTGTATTCAAGCCCCAAATTAGTATTCAGATACTCAAAGTCAGTAGATTTTTCAGGCGCACTTTCAGAAATTTTTTCTTCTGCAGAGTGAATTTTTTCCGGCGGCAAATATTTCATTAGCATTTCCTCAAGATTTTTCGGCTCAATCGGTTTACTCAAATAATCTGTAAAACCTTCGTGAATAAACATTTCTTTTGCGCCGCTGATTGCGTTTGCCGTTAAAGCTAAAGTTGGCGCGTTTTTAGATTTATTTTCCGGCATTTCTTTAGCCATTTTCAAAGTCTGAATACCGTCAAGACTCGGCATCATTTGATCCAAGAAAATCAAATCATATTCAGTTTCAGAAAGTTTTTTTAGTGCCGTCATTCCGCTAATCGCCGTGTCAATCTGAATTTTTGTATCTTTCAGCAAGCCCGTTACTACAAGTAAATTAATTTCATTATCATCGACGACCAAAATTTTACTTTCCGGCGCAGTAAACGAAACTTTGTAACGTTCCTGCTTGTCAATCGACTGCATTTTATTTTCAAAACTTCCAATAACCGAATTGCCGACAATTTTTTGAGGAAGTGTAACTGAAAAAGTTGAGCCTTCGCCGTAAACACTTTCAACAAAAATCCAGCCTTGCATCATTTTAACAAGCCGGTAAGTTATCGCCAATCCAAGCCCGGTACCTTCGATATTTTTATTTTGCTTTAAATCAAGGCGTTGAAAATCCGTAAAAAGTTTTTTCCTGTCTTCGTCACGAATACCAATTCCCGTATCTTTGACAGAAAACTTTAACAGAATTTCGGCGGGCGATTTATTTTCAAAGTCAACGTCAAAAGTTACTTTGCCAACTTGAGTATATTTCGCCGCGTTTGTCAGCAGATTTACAATAACTTGACGAATACGCACACTGTCGCCGAAAAGCTCATTTGGGATATTGCCGTTGACATTTACCGTAAATCTCAAATTTTTCTGATCCATTCTGGACTTCATCATATTAACGAGATTTTTTATAACTTCGTCGAGTTTGTAATTGCCTTCGACGAGTTCCATTTTGCCGCTTTCAATCTTTGAAAAATCCAAAATATCATTGATAATTGATAAAAGCGATTCACTTGCGGCGGCGGCGTTTTGCGCGTACTTGATAGTTTCAACTTCGTTACTTTCGCGCAGAATCATTTCATTCATTCCGATAATAGCATTTATTGGCGTCCTAATTTCGTGAGACATATTCGCCAAAAACGCGCTTTTTGCTTGATTGGCTTGATCTGCCGCCTGCTTTTCGCGTTTAAATTCGTCAGACTGTTTGGCTTTTTCGTTAATCAAAAATAAATACACGCTTGCAACCAAAAACAGCAGTAACATCAGCGAAGTTAAAATAAAAATCATCGTGTTAATTTGCGAAATATCGCCCGCAACCGCGCTCCAAGGAACATAGCCGACCATTACGCAGTTTGTTTGAATCAAATCTGCGCCGAATAAAAAATATTTGCCGCGTGTACCTTCATAATAAACGGCGGCGGAACGGTGGCTTTTCAGCCTGTCGCTGACTTTCTGAAAAATATTTACAATGCTGACATCTTTCAAAAAATCTTTGTCGCCTTCGCCGTAATTTTTATAAGGCACGATAATTTGTCCGTTGCGCTCCTGAATTAAAAGCCGACTTTCAGAATTATATTCGGCAAGCCCAAATAAATCCGTCAGCAAATCTTCACTGTACAGGCGGTAAACAATTCCATGAACAAGCCCATCTTTTATTATTGGCACGGCGAATAAAAGCCCTTTACCGGCGCAGTAGTCAACAAGGTCGTTACCTTGCGACGCCATTGGAAATCTTGTAAAGTCAAATTTATTCAAAGATTCGCCTATAATCGAACTGCCCAGCGGCGTTACCAAGCCAACTGAAACGCCCGCCGTATTTCTGTTCAATTCGTCCAAAATATCTGTAGCAAATTCGTTGTTTAAATGATTAGCCAAATACCCCGCCGCAAAATGCAATTCCGCCAATTCCTGCGAAAATCTTTCTTCGGCAACTATCGCCATATCTGAAGTCTGATTTGCTATATTTTTTTCCAGCGTTGCATTTAACATATCGCTGAATTTTTGTTGCATTAAAAATCCGACTACAACCAAAAAGACGACCAATAAAATTATTTGCGTAAAAAATTTTTTATTCAAGGACTTCAACTCCTTTTACAAGCCAGTTGATATTCCTCAAAAGTTCGTATTCGGTTATAACTTGATCCTTGCCGCAACGCAAAATTCCTTGATTGTCATAAATTTCATTGTAGAAAATCAAATTGTTACTTGTTGCCAATTCATTTTTAACCGAGTTTATAACTTCCTTCATTTGCGGCGTAACGAAATTTGAATAATTTTCAAGACTGATAATACCTTCACGAACACCGAGCCAAGCATTTCTCAAGGCAAGGAGTTCGCCTTTCAAATAGCGACGCAAAATATCTTTATAATAAACGTCCCAACTGCAAGTTATTGACGCCAAATAATGATCTGAATAGCCGTCAAGCGTTGCATTGTAAGCAATGAAATCTAAGCCGTAACTTTCGGCAACTTTGCCTGTGGCGTCGTCGTCTTGATGATACGTCAAAAGGTCTGCGCCACATTCTTTAACCAATCTATGAGCGTGTGCAGTTTCAATTTCGGGATTTTCCCAAGCGTTTGTCCACATAACAAAAACTTTTGCATCAGGATTAACTCTGTGCAAGCCAAAAGTAAAAGCGTTAATCCCTCTGCAAACTTCCGCGTTCGGAAAGGCGGCAACGTAGCCGATAACATTCGACTTTGTACGCATACCGGCAAGCACGCCCGCCATATAACGCCCTTGATACATTCTTGCAAAGCATGAAGTTAAATTTTTTGCGCTTGCCATCGTCGAAGTACTGATAAAGGCAACGTTGGGATAATCTTTCATCATTGGCTCAACTTCGGCGGCGTATGCAAAACTGCACAGCACAACCATTTTTGCGCCCGCGTCAATCAATTCTTTAGCCGCTCTGGGACAATCGCCGGTATTTTCCGGAATGTGATCTTTGACGAGCAATTCTAAGCCAAATTCATCACAAGCACCTTTAATCCCGTTGTAGTGTGAGCCGTTCCAGCCGGGCTCATTTATATCACCGAGAATTATAAAGCCGATTTTTTGCGGCGTTTCGTCATTTTCAACATCGAAACTGAAAACCAATAAATAAATTATCGCCGCTACTATAAAACCGCCAAGTATCAGCAAAAATTTAAGTTTCTTTTCGTCAGGTATAGTACCCACAATTTCACCTTCAAATTTTAAAAATGGTAAAAAATTTCTAAGATACTATATCGAAAATTTTTGCACTTCGCAATTAACACTTTTTGAATAAATTCGGCGGTTTTAAATAATTTTAGGCAAAAAAAATGGTCGGAGTTGTGAGATTTGAACTCACGACCTTCTGATCCCAAATCAGACGCGCTACCCAAGCTGCGCTAAACCCCGATACAAGCAATATTATACCACGTAAAAAATTTTTTGCAAGGTTTTTTAACAAAAAAAATTACCCGACTCAATGGCAGTTTTTTTATCTTCTAAATAATTTTTTATTTAAACGGCTTTTCTTTCTTTGGCGCAGATTATATCGCCATCACGGCGGAGCAATGCTCCTATTCGTCGCATTGCAAGCGCGGCGGGCGTCCATCCTTGGACGCCCATTTTCTCTACGTTTTAATTTTTATCACTTGGCAAGTTTTTTTATAAAAAAATTACCCGTCGAAACGGGCAGTAAAAATCTATATAACGAACGTGGATTAAACGAAGCTGTAATAATCAACAGATTTAAATTCAACCGTGCCGCCTTCAGCCGGTGCAAAAACAATATCATCAGATTCTGTACGAGGATATACGCGAGTAGTCATTGCGTATTCGCCGTCGTTAATGAAAAGCTCGATTGAGGAGCGGTCAAGATAGAAACGCCATTCCATATTTTCGCAGGGATCCATTACAAATTTGCGAGTGCCGCCGTCACCTTCGCCTGCTTGATCGCGATTGAGTGTAACAAGTCTTTCATTCGGTTCATAGCTGAAAACAGTTTTTTCGACTTTTTCGCCTTCGCCAACGCGCAATTCGATACTGAAAGGTTGTTTCGTGTCAATGTTTACGATAAGTTCGCCAACGCTGCCTTTTACGCCGTCAAGTTTGGTAGGTTTATCAACTTTGACGTTATCATAGTGAGAATTGTTTTTACGCAAGCCTTTTAATTCATCAGGTGGAGAAGTTAAAACTTTGCCGTCTTCACGCATTTTGAGTTCACGCGGAATTGTCAAAAGATTTGCCCAGCCGTCGGGTTGTTCGCAGAAACGACTTTGCCACGCGGCAAGCCACGCAATAATAAAGTAGCGACCGTTGCGATAATCTTTCATCATTGTGGTTGCGTAGAAGTCAAAGCCATAATCGAACGTGTAGAAATCGCCGTGAGTGAAAACGCCCTGATCATAATCAAGACTTCCGACCATATAACCTGCTTGATGGATATTGTGGAAAAGATAACCTTTAGGCGGGACGTGTTGCGGCGAAATAATCATAACGTATTTATCGCCGAAATGTGCAAAGCCGGGGCATTCCCACATTGTGCCTTCAGAATAATCAGGCTTAGAAATAGCCACGACTGATTTATAGTGCCAGTCAAAGAAGTTTTCGGATTCAAACAATACAATTTGAGTACGGGAACGATCACGGATTCTGTTACCAATGACGCAGTAATATTTGCCTTTGTGATCCCAAATTTTAGGATCTCTGAAGTCAATATTAGCTATAATTGGGTCGTCGTTCGGAATGTCAATTACAGGATTTTTTTCATATTTTGTGAAGTGAATACCATCTTCAGAATAAACAAAACATTGACGTTCAGTAACGTTGCCGCCGCCTGAACTGCCGGAAGGATTATAACCTGAAGGATTGGCGGAAGAATTAACACCGCCGGGACCGTTGAATTTTTGCGAAGTGTACATGAGCCAAAGTTTGCCTTCAAATTCATAACCGCAACCGCTGAAGCAGCCGTCCCAATCGTACCACTCATGACCTTCAGAAAGTGCGCCGGGCGTAATTGCGATAGGTTGATGTTCCCAATGGCAGAAATCTTTACTTGTGGAATGTCCCCAGTGCATGGGACCCCAGTCTGTTGAAAACGGATGATACTGATAGAAAATGTGATATTCGCCGTTGTACCAGCAAAAACCGTTAGGATCATTCAACCATCCGTAAGGCGGCGCGACGTGATAGAAAGGATACCACTTTGTTTTTTGTGCCGATTCGAGAGGATCAAGAAGTGCCATTTTCATACCTCCAATTTTTTTATTTGGATACTTTAAATACTTTAGATAATTTTAAAGCTATATCGTTAAAATTGCAAGTAAAAATTTTCAGATTATTTAATTTTTCTTCAGCCGCGCAATTTCTTTTTCTGCTTCGTCGATTGATAAAATTTCTGTATTGACGTTAAAACCTGCGCGACGCATTTCTAACATTAACTGCGTAACGGGCGGCGGCATCAATCCCGCTTTTTCTAAAATTTCAGCTTGTCCAAAAAGTTTGCGCGGTGTACCTTCAAATAAAATTTTTCCCTGCGCCAAAACTATTACACGGCTTGCAAGCGCGGCTATATCTTCCATTGCGTGAGACACAAAAATTATTGTGACTCCTGCGCGATGCAGTTTTTTAATTTCTGACAAAAGATTTTTTTTAGCCTTAGGGTCTAAGCCTGCTGTTGGCTCATCTAAAATTAAATATTTCGGCTTTAAAGCTAAAATTCCGGCAATAGCTACGCGGCGTTTTTGTCCGCCGGAAAGTTCAAACGGCGACGAAGTTTTTAAATTTTCGTCCAAGTCAACCAACTTCATTGATTCATCAACGCGCTTTTCAATTTCAGTTTCAGAAAGTCCAAAATTGCGCGGTCCAAATGCAATATCCTTTTCGACAGTTTCTTCAAAAAGCTGGTATTCGGGATATTGAAAAACCATTCCAATTTTTTGTCGCGCAGATTTATTTTTAATAGATTCGCCGTCAACTTCGACGCCGCCAACTTCCAAATTAATCAGTCCTGCAATAATTTGAATCAGCGTAGATTTACCGCTGCCGGTGTGTCCCGCTATCGCCAAAAAATCTTTTTCTTTGACATTGAAAGAAATTTCGCGCAGAGCAGTTTTCTCAAACGGCGTTTTCTTTGCGTAGGTGTAGCTGACGTTTTTAACTTCAATCACAAGATCAGCTCCAATAAAATTTTCTGCGATTATGCACAAACTAAAAGAGCCAACGTTGAAACCAACGCTGACTCCTGAAAAATTCGTTTTAGAAAATTATTCGATACCTGCACCATCAAGCGCGGAGCGGACTGATTTAGCGGCAGCGTGCATTTTTTCAAGTTCTTCATCAGTAAGATGAACTTGGAAGACGCGCATTAAACCATCAGCGCAGACCATACGCGGCATTGAAAGCGCAACATTTTTAATTCCGTATTCGCCATTCATAATTGCCGAGCAAGGAAGAATTGTATGTTCGTCGTAAAGTACGGATTTGACGAAACGAACAGCCGCCATAGCAACGCCGGTATTTGTGAAACCTTTCTTGTTGATAACGTCATAAGCAACTTGAATGAGTTCCTGTTCAACGGCTGCTTTATCAAGCGGTTCTTCGTGGTGGAAATATTCATCTAATTTTTCAAGCGGGAAACCTGCGCAACCGGTGGTTGACCAAGCAACAAATGCAGAGTTGCCATGTTCGCCGAGTACATAGCCGTTAATGTTTTTCGGGTCTACTTCGTATTTGTTAGCAAGAATACGGCGGAAACGATAAGTTTCAAGCATTGTACCTGTACCGAGAATCAAATTGCGAGGATAGCCAATTTCATCTGCAATTTTGCTGACAACGTAGGTTGCAACATCAAGCGGATTGGTGATAAGAATGATAACGGCTTCTTTGGTGTACTTGCCAATTTCACGGAAGACGGAGTTCATAATTTTTGCGTTAGTGCCTGCAAGTTTCAAACGGTCCGGAGTTTCGCCGGGACGAATTGAAGGACCCGCGCAAATGATAACAATATTAGCATCTTTACAAACGCTGTAGTCGCCTGTAGCACGGAATTTAATATTTGTGCTGTAAACGCAAGCTGTAGCGTGGCTGGAGTCTGTAGCTTCGCCCCAAGCCTTGTCAAGGTTAAGGTCAATCAAAATAATTTCCGATGCAAGTTGAAAGTCAGCAAGTTTGTTGACGACTGCCGAACCGACGTTAGAAGTACCGACGACAACAATTTTTCTGCGATTGCCCATTTGTAAATTCCTCCTCAAATTCAAAAAAACTTCGTGGGGATTTTCCCCGTAACTGATACAAAGTTTAAAACTTTTCTGATTATTCGTCAAGATATTTTCTGAAATTTTTTAATTTATAAAGTCGAATTTTTATAAAATTAACGCGCTGTAAATTTTGCCGTTGACGTTGTATAATTGAAGAAAAATTTGGAGGAGCAAAACATTTTGAAAGTTGAATTACCGTATTTTAAAATTGGAAATTCTTTGGGCGGGCAACAAGATTGGTTTCCCGAATATATGATGAGAATTGGCGGTTGCGCGGCTGTAACTGCTTGCGATTGTTCAATTTATTTTGAGCTGTATAAAAATTTGCGCGGGCTTTATCCTTTCGACGTTAAAAATATTTCTCGTACCGACTACATAAAATTTTCTAACGTTATGAAACCGTATTTGCATCCGCGTTGGCAGGGAATTGACAAGTTGGAAATTTATATTGACGGTTTTACACAATTTCTGCGCGACAGGGGCGAAAATAACTTGCAAGTTTTGGGCTGGAGCGGACACAACGATTTCAAGGCAACTCATATGGTTTTAAAGCATCAAATTGATAACGGCTACCCAATTCCCTGTTTGACGCTGTACCATAAAAACCGAATTTTTGAAGATTATGTTTGGCACTGGTTTTTAATTACCGGCTACGAAATTGACGGCGATAACTGGAAAATTAAGCTCGTTTCATATGGCGTTGGGCGTTGGTTTAATTTTGATATGCTCTGGGACACGGGATTTTCAAACAAAGGCGGCTTGATTGTTTTTCAGTAACTTACATTGAAAAAATTTTTATGATAAAATTTTTTCAGGTTTTAGCGGAGCAAATGCTCTTATTCATCACATTTGCAAGGTTATAGGTTTTAGAGGAATGTTAAAAATTCAAATCCCTAATCCCTAAATTTCGACGAAGGAGAAATTTTCTTTGGTAAGACAAAAAAATTTATCGACGGCGGGACTTATAGCGGCAATAACCTTTATGAATATGTACCCGCCACTTTCAACAGATATGTATTTGCCCGCGTTGCCGGAAATGGGAAAATATTTCGGCGCAAGTGAATTTTTAGTTGGAATGACGCTTACAGTATTTTTCTTGATGTTCGCAGTAAGCATAGTAATTTTTGGACCGTTGAGCGATAAATACGGGCGAAGACCAATTTTAATATTTGGCGCGTCGATTTTTACAGTAGCCTCAATCGCTTGTATGACGGCATCAAATATCTATATCTTGCTTGCCGGAAGATTTTTTGAAGGCGTCGGCGCGGGTGCGGTTATCACAGTTGCAACGGCGATTATCAAAGATTCATTTCGCGGGCGGTTAATGTCAAAAATTTTGGTAGTAACTCAAGCAGTTGGGGCTATTGCTCCAATGGCTGCGCCGTTAATGGGCGGATTTTTGCTAAGATTCACAGATTGGCGCGGCGCGTTTTTTATCTTAACACTAGTTGGGATAATCAACTTAATTTTGGCGTTGCGATTCACTGAAACTTTGCCGAAAGAACAACGTTACAACGGAGAAATTTTAGATTCACTTTTGCTTTTAAAAAGTTTCGCCAAACAAAAAACTTTTATGCTGATTCTGCTGATGTTTGCATTTTTCACGTTGCCATTTATGGCGTATTTGAGCGTGTCTTCATTCGTTTACATAGAAAATTTCGGCTTGACGGCGCAGGAATACAGTTACTTTTTCGCGGCAAATGCTTCAGTTTCGATAGCGGGACCAATTTTATATTTGAAATTAAAAACTTGGATGTCAAATGAAAGACTCATGCAATTTTGTTATATACTTGCGATAATCAGCGGATTTTTAATAATTTTTCCGGGACATATCAGCGCGTGGACGTTTTTATTTTCGTTCCTGCCGTTCACATTGCTTGGACCTTTAACGCGCCCGTTTGCTATGGAAGTTTTATTAAACCGCGCCAAAGAAAATGTTGGTACGGCGTCTTCAATGATAAATTTTGTACCGAATTTATTTGGAAGTTTGGGAATGGCGTTGGGAACTTTGCCTTGGGGCGATTTTGTAACGGGACTTGGAATAATTATTTTGGCGGCAACAGTTTGTTCAATTTTTATGTTTAAATTCGTAAGCGACAAATTATAAAAATTTCCGGCGGCGTTTTTTGCTGCTTTTTTTGTGCTATAATGTAGAGAAATTTTTTGCAAGGAGTTTTAAATTTGTTCGATAAAAAAACTGTAATATCGACGCGGTTCAAGTCTGTTTTCGTGGCATCAATGGTTTCAATGCTAAGCGCGTATATTTTAATGTTGACAGATAACGTTGTGGCGGGGCAAATTGTCGGCGATGACGCAGTAGCCGCAATGACGCTGATTTTTCCAATTTTCACGCTGATTTTATTTGTGGCTTACTTAATTGCAGACGGGCTTGTAATGATGGCAAGTTACGCGCAAGGACAAGGCGATCGCGAAGAAGTCAATCGGATTTTCAGTTTGGGAATAATTTTATCGGTCGGTTGCAGTGTAATATTTTTTACGGCGTTATTTTTCCTGCGCGAGGAAATTTTAGCATTTTGGGAAATTTCGCCGGAGCTGAAATTTTTTGCCGAAGAATATTACAGCGGGATAATTTTTTTGGCGTTGCTACAATTTGTCAGCATTTTCATTTACACAATTTTTTTTGCGGAAGGAATGGAAAACGCTTGCCTTATTGCGGCGGGCGCGGCGTTCGTTGTCAACGTGGTTTTAGATATTGTACTTTGCAAAATTATCGGCGTGCGCGGAATTGGACTTTCAACCACGCTTGGAACTTTGGCGAGTATCCTTGTACAAATTTACTATTTGACGGGCGGGCGAAGTCAACTGCATTTCAAATGGTATTGGAGCTTGAAAAAAACGTGGCAAGGAATTTTCTACAGCTTTTATCATTCGGTCGATACGCTTTGCATGTCCATTTTGCCAATAATTTTATCAATGCAGACGATAAATTATTTTGGCGAAGAAAAAATTATAATCGTCACGGTTGCAGTAAATTTGTTGACGCTGATAATTGCGGTTTACACGGGACTTGTTGACTGCCTCCAGCCAATGGTTTGCCAATATCACGCAGAAAATAATTTGCACAGCGTAATAAAGACAATGAAAGTTGGAATGACGGCAACGGTTGCAATAAGTTTGATAATGACGGCGGCGGGAATGATTTTCGCAGATTTTTTACCGGCAATGTTTGGCGTTGACGATGAAATTTTGGCGGACGAGGCGGCAGTTGCAATGCGGTATTTTCTGCCGTTCACAACATTTTTGGGCTGTACGCTTATGTTTTCAAATTATTATATCTACATTGAAAAACTAAATTACGGCGCGTTGATAAAAATTTTGTTGCTGTTAATTTTGCCGTGCGTTGGTATGATAATTGGCGGGCAATTTTCGTTAAATATTTTTTGGCTCGGTGTAGGAATTTCATTTGCGGCGGCTTACTTGATAAATTTTATCTTGACAAAAAATCGCGCAGGACTTTTAATGATTGACAAAGAAAATTTAAGCCGCCAAATTTCTTATGACATTGACGCAACTTTTGAGGAAGTTATGGCGTTGACGAAAAAAATTGACGACGAATTAACGCGGCGTGGCGTTGCTGACAAACTGCGAAATAAAATTGTTTTGTGCGTTGAAGAATTTGGACTTCACGCGGTGGAACGTGCGGGCAAAAATATTTTTCAGTTGGAATTTTCAATTTTGATTGACGACAAAATTACTTTGATAATTCGTGACGACGGCGAACCTTACGACGTAATTAAAACCGCGAACGAAGGGCAATTTAATTTTCGTGAATTTTTTATTGAAGGCGTAACTGCAAATGTTGTAAGCCGTCAGTATTTTGCAAGCGGCGACGAAAACCGCGTATTTTTGCAATTTTAAGGAGTGGAAAATTTTATGGAAACAAATTACGAAACACGAATAATAAATTACGCGCTGAAAACTACGGGCTATTACCCGTTGCGTGCAATTCAACTTTGGACGATTGATTCACATTTCAACAAGGTAAATTCTACAATGATGAATATTGGCGCGTTGTTAAAACTGCCGCCGGAAATTGATTTAAACCGCCTCGCGCAGGCTTTCAACGACACTTTAAAGGCGTATGATATTTTTCGTTGCAGATTAGTTTTTCACCCTGAAACTTCGGATATTTGCCAACGTTTTGACGGCGAACTTGTACCCGTATCCGTTGAAAAAATTTCTGATGAAGAATTTGAAGAGCGCAAAAAAATTTTAATGCAACCTTATCCCTTGATTAATAAGCCGCTGTACAGATGTTATATTTTTGAAACGCCGACGGCTCAATATTTGTACTTGGATTTTTACCACGCAATTATTGACGGCATGGCATTAACTGTACTCTTTTGGGGAGAAATAAATTCACGATACAAGGGCAAAAAAATTACACGCCAGCCTCTAAATTATGCAGATTATATTTTGGATGAGTTGAGAGTTTCGCCGGAAGAATTGGCGGAAGGCAATAAATTTTGGAACGATACATTGAAAGATTTTGACGAGAAAAAACATTTGCCGCCCGTCGATATTGAAAATGTTGAAACGTGGCAAAGCGAAACTTTATTTGCGACTCTCAAAAATATCACGCAAAAATATTTTTCTGAAAGTAAACGTAAAGAACATATTTTCTTTCTTGGCGCGTCAATGCTTGCCATTGCGAAATCTGCCGGCTCCAAAAGTGCAATAATGGATTGGGTACACAACGGACGCTACACCGCGCAGGAACGCCGCTTAATGGGCGCAATGTTGGAACAATTTCCTATTCGTTACGACTTTGAAGACAAGGAGAGCGTTAAAGTTTTTCTTGACTCACTCGAAATAAAAATGAATTCCGGCATAAAATATCACAGAAGTTTAAGCACGGCTTATAACAGCGGCTTACAGGAAATTTGCGCGACATTTATTTTTCAGAAAAGGAACTTGGGAGCTCTTAATACAATGATGATGGGCGGTTATCCTGCAGAAATTATTGAATTGCCACCAAACGAGTGGTCGTCTGTCGAAAACACGCTTGATATTGAAGTTAATCTTAATGACGACGGAACTTATCTTGTAGAATACAGCTACGACGCCAGCAGATATTCAGAAACTGCCATTAAAAATTTTGCCGCAACTTTAGATGAAATTGTTTTGCAGTTGCAGGACGAACAAAAATTAATTTTTGAAATTCTGCAATGAAAATTTTCAGCCGCCATTAAAAATTTGGCGGTTTTTTTATTTGACAGAAAATAAAACTATGAATAAAATTTTGTCTGCAAAAAGGAGAAAATTTAATGGACAAAATTACAATAATAGTGCCGTGCTACAACGAAGAGGCGGGAATTGATTTTTTTTACCCGGAAGTTCAAAAACACGTTGAAAAAATTCCCGATTGCGAATTTTTTTATTTATTTGTTAATGACGGCAGCCGCGACGGTACACTTGAAAAATTACGCGCCATTTCTAAAAAATATCCGAACGTTTCCTATTTGAGTTTGTCTCGAAATTTCGGCAAAGAATCTGCAATGATGGCGGGTATTGACTACGCGGAAGGCGACGCGGTTATAATTATGGATGCAGATTTACAACACCCCGCGTCAAAAATTCCTGAAATGGTACAACTTTGGCGGCAAGGTTACGATGATGTTTGCGGCAAGCGTGTTGACAGAGCAGGCGAAACTTTTATAAAGCGTACCTGCTCCAATATTTTTTATTCAATTATGAAAAAATTCAGCACTTCCTACGAAATGCAAAGGGACGTTGGCGACTTTCGCCTTTTAGATAAGCGTTGCATTGAGGCACTTCGATTGATGAGGGAAAATCAGCGTTTTACCAAAGGTTTATTTACGTGGGTAGGTTACAAAAAAATTGAAATACCTTTTGAAGTGCAAGAGCGTGTTGCAGGTACGACGAATTGGAATTATATTGCGCTTTTTAATTTGGCGATAAAAGGAATGACATCATTTACAACCGCGCCGTTGCACATAATGACATTTATTGGAATGACGGTATCATTTGGCGCAATGGCGTATATGATTTTCGTTATAGCAATGGCGTTAATTTACGGCGACCCGGTTGCAGGTTATCCAACATTAATGACGGTAATTTTATTTTTGGGCGGAATGCAACTTTTGGCGTTGGGAATTATTGGCGAATATTTGAGCCAAATTTTTCACGAAACTAAAAACCGTCCAATTTATTTGGTTGACGAAATGAACGGCGCAAAAATGATTTATCGGCACGGAATTTTCACTGAACGCAATACAGCGGCTAGAGACTAACTATAATTAATAAAAATAGTTGGAATGTAAGGCGCGTCATCGGTTTATTAAGAAAACAGTAGTAAGTAGTAAGAAAACAGGATTGAGAAGACAGAAAACAGTGAAGGCGCGTCATCGGTTTCAGATAGAGGGGAAGAGTAGGAACAAGGAAGACTAGGATAGATATAAAAAGTAGCCTTTACGTCAACCCCGAGAAACCCTGACGCGCCTGTAAAAAGCGTTTCTTTGGTACTTTCTTTTCGCGACTGAAAAGAAAGTACATTTAAACTATAAAATATAAAATATAAATAAAAAAAATTAATACAAGGAGAAAAAATGAACCGAAGAAATTTTATAAGAAATGGATTAATCGGTGCGGCAGGATTGGCGGCTTTAAGCGGAGGTGGAATTTTTTATTACATTAATCGCCCTGAATTTGGAAGGTTGCCGCAAGGTACGCGGCTACAGAAAATTTTAAATTCGCCGCATTATTTTACAGATCACTTTGAGTGCTTAACGCCGGTACAAGTTATGAGCGAAGATGAATCAGACAAAGAAAATCGAATTTCGGCAACGCTGAAATTTATATTTGGCGATAAAACAAATTTGACTCCGCCGCATCCAATACCCAGCGTCAAAACAAATTTAAAAGATTTACCGCCAGATTTAGATTGCGCAGTTTGGATGGGACATTCAACAATTTATTTACAGCTTGCAGGTAAAAAAATTTTACTCGACCCTGTTTTCAGTTCCTACGCCTCGCCGGTATTTTTCATCAACCGCGCCTTTGAAGGCAGCAACATTTATACAGCTGATGATTTTCCCGAAATTGATATTTTGGCGATAACGCACGATCATTGGGATCATTTGGATTATCCGTCGGTTATGGCGTTGAAGCCGAAAATTAAAAATATAATTTGTCCTTTGGGCGTCGGTGAATATTTTGAGCAATGGAATTTTCCGCTTGATAAAATCATTGAAGAAGATTGGGATTCTGAAATTGAAATTGGAACGGATTTAAAGGCGTTCATTTTGACGAGCCAACATTTTTCAGGGCGTATGTTGAAACAGAATCCTACTGAATGGTGCAGTTTTGCTTTCATTACGCCGGAGCGAAAAATTTTTTGCAGTGGCGACGGCGGCTACTCTAACCACTTCAAGCAAATTGGTGAAATGTTTGGCAGTTTTGACTTCGCTTTTATGGAAAACGGGCAATATAACAAGGCGTGGCACGCGATACATTGTCTGCCGAATGAAACTGCAGACGCCGCCGAAGATATTCACGCGCAAAACGTCATACCAATTCACGCGGGAAAATTTGCATTGGCGCGGCACGCTTGGAACGATCCTTACAAAGATTTAACAGCCGCAAGTTTCAATAAAAGCTACAGACTTTTGACGCCGCGTATTGGTGAATTAATTGACTTTACGCAGGCGCAGGATTTTTCAGATTGGTTTTCTCAATAAACGCGGTTAAATCTTTACTTTAAAATTGACGATTATTATAATAACTTCAATATAAAAATTTAAATGGACTTTTAGCCAATGAAAAATCACGGAAGGAGTAGCTACAAATTTATTTACATTGGCTTTTTTGTAGTTGTTTAAATGGAGGGAAAATTATTAGCAACAACTATATTTGTAGCGTGTTATAAAATGAATAAAATAAAGCAAAGAATGTTTGAAGTTTTAAGAGAGTTGAAAAACGAATACGGCGTAATAGCCGTAAAAGCCGAATTTGAGGCGGAAGGCTCGCGCTTGGATGAACTCATTATGTTAAATGAAGTTGTGTTTCGCGCAGATATGGATTTTATTATTAAAATTGGCGGTTGCGAAGCTGTACGCGATTTAGATCAGTGCAAAATTTTGGGAGCAAACGGAATTATGGCTCCAATGATTGAAACACCATTTGCAATGCAGAAATTTGTTAATGCGGCGCGTAAAGTTTACAAAGATCAAGTTTCAAATATTGAATGGATTATAAACACAGAAACTAAAACTTGTCGCCAAAATTTTGATGAAATTTTGGAAGTCGGAAAAGGCTTTTTGAATACAATAGCAATAGGGCGCGTCGATTTATCCACGTCAATGGGCGTAGGCAGAGAAAATATAAACGGCGAACAAGTTTTTGAGGCGTCAGAAGAATTTGCAAGAAAAGCGAAAAACGCCGGTTTAAAAGTCGGTATCGGCGGCGGCGTTTCAATGGCAGCCATTCCATTTTTCATCAGGCTAAAACCTTACTTGTACAAATTCGAGACGCGGAAAATTGTTTTCAAGTTTGTTGATGATGAAAATCTTTTGAAACGCGGGCTTGTCCTTGCAATGGAATTTGAATTGCTTTACCTCAAAAATAAATGTGAATTTTATAGCGTTATGGCGCAGGAAGATAAAGAAAGAATTGTAATGTTAGAAAAAAGATATGCTTACGCCAAAGAACAACTTGGTATCAGGTGATGGTATGAGAGTCCTTATCACAGGTGCAAGTAAGGGAATTGGTAAGGCGACGGCTGAATTTTTCAAAAATCGCGGCTATGAACTTGAAATTCCTACTCATAGCGAATTGGATTTAAATTCTCAAGAATCTGTAGAAAATTATATCGCGCAGAATAAAAATGTTCCGCTGGATACTGTCATAAACAACGCCGGAATTAACACGATAACAAATTTAGATTCTGCAAGCGTTGAAGATATTCAAGAAATGTTGACGGTTGATTTGTATTCACCAATTTTATTGTTACGTGGAACTATTCCGCGTTTGAAAAAAAGCGCGTGCGGCAGAATCGTAAATATTGGCTCAATTTGGGCGGTTGTTTCAAAAAGCGGGCGCAGTTTATATTCTGCCGCCAAAAACGGCCTGCACGGAATTACAAACGCGTTAGCTTTGGAATTGGCTGAATCATCAATATTGGTAAATACCGTCTGTCCCGGATTTACGCTTACCGAACTTACAAAGAAAAATAATACCGCCGAAGAAATTTCACAAATAGAAAAGCAAATTCCTCTCGGCAGAATGGCTAAACCTGAAGAAATTGCAAAGTTAGTTTATTTTCTTGGAAGCTTTGAAAATACTTATATTACAGGGCAAAAAATTGTTATTGACGGAGGGTATACTGTTCAATGATTATTAAATCTGCACTGAAAAATTATTCGGTTGAAGTCATAGATTCATTTAGTGAAAATATGAAAAAATTTCATTCGGATAATACTTACTATGTTGTTGATGATAAAGTTTACAATTTATATCGAAATAATTTTGACTTTATCCCGAACAACAGACTTTTTAGATTGGAATCCAAAGAAAACAATAAAAGCATCGACAGCGTTATAGAAATTTGCAAGACAATGACAAATATGCCGTCAAAAAGAAATACAAAATTGGTTTCCATTGGCGGGGGAATTGTTCAAGATGTTACCGGCTTTGTAGCAAATGTTTTGTATCGTGGAATTTCTTGGACGTTTTATCATTCGACACTTTTGGCGGCTTGTGACAGTTGCATAGGAAGTAAAACTTCTTTAAACTGTCAAGGCTTTAAAAATTTGCTTGGTACTTTTTATCCTCCAAACGAAATTTTCATTGACTCGGCGTTATTTAAAACTCTTGACGAAAAAGATTTTTTAAGCGGGCTTGGTGAAATTTTAAAATTCAGCGTCATGCAACATAATAAAGGCGGAGTTGATAATATTGAACGTCATTTGGAACCGCTGTTGTCAAGAAATCCAATGACGCTTAATGATTTTATTGTGGACTCTTTAAAATTTAAAAAAGTCTACATTGAAAATGATGAATTTGATAAAAATGAGCGCGTACTGTTAAATTTCGGACATACTTTCGGACACGCCTTTGAAGTGTCAAGCAATTTTGAAATTCCGCACGGTACGGCGGTTGCACTCGGTGTAGTTGTTGCAAATAGAATTTCGGCTAAGCGTTATTCCATTGACGCAAATTTAATTGAACGAATTGAAAAATTGGTGCATAAGGTAGTTAATTTGAAATTAAAACCGGAAATGGTTGAAATGCCGCTCGTTATGTCAGCTATTCGCAAAGATAAAAAACAATTAGGCAACGGGATAAATGCTGTACTTTTGCAAGGCGACTTTTCATTAAAAAGAGTGAACGACGTTACCGAAAATGAAATTAATGACGCAGTGATTTTTTTGAAAGAAAATTTTGTTTAAATTGGGATTATGTAAATGTCAGGTGTTAATATGGAAACAACGGCAAGAATTTCAATTTTTGGTGCCGGAGGGCTTATCGGTAAAGCAATATCTGCACAATTAAAAAATTCCGGCTACACAAACGTTATTGATTGTACACATAAAGTTTTGGAATTGACAGACCAAAATGCAGTGAAAAATTTTTTTGAGATTAACAGACCGGAATATATTTTTTTTTGTGCGGTAAAGACGGTTACAGATTTTGAAGATACGGCGCGGAAAACTGCCGACGAATTGCAAAATAATTTACTTATGTTGTGCAACGTGATGGAATTTGCCCAAAAATATGAAGTGACTAAAGGCGTCTTTTTGGGAAGTGCAATGCTTTACCCGTGGAACGATTTACACAATGAGCCTTTGACGGAAGATTTATTGGAACGCCCAAATTTGAGCGAATACAAAAAATCTATGGAAGCGGCAGTTTTGGGAAAATATGTTGGCTTAAAGTTGTGCCAATACTATCACGAACAGTATAATTGCAAATTCGTTTATGCTCTTCCGACTCACATATACGGCGGTTTTAAAGACAGGAAAAATCTTTATTTTTTGGAAAAAATGGTTCAGTCGATATGCAACGCCAAACTGAAAGGCGAAAATTCTTTGTATTTGGACGTTTTCGGCGAAGGTAAAGCGTTAAAGCAATTTTTGCATGTAGATGACTGCGCCGACGCGATTATTAAAGTAATGCAAAGTTACGAAGATTATACCGCGCCAATTAATATTGCTACTAATCAGCCCGAATCTTGGAGCAGTATCGTTAAAAAAATTTGTAAAATCGTCGATTATAACGGCGAAATAAAATTTAATGCTGACAGAAAAGAAAATTTGGCTAACAGAATTTGCTCAACCGAAAAATTAAATAAAATCGGTTGGCAGCAAAAAATTTCTATGGAACAAGGTTTAAAATTACTTTGTGCAGAATGTATGGAGAGAGAATGAATAAACATAGCGAAAATTTTAATGTTGACAACGCGGCGATAAATGAATTTTCCGACGACGTGAAATTAAATATTTTTCGCAAAATGGCGAAGTCGCGTATATTTGAAGATTATTTGGCAAAAATTAACAAAGACAACAAAATAAAAGTCAAAGTTCATATGTCGTCCGGTCAAGAAGCAGTTGCAGCCGCCATTTCCGAAGTAGCAAGCGATTATCAAATTTTTACTCAACACCGAACGATGGACACATTTTTATCTTTGGGCGGGGATGTAAAAAAACTCGTTGATGAAATGCTTTGCTTAGATAGCGGCTGTTGCGGCGGAAAAATTGGCGGCGCGTTTCAGATACACGAAAACGGAATTGACATGTATGCTCATACCGGCTTGATTGGCGAAAATGTTTCTGTAGGCGTGGGTATGGCGTTAGGCAACCGCAAAAAGACTTTGTGCCTTTTTGGAGATGGAGCCGCCGAAGAAGATTACGCGCTTGAAGCGTTTGGATTTGCCGCTACTCACAAATTGCCGGTTTTATTTGTGTGCACAGATAACGAGCTTTCTGTTTTGTCGCCGAAAGAAAAAAGGCGTTCATGGGAATTGGCGGACGTTTGCAACGGGTTCGGTATTCAATCTGTGGACTGTTCGGACGATCCTTTTACAATTATGAAACTTATAGAAAAGTTTGAAGACAATTTACCGGCTCTTATAAATGTGCGCGTTTGTCGAAATTATTGGCACGCCGGAATAGGAATTGATTCGCCGCCGGCTTGGGACAGGTACTTAATTTTAAAAGAAAAGTTAACTGCGCTCGGATATGAAAATGAAATAGCGAACATTGAAAAAGTTATAGCCAATCAAATGGAGGAATTATGGAAAAGTTATCTTTGAGGGACACCATAAAACAAATTTTGGACGTGCATTTAAATCAAAATAACGGTATTCTTTTGGGCGAATGTGTTTCAGACCCCGGCGGCGTGGCAGGAACTATCCCCGAAAGTAAAAATGTTGTAGATTTGCCGATGACGGAAATTGGCGGAGCTGATATTGCGGTTGGCTGTGCATTGGCAGGACGCCGCCCGGTTTTTGTTGTACGTTTTCAAGATTTTATGTTGATGAATGGCAGTCCGTTTATTTACTTCGCCGCTGTAGTGAAAGAAATGCACGGCTTAACTGCTCCTGTATTCATTCGCGCGTTGGCAAACGACCATTTTGACGCCACACATTCAAACGTTTTGCACAGTTTGTTTATGCACTTTTCCGGAATTAAAGTTGCCGCCCCTTGCACGCCCGACGAATATCAAGAAGTTTGGAAAAGTTTTTTAAATGACGACGTGCCGTATTATGTAAGCGAATTTCGGGACACTTTTAATAATGTTGACGAAATGCCGGATTTTATAACGCCGGATGCTGACATTAATATTTGGGGAATTTCAGTTTGCAGGCAACGTATTTTTGAGGCAAAAAAAATTCTTGAGCAGGACGGTATCAAGGCTAACATTTTCAATATACTTTGGCTGAAGCCTTTTAACGTTGAAAAGTACGCACCGTATCTGCAAAAAGTTCCGCTTGGATTAGTTGTTGACTCCGGACGTGAAATTTGCGGTGCCGCCGAAGCATACGCCTATAGATTAATTAAATTGTCAAAAGGTGCTTATGTTGACGTTTTGGGCGTGCAGGACAAAATTAAAACCACTAACCCAAATTGCTACAATGAAGTTCCAACGGTTGAAATGATTGTTGCTAAAGTTAAGGAGCTTGTTAAACAACTGCAATAAAACGAGGTGAAATTGTTGGAAAAAATTTCTGTAGTTCTTATCAGCGAAGGAAATTATTGGAATTTGCTATTTTCAAGTATTAATTTGGAGGCTGTTCAAATTGTTGCAGTTTATGGCGATGAAACTCAATTTTCTCCGCAAATTATGGAACAATTAAAAGGCGTGTTCAGACCCATTGAATGTTTTGGCAAGGAGTGCGGAAACTACAAGGATACATATTTTATCTACAATATTTGGGGCGATATAATAAGATCTTACCTTGATTATTATCACATTGACAGGCAGTATTCAATTTCTTTGGAATATCCTGAAGGCGGGCGTATTCATACAATCGCCAATTATTACGCGCTATGGAAATTTCTTGAAAAAGAAAAGCCTGCGGTAGATTTTTTTACCACCGGTATATCTTTTACAAGAGACGGTTTCGACGTTCCAACAATGCTGCCCTATAAAGGAGTTACGCTGGCGTTTTTAATGCAGGATATGTACTATAGCTACAAAATGGCATTAGAATATTTGACGAGTTGTCTTCCTGAAAATACGGGGGGGGGGTAAGCCAAAGTTTTGTATAATAGGTTTAGCTCCTTATCAATTCCAACTGCAATTACAATTTAAGTCGCTCAATTTTCACGAAGTTACTTACTTTCCAATTTTAGGACACGAAAATATGGATTATTTCGGGACAAAACGCGGAAACGTATTGACTCAAATTTTGTCAAAAAAACACATTGACTTAATTAAAAATTTTGAATATCCGCAGATAGATTTTGCTGATAATGACGGAATGAGAAAATTTTATGCAAACGAGCGATTTGAAATAACGAATTTTGAGCGGTTGGATCTTGACAATGAGTACCGAATTTACAAAAAGAAATATCCTAAAACTGTTGAGTTTAATTTGAAATGCTTGGATGATTATTTGAATTTGTGCCACGAGCATAATATTGAGCCCTTCTGTGTACTGTTTCCGTTTTCAATTTCTGCAAGACACGCGTATCCTGAAGAAAGCATTACCGAATTTCGTGAATTGCTTTCAAAGTTCAAAGACAAAATGTACTTTATTGACTTGTGGGATATAAATATTGCGGATTCAAATTTTAGAAATGCCTCACACCTGAATATTTCTGGGTCGCGTATTGTTACCAACATTATAAAAAATATTGTTGATAAAATTTTAAAAATTTAGGGGGATTTAAATGAAAGATTTTATTGACAGAGCGAACGCTCAAGGCTTCATTCACGAAAGTAAAGAAGAAGTTCAAACTAAAGAAAAAGTTTACAACTTGCTGAAAAATACGCCAATATATCCTGATGAAATTCTTAACAATTTGACGTTGTTTTTAAATCCAAAGTCTTTGGGAAGAATCCTTTTCTTTGACCGTATGTACCAATTAATTACAGAAATTCCCGGCGTCGTTATGGAGATGGGGGTACAATGGGGGGGGGGTACGGCACTCTTCAACACTCTCAGAGGCATTTATGAGCCGTACAATGTCCGCCGCAAAATTATAAGCTTTGATACTTTTGAAGGTTTTCCCAGCGTCGATAGCAAAGATGGCAATGCTCCATTGATTGGCGTTGGCAATTTATCACTGCCGGAAGATTATACTTCCTATCTGTCCGAAATTCTGGAAAACATTGAAAGAAATCAGCCAATTTCACATATCAAAAAATATGAATTGGTTAAAGGCGACGCCTGCAAAACTGTTCCAGAATATCTTGAGAAAAATCCTGAAACTATGATAGCGTTGGCGTACTTTGATTTTGATATTTATGAACCGACAAAAAAAGTTTTGAAATGTATAAAACCGCGCCTTTTCAAAGGCAGTGTTATTGGCTTTGATGAATTGAACGATCCAAGTTGTCCGGGCGAAACTTTAGCAGTTATGGAAACGCTCGGCTTAAATAATCTTAAATTGAAAAAAGTTCCTTGGTATACAAAGGCTTGTTATTGCGTGGTTGAATAATTGAATAAAAATAATTTTTGACTGGAGAAAATAGGAATTGAAAATTTCACTGATAACGGGAATAACCGGGCAAGACGGCTCCTACTTGGCTGAATTGCTTTTATCCAAAGGTTACAAGGTGCATGGAATGATTCGCCGTCACAGTACAATTTGCACGGGGAGAATTTCGCATCTTCTTGACAATGAAAATCTTTTTCTGCATTACGGCGATATTACAGATTCGCACAATTTAACCGCGTTAATTCGTGAAGTTAATCCCGACGAAGTTTATAATTTGGCGGCGCAGTCGCACGTTGGAACGTCTTTTGAAGTGCCGGAATTTACGGCGGAAGTTACGGGCGTTGGTACGATAAAATTGCTTGAAGCTATTCGGCAAGTTAAACCGAATACAAAATTTTATCAGGCGTCTACTTCCGAATTATTCGGCGGTATACCTGAAACGGCTCCGCAAAATGAAAATACGCCGTTTTATCCAAAAAGTCCTTACGGCGCGGCGAAACTTTATTCATATTGGGTAACGGTTAATTATCGTGAGGCTTACAATCTTTTTGCTTGCAACGGGATTTTATTTAATCATGAATCGCCGCGACGCGGTACAGATTTTGTAACGCGCAAAATTACAACGTCCATTGCAAACATTATGAACGGCAAGCAGGAAAAACTTTCTTTGGGCAATTTAAATGCCAAACGCGACTGGGGATTTGCCGGCGATTATGTTGAGGGTATGTGGCTGATGTTGCAACAAGATAAACCTGACGATTTTGTTTTGGCAACGGGCGAAACTCATACCGTTAAAGAATTTGTTGAAGTGGCTTTTTCTGAAGTTGGAATACAAATTGAATGGCGCGGCAGTGGCGTTGACGAAAAAGGCTACTGCGCGAAAACCGGCAAATTGCTTGTCGATGTCAATCCAAAATTTTTCCGTCCTGCCGAAGTCGATTTACTTTTAGGCGATCCTTCAAAGGCTGAAAAGATTCTCGGCTGGAAATGTAAAACTTCTTTCAATGAGCTTGTAAAAATGATGGTCGCTGAAGATATGAAATTGGTTAAAGCCCCCCCCCCGTTAGGATAGGTATTGTCGGGCTTGGTTACGTCGGTTTAACTTTGGCTATTGCGGCGGCTGATTGTGGCTTTGATGTTTTCGGCACTGAAATTAATACAAATATAAAATCTTGCTTGAGCGAAAATCGCGCACATTTTTTTGAACCCGGACTTGACGAATTAATTTGCCGCTACAATAACAAAAATTTTCATTGTGCAGATAATTTTCCCGTCGATAAAAAATTTGACGCCTTTATAATTACAGTTGGTACACCGTTGAAAAGTGAAAGTAAAGTTCCAAACTTCGACGCGATAACAGCGGCGATAAAATCTATTTCTGAAGTTTACGACGGCAGCCAACTTATTATTTTGCGCTCAACCGTTTCAGTCGGTACTACGCGAAATGTTGTAATTCCGTTGCTTGCCAAAATGTGCGGCAAGTCTGAAGTTTTTGTGAGTATGTGTCCTGAAAGGACGATTGAAGGTAAAGCCATTGAGGAGCTTAAAAATTTGCCGCAGATAATTAGCGGCAACAATTTAACCGCTTTAAAAATGGCTGAAAAAATTTTCTTGCAGATAACGGACAATGTTATAAAAGCTGACAGTTTGGAAGAAGCCGAGCTGATAAAACTTTACTGCAACACTTATCGAGATATGAATTTTTCTATTGGCAACGCTTTTTGTCTAGCGTCTCAAACTTTTGGAGTTAATGGAATTAATGTTATTAACCGTGCGAACGAAGGTTACAAACGCGCCGGTATAGCTTTACCGGGTTTTGTTGCCGGGCCGTGTCTGGAAAAGGACGCCTACATTTTAACAAATAATATGGTTGATTGTTTAAGCAAAGAATTTATTTTAAACGCGCGGCAAGTCAATGAATCGCTGGAAGATGAAGTTGTTGAATGGGTTAAAAAACGCGTTGGCGTACCTTCAGAAAATATTTTTATAACTTTGTCGGGAATGGCTTTTAAAGGTCGTCCTGAAACTTCAGATTTGCGCGGCTCTTCGTCTGTGAATATCGCCCGCAAATTAAATAATTTAGGTTACAAATTGAAACTGCATGACTTTGTAGCCAACGTCGCTGAAATGGAAAATTTGAAATTGGGTAAATCTTACAGCGATTTAAATATTGCCTGTGAAAATTCCGTCGCGTTGATTGTGCTGAACAATCACAGAAATTATTTGGAAATTGAAACAATCGAAAACTTAGCTGAAAACGCCGTGATTCTGGATACTTGGAACGTTTGCAACAAACTTCACGAAAAATATTTTAACGTTTACACATTGGGTAATATCAATCTTGGAGGTGTTGCAAATTGAAAAGATTTATTGTAACGGGCGGCAGCGGCTTTATCGGTTATCATTTGGCAGAATATTTATCAGCTCAATCTGAAAATGAAGTCACGATTATAGATAACCATTTGCGCGGCGTTGCTGACGAAATGTTTAACGCTTTAATTGCGCGTCCGAATGTCATTTTCATTAATGAAGATATGACGCAGAAAAATTTCTACAAAAAACTTTCTGGACGTTATGACGGGATTTATCATTTGGCGGCTTTGAACGGTACGAAAAATTTTTACAATCGCCCGTATGAAGTTATGAGGATAAACATTTTAACTTTGATGAATATGTTGGAATGGTGCAACGCTGAAAATTGCGGCGCGTTTTTATTTTCGTCGTCGTCTGAAACTTACGCGGGTACTTTTAATTGTTTTCTGTCTGAACACCCTGAATTTGTTCCCAGTGAAGAAAATATCCCGCTAACTGTTGATGACGTTATGAATCCTCGTTGGTCGTACGGCGGCAGTAAAATTACCGGCGAACTTTTGACAGTGAATTATTGCCGCGCTAACGACGTACCATTTAAAATTATTCGTTATCATAATGTTTACGGCGTGCGTATGGGCTACGATCACGTTTTGCCGGAATTTTTCAAGCGCGTTTGTGATAAAGTTGATCCGTTCCCAATTTTTGGCGGGCAGGAGACACGCGCTTTTTGTGCAGTTGAAGACGCGGTAAAAGCCACTGAAGCCGTTATGATTAGCGAAAAGTGCAACGGCGAAATTATTCACATTGGCAACAGTTCGCAGGAAATTAAAATTATTGACTTGCTGAATTTGGTATTGAAAATTGCAAAATTTAATCCGAAGATTGAAATTAAACCTGCGCCCAAAGGTTGTGTAATGCGGCGTTGTCCAAATACCGACAAACTTTTTAATTTGACGGGATTTAAAGCTACAATCACGTTGGAAGAGGCTTTGCCAAAAATGTTTGAATGGTATCAAAAAATTTTTTTAAATGATACAAAAACACATTGAGTTAATTTGGTAGGAGTGGAGGCTTATGGATAAAAAAGCGAAAATTTATGTTGCCGGTCATCGCGGAATGATTGGCGCGGCTATTGTTCGTGAATTGGAAAAGCAAGGGTACAAAAATATTATCGTTCGTACTCATAAAGAATTAGACCTTTGCAGACAAGTTGAAGTTGAAAAATTTTTTGCCGAAGAAAAACCGGAATATGTATTTTTGGCGGCGGCTAAAGTTGGGGGAATTGTCGCAAATTCAGAATCGCCGGCAGATTTTATGTATCAAAATATGATGATTGAAATGAACGTGATTAACGCCGCGTGGAAAAATGATGCAAAAAAATTATTGTTTCTGGGCTGTTCTTGCATTTATCCAAAATTGGCGGAACAACCGATAAAAGAAAATTCTTTGCTGACTTCGTCTTTGGAACCAACAAGCGAGGCTTTTTCATTGGCTAAAATTTCCGGTTTAAAATACTGCGAATACTTGAATAAACAGTACGGCGCGGATTTTATTTCGGTTATTCCGTCAAATATTTATGGCGTCGGCGATAATTATCATCCTACGAAAAGCCACGTTATCCCCGCTTTAATTCGGCGTTTTCATGAGGCGAAAATCGAAAATAAAACTTCGGTAACTTGTTGGGGCGATGGCAGTCCGCTCCGTGAATATTTGTACGTTGATGATTTGGCTGATGCTTGCGTTTTCTTGATGAACAATTACAGCGGCAGCGAAATTGTAAATGTTGGAACCGGTAAGGAAATTTCTATAAAGCAACTTACTGAAACAATCGCCGAAATTGTCGGCTACAAAGGCGAAATTCTTTGGGATACAGATAAACCGAATGGAACGCCGCGCAAAATTGTTGACGTGTCTAAAATTAATTCTTTGGGCTGGAAATATAAAACCGAATTAACAGAGGGGCTTAAACTGGCGTACAATGATTTTCTGAATCCTGCTACTCAAGCTGAAGATAAACCGGCAACTTTCAACAAAATTGGTATTGGTGGCGTTTATATTGGCGAAAATGGCAGAAAATATGTAAATCAGGCGTTAGACGCCCGCCGCTTATCGCAGGGCGAAATGGTTTACAAATTTGAAAAACAATTCGCGCAGTTGCACGATCAAAAATATGCAATAGCGTTGAATAGCGGGACTTCAGCTTTGCACGTTGGACTTGAGGCGTTGAAAGAAAAATATCATTGGACGGACAAGCAAAAAACTTATAAAGTTATTGTTCCAGCGATAACTTTTATTGCGTCGTCAAATTCGATACTTCATGCCGGAATGCAGCCAACTTTTGTTGACGTAGACAAGCAAACGTATAATTTAAATCCGGCTTTGATTGAAGCGGCGATTGACGAAGACACGGTTGCAATTATGCCGGTACATCTTTTTGGGCAACCTTGCGAAATGGATTCTATAGTTGAAATTGCGCACAAACACAATTTAAAAATTATAGAGGACTGCGCGGAGTCCCATTTTGCAACTTACAAAGGCAAAAAGTGCGGAAGTTTTGGCGATATTTCCGGCTTCAGTACATACGTTGCACATACAATTACAACTGGCGTTGGTGGCTTAGTTACGACAAACGACCGCGAACTTATGGAAATTTCAAGGTCTTTGGTTGCTCACGGGCGTGCTTGTACCTGCGAAAAGTGCGTTGCCTCTGATCCAAAAAAAGTTTGTCCTCTTCGTATGCAAACAAAAATGGATAAAAGATTTATGTTTGTAAGGCTTGGCTACAGTTACAGAATTGGCGAAATTGAAGGCGCACTTGGATTAGATCAGATTGAAAATCGCAATTTTATAATGGACACGCGCAAGGAGCACGCACATTATTTAACTGAAAATCTTGAAGACGTTGAAGAATTTTTGCAACTGCCGCGTTATCCTGAATACGTGGAACATTCTTTTATGATGTACCCTATTGTTGTTAAAAATTCCGCGCCGTTTTCGCGCAGGGATATTACAACTTATCTTGAAAAAAATAACATTGAGACGCGCCCAATGATGCCGCTTTTAAATCAGCCGCTTTACTTAGAATTATTTGGAGACATTGAAAAAAATTATCCCGTTGCCGAATGGATTGACAACAACGGCTTTTATCTTGGCTGTCATCATTGCCTTACAAAGGACGAGTTGGACAAAATTATAAAATGTATTCACGAATTTTTGAAAGGAATTTAAATGCAAATAGTTTTACTTTCCGGCGGAAGTGGAAAAAGACTTTGGCCGCTGTCAAATGAAATTCGCTCCAAACAGTTCATAAAAATTTTTTCAAGCGTCAATAACGATTATGAATCAATGCTGCAAAAAGTTATTCGCCAAATTCGGCAAATTTCCGGCGATATTTCAATTTTAGTTTCAACTTCAAAATCGCAAGAAAGCATTTTAAAAAAATACGTTGCGCAGGATGTTGAAATATCTTGCGAACCGTGCAGGCGAAATACTTTCCCGGCAATAGCATTAACTGCGGCGTATTTGCGGGACGTTAAAAAAATTTCCGCCAACGAGCCAATTATAATTTGCCCTGTCGATTCTTACGTTAATGACGACTTTTTTAAAAGTTTTGAAACTATGGAAGAATTGGCAAAAAATTCCGCAGTCAATCTGGTTTTGATTGGTATAAATCCAACTTATCCCAGTGAAAAGTACGGCTATATTATTCCAAAGTCGAAGGACAAAATTAGCGAAGTTTTGGAGTTTAAAGAAAAGCCGACGGCTCAAGTTGCCGAAAAATATATTGAACAAGGCGGACTTTGGAATGGCGGCGTTTTTGCCTGCAAAATTTCATTCATACTGGAAAAAGCGCGAGAAATTTTGAAAACTGATTCTTACTTTGAAATTTTTAAAAGATATTCCGAGCTGCCGAATATTTCTATTGATTATGCAGTTGTCGAAAAAGAAAAAAATATAAAAGTCGTGCGCTACAACGGCGACTGGAAAGACGTTGGAACGTGGAATACTTTATCTGAAGTTATGCAAGAAACGTCTATTGGCAAAGTGCAAATTGATTCAACTTGCCGAAATTCCAATATAATTAATGAAACAGATATGCCAATTATTGCAATGGGGTTGCAAAATATTATAGTGGCAGCAAGTCCCGATGGAATTTTGGTAGCAGATAAATTTCAATCAAGTTTTTTAAGACCGTTCGTCGAAAATCTTCACGAACAAATTAAATTTGCCGAAAAGTCTTATGGAACTTACACGGTTATTGACATTGACGAAAACAGCTTGACGATAAAAGTTATTTTGAACGCAGGGGCGAAAATGCGTTATCACAGCCACGAGTACAGAGATGAAATTTGGATGATTGTTAAAGGCGAAGGACAAACTGTTATTGATGACAAAATTCAATCTGTGAAAGCGGGCGATATTATAAAAATTCCTTGCGGCGTCAAACATACGATTAAAGCCAAAACGGATTTAAAAATTATTGAAATTCAACTTGGCAAAAATATAAACGTTGAAGATAAAATTTTATGGGAGTAATGAAATGATAGTAACACGATTTAACGGCGGGGTCGGCAATCAGCTTTTTCAATATTCTATTGGGCGTTATTTGGCGCACAAACATAACACGGAATTAAAGCTTGATCTTAGTCTTTTTGACCAGCCGCTTTATGATTTTAACAGCTACAAAATTGGCGTTTTTAACATTCAAGAAAATTTTGCAACGCCGGAAGAGATTGAAAATTTAGCCGTTGTGACAGAGACTCAAACTTCATTTATTCCGGAAGCTCTGGAAGTTCCAGACAATGTTTTACTTGTTGGTTTTTGGCAAAGTCATAAATATTCCGAAGAAATTGAAGACATCCTGCGCGAAGAATTTACATTGAAAAATCCTTCGCCAAAATATTTAGAGTGGCAGGAAAAAATTAACTCTGCGAAATGTTCAGTATCTTGTCACGTAAGACGCGGCGATTATTTGATACCTACATTTAGAAATCATTCTGGGATAATGCCGTTTGAATACTACTACGAATGTATAAATACTTTGAAAAATTCAAATCCTGAAATGACGCTTTTTGTCTTTTCAAATGATTTGGAATGGGTAAAAAATAATTTCCAGTTTGATGTACCTGTTGAATTTGTAAAAGATTGTGAATCAGACTGCGAAGAGCTTATATTAATGAGTTTGTGTCAACATAACATAATTGCAAACAGTACATTTTCATTTTGGGGAGCGCGGCTGAATCGTAACCCTGATAAAAAAGTATTTACTCCTTATCCGTGGCATCGTGACGGTTGGGGCGGCGAAACTGTCATACAAGAAGATTGGATAAAAGTTCCGGTTGATTTTGATGAAAATCCTCCGTTCAATCCTACAACGTCTATAATTTTGTATGTGGAAAATGATTCTTTAACTATATCTTCCTGTTTGCAAAGTATTATGGATCAAACTTTTCAAGACCACGAATTAATAATGGTAAGTGCAAGCGCGGACGGCAGCGACAAAATTTGTCGGGAAATTGCCAACAATCGCAACGTTACTTTTTTAAAAGTGGATCATTCAACAAAAAAATATACGGCGTGGAATAAAGGGTTAGAAAATGCACGCGGCGATTATGTAATTTTTTTGAGCGGAAATGATTTACTTAGTTCAGAATTTATTTCGATTATTTCAAAAATTTTGTCGTCGGCGTTTTACTATTATTCTTCGGAACATAAAGACAAAATTCACTCCTACGAAGAATACATTTTAAAAGCCGCGCCAAATATCATTGGCTCAACTGAATATATGGTAAGTTCGCCACTTTCAGAAGAAAAAATTACGCGAATGCACGATGAAAAATTTCAAGAGCTTGACGATATTACAAATTTTGACATACCGTATCGCCTGAAAATTGCTTTACTTGTCGAAAAAGAAATTAACAATTTAGTCGGTACAAAAATTTTCAAACGAAGTTACTTAAATAAATATAATATCCGTTTTGACGAAAATTTAACGGGCGAAGATGCCGAGCTGAAATTTTTGATAGATGCGTTTATACATACCGAAAAAATTTCTCTTATGCCGCGCTTTTTCTATGGAACAGTAATTTTATAAATTTCCAAAATTCTTTTAGTCCGGCTTCACTTTGGAAGTTGGATTTTTTTATTGGCAGGAAGGTTGAAAATTTAGTTGAATTTACTGAGATAAAGTTAAAGCGAAATTTTTTCAAATTTGTGTTATGATACACGGGAAGAATAATTTTTCAAAATTTTGTTGTTTATAGGAGAAAATTAAATTGGCAAGGTCAAAAAAAAGTAGCAATGAAAAATTACTTGTAGAATCTTTTGAAGATGTGCAAGTTGATTCAAAGGCGTATGCAAAAAAAATTCTTAATTTGATATTTACAGATGAACGCACTTTTGAAGTTGTAAAACGTCGCGCAGATGGTGAAACGCTTATTGGAATTGGGCGGACGCTTGATTTGACGCGTGAAAGAATTCGACAAATTGAATTGAAGGCGATTAGAAATTTTCTAAAATTTGAAAGTGCGGTAAAGAAAATTTTTCAAAATTTCCAGTCATCGGGCGAACAAAAAACTTTTCTTTACTTTGAAGATATGAAAATGTTTTTGGACGAAGACGACGCCAAAATTTTTTGGTTTTTTATATCGAAATCGAAATTCAACAGCGATATTTTTCACTTCGACAAGTCAATTAATGCAATAGTTTTTCACGAGTCAATAAATTTTGAAGAGGAAGTTATTAAAAAACTGCCGGTTATAGTCGAAGAAAAAGACTTCAACAAGCTGATTAAAAAAATTGCGAATAAAAAAAATTATTCAGAGGAATTTATAAGAACCAAACTTGATAAAATTTATAGACGCAAGGGCAACGCTTTTTATCGCGGCAAAATTTATTTAAATTTTGAGTACAGCTATATTTTGAAAAAATTTTTTCCCGCCGGTTTCAAAATATCCGAAAAAAATGCCTACGATAAATTTGTACGCCATCTCAAAGAAGTTTTCAACGAGAAAACGCCGTTCACTCAACACAGCGTGGATGCGATAATGGGCAGGATAGGAATACTTTGCGCACGCGGGAAATATATTCATCCTGATTTTATTAATGTTCCGGCTGAAATTATGGATAAAGTGAAAGATTTTATTGAACGCTCGGGGCGCACCGCAATTTTTTACAAGGAAATTTATGAATCGCTGAAAGAAATTTTTGTCGGAACGCAAATTACAAGCCATTACTTTTTGCAAGGCGCGATAAAGTTTTATAAATTACCGTACATTTTGCGGAAGGAATATTTGACAAAGTCTGATGAAAGCGATGTTAGCAAAGAGTTTGAAAAATTTGTCAACGAACGCGGCGAAGTTACGGCGCAGGAAATTAAAGAAAAATTTGTTTCGTTTAACGATTCAAATATAAACTTTTTGCTTGAGCGTTGCCCTGAAATTTTGCGCGTTGGATACGGGATTTTTATTCATTCTTCAAGATTGAATTTAACGGCAGAGGATAAAACTGATATAAAAAAATTTATTCAAGAAAATTGCACGAAGCCTTTAAATTCAAGGTTTTTGTTTACGTTGTTGTCTGAAAACTTTGCTGATTTTATGACGCGCAATAAAATTAAAAGCCATACTAAACTTTTTGGAATTTTAAAATATATGTTCAGCGAAGACTTCAATTTTTCGCATTCGTACATTTCGTTGGAAAATATCCACGACATTACGAACAAAAAAATAATCCTGAACATTTTGCAGGACAAGGAAAAAATTAATATCAACGAGCTTGCCGAAATTTGCAGTAAAAATCACGTTCATTACGTCACAAAAAGTTATTTGGTAGATGCATTGTCGCCGGAATTTATTCGGCTTGATGAATTTGATTTAATTCGTCCGGAAAAAATCGGCGTAACAGATGAAATTGTTAGCGAAATTGGCGAAATGGTAAGGGCTGAAATGAATAAAGATGGCGGCTGGCAAATGCTAAGTTTTTTTGATTATGACAGCTTGCCGAAAATTGAAATGGATTGGAATAATTTTTTGTTGGAAAGTGTAATTTCAATGGCGAAAAATGCTCCGCACAAATTAAAGACGCCGTTTAATTCGCCAAAATTTTCTTCGGTAATTTTTTTGTCTGAAGAATTTGAAGACGATAATTTTAAATCGTTTCTGTTGAAAATTTTGAAAGTTGAACACAGCAAAAAGCCGTTTCAAACTGATAAAGAAATTTTACAGTGGTTGAAAGAAAAAGGTATTTGCAATACAAAGTTGCCAAAGTTTTTAGACAAAGGCAACGCGTTTAATCTTTTGCAGCAGTAAAGAAAATGAGAAACTTAACCGAAATATCTTTAAAAAACCGTTCGCTGGTGTGGTACTTTATCATAGTGGCGTTTGTCGGCGGAATTTTTTCATATTTTGAATTGGGCAGGATGGAAGACCCAAAATTTATAGTCCGTCAAATGATAGTGGCGGCGTACTGGCCGGGCGCAACAGCTTACGAAATGCAAGATCAAGTTACAGATAAACTTGAAAAAAAATTGCAAGATATACCGGGACTGGATAACTTGCAAAGTGAAACGCGCCCAAATTCAACGGTGATTTATGTAGAACTCGGCGAAAATTTGGACGTTTCAGAAATTCGCCCGACGTGGCGGGACGTGCGGAATTATTGCGCCGATATAAAAGGCGACTTGCCGGAAGGCGTTATGGGTCCATTTTTTAATGATACTTACGATGAAGTTTTTGGATCGATTTACGCCGTGACGGGCGACGGGTTTAACTATGAAGAATTGCGCCAATACGCTGAAAAAATTCGGCGGCTTATGCTCGGCGTTGCTGACGTGAAAAAAATTGAGCTCGTCGGCGTCCAAAATGAAGTTGTTTACGTTGAAATTGAACAGGCAAAACTTTCAGAAATGAGAATAAGCCCGCAAGTTATTTCTGAAACTTTGGCGGCGCAAAATGCAATGACGCCCGCAGGAATGATTGAAACTTCAAGCGATAACGTTTATTTGCGTGTGACGGGAATTTTTGACAACGTAGAGGAAATTAAAAATTTGCCAATAAACGCGAACGGGAAAATTTTTCGCCTTTCAGATATTTCAACGATTGAAAGGCAATTTGTCAGCCCGTCAAATCCGAAAATGTTTTTTGACGGTGCGCCCGCCATTGGAATTGCAGTGGCGATGGAAGACGGCGGCAATATTTTAAAACTCGGCAAAGACTTAGATAAAATGGCAGTGCAAATTCAAAACGAATTGCCGCTAGGCTTAGAATTAAAGCAAGTTTCCAATCAGCCGAAAGTTGTTGAAGAATCAATCAACGAATTTGTAGAAACATTAATTTTGGCGATAGTAATTGTTTTGGCGGTAAGTTTTTTGAGTTTGGGATTAAGAACCGGCTTAGTTGTGGCAGGATGTATCCCGTTGGTATTGACGGGAACATTTTGCTTTATGTACGCCGCCGGAATAGACTTGCACAAAGTTTCATTAGGCAGTTTGATAATCGCACTTGGACTTTTAGTAGACGACGCAATAATAGCGGTGGAAATGATGAGCGTACAACTGGAGCGCGGTTTATCAAGATTTGACGCGGCTTGCCACGCGTTTAACGTAACTGCAAAGCCGATGCTTACGGGGACTTTAATAACGTGTTCCGGCTTTATTCCCGTTGCTTTTTCAAAAGGTATGGCAAGCGAATTTTGCCGCGATATGTTTTGGGTTGTCAGTATTGCACTTTTATTGTCGTGGATTGTTTCTGTAATGGTTGCGCCGCTTTTCGGTATGTACATTATCAAAGTTGAGAAAAAAGACGACGGCGAACTTTATAACAGTCGCTTTTACAATTTATTTCGGCGCGTGCTGAAAAATTTTTTACGTCACAAAATTTTTGTATTGAGCGGGACGGTTGCAACATTTATAGCGGCGATTTTTGCGAATGATTATGTACAGCAAGAATTTTTCCCACCGTCGATACGCCCCGAAATTTTAATTGAATTGAAATTGCCGGAAGGTTCATCAATGGCGGCAACTCAAATTGAGGCTGACAGATTTTCAAAATTTCTTGACACTGAAAAAGACAATTTAAAAAATTATGCTTACTACGTCGGACAAGATACGCCGCGTTTCGTGCTTACCATTGCGCCAAATTACGACGCCGATAATTGCGCTAAATTTGTTGTAACGGCGGCTGATGAAGATACACGCGATATTTTAATTAAAAAAATTCGCGCTGAACTTGAAGAAAATTTTCCGCTTGTTCGCTCAAATATTCAGCTGATTCAGACGGGACCGCCTTCAGATTATCCAATTATGCTTAGAGTTAGCGGCACTGATATTGAAAAAGTACACACACTAGCCGCGCAAGTTGCCGAAATTGTTGCAAAAAATCCCAACGCTACTGATGTTAATCTTGACTGGGACGAAAAATCTAAAATTGTACGCGTGGAGCTCAATCAAGATAAATTGCGTGCGCTAGGCGTTTCAAGTCAAATGATTAAACAGACGCTTTACACCGAAATAACGGGGGCGAAGGCGTCAGAATTTTACAGCGGCGATAGGACTATTGACATTGATTTGAGATTGGTTGCAGACAACAGAAATACTCTCGCCGCGCTGAAAAATTTGCCAATTTATCTTGGCGCGACAGGTTATGTACCGCTTGAGCAAATTGCAAAAATTTCTTACGGCGCGGAATATGGATTAATCAAACGCTACGATTTAAATCCCTGTATTACGGTACAGGCAAATATTATCAGTGGAACGGCGAATGACGCGGCAACTGAAGCATTTGAGGCAACTGAAGAGTTAAGAAAAAATTTACCGCTCGGCTATTTAATAGAACCCGGCGGCGATTTGGAAGAAAGCGGCGAAGCGTCAAGCGATTTACTAAAAATTTTGCCGCTGGTAGTTTTCATAATTGCAACTCTTTTAATGTTCCAACTCAAAGACGCAAAGGCAATGTTTTTGACAGTTTTAACTGCGCCGCTCGGTTTAATCGGCGTCATTTTCGCACTTATATTTTTAAATAAACCTTTGGGCTTTGTCGCTGAATTGGGCGTTATCGCACTTTCGGGAATGATAATCAGAAACTCCGTAATTTTAATTGATCAAATTCAACAACACCTTCGCGCAGGTGAAACGCCGCTTGATGCAATAATAGATTCGGCAATTTTGAGGTTTCGCCCAATAATGTTGACAGCCGCCGCCGCTATTTTGGGAATGTTGCCGCTGATGTCAAGTATTTTCTGGGCTCCAATGGCTGTTGCCATTTCCGGCGGTCTTTTCGCTGCCACAATTTTAACTTTGTTGGTCTTGCCTGTTATGTTCGCCGCCGTTTTCTTCAGATTCTCTTAAAAATTTAGTAAGATAAATTTTGACTTCACTTCCATTGAATTTTATAATTTTGAAAATTTTAATGGAGGCGATTAAAATTTTAGCTAACCGACAAAAATTAAGAATCAGATTATTTTTCAAGGGATTGGAAATTGGAATTTTTACCGGCGTGATAGTGGCGGCGTTGAGATTTTTACTGGATGAAGCTGATATTTTTCGTCCGCTGTGGTTTCAAAATTTCAGTACCGGAAAATTTTTTGTTACGGTACTGATTTTAATTTTTATAGCGAAATTTTTAGATTGGGCAATAAAATTTGATAAACAAGTGGCAGGCAGCGGCGTCCCGCAAATAAAAGGAATGTTGCAAGGTACGGCGGAAATGTACAAGCCGCTTAGATTAATTTTGCTGAAATTTACGGCGGTAATATTGGCGATAGGCGCGGGAATGTCACTTGGTCGCGCAGGTATCAGCGTACAATTTGGCGCGTGCGTCGGGAAATTTTTTAGTCGAAAAGGTAACATTGAAGGCAACATTTTATTAACGGCAGGAGCCGCCGCAGGACTTGCCGCAGTTTTTAACGCGCCACTTGCAGGCGTGATTTTTTGCATTGAAGAATTGCGCAAGGAATTTACATCAGAAACTTTGGTTGCAACATTAACGGCGGCGGTAAGCGCGTCGGCAGTTGTGGAATTATTTTTTGGCGTTCGTCCAATTTTTGAAACGATAACCGCAAAACCTTTAGTGATTCCGGAAATTTTAAAAGTATCGACGCTGGAAATTTTCGCTGAACATACCGCCGCGCCATTAAAAATATTTTTATGTTTTGTAGCATTGGGAATTTTTTTGGGAATACTTGGCGCAATTTTTACTAGAACAATGTTACTTTCACTGGAAATTTACGAAAAATCGAATTTAAGCGGCTCAAAAAAGTTTTTGGTACCTTTGATACTAATTTTACCAATCGGCTTAAATTTGCCCCAAATTTTGGGCTGTGGGAACGTGTTAGTAGACGAATTGTTAAACCGAGAATTTAATTTTGAAATGGTATTGCTGTTATTTTTTGGAAATTGGCTGTTTACGTTGATAAGTTTTGGAACAAACGCGCCGGGCGGAGTATTTTTGCCGGTACTGACATTAGGCGCGTTGAGCGGAAATATTTTTGCAGAAATTGGAACGAGTTTAGGAATATTTTCAGCGTACTGGACGACGCTTTTAATAATTTTTGGAATGGCGGCGTTTTTTGCGGCAGTGATAAAATCTCCAGTGACGGGTTGCCTTTTGATAATGGAAATAACGGGGCAATTTTCGTACTTACTGACATTAACTATTGTAAGTGGAGCGGCATTTATGGCAGCGGATTTTTGTGGAGGCAAGCCAATATTTTCAGCTTTACTTAATAGAAAAATTGTTCGGAATTAATTGTTATTAAACAAATAAATGATGGAATTATTTGGCGCGTTTTTTTTAGGTATTAGGTGTTAGGAAAAAAATTATTTAACATTTGTTTGGCGCGTCATAGGTTTCAGATAGAGGTTATAGAGCAAATTCTCCTACTCGTCGCAGAGCAAATGCTCCTACTCGTCGCAGAGCAAATGCTCCTACTCGTCGCATTTGCAACCCTGACGCGCCGTTAAAAAGCGTTTCTTGCTAAAGAGCACGCCTTGCTACGCAAGCCGCGCATGGTACTTTCTTTTTTCGACTGAAAAGAAAGTACATTTAAAAATTAAAAAAATTAAAATAAAAAAATAACCGGCACTTAAGAAAGTGTCGGCAGATGTTCTACCTGTTGTTCAAATTAACTCCCTAACTTAGACGCCCGATTTGATTAACAGAATTATCGAGCATTGTATCTTGTGTAGTCACAGCTTTTGCATTTGCCTCATAAAGTCTGTGATTATGTATTAACTCAACCATTTCACGAACAATTTCAACATTTGATTTTTCTAACATACCTTGAACAATTTCACCGGTTGCCGGTTCAGGTTGCGCGTTATTTACAGGAGCAAAAAGATTGTCGCCTTGTTTTTGAATAGCTAAACGATTGTCAAAGCGAACAACTTGAATTTGCGCCAAAGGATTTTCTTCGCCATTGGTATAAATGGAGCCGTCGCCGGAAATCGTAATTGAAGAATCGGCAGTTCCTTGAGGTATGGTAATTTGGTTACCGCGTGTATCAAGCAAATTGTAACCGCGTATATCTTGAAGTACGCCATCTTGATTTTTAAAGAATGCGCCATTGCGTGTATAACGAATTCCTTGAGGCGTTTGAATTGCAAAAAAACCTTCGCCAGCGATTGCCAAATCAAAAGTATTGCCGGTACTTTCAAACGCGCCTTGCGAATAATCGACGGCAATTTCTGCAATGTAGTCGCCAAGTCCGAGCTCACCAATAGTAACGCCGGTATTTTGATCTACTTTAAAACCTTTAAATTTGGTAACATCGCCGCTGTCAGTGTCGAGGAGTCCTTTGTTTAAAGGTACACCGCCGGAAATATTATCATCGTACATGCGCTTAATCAGCATGTTTTCAAATTCGTGGTGTACTGAAATATCTTTTTTGTAACCGGTAGTCGCAGCATTCGCCAAATTGTTGGCTATAACGTCAGTGCGCCGCGCTTCAGTTATCATACCGGTTGCCGCCGTGTAGAGTCCCCGCCACATTATTTACCACTTCCTTTTAATTTAGTCCTTTCAGCTGAAAATCCGTAGTTCCTTCTACCAAATTGTTTATCGTAATTTTCAGCGTTTTAGTTAAATTGCCGAAAAATGATTAACAAATTGTATCCGGTACTACGGATTCTCTAAGCTAGGTTAAAATATTCAATTAATTTATTTTGCTAAATTATTTTTGTTAAATTATGATTTAGCTTCCCATTGACCATTGTTGACAGCGTAGCGAACGCCTGCAAGTTCAACTTCGACGCCGCTGTTTTTGCCGTTTTTAACTGTCAAAGTGCTACCGTCTGTCATTTCAAATACTGCATCGTTGCCGGAGAAGGACGCTACGAGATTTGAAAGTGTCATGCCGGTAAGTACTACTACGTCATCTTCGCCCGCTTTTTGGATCATGTCGTTGCCGTTGCCGAGTCCGTAAATGAACATATCAATTCCGTCGCCGCCAATAAGTGTATCGTTACCGCCTGTGCCGCCCCAAAGTGAATTGTTGCCGTCGCTTGCTGTGATAACGTTGTTATTGTCGTTACCGTAAATTACCGCGTCGCCTTCATACGCACTTGCATCAAGGTCTTTAATGTCTCCGTAGAAGCTCAAGCCACTCTTGTTGAGGTAGTTGCCGTCTGCAAGGTTCGCAACTAAGCTTGTGCCTTCGTAGTCTGCACTAATCTTGATAACTGCATTCTTGCCATTTGCCACGTAGTAGCCGTTTGCTTCAACTGTTGCTGTCTTGCTGAATACGTCCATATTTACGATGCCGTCGCTGTATTCGTTTTCAAGTTGAATCATTGCATTTGCCGCGCCTTCGATTGTTACTTTGTCGGTGCCGTGTGTCATTATTACGTTGCCGTCTTTAATTTCGACTGCACTCAACGCGCCTGCTACTGAAATTTGGTCTGAATCTTCGTCCAAGCCGGTTGTGAAGTTTTTGATTAAGTCGTTTCCGGCGTCTGCTACAAACAAGTCTGCCGCTGCGCCGCCGTACATTGTATCATTGCCTGCGCCGCCTGTTACGGTTGAGCCTTCATCGCTTGCTGTAAGGACGTTGCCTTTGTCGTTACCGGTTATTGTTGCCGCGCCTTCAAACGCACTTGCATCAAGGTTTCTTATATCGCCATAGAAACTTGGATTATCTGAATCGTTATAATCGTTGTTTGACAAGTCGAATACGCCGCTGCCTTCGTAACCTTCCGCTACTGTTGCTGTTGCATTTTTGCCTGCTGCTGCATAGTAGTTGGCATCGTCGTTTATTTCAAGGGCTGTATTTCCTACTTGCATTACTACATCGTCGTTGGTGTAGTTGTTTCTGAACGCAATAGCTTGATTTGCCGCGTCATTAACTTGCAAACGTCCTTCACTCGTCTTAATGATTACGTCGCCGTCGTCAATCTTGACGCCGTTTATTGCCAATGAGCCGGTTTGAATTGTATCTGCTTCTTCTTCGCCGCCTACAAAGTGGAAGTTATCAAGCGTTGTTCTGCCATTTGCATAATTGATTACTGCGCTGCCGCCTGTCAATGATACATAGTTTTTGCCGCCGCCTGCGTCTACATAGTCGCCTGTGCTTGCATAAATTGTATCGTTGCCGCTGCCGCCTTCCAATGTGGATTCTTCTAAATCGTCTTCTACTGTAATTCTTTGATTAGTGACGCCGCCGCCCATCAAAATTACAGGTTTTGTTCTGTCGGACGCGTCTACTTCTTGGTTATCTGCTGATGCAAAGCCAATCTTCTTTTCTGTGCCGTCAGGTAAGAACAAGTTGACAAAGTTTGCGCCGTCGCCGAGATATACTTCAGCGTTTGCAAGTTTTACTTTGCCGTCTTCGAGTCCTACGCCTGCTGCCAAATCGTCTTGTGAAATTTGGATTCCTGCGCCGGTTGTAGGATCGTAATTTTCAAGCGTGACATTGCCGCCGGTTGCAATAATTTTATCTTTGCCGCCGTCGCTAAGGTCAATCGTTACATTTGTACCTTCTGTTACAACTGTATCTGCGCCGCTGCCGCCTACTACGGTTACTGCTGCTTTTGTGCCTTCTACAACTGCCGCGCTGCCTTTGCTGCCGAGTCCTACAACTGCGTCTTCTGTTAACGCCGCCGATACTACTGCTGTTGTACCTTTGGAATTACTAAGGCTGAAGTCGTCGTCTTCGCTGTCGTTATTTAATGTTGTTACTTTGTCGTCAGCAATTCCGAGTTTATCCAAAATTTCGTCAGTTGTATCTTCGCTTGTGATATTAAGTTGATCTTCGTCGTAAATGTACGCGTAGTTGTCGTCAACGCCAATTACTGTATCATTTGCTTTTACTGACAATTCGGTATTGTTTACTGTGTAAGTGCCGGAGGCTGAAATTTGCAATGTTGCTTTTCCATCAAGTCCGCTGATTGTCTTGTTTTCGATTGTAACTCCATCTG
>CALFJB010000009.1 GCA_937877565.1 uncultured Selenomonadales bacterium | reverse complement strand
GCATGTGTTAAGCACGCCGCCAGCGTTCGTCCTGAGCCAGGATCAAACTCTCCAATAAAAGTTTGTCTTGACTTAAAACAGAGGTTAAATTAACCTCGCACTTGCGTTAAGCATTGTTTAGTTTTCAAGGAGCCTTGCTGACTCGTGATTAGCTTTAAGTGAATCAGCTTGCGTATAATACTTCATTATTTCCTTTTTGTCAAGCATTTTTTTTAAAATTTTTTTAAAAAAATTTAAAACCGCGCCAACACGCCATTTAATCGTTAATTTTATTTCCGCAGTGTGGGCAAAAAGTGGCTGGGCTTTCATAATATTTGCCGCAATGTGGGCACAAAACAGGGGCGCGACGAACTTCAAGCGGTTGTTTTGGAGGACGCATTATGAGGTAAAGAGGAAGGAAAACAATCATAAAAAGACAACTACCAATTCCCCATAAGATTGGATGTGAACTGTTGCGGCTTTTTGCATCACTGTATACCCACGCTCCTACCACAAAAACTATTAAGTAAACCAACATTTCCAAAAAAATCAATCCCTTCATATCTGTTGCATTGCATTATAGTTATTAAAATTTGATTCGTCAATCAAAAATTTTCTGGCGAAGATATTTACGAATAATTTCAAGAAAATTTTTATAAGAAATTGACGCCCTGCGCGAAAAATTGTAAAATACGCGGGTAATTTGAATTTAGGAGATGTTTTACAAGTGCTTTTTGGTAAAAAGAAATTCAGACTTGCCGCAATGATAGCAAGCGGCGTTTTGGCTTGTTCCTTATTTACAGGTTGTGGAGAACAAGCAGGCGGCGGCGGTGCGGCTGCTACAGGCGAAGAAATTGTTGTAGGTTCAAACTTTGAACTTACCGGCAACGTTGCACAATACGGCTCAAATTCCGCCAAAGGTTTTAGACTTGCTGTAAAAGAAATTAACGACGCGGGCGGTATTGACGGCAAAAAAATTAAAATCGTCGAAGCTGATAATAAATCAGACGCCGCCGAAGCAGTCAACTCGGCTACTAAATTAATTTCTGATGATCAAGTTGTGGCGATTATTGGACCGGCTGTAACAGCTAACGTTATTGCTGAATCGCAAGTTGCCGCTGATAACAAAGTTGCAGTTATCGCTCCTGCCGCTACCAATCCTGATGTTACAGTTGAAAATGGCGTGGTTAAACCGTTCATTTTCCGCAGTTGCTTTATCGACCCGCAACAAGGCGAAGTTATGGCTGAATTTGCCGCAAAAGATTTAAATGCAAAAACCGCTGTAATTTACGTTGATTCAAGTTCAGATTATTCAAAGAGTCTCGGTAAAGTCTTCAAAGAAAAATTTGAGGCGGCAGGCGGTCAAGTTGCAATGGAAGAGGCTTTTCTTGCCAAAGATCAAGATTTTAAAGCCGCTTTAACAAAAATTCAAACTGCCAACGCTGATGTAATTTTTGTTCCCGGTTATTATGAAGAAGTCGGCAAAATTGTAAAGCAAGCCCGTGAACTCGGTATTACTGCGGCAATGCTCGGCGCGGACGGCTGGGACGATTCAAAAGTTGTTGACATTGCAGGTAAAGACGCCCTCAACAATACTTATTTCTGCACACATTATTTTGAAGGCGACGAAGACGCTCAAGCTTTCATCAACGCTTACAAAAACGAATACAAGGAAGATCCAAACGTTTTTGCCGCGCTCGGTTATGACTCCGGCAAAATGTTAATTGATGCAATTCAACGCGGCGGTACTGATTCTGAAAAAATCCGCGACAATATCGAAACTATCAAAGATTTAAAAGTTGGTACGGGCGTTATCACTATGGACGCTGCAACGCACAATCCTATTAAAGGTATTGTCATTCTTGAAAATAAAGACGGCTCCCGCTCACTTCGTGCTAAAATTGCTCCTCAAGGATAATTTTTCATGGTTGTCAGAATCAACTTTGCCGATGTAATTTACGTTGAAAGAGCTTTAGGCTACCGCCATTTTGGAGTTTTTTCCGGCAACAATAATGTTATTCATTATGTTAAGTCGAATGAAGACCCGCTCGACGGCGTTATAAAAGAAACTACGATTCAAAAATTTATGGGCGACGATAAAAATTTGAAAGTTTGCTATTTCAACGATCAAGGCAAACGTGTTTCAGAATTTCATTACGACAATTTTAACGCGCCTCAAAATAGCGGCTTTGATTGGCTGAAATTGGTTTATGAAACTTATTCGTTCGTTAAAAGCGATGAAGTCAAATTATATTCGCCGCATGAAACTGTAGCGCGTGCGCGTAGTAAAATTGGCGAACACGGCTATAATTTACTTTTGGATAACTGCGAACATTTTGCCGTTTGGTGCAAAACAGGTTTGTATAAATCTGAACAAGTTGAAAAATTTCTTGATATTTTTACAAATAAATAAAAAATTTGAGCATTAAAAAACGCCGTCAGCTTAATTGTTGGCGGCGATATTTTTTTTATTCGGCAATTTTTTCAAGCGTCGAAATTATCAATTTAACTTGCGGCTCAACCGTTTTCAAATGCAAGCGTTCCTTTGGACTGTGAATATTTTCGTTAGTCGTACCGATTGACGCAATATCAATTTTGGGATTTTTGACGGCGAAAAAGCTACATTCCAAGCCCGCGTGTATCGTATGAACTTTTGGCGCAAAATTGTTTTGGCGTTCAAAAATTTCAGCCATAATTTTTAAAAGTCTGCTGTCAGCATTAAAATTCCAAGCAGGCGTAGGAGTACCGAATTTAACTTCAAAGTTTGTAAGTTTGGCAACCTGCGCGAAAGTGTCAGTAAAATTATTCAGCTTTTCAGAAACATTTGAACGCGCCAAAATTTTAATTGAAACATTTTCAGCCGTGCTAATAATTCCAATATTGGCGGAAGTTACGGGAGCTGCGCCGGACATTGAATAAACGCCGCTATGTACCGTTAAAATTAATCCAATTAAATTTTCAAAATCTGCGTCGCTGAAAACTTTTTCCGGCATTTCAACCGCTGTAACTTCAATTTTAAAATTCGGCTCGGCGTCAATGTAAATTTTTTGAATGTCATCAGCATAAGCAGAAATTTTTTCAAGCGGTAAATCCGTAGCAATAATAATTTCTGCGTCAGAAGGAATAACATTTTCAGCCGCGCCGCCGTCAAACTTCGCAAGTTGAAACTTTTCTTTAGCTTTTAAAACGTTCAAAAATTTCGCCGTGATTTTAATTGCGTTGATATAATCTTTGTGAATTTCAATCCCTGAATGTCCGCCGTGCAAGCCGCTAAATTTAATTTTAAAGGCGTTGGAAAATTTCGGCGCGGTGTAGTCAATCCTGCGCGAAAATTCAACGTGGATACTTCCTGCACTGCCCGCCACAATTTCATCATAGTTTTCTGAATCGCAGTTAATAAAAAATTCGGCGGCGGCAAGATATTTTTCATCAAGATTCATTGCGCCGCTCATTCCTTGTTCTTCGTCAACCGTGAAAATAATCCTAATTGCGCCGTGTACAAATTTTTCGTGATTTTTGGCAATGTACAAAATTTCAGCAATTCCCATGCCGTCATCTGCGCCTAAGCTCGTACCTTCAGCCGTCAAAAAATCTTCAGTGCGAACAAGTTTTATAGCGTCTTCAAGCGGGTTAAATTTGTAGCCTGTTTCAGCCACGCAGACCATATCCATATGAGATTGTAAAATTGTGCGCGGAGCATTTTCTTTGCCGCAACTTGCGGGAATTTCGGCGATAATATTTTTAAATTCGTCCTGTACAACTTCAAAGCCGTAAGATTTTAAATAATCGCGCAGGAAGTTACTAACTTTTTCTTCGTGTTTGGACGGGCGCGGAATTGCCGCCAAATGTTTAAATTCGTCAAGTACACTTTCTAAAATTTCCATCTAAAAATCTCCTTCCAAAAAAATAAGGATTAGAGAAAATCCCTAACCCTAAATCTTAGTCTCTATCTTTTAATTAAGTAAGCATTGCAAAGATACGCGGCGAATTTTCTTTTGCGTAAGCGGCGTTGTTGCCGTACAAAGATTCGGCGTCATCTTGCCTTTGGTTGTTAGCATAATCAGTAATTGAAGTAAAAAGTTTGTCGCTTTGATAGTTCGCCAAATTAATATTTTTGTCAAGTTGTCCGGCGAGTCCGTCACTGCCTATAATCGAATTGACGCTTTCAGAATTGTTGTTAAGTGCGTGATTGAAAATACCTTCGTTGAGTGTCAGAAAACCTTGAGCATTTACGGAAATTCCAACTTCGTTTAAAGACTCGTTGAGTTGTTGATTGTTGCCGAATTTGTCAGCAAGCGCGGACATAAGATTTGACATACCGCGATTTTCCTCAAGATAAGACTTAGTGGCGTTGAAATCACGCACTAAATTTTTAACGTCGGTAACGCGGCTGTCTTCGTTTGTAACGGTAGTTTCTTCAGTCGGTTTTTCGGCAGTAAGATATTCATTTGCAAATTTTTGAAGATTGTCTTTTTGTTCCGGCGGTTCAGGTTTAGGATTAACCTTTGGCTTTACCGCAAGCGAAATATTTTTTTCTTGCGGTGGAATATTGCCATTGGCGAATTGCCCCAAAGTTGAAAGAGCCGCGCCGGTGTTTTGGTCGTTGTCAGTGTCTTTTGTTTCAGAAGTACCGCTTTCAGTTTCGGTTTCAGTATCAGAAGACGCCTTGACTTTGTCGGAAGATTCTTGAAGAGAATTCAAATTTTCTTGGAAACTTTCGTTAAAAGATTCACGGTTACTACTGTAATTTTCAATCAGATTGGTTAGCGCGGGTTGTCCGCCGAAGTCTGATTTTAAAAAGTTAGCAAATGTATTTAATGCAGGCTGCAACATCATTGAGCTGTTTGCAAGTGCGCGGTTTCCGCCAAAAACTTTTGACGAAAGACCGACAACCATATTAGCCTGACTTACTATAGAGTTGACGGTTGGCATAATTCACACCTCCTTGAAATAAATCACGTCCTATTTAGCCATTATCATTTTATAGTTTACCATACAAATTGTCAATCACTTTGAAAAATATTTATTGTAATTGAAGTTCCAATTTTCGGTTCAGAATCAATTTGCAAAAAGCCTTTGTGCCGTTCAACAACTTCACGAATCAATTTCAAGCCGTAGCCGTGTCCTGCGCCTTTGGTCGTGTAGGAACCTGCGCTAATTTTTTTTATCTGTTCATCAGTAATTCCGCAACCTGTATCATCAACCGTAAGCGTCAAGCCCTGCGCGTTTACGTAAATAAAAATTTCAACCTGTCGCGCAGAATTTGTATCAGTCATAGAATCAAAAGAATTATCAATCAAGTTACCAATAATCAGGCAAATTTCCCGCGTGGAAAGGAACGAATTTTTTTCAGGTAAATTGCTGTCGTTGCGAAGTTCAAAATCAATATTTAATTCGACTGCGCGATTAGACTTGCCCATTAAAAGCGCGGCAACAGTTTTATCTTGAATCAGCCGCAAAATATTTTGTCCGCTATTAATCGTTGCCTCTTCGTTGATAAATTCCATTGCTTGAGAATTTTCGCCGAGTTGCAACAAGCCGGAAATTACGTGCAATTTATTTCTAAATTCGTGCGTGTTGGCTCTAAGTGCGTCGATAATGTGATTTAAGCCGGTAAGTTGTTCGGTAAGATTTACAAATTCAGTGCGGTTTCTCAAAATTACCATAACTGCATCCAAATTTTCAAGCGGGCGAAGTGGTACGAGACTTACCAAAAAAGATTTTTCGTCAACCTCAATCATTGACCACGAAATAATTAAATTATTTTTTAGCGATTCTGTAACGCCCGCGTAAATTGGCGAATCCTTCGGTAAAAAATCTTCAGTCATATGTAACTTTGCCGACAAATTTTTATAGATGACTTTGTAGTTTTCATTGACTACAAAAATTCCTTCGTTGAGTTTGTCCAAAATTTCTTCGCGCTGTAAATACATTTGCGCAAAAGTTGTAGGATCGTAGCCAAGCAAAATTCGCCGAATACTCGTAGAAATTGCATACGCCAAAAATAATCCTGTAACCAAAGAAATTGCCAAAAAACCTAATGCACTTGCAACTATTTCCTGTTTGCGATTTTCGATACTGTCAGTTGAAGTACTAGCCATTACAAAGCCTATAACTTCGTCATAATCGTTGGTAACGGAGTGAAACGCCCGCATTTGTACATCAGGGTTGCCTTGATGAAGTGTAATATATTCGTCACGGACGCCGTTAATTGCGTCCATTTCGTCCCCGCCAATAAATTTTTTGCCAATTAAATTTTTGTCGGGGTGATAAATTCTGATGCTGTTCGTGTTCGCAATTACGATATAATCAACGTTGCTTTTTGTAATTTCTGAAATACCGTCGATTCTGTGCAAAAGTTTGGTACTACATTTTCCATCTTCCAGCGCAGATTTTATTTCCATATCGTGCGCCAAAATATACGCCATTCTTGACAAAGTATTTTCCAGATTGCTATTCATTTCTTGAATTTGTCCCGGCAATATCAGGAAAACCGAAAACGCCGCCACTATTACTACAAGCAGGACGTACGAAACTAAAATTTTTCTTGTGATTGACAGCCTTTTCATTTTTCTACCTTAAAAAGATTTTTATTCAAGTTAATCAATTCGCCAATTAACATTTTGCCTTTAATGTCAGGGTGCAAGCCGTCAATGCAAAGCTCGCTGTTCATCATTCCTTCAGCGTCGTAAAAATATGGCTCAATGTCAATGTAAAATTCCTGCCGCTTTATAAAATTGTTGATAAGAATCAATTTTTTATGCCAGCCGGGGTCTGTATCGTTGCGGAAAACATATTTTATATTTACGGGATTAATCGGCATGATAGTTAAAAAAATTGGGCGAATATTATTTTCTTCGCACAACCTGTTAATAGTTGCCAAGTCGCGCGTAACGTCGGCAGCTGTAATTCTTTCATCGCGCAGGCAATTTGTACCAGTTGAAATAATTAAATTTTTTGGACGGAAAGGCAAAATATCGCTTGTAAAACGCTGTAATGACGTATAAACGGTGTCGCCGCTCTTGCTAATGTTTACTACCGGAAAGTCTAAATAAGTGGCGTAGGAGTATTCTAGAGCGCGTGGAGAATATGAAACTGCGCCGCCGCCATGAGCCACGCTGTCGCCCAAAATTGCCACGTCAACGCCGCCTCTAAAATCTTCAACGACAAATTTTTCACTGTTTGACCACGTGCCAATAGGATTATCTTCATCATCAAGCGCACGTACCCGCCAATAATAAGGGCCTGCGTATGGGCGGCTATATTCGTCATAAATACTTGATTGATCCTGCGTCTTTTTCCGCCATAAACTGTCAGGCGAAGGCTCCACGTCATTTTCAACCGTCGGCGGGTGGTTCAAAAGTTCAACTTCATATTGCGGCGCGTCGTGAATCGGTATCCAATTATACGCGGGATAAATCGGCAACCTTTTATAATCCATAAAATCAAAATTATTAATCAGCGGACAATTTGGCAGCGGCAAATTTGAATCAATATAAACCGGCTCGGAAATGCTGAATTCTCCAATATTTTCATCTTTATGAAGTCCCAACGCACGCACGCGCCAATAAATTTTTCCTTTGTCGGCGTAAGGGCTTAAATCTGCTTGATAACCGTTTGTAAAAATTTTTTTCGTAGTTTCCAAGCTGTGATTTTCAGAATGAGAAATTCCGCCTTCAATTTCCGGCGGCGCGTCTAAAATTTCCAGCTCGTAACAAACGGCGTTGGGTACAGTGTGCCAAACTAAAAACGGCATCAAACTGGCGGGATTTTCTTTTGTGTAATGATAAATTGGAATTGGGCGCGGGGGATTATTAAAATTTGGATTAGCTAAAATTTCCTTGCCATGAAATATTTCTGTAAAAATCCCTCGCGCAGATATTCTGTAAAAATTTGGAATTGGAGTTCGCGGCACGGTGTAAAAAGTTTCTGAAGTTTCGGCTGAAGTCATTAAATGATATTGCGGGGCGTCCTTCAAAATTCCGGTAGTTTGGCTGAAAGTTTCAATTTTATAAGTGCAAGGATACGGAAGCGGCGTCCACGTCATAATTAAATCTTCGCCGCGATTTTTTAAATTGACAGAAATATTTTTATCATTCATTTTAAGTGCGTCGGTAAGTTCCGCAACAAAAGTTGTAAACAGAGAAAAAAAACTCATCAAAGTAAAAAATATAAAAAAGCTCCAAATATTCTTCATAAAATTTGCTCCTATTGCTAGAACGCGTTTACAAACAAAATTGGAAAGTGGGCGCACAAGGACGTGCGCCCGCCGAATGTTAATCACGTGATGTGATTATATTCGGCAGTTTCTTTCTTTGGTACTTTACTTTCTTTGCGCCAAAGAAAGAAAGTACATTCAAAAAACAAAAATCAAAACTAAAAATTTGAAAACACGTTCTAAGATAACGCTGAAATTATAGTTGAAGTTATACTTTTTATCAAGGCGGAAAATAATCTGCACAAAAAAAGTAGCCACCGACTTTTGCCGGTGACTACCGAGAAATTAATTTTTAACGATTAGAAATTAGTTTGCACTAACTCCAATTTGGTAAGTTAAAATTTATTGTTTGTCATCTTTGCCGAAGGCTGCAGAAGTAGCATTGTTGCCTTGTACAAGGTCTTCGGTGTTGTTGTCTTCAATATCGCCTGCGGAGTATTTATTTTCGTCGAGATAATCGATTGAGGCAAGATCGTTATCTGTGTTGTCGTTTACGTAAGTGTCGCTGTCGTCTTCAAAGAGATCATCCATTACAAATTCTTCGTCTTCAGAAACTTGTGCTGATGCCCAATCGCCGGTTGAAATATCCCAAACTTTTTCTGTACCTGCAAGGCTAAATGTAACTTTACCTGTACCAGTTTTGCCAACATCATTGAGGATAACTGCAGTATCGTTAATGTAGAAACGTGTACCAATGGTTCTAGTTGCGGTTGTCGCTACTTCTTCATCTTGATCAGTTTCTTCGTTGTGTACTGTTGCGGTTGTTTCGTATGTTTCAGTTTCAGCAGTAGCACTAATTGCAGCTCTGCCGTTTAAAACATAAATTGTATCGCCTTTATTGTTTTCATCAGTATAAGCAGTGAAGCCGTTAAATGTATCTACGCCTTGATAACCGCCGGTATAGTAGTAAACGTTGCCGTTTGCACCGGATTTAATGTTAAATGTATCGTCGTCTGCGCCGCCGGAAATTGAGTTGCCGCCGCCTACGCTGATATTAAATGTATCGTTGCCATTGCCGCCGTCATACCAGCCATTTTCAGCACCTGTATCAATGGTAAATTTATCTTCGCCTCTGCCTGTGGTAATACTGACATTGTCGCCCGCGCTTGTAATGGTGTTTGCGCCGTCGCCTGCAAGAACTGAAGCGTATTTTGCGGTACTTCCCATTTCAATAGTATCATCTGCGCTACCTGCTAAGATTGTTACAGCCTCGTCTACATTTGCGCCGGTTGCGTTATTGATAATCTTCTTCTTGCCGCCTGCATTTGCGCTGATATAAGCACCTTTAGCATCAGCACTATTTGTAATAGTGTCGTCGCCTGCACCTGCCCAAACGGTAACATTAGCATTTTGGTTCTCGAATTCTTCAGCATCAGCAGTAAGAGTAATAGCTCCAATATCAACTGTAGTAGATTTCAAGCTGTCAACGGTTTCAGTACCGAGTGAAACTTTAAATGAGTTATCGCTCTTGAGTACGCCACTGTCTGCAAATGTACCTTCAAATACAATATAGTTGCCGTCATCGGTGCTAAGTGTTACTTTATCGAATGTTTTATTGACAACAACGCTGCCGGTGTAAGGTTTATTGACATCTCTCAAGCCTTCAAAGTAAAGGGTATCTGCTGTCTTCCAGCCCTTGATGGTGGTATTGCCATCGCCTCTAGCAAAGTAGTATGTAACAGCACCGCTTGCATCATTTTTAATGCTGTCTTCGCCTCTACCTGCGTAAAGTGTTGCGCCGCTAGCTTCATTAATAATTGTATCGTCGCCATAGTTGCCAAAGATTGAAGCATTTGTACCTTCAGATTTGTTTGTAATTATATCATTATTCAGACCTGCGTCGATAGTTGCAGCAGCTACAGAGTTTGTAATATCATCGTTGCCTGCGTCGCCATAAATACTGGAATTGCCGCCTTTATTAACGATTGTGTCATTGCCTGCGCCTGCGTTGATTGAAGCATAGGTTCCGTTATTTGTAATTTCGTCGCCTACAGCACTACCAAAGATTGAAACAACGGAATCAGCGGCTGCAGTTGCGTTATTGTTAATAATCTTCTTGCCTGCACCGTTATTGGCATTAATGTAAACATTTGCTGCTGTGTTGTTGATAGTCTTAATTCCGTTTCCGGTAAGGACTGTATAGCCGACTTTATCGCTTGTAAATGCAGTGTCAAGATCGCCGTCATCCATTTGAATAATACTCGGTTTTAATGTGGCAGTTTTGAGAGAATCTACAGTTTCTAATCCAAGTTTCATGTTAATTGTAGGAGCAACACCATCATTGTCTACAAGTGCTGTATCGGCTGCATTTGAAAGAACAATGTAGTTACCGTCATCTGTATTCAATGTAATCTTTGTATAATCTTGGCTGATATACGCGCTGTATTCACCAGGTTTATTGGAATTTCTCAAGCCTTCAAAATTGAGTGTATCGCCTGTATTCCAGCCTTTGATAGTAACGTTGCCGTCGCCTCTAGCAAAGTTATATACAATGCCCGTTGTACCTGTATTTTCAATGGTGTCTTCGCCTCTGCCTGCGTAAATTGTTACATTGTTTGCCGCGTTCTTAATTAAGTCGTCGTTTAAGCCGCCAACGAGTGAAGCACTTGTACCGCCTTCAAGGTTGTTAATTGTGTCGTTACCTGCGTTTGCAACGATAGATGCACCTGCTTTGTTGTTGCCGATATAGTCAGCACCGGCTTGAGCGTCAACGTAGTAATTATCTTGATCATAAGTAACGGCAGCTGTAGCATCTGCTGCAAGTCCACTGCTGGTAAATGCACTAACTTTATCAGACAAAATTGTTTCGCCTGCAGCAGTACCGGTTGCAATGTATGGAACTGTAACTGCTGCCCAAGCTGTTGTTCCGTCGCTCTTCTTAATATTAAGTGCTTGACCGGGAACAATACCGCTATTAGTTTCTGTTCCTCTAAGATAGAGAGTAGTTGAGCCAATTACCAATACGAGATATTCGCCGGAATAAGCATTTAATGCATTAAGTTCATTGATCGTAGCTCCGTCGTCCATAATCTGGATTATATCATTTGCAGTGAAGTTATTAATATATGCTGAGGCTGAAGTGTTCGGATTTACTTGATAAGTATGAGCATGAGTAGGATCGTTGTTGTTAATTTGGTCGCTGCCTTCAGAAATAACAATCTTTGTACCGCCGGAATGTGTATTTTGGCTGGTGTCAACGTTAATGTTAATTACATCGTCGCCTCTGCCGCCGTCGATTGAAGAATTTGTTCCAACGTGTGTGATAGTATCGTTCTGATCGCCGCCGCTAATTGTAACATCGCTTGCGTTATTAACAATAGTATCTCTGCCGCCGTAACCTTGAATGACATATTCAGCATCTTCATTGGTAAGACTATCTGCTGTATCTTTACCGGCTATAACTTTACCTATTTGAACAGTTTTAGGAGTAGTTGTAGTAGTGTCATCATAAACTTTAATACTACTACCTTCTGTGCCGCAAGCTTGAAGAGTTACGATAGTATTGCCGAGTTTCAAGATAAGGTCTTTGGTGTTGGTTTCTTCATTGTCAGAAACTAACGTTGCGCCGGAAGCTGTTGAATCCCATGTGCCGTTAAATTTAATTGAATCATTTTCGCCAAAGTTAATAATGAGGTTGTTGTTTTCGTTATTGTTGAATACATAGAGAACGCCTGCTTCATGTGGTAAAGCAGCTTGAATTGTATCATTACCTGCGCCTGCGTAAACTTGGATACCAACTTTATCATCGGACAAAATAATCTTATCGTCGCCGCCGTTTGCAAAGATAGAAGTATTTTTGCCACCGGCTGTAATTGTTTCGGCTACGTTTTCACCGTTGATAAGTACATTGGAACGTTCGTCTGTATCAACAGTGTGAGTTGTTGCATTGATTGTAACAAGTTCAGGAACGATATATGGAACTTCACTTGGTTCATAGTCATCAATGGTGGAGTTATATTTTGCAATTTGAACTTCTTTGCCGTGTTCATAGCCCTGAAGTTTAATTGAGCCTGTAACAGAATCATTTTCATTCATAACATTGATAATGAAGTTGTTACTGCTGTCAATGGTAGTGGAATAGTTGCCGGTAATGTAGATCATATCTTCTTGGCGGAAACCTTTGATAACGTCGTTACCGTCGCCTTCACTGTATTGGTAAATAACCATGTTTCCTGTACGATATTCGCCATCGTCATTTGCAACTATTGTATCGTCGCCTGTACCGCCGGAAATTGAAACGCCTTTTACATTTGCAGCATTTCCGTTAGTGATCTTATTTGTAGAAGTATCATACATACTTCCAGTAGCAAGAACAATAAGGTCATTGTCTGCGCCGCCGTTTACAGAAACATAGTTGCCGCTTGTGAAGATTGTATCAGCACCAGCATCAGCCAAAATTGTTGAATAATCATTTCTGTTATCAATGGTGTTAGAGGCTTCAGTTCCTTGAATGGTGTAGCCTGTTTCGTTATCTGTGCCGCTTATTGCACTAAGAGTTAAAGTATTTTCCTCATCTGCATATTTGATATAAGGAGTTGTAAAGTATTCAAGCAGGTGATTATCCTTATCGTAGATATAAAATTCTTTTCCGCCTTCAACAGGACCATCAGTGCCGGAATAATCTTTTGTAACTCTAACTGAAGAAAGTACAGTTTTTACATCGTTTTCAACTTTGTAAATTCTAACAACAATACCTTCAGAGGTAAATTCTTTCTCGTATGCTTCGCCTGCAGTAGAGTCATATGAAAGTTTGAGTATATCCGCATCGGTCCAGTTGTAAATAACGTCGTTGCCGGAAGAAGGATTAAGAATATATATTCTGCCGCCTGTAGTATTGGCAGTAATAGTATCGTCGCCTTCGCCTGCGTCAACAATTACACCGTCATTCTTTGAACCTGACAGATCAATAGAATCATTACCGCTGCCTGTGCTGATTGTTACATCATTTGCTGTATTGGTAATTGTATCATTGTCAGCACCTGTAGAAATTTGTGCTGCTTCGCCGCTATTGGTTATCTTATTTTCGCCACTGCCTGCATTAATTGAAACGCCGGAAGCACTATTTGTAATTGTATCTGCGTCTTTGCCGGAAGTAATTTCAGAGTTGGAGCCGCCCTCGTTTACAGTGATTTTATTTCTGCCTTCGCCTGCATAGATTTTTACGCCGTCGCCGGTTGTTGTAATTGTATCAGCACTGTTGCTTGTCTGGATTGTAACATCTGCAGCAGTATTGGTGATTGTATTTTCTCCACCTGCGCTGACATTGATTGAAGCTCCTGCGCCACTGTTGATAACATTATTGCCTGCAGCATTACCTTTAATAATGTATTCGTCAATGGTATTTTCAAAAGCGTTATCAGATGTTGCTTCAGTGCGGCTGATATTGTGAATCTTGGTAACTGCTTCTTGTTTAGTGTCGCTTGCAGCACCTACATTGGTAAGATGTACTTTGAAGTCTTCTTCGGTGGAAAGATTCTTCAATGTGATTGTGCCTGTACCAACTTTAATGATAACGTCTTTATGATAAGGATCGTCAACTTCTTGCCATACGTCTTCTTGAACTTTTTGACCGTTAATATCATGAGAGTTAGCAAGTGTATATACTTCGTTGCCGTCTTCATCTATATAGTATTTAATTTCTTTAGGAGTAGCATCAGCTAAATTTATATTGGTTGTCCAATTTGTTTTATCGGTAACATCAGCATCTGCAGCTAAACCGGATTTAAGATACCATTGCTCACCTGAACCGTCTTTAAATAATTTAGTAGCAATGGTTGCTTCGTCTTTAGTGGTAAGATGTTCAGTATCGTCTGCATCTGTATAAGTCTTAACCATTACGGCAACTCTTGAATCCAATTCACTAATTTGATTTCTTGTATAATCTGCGCCATCTGCAACATTTACCACATTGCCGTCTTTATCTTTTAATCTTGCGTAATATTTATAAACTGTGCCGTCGTCTGCTGTGTAAGTGAACTCTCCGGTAGTTAAACGAGGTGCTTCTGCGTTATTAATGTAATGAATTAATTTAGAGTCGTCAGCTTCAACTGTATAATAATAATTAAGTGCTGTAGCTGCTTCATCCAAATTAGTTGTTACATTATCGGTATTGTCAGATGCTTTGGTTCCGTTAGTAATAGATTTGTTGGTTTTAATGTAGTATTGATGCCCGTTATCGTTGTATAGTGCAGTGGTAACAGTTTTTGTGGCGTTAGTGATATAGCGTTTAACTCCATTGACATCGTAGTAGTATTTAACTGCTTGAGCAAAATCAGCAGTAGTAGTTGAAATTGCAGTAGTATTATTATCGGTTGTTGCTGTAGTAAGCTTTTGACCAATTTTGACGTAATACTGATTGCCGCCTTCATCTTTTGCATCAGCTGTTTGAACGCCGGTTACTGTTGCATTGACGGTATATTTTTGAGTTCCATCGGTGCCATAGTAGTAATTAACTTTTTGAGCAGCTTTTGTAACAGTATCTGCAAGGTCGGATTCTGCATATTCGTCGTCTGTAGCAGTTTTACCGAATTTAACATATTTTTCTACGTCCGAAGTCGTTAAAGTTTTATTGGTAACTTCATCAGCAAGCGTATAATGTGTACTGTTATAATCTGTATAAGATTTAACATTTTTATAGCCAACTGGAGTAATGTCAGTTTGATCTGGTGTAAATTCGTGATTTTCACTACCTGCTACAGCTGTTGCACCGTATTTAGCATAATAAGTTGCATCCAACGAAGTATGAGTTATAGTTTTAGTTACATTAATCGCATCTGCACTAGTTACATAATGTACTTCTCCTATGCCGTCTGTATACTGGTAAATTAAATATCCGTCACCTGCTTCATTTACATCAGTTGTAACTGTATTGTTGGTATCGTTAATCGTTGTAGAATTTATATCTTCAATATTCTTATTTTGTTTGAGATATTTATTGGTTGATGTAGGAGTTACTGAAGTAGTTTCGTTATGGCTTTTCTGATCCGTATAAACCAATGTGCCATCTGATTTTTGATAGTAATAAGTAAGAGATATAGCGGCTGCTTCAGCACTATCTGCAAGATCGGTGCCGTCTATATATTCGTCTTTTGTATCAACTCCGAATTTAATATATTTAGTTGTGGCTTGAGTGGTTAAAGTTTTACCTGTAACACGGTTTGCAGTGACATAATGTACACCGTCTTTATCTTCATATTTTTTAACTTTTATGTAGTTGCCACTAGTAGCTATATCAGCTGCAGCAACAATATTTGATGAGGCGATGTCATTTCCTGTAATATCTGTACCATATTTAACATAGTGACCTGTATAGTCTACAGTTGTCAAATCTACAGTAGAATCTGTTGTATAGTAAATTTTATTATCAGCAGCGTCTTTATAGGAAGAAACTTTTTGCGCTGTATCTGCAAGATTGGTTGTTGTCATCGCACTTGTTGCGTTAGCAGCAATTACACCTTGACCATTATCGCCGTCAAATGCACTTGAATTTACATACGCGAGTTTGAGATAAGTGCCGGGTTGATTTGCAGTAGTGATAGTTGTTGAATCAAGGGTTGTAAGGCGTTTGGTTGAATCAGTAGCAACGTAATAATTTACAAATGTAGCGACTTCGGCAGCGTCACTGGAAACTTGAGCTTCAGTATAAGAATCCGTAGTATTTAAAGTTAATCCAGCATCTTTTCTAAGATAGAAATGGTTGCCGTTTGCTGTTTCAGCTAATGCAGTAGCTACGCCAACTTTAGTTGAAGTTGCAGTATATTTCTTTTCGCCGTCAGTGCCCCAATAGTAGCGAATTGCTTTTGCGGCTTCAGCCAAATTAGTTGTCGTGTCATCGGAGCCAACGACTCCATCAGCTGCCTCAACTGCAGCTATTGAGTTTAATTTAACATAAACATTTTTACCTTCAGCATTTTGTTTTGTGGTGGTTGCTATAACTCTGGATGTGTCAGTTTTATAAACTTCCTTGCCGCCTTCAACATAATAATTAACTGCAATATAATCAGATTCATTACCGGTAATTTCTGATTCTTTCTTTAATTGTTTAAGTGTAAATTCGCCGGTTCTGGAAGTTGCAGCAGTAGTCTTGGCAACATAATATTCATTACCTGTTCCGTCAACTTTTGGTTGAGTAGCAAGAGATCTTGTTGCAGCGGTATATTCTCCTAAGTCATTGGAATCAAAGAAAGTATAACTGTAAAGTTGGTTGTTGCCATCTTTTTTGTCAACTTTAACAGCTTCATGTTTGGTGGTGTTACCAATATCTGTGGTGTAAGTTGCGCCTTGAAGGTCTATAGTGTCAGTTGCACCGAAACTATAAATAACGTCGTTGCCGTCGCCATCTGCATATTTGTAAAGGTGACCGCCGTTGCTGTTGCCCCAAATAGTATCGTCGCCTGTACCTGCATTAACAGTAACGCGCAATGCATGTGAAGGAACTTCAACTTCAACTGTATCTTCATGGGCAGTTTCATCGTAAGCATAAGCGTTGCCGAAGTAAATCTTATCGTTACCTGCGCCTGCATTGATTGAAACGTTGTCAGCTTCATTTTTGATAATATCAGCATAACCGCCGGCATCTACAGTAACATTATCAGCACCTTGATAATTGGTAATGGTATCTGAAACAGGAGTACCGACAATCTTAATAGCCTTAGTGTAGTTTTCAAATGGTATATATTTTGTAGTATTCTTTTGGTTTGGAATTTCAACAAGCAGAGTACCTGAAACTACTTTCTTTTCGCCGCCAATAACTGTTGAAGTAAGCGTAGTGATATTGAAGTTATCAGTACCGTTAAGGAATTCAAAGTCTCCAGGATCTTGTGAATCTATGGCAGCAGTAGATTTTCTTGCGCCTTTCAAAGTGAGTTGTTTGCCGTCTTTAAGATTGATAACCAAGCCATTTTCATTGACTTCAACTTTAGCAATAGGAGTACTGCCGTCGCTGCCGGTTACGGTTGAAACTGCAACATCTTGAATTTGAAGTTTATCGCCGTTATGGAAACCATAAATAGTATCGCTGCCGTCGCCGGATTTATAGTAGAAAGTATTGTTGAGAACGTTTCCGAAAATGACATCATTACCGGCACCGGCATTAATGGTTGAACGAATAACTTCCTCACCGAGAATAATTCTGTCTGCACCGTCGCCGCCGTCGATTGAATTCAAATTGCCGGCATCAACTTTGATAGAGTCTGCGCCGCCGCCGCCCAAAATTGTAACGCTGTCGCCTTCAGAACTATGAACAGTATCTTTACCTGCGCCTGCGTCGATTTTAACTTTGCTGCCTGAATTTGTAATTCTATCTGCGCCGCCAAGTGCATTGATCTCGTAATTGTCTTCTGTATTGACCAATACATCAGCACTTGCTTTACCGGTAATAATCTTTGGAACAGAAATAGTATGGTTTCCGGTTATATCAGATAAACCGCTGATAATAATTTCAGTTTGTCCCGGAACGACAGCTTCGCCGTTAAATGTAATGGAACCGCCGGGTAAACTAATTTGGAAAATATCGCCGTTTGAACCAGTCATTAAAGTTGTAATTTCGCCACTAGCAAAACCGGTAAGATCAAGAATAGAGTTGCCAGCCCAGCCGGTAATAGAGTCATTGCCATCGCCGCGACGATAATTGTAAACGTGAGTATCAGTTTTTAAGTTAATTGAATCGTTGCCAAGTCCGCCGGTAATTGTAAGATTTTCACCTGCTTGAACGTCTATAGTATCATTACCTATGCCTGCATCGATAGAAACTTCACTTGCGCCGTTGATAGTAATTTTGTTAGCTGCACTGTCGCCAATAAGTACAGATTTATCATACAATTCATTAAATGTAACTGCGTCTGTACCTTCGACTTCTTGAATAAACGGAATATCGTATGGCTCGGTTGTGTATGAACCATCTGCTTTCTGAATTTGTAATTTGAAAGATTTTGTACCGACGCCGGGTCTTTGATATTTACCTTCAGTGTCAGTGCCTTCTTTAAGTCTAATTACAGTTTTTTCATCTTTAAGCGTAATAACAAAGTAATCGTCGATAAATTCGGTTTTATAAATACCGTTAATACCGAAATCTGTATAATCCAGTCTGATTGTATCGTCTTCTCTGATACCGTTAATGACATTAACGCCTTGATACCAAGCGTCGAATACAAAAACGCGACCTTCATTAACATCTGTTGAAGTATTTACAGTATCATAACCGTTACCCATTATAATGGTAATGTTGTTGCCGCCTTGAACTTCGATAGTATCATTGCCTGCGCCTGCGTCAACAGTTAAATCATAAGCATCACTTGCAACGGTAATGAGATCATCGCCGTTTAATGCTTTATAAAGATAACCGCCAAATGATTCACCAAGTTCTGCTGTGTCGTTAGTATTTGTTCCAAAAGCGGTACTGTCAACTGTTACGCGAGCAGTATGTTCTGAATCGTAAATGTGAAGTTTATCTCCGCCTTTAACATCAGGAAGCACAATCCAACCGTCGCCAAGGAAAATCTTGAAACCATCAGCAGTCATTTTAGCTTCTGAATAAGTACCTGAAGTAATGGTAATAGTATCTTGTTCAGAGAAACCGTAAATAGTATCTTTGCCTTCGCCATATGTAGCATTATATTGGAAGAGGTTGCTCATTCCACTGCTGTAAATAACGTCTTCGCCGTAACCGCCATAAACTGTATTTCCTGAAGCGTTTTTAGTGCCGTCTACGAGGTTAATTGTATCATTACCAATACCGGCGTTAATAGAAACATTGGAGCCTGTGCTTAAGATTGAATCGTAACCTGCAAGAGCTGAAACAGTAGCATTTCTAACAGTCTCTTCTACTGTAATTGTTTCTGCTGCATTTGTTCCAACTATTTGATTTGGAACGGTAATCGTTTTTGCTTGATATGCATATTCATATTCAACGGGATCAGTGTCGGCTATTGCTGCTCCTTTTTCATAAGTCTGCAATTTAATCTTCAAATTGGCTTCAATGTTTTTATAGTTATTAACGTTACGAGCATAATTGTTATAAGCATCTAATCTTGTGTTGTAAGCATTAATAGCATCTTGTTCTTCTGGGGTAAGTTCGTCCGGATCTTCGGGAACAGGTTCTTCGCCGGGTTCGCCCGGGAATGAAGGATCATCAGTATTCAACGCGCCTTTAATGACAATTCGTGTAGCACTATAATTATCTTTATTGCCAAGTACAAGCACAAATCCTTCATTTGTTATTTCATAATCTAATGTATCGAAATCAATTCCGGTAGTTTTAATTACGTCACTGGTTTGGAAATTGGTAATATAGTTTATACCTTCGTCTGCACCAAATACATATAATTGTTTACCGCCATCGCTGCCAAAAATAGAGTCGTTACCATAACCGGCGATAATTGTATTGGCATTTGCGGAGCTTGCGAGAGAAATTATATCGTTGCCGTAGCTTGCGTCGATTGAAACTTTTTCAGCTGCGTTATTGATTGTATCATTGCCCGCGCCTGCGTCAATCGTAGCTGAAGAGCCGGCTTCTTTATTTGTAATGCTGTCGTAACCGCCATATGCTTGAATGGTATATCTTTCACCATCATTGGTGAGGACGTCATTACCGGTTGTACCATTTACCAATCTGGGCGGGAACATAACTTCAGAAACGTATTTGTTTTGTGTAGTGTCCCATTGAGCCAACTTGAAGGCTTTGTCCATATCGTTATCACTAACAATGTAATCAACCAAAGTCATTGATGCAGTCTTATAACCGCCGTCTTTAGGACCTACATTAATAATTAAATTGTTACCACTGACGGAACTGTTGACTAATTCTGCGTCTTTGTCAATGTAGATTGAATCTTGAGTGCCGAAGAAATAAACTGAGTCGTTGCCGTCATAAGCACCGAAAATATATGCATGACCAAATTGAGCGTCTTCGTCTTCTGATGCAACTGTAGCACTAGGATCAACTGCGTCATCGTAAATAATATCGTTGCCTGCGCCGCCATAAATAGAAATATCTTCGCCGTAAACATTAACAGCAATAGTTGCGCCGCCGGTTGTTTCACCAACTACGGTAGAATTTGTGAGCCAAATTGTATCATTGCCTGCGCCGCCGTTGATAGAAACTCTGGAAGCTCCTTCGTTTATAATTACGTCGTTGCCTTGAAGTGCATCAACTACAAAATCATCATCAACGTTGGTTAATTTTGCGGCAGTATCAGCACCTCTTGTACCCATTAACTTCTTAGGAACAATATATTGCCATGATACTGCTTTTTTACCTGCTAATGCTGCATCATTTGTATCTGCAGGAACGGTAGTTTCTTCGCCGCTTGAGTCCAAGCTGACTTTTGTTAAAGCAGAATCAAGATTTGTAATTACGGCACCGTTTTTGTTTACAATGTTAAGTTTTTTGTTGCCTTTGAAATAATCATTTGAAACATCAAGGTAAACAGAGGAGCCGCCGAAATATAAAACATAGAAATTGCCGGTAGTATCAAAGTCTGCAGAAATTTCAGTTGAAGCAATGGTAGTATCCGTAACGTCTATAAATTGAATAGAGTCGTTGGGGTTAAAGCCCATAATGGAATCACGACCGGAATCTCTATTAATTTGATAGATGTGAGAAGCTCTTACTTCAGTTTCATCTTCATCGCTGATTTGTGCTTTATCTGCTGTGGCGTCGATATAGTCATTGCCATAACCGCCTTGAACTGTAACAACGTTTGCACTAACTAACGCTGACGCTAAATCAGTTGCAGTAGTATCAACATTTGTACCGCCGGTAAGCGTGATTCTGTCGTTACTTGCGCCTGCGTTAATTGACGCCGCTTTAGCTGAAACTGTCAGAACGTCTGCGCCGCCTGCTGCGTCAACTGTATAATTATCATAATCGTTATTATAGTTTTCTGCAGTACCTGCGTTATTAAGTAAAATTTTCTTTGGAATGGTGTAAACGCCAGTAGTTACTTCTGTGGCACCTAATTTATTTTTATATATTTCAGCAGTTGCGTTAACCAGACTGCCGTTACTTGTTGTTTTGCGTTGAACATTAAGCGTAGTTCCGCCAAGTTCTTTATCGCCTTTTTTGATAATAATTGTGGTATATCCTGCGTAAATGATATAGTTACCATTAACATCAACATCGGCAGATATAGAATCAACATCAACATCAACCAAAGTGATTGTATCGTTAGAATTGAAACCAACAATGCTGTCTCTGCCGTCATCTGCGCCAAATTCATAGACGTGTCCGCCGTATGTGGTTACAGGTGTTGTGCCTGCTGAAACCGTATAATCGCTTGAAACGTCTATTAAATCGTTACCGTAACCGCCGCGAATTGAAACATTTGAAGTTACTTTGTTGTCTGCTTCATTTTGAATGTAGATAGTATCGTTACCTTCGCCTGCATTGACTGAAACGTAACTGCCGCCGTTGTAAATAATATCGTTGCCTTCTTTGGCGTTAAGAGTGAATTGTTCATCACCGCTGCCTGTATTAAAACTTGATACAGTGCTTAAGTTAATCATATATTCACTGCTTGAAGTACCTTCCATCAATCTTGTAACTGCGTGTTCTGTAACACCTGCTGTACCTGAAACTGATACTTTTACTTTTTTCCCGTATTCAAGACCTTCAAAAGAAACGCTGCCGGAGCCGACTTTTATGCTAAAAGTTCTGCCATCTGCTGACATTGAAGTTTGATAACCTGCGTCATCAACAATCAAAATATCTTTATCAGAATCCCAGCCTTTAATTGTATCTTTTCCGTCGCCGGAATTGTAAATGTATTTGTTGCCAGTTGTGCCGTGTCCTGTAATGTTAATGCTGTCATCGCCACGTCCGCCGGAAATGCTTAAATTATCTGCTGCGCTCGTAACTACTAAAGTATCGTTGCCTGCGCCTGCATCAACGCCAGCCATTGGAGCATTCTTTTTTTTGGGCTTAATCGTTTTTACAGTGGTTGCACCAACTTTTTGATATTGTGCAGTTGCACCAACTGTAACAGTTTCGTTTGATGATGTCGCCGTATAAATTTCGGGGTCTACTGCGAAAAGCTGTACATCAAAAATCATATCTTTGCTCATTTCCTTTGTCATTTTAAAAACCTCTCTTCCATGAATAAACGCTCTTTTTTTTAAAGAGACTCATTAAATTATCCTTTTCAATCCTAATTTTTTGCAAAAAATCATGACTTCGTACCTCTACCGAATTAGAAAATTTTGAGGTACGCGTAATTTCTTAACTGCGAAAGTCAAAAAATTTTACGGCGGAAATTGAACTGAGTAAACCGTGAATTTCGTTTTTACTTTAAGATTCATAAACATCCCTCCTCAAACATTAGACAAAAATAACCTCAAAATTTTTCCTCCTTATAATTACATATCGAAGAAAATTTTTAATCGCTTAAAAAAATTTTGCTTGTAATGGGATTTTTTTTAAATTTTTTACTTTTTAATCGCGCGGCTAACGTCAATTATTTTAAAAAATTTTTTTGTATCCTTTTAATATAAAATTGGTTTACGAGAGTTTAATTTTTCAAAAATAAAAAATCCCGCCAACTTTAACGCAGTTTTAGTTTTCAGTAAAAAATTTTTATCCTAAAAAATCCTCAAATATTTGAAACCATTTTGTTAGAACGCGTTTACAAATTCGTAATTTAGATTTTTTAAAACGGCATTTCTTTCTTTGGCGCAAATTGCGGGCGCATACTAAAGAACACGCTTGCTATCGCAACCGCGTATCCTGTGCGCCCATTTTTCCTTTATCTTTACATTACCAAAAAATAACCGCTTGAAAAATTTTATCTTTATCAAGCGGTTTAAATCTTGCAGTTATAATCCTGCGCGAATCTTTATTTTGCGACAACCATTCGGTTAATTGCGCTGAAAAGTGCCATAATCGATGCAGTTATAATATCTGTGTCCATACCCGCGCCCCAATAAATTTTTCCATCTGCGCCGGTAATACTGATATAGGCAATGGCTCGCGCAGATTGTCCAATTTCTAAGGCGTGTTCGTTGTAAGTCAAATTGCTATAGGAAATGTTTAAATTTTTCTGAAGTGCGTTTGAAACTGCGTCAAGTCTGCCGTTGCCGCGTGCGCTGTAGGTTACGTGTTCGCCGTTAATTTCCAAGTCAACACTGCCGCTACGAGTACCGCCCGGCTCTTTCTTCAACTGAAATTCAATCAGTTTGTAAGGTTTTTCGACGTTCACATATTCATCAATGAAAATCTGATAAATTTCGTCAGGCAAAAGTTCTTTATGTTTTCTGTCAGAAACGCCTTTGACGCAATAGCCGAAGTCTTCGCGCATTTTCTTAGGCATATCGACGCCGTAGCGTTGCTCCATAATAAAACCAACGCCGCCTTTGCCACTTTGACTGTTGATTCTGATAACGTCGCCGTCGTATTCTCTGCCAACGTCATGAGGATCAATCGGCAAATATGGAACTGTCCAACGGTCGGGATTTTTTTCGTCTCTCCAGTGCATACCTTTTGCAATGGCGTCTTGATGACTGCCGCTAAACGCTGTAAAGACGAGTGCGCCCGCGTATGGTTGCCTGTCGTGAACGTGCATTCTTGTAACACGCTCATAAATTTCTACAAGTTGCGGCATATTTGTAAAATCTAAATTTGGATTTACGCCCAATGCAAACATATTCATTGCCAAAGTTACAATATCAACATTGCCCGTGCGTTCGCCGTTGCCAAAAAGTGTACCTTCGATTCTGTCAGCACCTGCCAAAAGTCCCAATTCAGAATCTGCCACGCCGCAACCTCTATCATTGTGCGGGTGTAAACTCAAAACAACTTTATCACGGTATTTGAGATTTTTGTTAATGTAGGCAACCTGCGCGGCGTAAACGTGCGGCATTGACATTTCAACAGTTACAGGAATATTTATAATTGGTTTTCTGTCAAGTACGGGTTGCCAAACGTCCAAAACTGCGTTGCAAACTTCAAGCGCGTATTCAGGCTCTGTACCTGTGAAACTTTCCGGCGAATATTCAAAGCGATAATTTGCGCCCGCCTGTTCAGTTAATTCAAGTAAAAGTTTTGCGCCGTCAACTGCAATTTGTTTAATTTCGTCTTTGGACATTTTGAAAACTTGTTCACGTTGTGCAAGCGAAGTTGAGTTATACACGTGGACAATAGCATTTTTTGCGCCCTTCAACGCCTCAAAAGTTTTTTTAATGATATGTTCGCGGGCTTGCGTCAAAACTTGCACAGTAACATCATCAGGAATTAAATTATCTTCAATGAGTTTTCTAAGAAGTGCGTATTCTGTATCAGAGGCGGCGGGAAAACCGACTTCAATTTCCTTAAAGCCAATTTTTACCAACGTTTTATAAAATTCTATTTTTTCGTCCAAACTCATGGGAATTATCAAAGATTGGTTGCCGTCGCGCAAGTCTACACTGCACCAAATTGGAGCTTTTTCAGGGTATTCTTTATTCATAAAACTATAATCGACTTCCGGCGGCATAAAATAACCTTTTGAATATTTTTTGTGATTTTCCATATGAATCTCCTTTCAAATTACCGGCAAATTTTATAACAACCAAATTGCACTGTCAAATATAAAACGCGCCGCCCCTTTCGACGACGCCAATTTTGAAATTATCTGCTGAATAAAAAAATTTTTACCAATACGAAATTTAAAGTTTCTTAAGTAACATCAAAATTTCCGTGCAAACATTTCAACAAAAAAACGCGCCGCCATTTTCGACGACGCGCCAATTTCAAAATAAATCTTTCGGTTTAATATTCCAGTTAATGTAGCGTTTGCGCCCTTTCGTTACTTCGCCAACGTCGATAGCTTTTTTGGGGCAAATATGCAGACAGCCCAAACATTCAACGCAGTTATGATTCCAGACGGGCGAACCGTTTGGACGGCTGATATTTTTCACGGGGCAAATTTTTTCGCACATTCCGCATTTAACGCACTTTGCAACGTCGCAAATAAATTTTTCGTCAAGCGTGGCGCGGCGGCTTTTCCATTCATCGTGCCACTTTTTGCAACTGCCTTTTAAAATTTCCCAGCTTGTATGATTTTCATTTGTAGAAATGGCGGCGGCAATTTTTTTCAGTTGCCAATCTGCGTAAATGTAGCGCAGTTTAATTCGCCAATCGGCGGCAGTGTCTCTTGACATCAGATAATTTGAAACCAAACGCACATACCACGTTGCGTTGAGTTTTAAATTTTTCTCGGCAAGAATGTTTTTAAAATCTTCAAAAGGTCTGCCGAAAAACGGAACGCCGCAAGTACAAATAGCAAAAATATATTTCGTATTCGTAAAATTTAATTTTTGCAAAAATTCCTCAACCAAAATTGGCAAGCCCACATAATGCAACGGAAAAATAAAGCCGACCTTTTCAGCATCGACTTCAAAATTTTTATTGCGTAATTCCTTCGGTATGGAAAAAATTTCTGTACCGGAAGTTTTCAAAACCTGCGCGACGTACAGAGAATTTCCCGTTGCAGAAAAATAAAATATCTTCGTCATAAATTTTCACTTCAAAAAATCAATATCGTATCAATCGCCGAATATATCAGAATGTGTACCTGTTGCCGCCGCCAACAAAATTAATTCGTTTTCACGTATTTGGTACATTAACAGCCAATCTGGTTCAATGTGACATTCTCGAAAATCTTTTAAACTTACGCCTAATTGGTGGTCGCAAAAACTTTCCGGCAAAATTTCACCACGTTGCAATAAATTTAAAACGTCGTTTAACTTTGAGAGATTTTTTCCGCGTTTTTTAGCGCGTTTAACGTCCCTTTTCATTCTGTTGGTATAAACCAGTTGATACACCGTTAATCCTCCAGCATAGATTTTATAGCGTCTTCAGCAGTTTCAAAAGGACCGTGCAAATTGCGATTTAATCTAATGTCTTCAATCGCCTCAATTAAATCTTTCGGCAAATTTTTTTCGTCAATCAAAGAATTTTTTTCATCAAAATTTTTAATCGAGCGTTTAACGGTTTTAATTTTTTTTACAGCAGTTTTCATTTTATAACCTCATAACAAACTTTCAGCAACCGATTGACCGAAATAAATTATACAGCCCATAATAATTACGAACGGCAGGAAAACTTTAACGGCGAATTTCATAATTTGACTTTCGACGCCGTGAATACCGACCGCCGCCACGCCAATAGCGATTGATTGAGGCGAAATAATTTTTCCAACGCACGCGCCGGAAGCATTAGCCGCCGCAACCCACGCTTGCCCAATTTCAGTTGCTCCAATAGCCATTGCCGAATCTGCTTGCAACTTGCCGAAAAGTACGCCGCTCGTTGTAGCAGACCCTGTAATGAATGAACCTGCCGCGCCTATAAGCGGCGAAATGAACGGGTAAAAAGTTCCCGTAGCCGCAACCGTCGTTGTTGCCATTGTCGTTATCATTCCACTATAACCCATTATTCGCGCAGTGCCAATTATCGTTATCATCGTTATAAACGTCGGTATCATTGTTTTAATCGTTCTTCCCAAAACGTGGGACATATCCTGAACGGTTGCGCCTTGTACAAAGCCGGAAATTAACGCCGCCGCCATTATCAATGTACCCGGCGTAACAATCCACGTGAAAGTATAAAGTCCCGCGCCTTCGCCGGTGTAAATCGCTATTGAAGTTTTTACTTGGCTCAAAAATTCATGGATTGGCGGAACAAGTTTTGAAGTTGCGATTAAAAATACAAAAATCAAAATGAATGGCAACCACGCCTTTAAACCTTTTTCAAAAGTTATTTCAGATTTATCTTCGATTGATTGAATTTGATAATCAGGGTCTTTGACAGGAAAATATTTTGCGTACACGATGATTAAGCCCATTGAAAAAATTGCGCCTGCAACGCCGGCAATTCCCGCGCCCATAAAATATCCCGCGCCAATCGCCGGTACTAAAAATCCTAATCCCGCTACAAGGCAAATTGGGATCATTCCTTTTAACGCTTTTAAAGATTGTCCAAAAGTTACAACCATTAAAAATGGCATTATGATTATCAGCGGCGCAAGTTGAATTGTGGTAAACGTGACAATTTGCGCTCCTTCAAATCCCGTGAGTTGTGCAAGTGTCGTAAGCGGCAAGCCGATTGAGCCGTATGACGATTGCATAGCATTTGCCAAAAGACAAACGATAATTGCTGAAATTGGATTTAAACCAATGCTAGCCAACATTGACGCGCCAATAGCAACCGCCGTACCGAATCCCGACATACATTCCAAAAAGCCGCCGAATCCCCACGCAATTAACAAAACTATAACGCGCTGATCCGTGCTTACGGAATTTAACATTTCTTTGATTGTGTCCATACCTTTTGTAAAAACTGACAAATTGTAAGTGAAAATCGCCGCAATGATAACCCAAATGATTGGCCATACCGCCATTGTGCCGCCTTCAAGTGCCGCCGTGAATGTGTCCTGATAAGTCATCCCGAAAAATTCAGTGGCTATAAAAAATGAAATTACAAGTGCTACTGTACAAGCTTGAAACGCGGGCAATTTTAAAACGCTCAAAGCTATTACCAGCCATATTATTGGGACTAACGCCGCAAAAAATAACGTATCCAAAAATTTTCCCTTCCTTCAAAATAGTTTTTGTATATTTTAAACAAAAACGGCGATTTTCCTACCGCCGCTAATTTATTATTTTATATTTTTTTCAATTTGTTCCAAAATTGACGAAAGCCCTTAGGCTGTGGTACAATCTAAACGGTAAAAAATCAGAATCACACCAAACGCCAAAGAGTTTTCTATGTTTAATTTTACAGTCTTTGCGCGTGATTGTCAATCAAAAGAAAGTGAGGGCTGAAATATGATTATTGATTCTTATGAATTGCTTTTTAAAAATTCTCCAATCGAAATGGTACACAAAAAGAACGTCATTTACAAATTTGAGCATTTGGACGATGGGAAAATTTATATTGGAAAAACAATCAGAGAATTAAGAATTAAAATAGACCAACACATCAAAATTAAATCAAAAAGAAGTCACATTGATAATGCAATTAAAAAATATGGGATTGAAAAATTTGATATTGAAGTTATTGCAGAGGCTGACACTGAAGAAGAATTGAACGCGCTGGAAAAATTTTTTATTGAATTTTATGGTTGTAAAGCTCCTAACGGATACAATTTGACAGACGGCGGCGAAGGAATGAGCGGATACCATCATTCACAATCTTCAAAAGAAAAAATATCGAAGACTCATAAAGGAAAATGTTGGAGAAAAGGCTATTCTATGTCGGAAAAAACAAGGATAAATATAAGAAAGTCAAAAATACATTCGGTAAAGTGCGTTGAATTGAATATAAATTTTGAATCAATGACAGATGCAGCAAAATGGGCAGGCGTTGGAGTCAATGCCATAAGCAGCGTATGTAACGGAAAATCGCTTACAGCTGGAGGTTATCATTGGATTAGCACGGACTCTCGTTATCCTTCAAATGTAAAGAAACCTATACCTAAAAAAAATATACAGCCAATACGATGTGTAGAAACAAATGCCGTATTTAATTCTATTTCTGAAGCTGCAAAAAATATTGGAGTTCTACCATCATCAGTAAACGTTGTACTAAACAAAGAAAATCGCACTTCCGGCGGTTACCATTGGATTAGCTTAGACAAATCAAATTTTCATGATTCTAAAAAAAATTTATTTCATAATACTGCTGAAAAACAAGTCTGTTGTATAGAAAAAAATTTAGTTTTTGATTCTATAAAGACGGCTGCAAAATGGGCAGGCGTTTCACATGCAATGATAAGCAAAGCATGTCGTGGAGAACGCAAAACAGCAGCAGGCTATCATTGGCAATATTCCGACGGAAAAAATATTGACATCAAAAAGTTAAAAGAAAAACCAACTGCAAAAAAAGTAAAATGTTTGGAAAAAAACAAAATTTTTAATTCAGTGGTTGATGCTGCAAAATGGGCAGGTGTTTCTGCGTCAGCAGTGGGAAATGCTTGTCGTGGAAAATATAAAACGGCAGGCGGTTATCACTGGAAATTTGCTGACGAAGAAAATTAAACCGAATGGCAATTTACCACGTAATTTTCAGAAATTAAAAAAAGTTTTTTCTGAATTTTCGGCAGGATTTTTACAAGGCGCGTAGAAATTGAATTTTAGATTTAAAGATTAAAAATCAGCGTTGCAGACGTTGAGAGTGTATCCTTAGTAACGAGGAGGTTTTCTTTCATGGGAAAAACTGAATGTTTGGGTATGATACTTGCGGGAGGACAAGGTAGTCGCCTTCGCGATCTCACGCGAACTGTTGCAAAACCTGCAGTGCCTTTTGGCGGCAAATATCGTATTATTGATTTTCCGCTTTCAAATTGCGTCAATTCCGGAATCAACAAAGTAGGAATTGCAACCCAGTATAAGCCTTTCGCCTTACATACGTATCTTGGCGCGGGCACTAGTTGGGATTTAGACCGTACCGGCGGCGGCTTGTTTGTACTTCCGCCTTATGCACGTGAAAAAGGCGGCGATTGGTATCGCGGCACGGCTGATGCAGTTTATCAGAATTTGAATTTTATTGACTTGATTGATCCCGAATATGTCATTATTCTTTCCGGCGACCATATTTACACAATGAATTATGCGTGGATGCTTGAATCTCACAAAAACAACAATGCTGACGTTACAATCGGCGTTTTTGAAGTTCCTTGGGAAGAAGCTCCGCGTTTCGGCATTATGGCTACTGATAAGGAAACAGGACGTATTGTAGAATTCCAAGAAAAACCGAAAGAACCAAAGTCTAATTTGGCGTCAATGGGTATTTACATTTTTACAACTTCATTCTTGAGAAAATATTTGCTTGAAGACGGCGAAAACGAAAATTCCAGCCACGACTTCGGTAACGATTTAATTCCCAAAATGTTGAATGACGGCGCAAGAATGTTTTCATACGCCTTTGACGGCTACTGGAAAGATGTTGGAACGATTGAAAGTCTCTGGCTTGCAAATATGGATTTATTGGAAGATACGCCGCCATTTGAACTCAATGGCGATTGGAAAATTTATTCTTCAAATCCATCAATGCCGCCTCACTATGTAGGACCGGACGCCATTGTTAAACGCTCAATGATTAGCGAAGGTGCAAAGGTTCTTGGTACAGTTGAACATTCCGTAATTTTCCCGGGCGCAACAATCGGCAAAGGCGCAAGAGTTACCAATTCTGTAATTTTCCCGGGTACTGTTATCGAAGATGGCGCAGTTGTTGATTATGCTATTCTCGCGCAGGACGTTACCATTAAAGCCGGTGCCAAAGTCGAAGGCAAAGAAAACGAAATTTCCGTTATAGCTGAAAACGAAGTTGTCGGTTAATTTGTAATTAAAATTATCAGTTAGGATTAACCCCTATAAAAACAGGAGGTGCTCTGCATTGAAAACAGTAGTGGGGATTGTAAATCTTCAAGAAAGCAATGAATTAATTAGAGAATTGGCGGCAACTCGTGCGGTAGAGGCTCTGCCGTTCGCCGGTCGTTATCGCGTCGTCGATTTTTCTCTTTCAAATATGATTAATTCCGGAATTAGTTCAGTTGGTCTTATGTTGCCGGATTATTCCCGCGCAATTTTAGATCATATTCGTTCTGGTAAAGACTGGGATTTGGCGCGTCGTCGTGACGGTTTAACTTATCTTCCCGCCGCTCTTCCGGGAAGTGATGCCCGCAAAGGCGATTTAAAAGATATTTATGCCAACTTAGATTTTGCTGAACTTAGCGATAAAAAATATGTACTCTTCGTAAATGGCAGCTACGTTTATAACATTGATTTTAAAAACGTTCTTGATTGCCATAAAAAATCTGGCGCAGATATTACCGTGCTTTATAAAACCGTCGAAAATGACAGACCCGGCAAAACAGTTGTCATCGAAACAAGCACTAATGGAATTGTTACGGACATTGCAGAAACAAATAACGTTAAAAAAGGACAAAAAGCCGTTTTGAGCGCGTATTTAATGCCTGTTCCTACTTTCGCTTATATCGTTCGCTCAACTTACGAACGCGGCGGACAAGATTTCTTGATTGATGGAATTATGCGCCACGCAAGCGAACAAAAAATTGCTGCTTACGAACACAAAGGCTACGTTGCAAGAATTAATTCAACTGAAGCTTACTACAAAGCTAACCGCGATTGTCTCAATCCTGAAATTTGGGCTGAACTTTTCATGAACAAGGAACGCCCAATTTTCACGAAAGTTAAAGACGAAGTGCCGGTACAATACAAAGATACTGCTGAAGTTAAAAATTCACTCATTGCCAACGGTTGCATAATTCGCGGCAGAGTTGAAAATTCTATCATCTTCAGAGGCGTAAACGTCGGCAAAGGCGCAGTAGTCAAAGATTGTATCCTTATGCAACGTTGCGATGTTGAAGACGGCGCACGCGTCGAAAATGTCATTTGCGATAAAAACGTTATGATAACCAAAAATCGTTGGCTTAAAGGCGTTGAAACTTTCCCTTATATCGTTACCAAAAATGCCAGAATCTAATTTTGTTGTCTCAATTTTTTTGAGACACTAAAATAATCGTAAAAAATGAAAGGCGGCGAATTTTACCGGCGAGAAATTCATAACTCGGCGTGGAAATTCGCCCCTTTCTATGATTTAAATTCGTGCTTTTAAATTGCGTGGATTTAAATTTGATTTTTATAAATCGCCTGCATCTTTCGTTATCTCCTGTATGCGGCGAAATTAAATTTTAAGGAGGGTTCCTGTTTGGCAAAAGAAATTGAGAAAAAAGCCGCAGTCAGCAAGGAATATGAAAAACTCAAAGAAAATTTGAAAAATCGTTTTATCAGTTCGGCGCATATTATGTTTGGACGTGATATTAACGAATTGCCAATGAGTGATATTTATAAAACCGTTGCGGCAGTGGCTAAACAAATTATTTCGGAAAACTGGATTAAAACCAACAAGGCTTACATGGATCGTCAAGTTAAGCAGGTTTACTATTTTTCAATCGAATTTTTGATGGGCAGACTTTTAAAATCTAACTTAATAAATCTCGGAATTGATGAAGCGTTCCGTGAAGTTATGGAAGATTTAAATTTGAATCTTGATGACGCCATTGAAGAAGAACCTGACGCAGGTTTAGGAAATGGCGGCTTAGGTCGTCTTGCCGCTTGCTTTATCGATTCATTGGCGGCTCATCGTTTACCCGGTCACGGTTGCAGTATTCGTTATCAGTATGGACTTTTTGAACAGAAAATTATTCAAGGGCAACAAGTTGAAATTCCTGATAATTGGCTGCGCGACGGATTTGCATGGGAATATCGCAAGCCGGATAAAGCTATTAACGTTAAATTTAACGGCAACGCTTACATGAAGGAACAAGGCGACGGCTCTTTAAAGCTTGTTCACGAAGATGCTATGGTTGTTATGGCTGTTCCTTATGATGTGCCTATTGTCGGTTATCACAACAAAACGGTAAACACTTTGAGACTTTGGAACGCTGAAGTTAATCGTGATTTTTCAGATTACGGTATGTTGACACATGAACAAATGCGAGCCAAAAATGACTACAGAAACTTTGTTGAGAGTATTACGCAATATCTTTATCCTGATGACAGCTCCAACGAAGGACGCAGAATGCGTTTGATTCAAGAATACTTTATGGTTTCAGCAGGTACTCAAAGTATCGTTCGCCATTTCGTTCGCGCAGGTTTCAATATTCGTGAATTTGATAAAAAAATTGCTATTCATATCAACGATACACACCCCGCGTTGTGCGTTGCAGAATTGATGCGCTTGCTTGTTGATGAATACGGGCTTGAATGGAATGAAGCGTGGGTTATCACAAGAAATACAATGGCTTATACTAACCATACAATTATGCCGGAAGCGTTGGAGCGTTGGCCTGTCGATATGTTCAAAACTTTGTTGCCGCGTATTTACATGATTATTGACGAAATTAACCGCCGCCACGTTGAATACGTCCGCGCACGTTTTCCGGGCAATGTTGACAAACTCCGCGCAATGTCAATTATCGAAAATGGCGAAGTTCATATGGCTAGACTTGCTGTTGTCGGCTCACATTCTGTAAACGGCGTTGCAAGAATCCATTCTGATATTTTAAAATCAACAACTTTGCACGACTTCTACGAATATTGGCCCCGAATGTTTAATAACAAAACTAACGGTATTACACACCGCCGCTGGTTAATGGGCGCAAATCCCGAACTTGCAAACTTGATTGATAAAACTATTGGCAGTCGAATTTGGCACAGACACCCTGAACAACTTGATTTATTGAATGAGGCTGTAGACGACAAGATAGTTTTGGAAAGACTCGGCGAAATTAAACACATTCGCAAAGTTGCACTTGCCGAATACGTCAAAAAGCATGCCAATATTGATGTCAATCCTGACACTTTGTTTGATATTCAAGTTAAACGTATTCATTCATACAAACGCCAACTTATGAACATTTTGCACATTATGTGGCAGTATGAAAAACTTAAAACAGATCCCAGTTACAATCCACCGGCAACAACTTATTTCTTTGGCGGTAAAGCCGCTCCAGGTTACTACATTGCAAAAGAAACTATCAGATTGATTCTTGCAGTTGCGGCGAAGATTAACAATGATCCTTCGATTAACGGCAAATTAAAAGTCGTCTTCATTGAAAATTTCGGCGTTTCCATTGGTGAAATTGTTTATCCTGCGGCTGATGTTTCTGAACAAATTTCTACCGCGTCAAAAGAGGCGTCGGGTACAGGCAATATGAAATTTATGATGAACGGCGCAATTACTTTGGGAACTTTGGACGGCGCAAATGTTGAAATTCGTGAGGCGGTCGGCGATGATAACATTGTTATTTTCGGCTTAAAAGCGGGCGAAGTTTTGCGCTATTACGAAACAGGCGAATACAACGCATGGCAAGAATACAACAGCAATCAAAATGTAAAAACCGTTGTAAACAAATTGACAGACGGCACTTACGGCAATTTCCAATCCCTGCGCGATTATCTTATGGGCGGCGACGAATTTTTCATTATGAAAGATTTTAACGCTTACATTGACGCACACAACGAAATTTACGCCCGTTATCAAGACAAATGGGGCTGGCTTAAATCTGCCGCCATTAACATTGCAAATTCAGCGCGTTTCTCGTCAGATAGAACGATTGACGAATACGCGGACGAAATTTGGGGAATTGTCCCTTGTAAAATTCAGTAATTAAAACCTAAAAAATCAAAGGAGGCTGAACTTGTGAAAACTTCCGAACTCAGCGAATATGATTTATATTTATTCCATCAGGGAACAAATTTTCATGCTTATGAAATGCTCGGCGCACACTTTATCGAAAAGGACGGCAAAAAAGGCGTTCGCTTTGCAGTCTGGGCGAAAAATGCAAAGTCTGTTAGCGTCGTTGGCGACTTCAACAACTGGGATACCCGCGTTAATAAAATGATTCGTCTTAGCGACGGCGAAACTTGGGAAATTTTTATCGAAGGTTTGAAACAGGGCGACAAATACAAATACGCCATTGAACCGCAATGGGGCGGACCGCACATTTTGAAGGCTGATCCTTACGGCTTTTTCGCAGAGAAAAAACCTAATACCGCGTCACGTCTTTACAATATGGAAACTTACCAATGGGGCGACGGCGAATATATGGAGGCAAAATCAAAAGAATCTTCCTACAGCCGCCCAATGTTGATTTACGAAGTGCATGCCGGTTCTTGGCAACGTAAAGGACGCGGAAATAGCGACGTTGACGACGTTTATCTTTCCTACCGTGAATTAGCTGACAGGTTAATAGCTTACGTCAAAAAAATGAATTACACACACATTGAATTTATGCCAATGACGGAGCATCCTTTTGACGGTTCTTGGGGTTATCAAACTACAGGCTACTATGCCGCTACAAGCCGTTATGGTGAGCCGGATGATTTCCGCTATTTCATTGAAACGGCACACAAAAACGGTATCGGCGTTATTATGGACTGGGTACCCGGTCATTTCTGCAAAAATAACGAAGGTCTGCGCGAATTTGACGGCACTAACCTTTATGAATCTGACAATCCGCAACTTGCAGACAACAAAGGCTGGGGTACAATCAATTTTGACTACGGACGCACTGAAGTTCACAGCTTTTTAATTTCCAACGCGCTTTTCTGGTTTGAAGAATACCACATTGACGGCTTGAGAATTGACGGCGTTGCAAATATGCTTTACCTTAACTTTGGACGCGAAGAAGGCGAATGGACGCCGAACAAATACGGCGATACAGGCAACCTTGAGGCGATTGAATTTATTAAAAACCTCAACGAAGCAGTTTTCAAATATCACCCCAACGCTTTAATGATGGCTGAAGAATCTACTGACTGGCCTTTAATTTCTAAGCCGGTTTATATGGGCGGTCTCGGCTTTAACTACAAGTGGAATATGGGCTGGATGAATGACATGTTAAAATATGTCAGCTTAGATCCAATTTACCGCAAATGGAATCATGACAAAGTTACATTCTCGTTTATGTACGCTTTCAGCGAAAACTTTATTTTGCCGCTTAGTCATGATGAAGTTGTTCACGGCAAATGCTCCCTTATTGAAAAAATGCCCGGCGATTATTGGCAGAAATTTGCAGGTCTGCGCGGTTTCTTCGGTTACTGGATGGCTCATCCCGGCAAAAAACTTTTGTTCATGGGCGGCGAATACGGGCAATTCATTGAATGGAATGAAAATGACAGCTTAGATTGGCACTTAGTTGAACAGTACGAAAAACATACTCAAATGCAGAAATATTCAGCGGCGTTGAATAAATTCTACTGCGATAACAAAGCTTTCTGGCAGGTTGATTTTGATTGGAACGGCTTCCAGTGGATTGACTGCAACGACAATGATAACAGTATTGTTTCCTTCATTCGCAAGGCAAAAGACGGCGAAGATTATATTATTGCGGTCTGCAACTTTACGCCTGAAGTGCGCGTTGGCTACAGAATCGGCGTACCTGACAAAGGCGCGTATGTTGAAGTCTTCAACTCTGATAATGAAGAATTTGGCGGCAGTGGCGTTAAAAATGAAGGAGATTTGTTGACTCAAGAAGTTGCTTGGCATAATCGCGGACAGTCTATTGAAATTAGAGTTCCGCCGCTTGCTACAATTTATTTGAAGTACAAGAAAGAAAATGCTTGAAAAAATTATTAAATCGCTCGGTCTTGATTCAATAAATTTTGTGTCGTCAATCGAAGTTATTGAGGCGGGAACGCTCGTAGAAACGATTGATTTAAATGAATCAAACGAATTGAAATTAACCAAAGAAATTAAAACTTCCGAAAAAAGACGGCGCGGGCGTCCAAAACTTACCGCACAGCAAAAAGCCCTTGCACAATTCAAACGTGCGGCGGGTAAAACTAAAAAATTTGCGATCGGTGAAGAACCAAACAGGCGCACGCTTTAACTGAATTTGAAAATTAATTACAAGTCAAAGGCGGCGGGAGTTATTAACCGCTCCTGGTCTATGACTATAAACAGTAATGGAGGTTATATTTATGAAAGTTCTTTATGTAGCATCGGAAGCGAATCCTTTTGTAAAAACCGGTGGATTGGCTGATGTTGCCGGCTCTCTTCCAAAAGAATTGAAAAAACAAGGCGTAGACGTGCGCGTTATTATGCCGAAATTCGGTAAAATCAAAGAAGAATTCCGCAACAAAATGGAACACGTTTACGACGGACAAATTAACGTTTCATGGCGCAGTAAATACGTTGGTATTGACAAATATGAACTTGACGGCGTAACTTTTTACTTTGTCGATAACGAAGAATATTTTTACCGTGATGGTCTTTACGGCTACGACGACGACGCGGAAAGATTTTCATTTTTCTGCCGCGCAATTCTGAATTGCTTACCGGCTATTGATTTCTTCCCTGATGTTATCAACGCCAACGATTGGCACGCAGGACTTGTTCCCGTACTTTTGAAACTTGAACATATGGGCGACGAACGCTACGCCGGAATTAAAACTCTGTACACAATTCACAATCTGAAATATCAAGGCGTTTTCCCAAAAGACGTTATGGGCGATGTACTCGGCTTGGATTGGAAATATTTTAACAACGGCGACTTGGAATTTTATGACGCTGTAAACTTTATGAAGGGCGGAATTATTTATGCTGATTACGTTTCAACCGTCAGCAAAACTTACGCTCAAGAAATTCAATATGAATATTTCGGCGAACATTTGGACGGCTTGCTCCGCGCCCGCAAAGATAATCTTTATGGTATCGTAAACGGTATTGACTACGACGTTTATAACCCCGCAACTGATAAAGATTTATTCGTTCGTTACGATAACACAGACGCTTATAACGCCTTTGAACGTAAGGGCGATAACAAAGTTAAACTTCAAGAAATTTTGGGACTTCCGCAGGATCGCAAAGTTCCGGTTGTTTCAATGGTTACCCGCCTTGTTGCTGCAAAAGGTTTAGACTTGGTTGTTAGAATGATGGATGAACTTTTACAGCATGAGGACTTCCAATTTATTTTACTTGGTACAGGCGATAAAGTTTATGAAGATTGGTTTAAAGGTTTGGCGTGGCGTTTCCCGCAAAAAGTTTCTACCAATATTTATTTCTCAAACGAACTTGCACAAAGAATTTATGGCGCGTCAGATATTTTCTTGATGCCGTCTAACTATGAACCGTGCGGAATTGGTCAACTTATCGCAATGCGTTATGGCGCGGCTCCTGTCGTTCGTGAAACCGGCGGATTGAAAGATACTGTTCATCAGTACGACAAATACGAATCCACCGGCAACGGCTTTGTATTCTCAAACTACAACGCTCATGAAATGATGTACGCTTTGAAACGTGCGCTTAGCACTTACGGCAATTTTGATATTTGGATTAAGATTGTTTCAAATGCAATGACAAGCGATTACAGCTGGACAGAATCTGCACGCGAATACAAACAACTTTATGAACAATTAACCGGTAAATAATTTAGGAAACAGGAAACAGTTTTTAGGAGACAGAAAATTTTTTCTTAATTCCTCGAAAGCCCGGCGAGTGAATTTTCTCTCGTCGGGTTTTTTCTTTATAAAGGAGGTGATTTTATGGCTAACTTGAATTCAAATCGAAAAATTTGTAAAAATTGCGGGCGTTCGTTTATTGGAAAACCCGGCGAAGATATTTGCAGTATTTGCGCGGCAGCTATTTCTTCGTTAAATAACAAAGAAGGCAGACACCAACTTGAAAAAGTAAGAAATTATATTCGCGGACATCAAGGCGCGTCTGATGATGAAGTTATGGAAAATACCGGCGTTTCAAAAAAATTCCTGCGCGATATGACAAAGTCCGGTTACCTTCATAATAATGCGCAACTTTTTAACAATGTCCGTTACTGCGCCAAATGCGGCAAAAGAATTCAGAGTGGCTCATATTGTACCGAATGTTTTAATAGCCTTCGTCTTACGACACGAAGGACAACTGTACGCAATGATTTATTTGCTCAATCAACCTCCAAAATTGAAACGCGCGAAATTGCCGACATTGGCAAGGAAATTTTAATTGTAGATTGTGACGAATTAAATTTGAACACGACAAAATATATTATGGAAATGGGACTGCCGAATTACACAATTTCCACCGCTACAAGTCAAAACGCCGCCATGAATATCTTGCACGTAACAACCCCAAAACTTATACTGTTGGACGATGCCGTTACCCGCACTTTTGACGGTATGACAATCTTAAAGGCTGTTCGTTCAGATCCAATCGGCAAAAATATAAAAATTATGATGTCCTCCAATTCCCCGCAAAAAGAAAATGTTGTACGTGCATTTTTGATGGGCGTACAAGATTATTTGACTAAACCTTTTGCCCCAAAAGATTTAATTGAGCGCGTCATTAAAACTTTAAATTCTAAAATGCTTACCGCCGTACAGCGAAGAGTATTTAAAATTTTGATTATCGAAGACAACAGCAGCGATTTAGAAATTGAAAAAGAAATTTTAAAAAATCAATTCACGTGCGAAATTTTGACGGCACAAAATGGAATAGAAGGCTTGTGGGTTTTAAATGAAAATCCAGTAGATTTGATTCTAGTGAGCTTAGATATGTCATTTATGGACGGCTTGCAACTTTTAGCATTTATTCGCCGAGATGATAAACTGCGCAAAATTCCCGTTATAATAATGTCAAATTCAAATGATTCTAGTTTTAATGAAACTTTCGCAAATGCTGCTGTTAAAGGATACGTCAAAAAACCAATATTCACGCAAGAAAATTTAATTTTGATAGGTGATGCGCTTGAAAAACGTAAAAATAATTGAGGTGATTTTGTGACGGTTGAAAAAAATTTATTTCTGTACAATTTGGCGGTAGTTTCGATAATGAAAAATGAAGCTCCCTACGTCAAAGAATGGCTGGACTATCACATTTTGGCGGGCGTGGAACATTTTTACATTTATGATAATGAAAGTCCCGACAACCTCAAGGAAGTTTTGCAACCGTACATTGACTCCGGAACGGTAACTTATAAATTTTATCCCGGCAAGGCGCGGCAATATGAAGCGTACAATGAGGCGGTACAAAATTACAAATTTTTCTGCCGGTACATGGCTTTTATCGACGCCGACGAATTTATTTTTCCGCAAAATAATAAAAGCATTGTCGAAGTAGCGGACGAAATTTTAAAAGATTATCCGAAGGCGGGCGGACTTGTAGCAAATATTTATTATTTCGGCTCAAACAATTTGGAAACTGCCGACTATTCAAAGGGCGTTTTAGAAAGATTTACGCGCCGCGCTCCCATCGATTGGGTTCCGATGATTGGCAGTCAAAAAAATATGCCGGGCGGTACAACGCACGTCAGCACTATCACGAATCCCCGCCGCGTTCGATATTTCGGAAACCCACATTTTGCAAAGTACTTTGACAGTTACCACGCGATAAACTCGGACGGCGGCGAAGTGCAACTTTTTTTTAATAATCCTCCGCTGGTTGACAAAATTGTAATGAATCATTATTCTGTTAAGTCGAAGGAAGAATATTTGGCAAAAATTTCACGCGGTACGGCGGACAACGCCCGAAATATTTACAATCTCGAAAAGTTTAATAAAGACGACCATAACGAAGTTTTTGACGACAGCATTTTAAAATATCGTGATACGCGCCCAAAATTTCAACTTGAAACAAACGCGGCGAAGAATCAGCGTGTTTTTAATGCAATGCTTAGGATTTTAGCGGCGAATTTTGGCAGAAATGTTTCAAAAAATATTTTTGCCGATAAGATGGAAACTTTTTTAATTTGTCGAAGAGTTGCAGCGTACCTGCGCGAAAAATCTTTTAATGATATAGCGGGCAATTTTTTTGAAGAAATATCGCTGGATGCAATTAATAAAACCTTGACAACGACGGTAACGGGATTGGATTTAAGATTGCTGATAAACGAATTGCCAAATATTTTGCCGCTGAAATATGCCGCTGCGGAAAGTATTCGCCAATCTTGCCTGAAAATAATTCCGAAATATATGGACACATTCAGAAAACCTACAGTACCGAATTGGCGGGAATTTACGCAACTGCAATACGTGCTGGAAATGTTAAAAGCCTTTGAACCGAAGAATAGGGGCTAGGATTTAGGGGTTAGGAGTTAGGTTTTAGGTTTTAGGTATTAGATATTAATTTTTACTGAAATATTTGGCGCGTCATTGATTTCAGATAGAGCTAGTGAGTTGAAGTTACGGAAAACTAGGATAGATATACAACGCAGAAATTACAACAACCTTAAGAAATCCTGACGCGCCGTGAAAAGCACTTTTCTTTGGTACTTGCGCGGTCGCGTAGCGAGCGTGCTCTTTAGTACTTTTTTGCTTTGGAAAAAGAAAGTACATAAAAAAAATCTTGCCTACAAATTTTAAAACAGCGAAAAATAAAATGGAGGTAATTTTGTGGCAGTGGATAAAAATTTATTTCTGTATAATTTGGCGGTAGTTTCGATAATGAAAAATGAAGCTCCATACGTCAAAGAATGGCTGGACTATCATTTATTGGCGGGCGTGGAACATTTTTACATTTACGATAATGAAAGCCCGGACAATTTAAAAGAAATTTTGCAACCGTACATTAACGCGGGGATTGTGACTTACAAACTTTATCCCGGCAAGGCGCGACAATATGAAGCGTACAATGAGGCGGTACAAGATTATAAATTTCTCTGCCGGTACATGGCTTTTATCGACGCCGACGAATTTATTTTTCCGCAAGAAAATAAAAGCATTGTTGAAGTAGTGGACGAAGTTTTGGCAGATAAACCGAACGCGGGCGGGCTTGCCGCAAATATTTATTATTTTGGATCGAACTTTCAAGAAAAAGCCGATTATTCACGCGGCGTTTTGGAAAGATTCACGCGCCGTGCTCCAACTGATTGGACGCCACTTATTGGAGCTCAACAAAATATTCCCGGCGGTACTGCCCACGTCAGCACTATCACAAATCCACGCCGAGTAAATTTTTTTTTCAATCCACATTTTGCAGTTTATCTTGAAGGTTTTCACGCAGTCAACGAAAACGGCGGTATCGTTCCAAGTTTTTCAAACAATCCGCCAACTGTCAATAAAATTGCAATGAATCATTATTCTGTTAAATCTTTTGAAGAGTGGCAAGCTAAGGTAAAACGCGGTACGGCTGACGCTTACCACAATATTTACAATTTAGAAAAATTCAAGGAAGACGACCATAACGAAGTTTTTGACGACAGCATTTTAAAATATCGCGCCGCACGTATCATTCAAACCGGCGGCACTGTAAAATTGGCTGATTATCCAAAATGTTATAATATTCTCCTGCAAAATATTTCGCCGGTATTTACAAAAAATCCACCAAATGAATTTTTTAAAGGCAAAACCGAACTTTTTTTAGTTTGCAGAAGATTAGCTGAACATTTGGGCGAAAAATTTTTAGACGAAAAATCAAGCAAATTTTTTGAAGAAGCGGCATTGAATGCAGTTTACAGGACGCTATATTCAAATATTATGTGGTCAGACGTAAGACTATTGATAAACGAACTGCCAAAAATTTTATCGCTGAATTATCCTGTAGTTGAAAAAATTCGGCAGGCAAGTATAGTTTTAATTCCGCAAATGCTAAACGCTTTCCGAGTTTACGACGCCAACGCGTGGAAAGAATTTGTAAACTTGAAATATATTTTGGCAATGTTGCAAGATTTTAATTCTTACGAACATAAAAAATAATTTTTGCCAAAAATTTTATACAAAAAAATTTAAGGAGCTGGTCAAATGGATAAAAAAAATATCGAACACAATTCACAAAACATTTATTACCGTTCGACAGTCGGCGCGGTTGAGGCAGGCAGTCAAATTCGTCTCGGTATTCGTATCAACACCGAAGAAACTGTAAGACAAGTTTTACTGCACACTTGGAGCGACGGCAGCGGCGAAAAATGGACTAACCTTTCAACCCGTGACGACGCTAAATCTAAAGAAAAATTTTACTCAATCGAAGTTACGATGCCGGAAAAAGGTTGCCTTGTCTGGTACTATTTTATTATCGTGACTGCTGACAGAACGTATTATTACGGCAACAATCCTGAACAACTCGGCGGTATTGGCGAACTTTATTTTGACTACGCGCCGCCCGCCTTCCAAATTACCGTCTACCAAAAGGGCGCAAAAACTCCAGATTGGTTCAAACATTCGGTAATGTATCAAATTTTCCCTGACAGATTTTATCGCGCAGGAAATGAAATTATCGAAAAGCGCGGCGCAGTCTATCACGCAAGCTGGAAAGATGATCCCTGCTACTACAAAGACGTTGATACAAATGATATTGTGGCTTACGATTTTTACGGCGGCAACCTGCGCGGCGTCGAAGAAAAACTTGACTACCTCAAAGAGTTGGGAATTTCTACAATTTATTTCAATCCCGTTTTTGAATCTGAAAGTAACCACCATTACGACACCGGCAATTATCACAAGATTGATCCGATTTTGGGAACGAACGAAGATTTTAAACATTTGATAGACGTTGCACGCTCCAAAGGAATTGCGATAATTATTGACGGCGTTTTCAGTCACACCGGCAGTAACAGCATTTATTTCAATCGCAACGGGCAATATGATTCTGTTGGCGCGTTTCAGTCCAAAGATTCGCCTTACTTTGAATGGTACAGTTTCAGAAATTATCCAACTGATTATGAAAGTTGGTGGAATTTCCCGACGTTGCCGAATGTTAGAGAAATTACGCCGTCATATATGGATTTTATAATTAGAGACAATGACAGCGTTTTAAAGCATTGGGTACGCGAAGGAATTTCCGGCTGGCGTCTTGATGTCATTGACGAATTGCCCGCCGAATTTTCGCAGTTGTTTTTTGCTGAATTGAAAAAGGCGAATCCCGATGCAATTATGATTGGCGAAGTTTGGGAAGACGCCTCAAATAAAATTGCTTACGGCGTACAGCGTCAATATTTGTGCGGTTATGAAATGGATTCTGCGATGAATTATCCGTGGCGCGAACATTTGTTCAATTTTATTTTGGGACACATTGACGGCGATATTTGTATGAAACGAATGGAAAGTCTGCGCGAAAATTATCCGAAAGAAAATTTCTATGTTATGATGAATTTAATTTCAAGTCATGACATTATGCGCCCCGTTACGATTTTTGGCGAAGCTCCGTATTATGACAAAATGCCGGCGATTGAACAGGCGAAATTTAAACTTGATGAAGAACATGAAAAACTTGGTAAAGCGCGTTTGAAAATGGCGGCGTTGTGGCAAATGACTTATCCCGGCGTCCCGTGCATTTATTACGGCGATGAAATTGGTATGCAAGGTTTCAAAGACCCGACTAATCGCCGCCCTTATGATTGGGAAAACGGCGACAAAGATTTACTTGAAACGTACAAAAAATATATTCAAATTCGCAACAAGAATTTAGTTTTGCAGACGGGCGAATTTTTACCGTTGCCTTGTTACGGCGATATTTTTGCCTACGCAAGAGTTATTCGCAACGGTCGTGACGTTTTCGACAATGACGCGCAAAACGACGCTTTCTTGGTGGCGTTTAACCGTTCAACTGACGAAGTTAAAGACGTTTCATTTGACGTTAGCGATTTTGCGGGCGGCGTATTTGTTGACGCCTTTGAACCGGCGAACGTGCAAAAACATTATCCCGTTACACGCGGCAGAGTTGCTTTTAAATTGCAACCGTTGGAAGGCGTTTTACTTCATCACGTGCCGCAGAAAAAAAATTATGATCGTCGCGCAGGAATTTTATTGCATCCAACGAGCTTGCCTTCAAAATTCGGTATTGGCGATTTGGGCAAAGAGGCGTTTGAATTTATCGACTACCTTAAAGCGGCGGGACAAAGTATTTGGCAAATGTTGCCGCTTAATCCTGTTGGTTTCGGTTATTCGCCGTATCAATCGCCCTCCGCGTTTGCAGGTAACCCAATGCTCATATCGCCCGCAGATTTGGTTTCTAGGGGCTTTTTAAGCGAAGATGATATAAAAGTACCCTCGAAGCCGTTCAAGGCGTCTACAGTCGAATTTGAGCGCGTGTGGAGCTTTAAATCTGCCTTACTCAAAAAAGCGTTTATCAATTTCAAGGCTAAACTTTCAACAGATGAAAATTTGAAGGCGTTCTTTGAAAAGTTCCGCGCTGATGAATCTTACTGGCTTGAAGATTATGCACTTTTCGCCGCGTTGAAAATTAAAAATAACAATTCTTACTGGATTGAATGGGACGAAAAAATTAAAAACCGCGACGCAGAAACGCTTGAAAAATTGCGTAAAGATTTAGCTGATGAAATTTTGTACGTTGAATTTGAACAATATATTTTCAGTGTACAGTGGCAGAAATTGCACGCTTACGCAAATGAACGCGGTATTCAAATTTTCGGCGATATGCCAATTTTCGTATCTGCGGACAGCGCGGACGTTTGGGCTAATCCAAAACTTTTCCAACTGCTTGAGACGGGCAGACCTGAAAAAGTTGCAGGAGTACCGCCGGATTATTTCAGTGCGACAGGTCAACTTTGGGGAAATCCTCAATACGATTGGGACGCAATGAAGGAAGAAAATTATCGTTGGTGGAAGTTGCGCTTTAAGAAACTTTACAATCTTGTTGACATTGTGCGAATTGATCATTTCAGAGGCTTTGAGGCTTATTGGTCGGTTGACGGCGACGCGGAAACTGCCATTGACGGCGAATGGATTAAAGGACCCGGTAAACCTTTCTTTGACGTTATCAAAAAAGAATTTGGCGACGCGGCGCAAATTGTAGCCGAAGATTTGGGCGTTATCACTGATGAAGTTGAGCAACTGCGTCAAGATTGCGGTTTTCCCGGTATGAAGATTTTACATTTTGAATTGCATTTTAACGAAGATGGGCGAATTGGCTTTGTTGCGCCGGAAAATTCTTTGACGTACACCGGCACGCACGATAACAATACAACTGTTGGCTGGTTTATGGAAGATGTGGACAATTTGAGCAAGCCCACCATTGCGGCGTTACTCGGTGCAGATGCCCGCCGTCCTGATGACGTTTGCCAAAAATTGATTGAATTTGCTTACGCCTCTGATTCGCGTTTTGCGATTATTCCAATGCAAGACGTGTTGAAACTTGACAGCCGCAGTAGAATGAATACGCCCGGCACTGTTGGCACAAACTGGGCGTGGCAACTTAAGCCGGATTATCAGTTGGAGGCAGAAGCCGGCAAGTTGAAGGCGTTGTGCAACAAATATCTTAGATAATAGCGGTTAGGGGTTAGCTGTTAGCGATTAGGAATTTTTTCCCTAACCCCTTTAGCCTAACCACTAACCCCTGAAACGAAAGGAGCGCGGACGTTGGCAGCAGATAACAGTTTTGTAGTTGAAAAAACCTGCCCAATTTGCGGACAAGAAACACGAGTAATAAAAACGCGGTCGCGGCTTGTAGTTGAAAAACGCGATGAAGATTTATGCGTTCACTACAAGGGCTTTAATCCATATTTTTACAGAATTTGGATTTGCGAACATTGCGGCTTTGCGGCGGACGAAACTACTTTTACTTCGCCAATGCCAAATAAACACCGTGAAAAATTGCGGGAGTTTCTCAAACACAAAGATTTAGAAATTGAATTTAGCGAAGTGCGAACATTGCCGGACGCCGTCGGCTCTTTTATTATGGCGTTGGTGTACCTTGACATTATCAACGGTCCCGCTTCTAAAAAGGGCTCGTATAATTTAAATGTGGCGTGGCTGTATCGTGAATTGCCGGACTACATCGACGAAGAAAATAAATATTTGGCGTTAGCGGCTGAACAATTTGATGAATCGCTTGCAAAGGAGCGTTATCCTATTGGCGGCTTGTCTGATATGGCGGCAATTTATTTGATTGGCGCAATTTATTACCGGCTCGGAAATATTGAAAAGTGTACTCAATATCTTTCCAGAATTATCAGCGATCAAGAAATTCGCAACCGTGAGCCAAAAGTTTTTGATAAAGCTCGTGACTTGTGGGGCGATATTCGCGCAGATAAGAAAAAAGCCGCTAAAAAGTAGAGGCTAAAGGCGAAAGACTAAAGGCTAAGGATTTAAAACTTTAGCCTCTAGTCTTTTGTCGCTAGTCTTTGAATTTCGACCGAAGGGAGGAATTTTTTTGAAGAAGGCGTTAAAATTTTTGGGCGTGGCACTTAGTTTTATTGGAATTTTTACAGCGACGCCGGACGCCAATGCAAAACGTAAAAAAATTGAGCCGGAAAAAATTTTGTACATTCCGCACGATAACCGCCCGATTGTTTACAATCAAACTATTGAAATTATCGAAAAGGCGGGTTATCAAGTCATTGTACCGCCAAAAGAAATTATGGGCAGCCGTGACGATTTGGGCAATCCTGACAGATTGTGGGAATGGCTTGAACAAAATACCAAAAAAGATATAAAAGCCGCTGTAATTTCGGCGGATTCTATGCTGTACGGCAGTTTAGTTTCTTCGCGTAAACATCAATACGATAAGCAAGTTATTTTGGAACGTGCCGAACTTTTCCGGGATTTTCGCAAGAAACATAAAAAGTTGCCAATTTATGTTTTTGGCTCGGTAATGAGGACGCCGCGCAATGGTTTAGCGTCAGGTTACGAAGAACCGGATTATTACAGAAATTACGGCGCAAATATTTTTCGTTACACTGCTTTAATTGATAAGCACGAAATTGAAGGCTTGACGCCGCGCGAAAATAAAGAAATTGTATTTCTGCAAAAATTAATTCCTGCGCGAGCTTGGAGCGATTGGAAGGATCGCCGCGAAAAAAATTTTGAGGCTAATGAAAAGCTTATCGATATGGCGGGCGAAAAAATTTTCAACTGCCTTTTACTCGGCAGGGACGACAACGCGCCTTATTCTCAAACTCATATGGAAGGGCGAAACTTGACAAAGTACGGCGCGGCAATTACCAAAGATAAATATCAGACGACCGCCGGTATTGATGAAATGGGATTGCTACTTTTGACACGCGCAATTAACGACCGTGCCAAAAATAAAACTTCGGTTTTTGTTTCGTACAATTTGGGTGCAGGTGGTAAAACTATTCCATCGTATTCAGATGAAACGATTGACACTTCAATTAACGCTGAATTTATGGCACTGGGCGCAAATCGTGTTTATGACGCTAACGACGCAGATTTTATTTTGGCGATAAATACCGACGTTGAAGGCAAAACTTATGAGGCAATGAACGCGATAAATACTGCAACTGCGCGGCGTGGTACTCCCCAATTTGTAAACAGCGTGCAAAACTATTTAAACGCCGGAAAACCTGTTTCAGTTGCCGATGTTACTTTTGCTAACGGCGCGGACAACGCTTTAATGGAGCAATTTAAAAATCGAAAATTGCTTTTTAAATTAAATTCCTACGCGGGCTGGAACACTGCCACAAATTCAGCGGGCTTTGCACTTTCAACAGGAATTTTGGCGCGTCGAATGAGCAAGGAAGACAAAAACCAAATTTTATTCGCGCGTTATCTTGACGACTGGGCTTATCAGGCGAATATTAGAAACAACGTTTCGGCGCGTTTAAGATGGATGAACGGTTACGGCTACTACAATTTGTTGGAAGATAAAAAATATGAAGCCGCCGAATTGTGTGAGCAACTTTTGACAAATTTTGTGGAAGATAATTTACCGGAAGTCCGAATAAAAAGTAAGTTGCGCGTTCAATTTCCTTGGAACAGAATGTTTGAATCTGAAATTTTTTTCCAATAAAAAAACCTCGCCCAATTTTTTTGAGCGAGGCTTTTTTTAGCCATCAACAATCAAATAGCGCGTTGAACTTTTCCGGTACGAAGGCAACGAGTGCAAACATTGACGCGTTTAATTTCGCCGTCAACAACTGCGCGAACGCGTTGAATATTCGGTTTCCATTTACGTTTGGTTTTCAGATGTGAGTGGCTGACGTTCATTCCTGACATAGTACCTTTATGACAAATCTCGCAATAAGCGGACATAAAAATTTCACTCCTTTCAAAGTAACGCGCGTATTATAGCACAGCTTTTTTGAACGTGCAAATATTTTTTTCATTGGAGGAATAAAAATGAAACCAATAAATTTAAAAATGACGGCGTTTGAACCGTTTGCAAAAACCGTTGAATTAAATTTTGAAAAAGGCTTAGACGGCGAAAATTTTTTTCTGATACACGGCGCAACCGGCGCGGGCAAAACTTCAATTCTTGATGCTATGTGTTACGCACTTTACGGCAACAGCTCCGGCGGCGAAAGAAATGCAAAAATGTTACGCTCCGAACAGGCGTCGGCAAATATCAAAACTGAAGTTGAATTTACTTTTGCATTGGGCGAAAAAATTTATAAAATTCGGCGCGGCTTGAAAACTGACGACGCTGACACTTCCGCCGAAATTTACCGCAATAATATTTTACTGGACAGCGGCGCACAAAAAGTTAATAAAATTGTACAAGAAATTATTGGTTTTAAGATTGAACAATTTCGGCAGGTTATACTTTTGCCGCAGGGCAGTTTCAAAAAATTTTTGCTTGCAAATTCAAAGGAACGCGGCGAAGTTTTAAATATGATTTTCGACGCCAATTTTTACGCGCTGATTGAAAATCACTTGAAAGATAAATCTAAAAACGCCGAAAAAATTTGCAACGACCTTGACGCTCAACAAAACAATTTGAAAAATGACGCCCGCCAAATTTGCAACGTTACCGACGAAGAAATAAATTTGCCTGTACTGCTTGAAAATTTTGCAGGAAATCTTAACGCCTCCAAAAATAAAGTTGCCGCGCTTAAAGTAAATTTGGATAAAGCCGCCAAAGATTTAACCGCTGCCGAAATTCTTAATAAAGACTTTGAAAACCTTAACGCCGCTAAAAAAATTTTGTCAGATTCTAAAATTGCACTTGAAAAAATTTCTGCCGATTTAAAAATTGCAAGTACCGAATACGAAAAGCGAAAATCTGAAGAAAACCTGCGCGACGACCTCAAAAATAAAATCGCCGAATTAAATAAAATCGCCGCCGCAATTTCTGAACTTGAAACTAAAGAAAAAGAATTTGCAAAGGCTAAGGACGCTGAAACTGCCGCGCAAAAATCCTTGAACAAGTTGGAAATTCAGCAAAAGAAATGTGAAGATACACTTACAGATTTAAAAAATCAAGCCGCCAAATTGCAGGACGCCGACGCAAATTTTGTAAAAGCTACGCAAAAACTTAAAGACGCCAAAGACCGCGCAAAATGTTTAGCCGAAATTGAACGCCTAAAAAAAGAATCAGTAGCCGCGCAGAAACGTTTGGAAGTTGCCAATAAAAATTTCGACGCCGCGCAAAATAATTTGAAACGCTTGCAACTTTTGCAAAAACTTTGTACCGCCGCAATGTTGGCTCAAGATTTACACGACGGCGAACCTTGCCCCGTTTGCGGCTCCATTCACCACCCAAAACTTGCCGTAACTGATGAAATTATTCCAACTGATGAAGAAATTGAACGCGCCGAAAATATTTTGAACAAAAAGCAAATCGAACTGGACGCCGCCAAACGCGCCATAACTTCCATTGAGGAAAAAATTAACGCGCAGAAAAATTTACTTGAAAAATTTGTGGACGTTATGGAAATTTCAGCCGCTGAAACTTTTTACAATGAAACTAAGCAAAACGCCGAAAATCTGAAAATTTGCCGTGAAAGAATCGCTAAGGGCGAAGATTTTACAAAGGGCGTTATCGAACAGGTGCAAAAAGCCAAAGTTGACGCTGATAATAAAATGCGTACCGCCGAAAATTTGCGCGGTATCGTCGAAGAAAAAAAATCTCAAATTCCCGCCGAATTTTTATCTGACATTAAAAAAATTGACGCAGATTTAAAATCACTTCAAACTGAAAAGCAAAAACTTGATAGCGCGTGGAAACTTGCCGAAGAAAATTTTCATAACCTCGAAAAGCAAAATTCTGAATACGCGGGCAAAGTACAAGCCGCCGAAAAATCCTACAATGATGCCGTTAAAAAAGTTGAAGATAAAATCCCGCCAAATATTTCTGAACTGCAAAATAAAAAAAATTTCGCGCAGGATTCACATACCGCCGCAGTTGCCGAATTTGCCACGCTTGAAAATAATTTGAAACGCTTGCAGGATATTTCCGCAAAACTTGAAAATCTTGACGCCGAAATTAAAACTTCAGAAAAAAATTATCAGATTCTGAAAAAACTTTCTGACGTTGCCAACGGCGAAAAATCGAAAATCACTTTCCAACGCTACTACCTGCGCGCCATTTTCAGCGATATTATTTTTGAGGCAAATGAACGCCTTGAACGTATGAGCGGCGGGCGTTATCGTTTCCGCAATGAAAAAAATGCCCTCTCCAGAAAAAAACTTGAAGGGCTGGACTTGGAAATTTTGGACGCCTACACCGGCACGGCTCGCCCCGTCGAAACTTTGAGCGGCGGCGAAAGTTTTTTGGCGTCATTGAGTTTGGCGTTGGGATTGGCGGCGGTCGTCAAAAATACGGCGGGCGGTATAAAACTCGATACGATTTTCATTGATGAAGGCTTCGGCAGTTTGGACGGCGAAACGCTTGATGTTGCAATGAACGCGCTGACAGATTTACAAGTTGGCGGGCGGCTCGTAGGGATTATTTCCCACGTTGACGAATTAAAACGCCGCGTCCCCGTGCGTTTGGAAGTTGTTAAAACGAAAACCGGCAGTACCGCCTATTTCGCACGATAAATTTTTGGAGGTGTTCAAATTCAATGAAAATTTATTTGGATAATTGTTGCTACAATCGCCCTTTTGACGACCAAACGCAAATAAAAATTCACCTTGAAACTATTGCAAAGTTGCACATTCAGAATCAAATTAAGCGCGGCGTTTACAATTTAGTTTGGTCTTACATTTTGGACTACGAAAATAAAAATAATCCTTACGACGATAAAAAATTTCAAATTTCAAATTGGCGGTTCATTGCGAAAGAAAATATTTCTGAAGAAAACGAAGAAATTATTTTGACTGCCGAAAAATTGCAAGCAGAAAAAAATTTTAAAACTTATGACGCCTTGCACATTGCCTGCGCGATTTTTGCAAACTGCGATTATTTTATTACCGTCGATAAAAAATTATTGAATACGCCTGTTGACGCAATTAAAATTGTAAGTCCGATAAATTTTTTGCAGGAGGTTGAATGAATGTTTACTGAAACTGACAACTCAATCAGATTAGCCGGAATGAAAATTTTGAATGAAAAACTCGGAACGGTTGACGCCGAAAGATTTATTTCATTGATAAGCCGTGAAAATTTTGACTACACAAAGTGGCGCGAAGAAAATTTGAATCAAAATATTTCTGTTCGTGAATTGAGCAGAAAAGCCACTGAATACGCTAAAAATTTAAAATCATAATTGCGGAGGTGTTCAAATGCCCAATCTTAGTTGGCTCGGCAAAGATAAAGTCGTTACCTATCATCAGAAAGTTGCTTACCATTTCCTAGATAAAAAATTTTCAGTCGGCAACAGTGAAAATTCTATAATTCACGGCGATAATTTAATTGCGCTTAAATCTTTGTTGCCGCGCTATGAAAATAAAATCAAGTGCATTTACATTGACCCGCCGTATAATACCGGCAATGAAAATTGGATTTACAATGACAACGTAAGCGACCCGCGCTTGCAAAAATGGTTAGGGCAGGTTGTAGGCAAGGAAGGCGAAGATTTAACGCGGCACGATA
>CALFJB010000008.1 GCA_937877565.1 uncultured Selenomonadales bacterium | reverse complement strand
TGCGTATAATACTTCATTATTTCCTTTTTGTCAAGCATTTTTTTTAAAATTTTTTAAAAAATTTTTAAACCGCGTCAACACGCCATTTTTTCTGCAAAAAATTTAAAATTGTCCCCGGACAGTGTACTAAAATTTTGCCAAAGACTGTACAAAAATTTATTCTGCGTTGACAAAATTTAAAAATCCAGTATTCTTATCAAGAAAATTAAAATGAAATGGGCTGATTAAATGGCTGATTTTGATGATAAACGAATTGATGAACTTGATAAAAATGAAATTGCAGAATTGGCAATGTGGACGGCGCACGAAATTGCCAACGCCTTCAAAGAAACCGGCGTTAAATTGTCGGCGATTGATGAAAATTTTATTGGGCAATTTGTAAATGTTTTGATTGACGATTGGCAAAAAGGCTTAACTATCGACAATGATCATGTTTTAAGACGCGCTCAAAGTTTTGAGGATTTTCAAAACGGGAAAATCTCTACCGCCGCTTTACAGGTTATCATAATATTTGCAGAAAAGTTCCCGCAATTCGTCAGTTTAAATTCTAATTCCGTTAAAGTTTAAAAAATTTTTTGTAGCTATTGCAATTTTTTTAAAAGATGATATAATTAACGGCGTTTACGGGATGTAGCACAGTTTGGTAGCGCGCATCGTTCGGGACGATGAGGTCGCAGGTTCAAGTCCTGTCATCCCGACCATAATTTTGAAATTTAACAGCCTCTTCAATCGGAGAGGCTTTTTTAGGTACTAGAATTATTTTTTTGGAGTTGAACGCCGTGAAAAAATTCCTAATCACAATTTCGATAATTGCTTTTATTTTCGTTGCCGTCGGTTATTTTATTGGCGATTATTTTGTAACATTCGCACTCAAACGCACTGACAATAGCCCGCCACAAGCTACAGCCAATATTGCTGATCCAAGTTTAATTGCGCCGGATCAACCTGATTTTCAGAATGAAATTTGGACTGTACAAAGTTTTGACGGCTTAAATTTGTACGCTACACATTTTTTTCCGAACAATGACAGCCATAAATGGGCAATTTTAGTTCACGGCTACGGCAGAGATCAAACTTTCGCCTTTGACTACGCGGAAGAATATTTAAAGCAAGGTTACAACGTTTTAACGCCGGATTTACGCGCCTCCGGTACAAGTGATGGAATTTATTTAACAATGGGCGTGCTTGAAAGTGAAGATATTGAAGTTTGGGCTGAACAAATTGTCGAACGTGATCCACAAGCTAAAATTGTTCTTCATGGCGTTTCAATGGGCGCGGCTACGGTTTTAATGGCGTCCGCACTTGATATTAAAAATCTTTGCGCCGTCGTCGAAGATTGCGGCTATACTACCGCTTATGAAATGTTCACAGGGCAACTTAAAATAATTTTCGGTCTGCCGGAATTTCCAATTATGAATTTTGTTAATATGGTAAGTAAAATTGAAACCGGCGTTGCAGTGTCTGACGCCGCGCCAATTCTTAGCGTCCCAAATTCAAAAGTCCCAACGCTTTTCATTCACGGCGATAAAGATACTCTCGTTCCTTTTGAAATGTTGGACAGACTTTATAACGCGTCGAATGCTCCCGTTAAAGAAAAATTCGTCGTTGAAGGTGCCGGACACGCTGACTCCAAAAGAAATGACCCGCCCAAATATTTTGAACGAGTCTTTGAATTTATTGACAGATACACTGACTAAAAATCTTGGTAATTTATAATTAAATTTGATTTTCTGCTTCCGCGCATTCTTAGGGAATTTGTAAAAATTAATACTATTGCAAGTATGACACCGACGGCGGCGATTGGCGGCGAAAACGGGAACGGCATATTTTCAAGCAACGCCAACATAATTGCGGGCGGCGTCAAAATTATCATTGTCAAATATGAAATTATTAAATTTTGTTTGATAATTTTTTTTGCGTAAATTGCAACTTCCCGCAATGTGAAAAATTTGTGTAGTGATGAAATTTCAAAGTCCGGTTTAATATCGCTGTCTTCGGTTAGCGGCGACATAGAGCCATCTTTAAAAATTATTGATACGTCAGCCGTAAGCATTGCAGGCAAGTCGTTAATTTCGTCGCCAATCATTGCGATATTTTGTTTTTTGGCGCGCAGAATTTGAATTTCTCGTGCTTTATCATCCGGCGCAAGGTCTGTTCTTACAGTTTCAACTTTCATATCTTTGGCGAAATTTTTTGCAGTGCGTCTGTTGGCGGCGGTTAAAAGTGCCGGTTGTAAGCCGTTATGATTTAAAATTGAAATAAAACTTTTTGTTTCGGGATTAACTTCATCTTTCAAAGCGACAATTCCCCGCGCCATTTTTCCAATACTCAAAATTAGCGGCGTCTTTCCGTGTACTGCAAGTTGATCCGCCTTCGTTAAAAGTATGTTGCTGATAGTTACGCCTTGATCTTGAATCCACTGCGGGTTGCCAATTCTAACGGGTTTTTGTTCCATTAATGCTTCAGCACCACGCGCAGGAAATTCTTGAAACGCGCTGACTTTCATAATTTTTAAGCCGCGTCCAAGTGCAGTTTTATAAATCAGTTTGCCCATTGAATTTTCTGAATACTGTTCTATTGACGCCGCGTAGGATAAAACTTCATTTTGCGAAAGTGTTTCTGAAAATAAATCCGTAACAAAATATTCGCCGTTCGTCAAAAATCTGTTCATTGGCATTGCAACCGTATCGACTTCGACAACTTTTAAAAGTGCCTCTTTGTTATTAACTGTTACATCACTTTTGGAGAGAACATTTTTGGCGGCTTGCAAAACTAAAGACTTTGACAGCCATAAACAAATTGGAAAAAGTGCTATAAAAATTGATATTCCGGCTAAAATTGCAATTTCTTCACCGCGCATGAAAAAGGCATACACCGTGAAAATACTTGTAACAAGTGCGTCGATTAATAAAAAAATTTTTACCCTCATTCAGTACCACCTATCTAAAATTTTTATGTATTATAGCATTTAACTTTGAATCTTGCACAAAATTTTAAAACACGGTTGACAAGTTTTAAAACTTTGATTATAATTCAGTCCATAACGTAACGTTCCTCGGTAGCTCAGTCGGTAGAGCACCTGACTGTTAATCAGGGAGTCACTGGTTCGAGTCCAGTCCGGGGAGCCATTTTTTTTGCCCAAAATTAGTTGGTGAATTTATGATTGATTCAAGAATTAAAGCGGTAATGAATTTTGTTGAGAAAAATAGCCGCGTTGCTGACGTTGGAGCGGATCACGGCTATTTAGCGATTGAGCTTGTAAAAAATTCTGTGGCGTCGTATGTAGTAGCAAGCGATTTAAATTCAAAGCCGCTTGACGCCGCCAAAAAAAATATCGCCGCCGCCGGTTTAAGTGATTTTATCGACGTAAGATTAGGCGACGGTTTAAAAGTCCTGCGCGAAGGCGAAGTTGAAACAATTTGTATTGCGGGAATGGGCGGCGCGTTAATCGCCGAAATTTTGAACGATTCGCCGCAAATTACAAATTCAGCCAAACAATTAATTTTGCAACCAATGAACGCTATCGAAAAGTTGCAAGCGTGGCTGAAAAATAATTCGTGGTACGTAGCAGATATTGAATTGGCGGAAGTCGGCGGGATTATCTACGAAATAATCAGCGCGGTTAAAAATCCCGCTTTTATTACCACTACAACTAAGAAAGAAAATTCGCCGCTGCTGAAAAAATTCTATCAGCAAAAAATTTCAAAACTGCAGCGCGTACTTGATGAAATGTCAAAAAGTCCCGCCGCTGTACAATCTGAAAAATTTTTACAAATTCAAGCTGAAATTGAATCACTAAAACAAAAATAAATTGCAAGCGTCCCGCGTTCGACGCTTATTTTTATTTTGGAATTTTCAACGCGGTTGCTGACGGCGTTTGGCAAATTTTGTTTAAGCGTGGCGTTGGAAATTTCCCAATGCAAATTTTCAGTCGTGACGCCTTCGCAAGTTTCAGTTATCGGCAAAAGTGAAATTGCCATTGGAATTTCAAAAAATTGTACTTCAACAAATTCGCCGCCTTTGACGTAGAAAATAATTTCCCGTTCGTCGGCAAGAAAAATTTTTTCATAGTTCGCGCAGGTAAAAACGTTGCTGAATAAATGATCTAGACGCCCGCCAAAAATTCCCGTTACAATCGCAGAAATATTTTTGCCCAAAAGTTCCAACGCCAACTGCGTATCAGTAAAATCTTTTTCAACAGGATGCTTTTCGATTGGAATTTTATTTTCAATCGCCCAATTAACGGCGGCAATTTCCGCGCTGTCAAAGTCTCCAATTAAAATTTCCGGCAAAATGTTACAGCCTTTGCAAATTTCAATTCCTTTATCGACGGCAAAAATTTTCCTGCCACGTGCAAGATTTTTAAAAAAATCTGAATCAGGACGCCGTCCGCCTGCCACAATTAAATTTTCAGCGTCCGGAACGTTTATAAATTCGCACTGCTGAAGTCTCAACTTTATCACCACGTTTACAATTTTTTTAACTTTGGCTATAATATCACAAAAACTTCAGAATGGGGAATTTTGTGGACGATTATACTTGGAATAAAAGAGTTGCTGCCCGCCGTCGGCGTATCAGGTACGAACGATTAATTTTTTTGATTCTGCTGATATTTGGAACGAGTTTTGCAATTTGGCATTACGCCAGCCGCACAAAAACTCCGTCCTATGCAATAAATGAAATTGTAACTGCGGTAAATGAAGGCGACGTTGCAACTTTCAACCGCCGCGCAGATTTACTTACAATCACAATGCGGGCTTACGACGATTTAACCGGCGATATGTTCAAAAATGACGAAAATATTTCAATGAGTGAACGCCTGCTATTTGAAAATTTTTATGTGCTGATACGTTCGCAAATGTGCGCCGGTGCTGTCAAAGTTATCAATACAAAAATTTCAACGGGTAATTGGACTTTGCCGGAAGAAATTTTGAAAGGTCGGCAACTTGGAATAGATTTTGAATTGTTGCTTGAACGCAGTTTTATTCGTAACACAAGAATTGTCAGTGTAGAAAACATTGAACATTTGGGCGACAAGGCAACTGCTGAAGTGCATGTTGTTGAAGAAACTACAAATACGCCGTTTGTTTTGAAAATTACATTGGAAAATTTTAGCAATTTGGGTTGGCAAGTTGCCGGAAGAACTTTTGAACTTTTCGGCGAAACGTGGGATTTTCCGGGACTAAGTTTTGGCTTTGATGACAATTCTTGGAAAATCGTTAGCGTTGACAACTACAAAGAATATCTGGAAACTGTGACGCCGATTATACAGGCGGCGATTGAAAAATATCTTGACTCAACCGCCGAAATTGTGGACAGCTACAATTATCTTTTTGCTATTGAGCAATCGAATTTCATTATAATGCAACGCACTTCAAGCGGCGTAATGGATTATAATCAACGCGAACGAATTGCAAATTATATCAAAGATAAAATCATTCCAACGCTTGAGGACAGGCAAGCCGAGCTTAATCAAATTGAAATTCCGGCAGGCGCAATGTATTTGGCGAATCTTCGTAAAGAATCTACAAAAGTTACTATTGAGGCGTGGAACGCTTATGCACGGGGAATTTTAAATGATGATGAAGTTGAATTTGAACGCGCCGAAAGTATTCACAAGCAAGAATTAATTTTGGATCAGCGAATTGAGGAAGTTGTAAAAAATTCTGCAGTTGCAAAGAATTTACCTGACTTGCCATAAAAAAATAAACCGCTCTAAATGAGCGGCTTTTTTTATTTTAGAAACTGCGGCGGTTGCCGTCCATCATAATTTGAGTAATTTGAGCGGCAAGTTGCGGTTCCATTTTCGCCAAAATTTTTCCGGCGTTACTTTCGTCCATTTTCTGTAAAATCGAAACGGTTGTATCTAAATTCACGCTGTCAAGTGCCTTTGCGGCTTCTTCCGGTTTCATATTGTCATAAATTCTTGCAAGTTTTGAAATACGTTTTTTTTCGGCGGCTTCACGTGCGGCGGCTTGTGCTTCCAATTCTTTTTGAGAAATTTTAACTTCTTTAGATTGGCGCGGTGGCGGTTCGACAACAGGCGGCGGTGTAGGTGTAACTGCAACTTCGACAGGTTCCGGTTCTGGTTCAGGTTCCGGCTCCGGTTCAGGCCAAATTACGCCTTCCGGCACTTCAAAATATTCAAATGCTCCGCCGTAACCTACCAGCGGCAATTTGTACAAGCCGACTACTTCATTTGCCCATTGAAGTTTTTCTTCGACAACTGCGCGATCCAAATATTCAAAATGTACCGCCGCAAAAATTCCGCCGACTGCCAAAACTAACAAGAAAAATAATGCCAAAAATATATAGAAAATTCGTTTGAAGATGCTTTTTTTCTTAGCCATAACGCAACGCCTTTCTATTTAACATAAAAATCTAAAACGCGCCCGACGTAATTTTGAGTTTCGCTGTAAGGTGGAACGCCTCCATATTTTTGAACTGCGCCGGGTCCGGCGTTATAAGCGGCAATAGCATTTTTAAGGTTGCCGTTAAACTTGTCCAACATTTGGCGGACGTAATGTGCGCCGCCCTCAATATTTTGTCTTTCGTCGTAAGGATCAACGCCCAAACTTTCGGCAGTTTCCGGCATAAGTTGCATAACGCCAATAGCTCCAACGTAGGAACGCGCCTCTTGATTCATATTTGATTCAGCGGTTGCAATGGCTTTCACTAAATCTGATTCAACGCCATAATGACGCGCCGCCGCCTCAATCATTTCTTCGGTTGCAGTTGGCGCGGCGTTTTCCGTGCGAATTTGGCTTGCACTTTTGGAAATTTTTTCATCAATTCCTGATGAATCGTAAATTTTTACAGCTTCAGTTGCCTTATCTTCAGATTTTAAAATTGTGGCAATTCTTTGAGCGTTAGCCTCCGCGTTTTCATTAACCGGCGGGAGTTTATTTTCTGCCAAAAATTGTTCAATAGGTTTAACCTTTGGCAAGGGTTTAATTTTTTCCATTTCCTGTTCCAAAGTTGCTTGAAATTTATTATCGGAAATTTTGATACCGAAAGTTCTTTGAATATCTTTGATACGTTGTTGAATTTCGGCTATTCTGCTGATAGCAGGAATACTTTCAATAGATTGTGTCGCCAATTTTTTTCATCGCCTTTCAAATTAATTCTGCCTCATGTAAAGTTGCAAACCAACTTCATCCAAAAATTTTTGCTCCTCTGCAAGTACTGCCTCATTGTATTCGCGCAGTCGTTTTTCTTTCAGTTGTTCGATACTTTTAACATAAGTTATCAACTCCATTAATTTCTTCAACTTTTGCTGTCGTTCCTGCATAGTTTTTAAAATTAATTGCTGCTGACTTTCTATTTGTTCACGTTTCCAGTTAAAAAAATTATTGTACGTTACAATTACGCCAACTTTGATAGTGCGTCCTTCGGCTGTCATTTCGGAATATTCTTTTTGACCGGCTTGCAATTCGTGTAAAAGTTCCTGCAAGCGGGCGCGGTGTTCCTCAAGCCTGCGCGAAACTTCAGCAAATGCCATTTCTGCGTCGTCTTTTTTGCGCCGCGTTACCTTTAATAATGTTTCGAGTTGAAATTTAAATTTTTTCATAGCTTTAAAATTTTTTTTAGAATTATTCTTTTATCGTTAAATGTACTTTTCTTTTCCGGAGCAAAAAGAAAGCAAATTTTCTTACTCATCAAATTTGCAACCAAAAGAAAGTGCTCTTTACGGCGCGTCAGGGTTGCAAATGCGACGAGTAGGAGCATTTGCTCCTAACACCTAAAACCTAACACCTAAAACCTAACACCTATAACCTAAAAACTAAATTTTGCCGGAAATAGCAATTAATTTTTTCTTCGTGGCGTCATAAGTGTCAACTTCAAAAATTCCTTGACAGAGAAAATCATTAATGGCGTCAATTTTCGCTATGGCGGCGTCAATTCGCTTGCTTGAGCCTTTGACATACGCGCCAATATGAATTAAATCTTCGGCGTCGCGGTAAGTTGCCATTAAAGCACGCATATTTTGCGCAGCTTGCAAGTGTTCAGGCGTTACAACTTCATTCATTACACGGCTGACACTTCCCAAAACGTCAATAGCAGGAAAATGATTCTGCGCGGCGATATTTCTACTCAAAACTATATGCCCGTCCAAAATTGAGCGCACGGCGTCCGCAATAGGTTCATTCATATCATCGCCATCAACCAATACCGTATAAATCCCAGTGATTGAGCCGGTGTCGCTTGTTCCTGCGCGTTCCAAAAGTCTCGGCAAAAGTGCAAAAACTGAAGGCGTATAGCCGCGTGTTGCAGGCGGCTCGCCAATAGTCAAGCCAACTTCGCGCTGTGCCATTGCAAAACGTGTTACAGAGTCCATCATCAAAATAACTTTGTGTCCCGTGTCGCGGAAATATTCTGCAATAGCTGTGGCAGTCATTGCGCCCTTGATTCTGACAAGTGCGGGCTGATCTGAAGTTGCAACAACTACTACAGCGCGTTTCAAGCCTTCTTCGCCCAAGTCACGTTCGATAAAATCTCTAACTTCGCGCCCGCGTTCGCCAACAAGTGCAATAACTGAAATATCCGCTTCAGTATTACGGGCTATCATTGAAAGGAGCGTAGACTTGCCAACGCCGGAACCTGCCATTATTCCAATACGTTGCCCGCTGCCCATTGTTATAAGTCCGTCAACCGCACGAACGCCAACATAAAGATTTTCATTGATACGCGGACGAGTTAAAGGCGGCGGCGGCGGTGCCATAAGCGGATATTCAATTTTTGAGGCAATAGGCGGCAGTCCATCCATTGGATTACCTAAGCCGTCCAAAACTCTGCCTAAAAGTTCATCGCCAACTTTAACTTGTAACATTTTTTGCGCGGCTACAACTTCACAGCCGGGACCAACGCCCGCCATTTCGCCAACAGGCATAAGCATAACTTTGCCTTCACGAAAACCGACAACTTCAGCAGGAATTGGCTTAGCGTTTGGCGTCTTCGGGTAAACGTAGCAAAGTTCGCCAACGCTTACAGAAGGTCCGCTCGTTTCAATTACCAAACCGACAATTTGAGTAACTTTGCCCGTTAGTTTTATCGTCTTAACTTCGCTGATGGCGTTAGTCAATCTTTTTAAACTGATTTCATTTTTTATCATAGAAATTTCCTACCGTAACATTTTAAGATTTTTTATAACAAATATCTTTCGCCGTGTCAACAAAAAATCCTAGTTTTGACAATAAAAAAATACGCCGCAATTTTACGACGCACTTAAAAATTTTTATTTGAAAAATTTTATCCTAAAGTTTTTGCAACGTTTACAAGTTCTTTTCTGATTTGAATATGTTGCGGGCAAACTTTTTCGCAAGCTCCGCACTTGATACAATCTTTGGCAGGTTTTTTATCGTGCCATTTTACAAGCCATTCTTCCTGATGTTTTGCAGTGTCAAGATTTTTGTACAGCGTGTAAATATTCATCGCAGTAAATGAGCCGGAAATTCCAATATTCTGCGGGCAAACTTTAGCGCAATAATTGCAAGTTGTACAAGGAATCAACGGAATTGACGCCATAACGCGGCGTGCCTCTTCAACGGTTGCTTTTTCTGAATCGTTGAGTTTTTGGAAATTTTCCATGTAAGAGGTATTATTTTCCATTTGCTCCAAATTCGACATACCGGAAAGGACAACTATAACGCCATCCAAACTTGCCGAAAAACGAATTGCCCAACTTGCAAGCGAAGTTTCAGGATTAGCTTTTTTGAAAACGTCTGCAACTTGTTCAGGTGGATTCGCCAACAAGCCGCCTTTTACCGGCTCCATAATTATAACGGGCTTGCCGTGTTTACGTGCCATTTCATAGACGCCGCGAGATTGTATTGCAGGATTTTCCCAATCTGCATAATTTATTTGAAGTTGCACAAATTCCGCCTCTGGATGTTTCGTTAAAATTTCGTCCAATTCTTCCGGCGTCGAATGGAATGAAAAGCCAATGTGTTTAATTTTACCTGCGGCTTTTTGTTCCTTTACAAAGTCCCACATTTTGAAGTCTTCAAAAAATTTTGTGCGACCTTCGCCCAAATTGTGTAAAAGATAAAAATCAAAATAACCTGCGCCCGTCTGTTTCAACGAAGTTTCAAATTGGTGAATGGCGTCTTCACGAGTTTTACAGTTAATCCATGCCGCGTTTTTTGTAGCAAGCTGAAATTTTTCACGGGGATAACGCTCAACCAACGCTTGACGAATTGCATCTTCACTGCCGGGATAAGCCCACGCCGTATCAAAGTACGTGAAACCTTTCGACAAAAATAAATCTACCATTTGCTTGACTTGTTCCACGTCAATGACTTCATCTTTTTTTGGCAGGCGCATAAGCCCAAAGCCTAACTTTTTAATATCTTCTCCCAAATAAGCCATTTTTTAAGCCTCCTTAAAAATTTTTTATACTACACGCTGAAATTTTATCAAAATTAATTTTTCTTGTAAATAAAAAAACGCCGCCGAACCTGCGCGACGTTCAAAAATTTTTAAATTAAATCAGCAACTGTTGCATTAGTTGCTTTAACTAAGTCTTGAGGCGAAAGAATTAACTGCATACCGCGTTGACCTGCGCTAATTGAAATTTTTTCGTGCGTCAAGGCTTTACTGTCCAGATAAACGGGATAATCTTTTTTTGCACCGAGCGGACTGCAACCGCCCCTAACGTAGCCTGTAAGCGGTAAAAGTTCCTTGAGTGCAATCATTTCTACAGATTTATTGCCGCTTGCCTTCGCCAAACTTTTTAAATTAATTTCGTCGTTGCCGTTGATAACCGCCATAATTACGCCGGTTTTATCGCCGCGCGTTACCAAAGTTTTAAAAACCGTGTCAATATCAATACCCGCAGTTTCTGCAACGTGGACGGCTGATAAATCGTCTTCGTCAACTTCGTAAGTTTTAATTTCGTAGGGAATTTTCAACTTGTCCAAAATTCTGGCGGCGTTCGTCTTTTTAATTTTCATTCCTGTATCACAGTTTCCAATGCAATTTTTACCATATCGTTAAAATCTTTTTCGCGTTCCTCTGCCGTCGTGTACTCTTTTTTTACAACGTGATCGCTTACAGTGAAAATCGCCAATCCTTGAACTTGCGCTTCGGCTGCCAATAAATACAGCGCGGCAGATTCCATTTCAACTGCCAAAATTCCGTGCTGAATCATTTTTTCATTGAGAGTTTGCCCGTTCGCAGAAAAAACGCCGTCTTTGTCGTTGTAGTCGTTGTAAAATCTGTCAGTACAAATGACGTTGCCGACCTTCGCAGGAATTTTTAATTTTTTTGCATTGGTAACGGCTTTACTCAATAAATCAAAGTCTGCCAAAAGTGAAAAATTTATTGCGCCGCCAAAAGTTTTTTCGACAATCGAAGAATCAGTTGAAACGCCTTGCGCTATTAAAACGTCGCGCAGATTTAAATCTTTGTGCATACCGCCGCAAGTTCCAATACGAATTAACTTTTTTGCGCCGTAAACGTGAATCAGCTCATGTACATAAATTGAAAATGACGGAATACCCATACCCGTTGCTTGAATGGAAACGGGAACGCCTTTATATTTTCCCGTGAAACCGTACATGTTGCGGACTTCGGTATACTGTTTCACGTCGCTTAAAAAATTTTTAGCGATAACTTTTGCGCGGACGGGATCGCCCGGCAATAAAACTCGTTCGGCAATATCGCCAATTTCTGCTGAATTATGAGGGCTTGCCATTGAAATTCCTCCTTCAATAAATTGTGGTAACATTAAAAGACTGCCGACAGTTAAGCCTGTCAATTTTATAAATTTTCTTCGTGAAAGAATTATTTTTATTCACCTCTTAAAAATCCTCGTTGTTCAAAATTTTTGAATAAATATAACCTTCACGCACGCCGGAATCACTGTAAATAATTTGATAACTTCCGAAACGCTTTGCCAACACGTCAGCAATTACAAGACCGGGCATAAATGTGTGCATACGTTCAGGAACCGTTCGCATTAATAAAACTTTATCGGGAACAATTAATTCATGGTCGCGCTGAAAATGTTGCAAAATATCATGAATCCTTTTAACGTCCATTCTCATATTTCGGTGTGACATTCCGTACATTGCATTATAAAGAGCCATTGCGCCTTTGAAAGTGCCGCCAATTCCGCAAATTTGCGCGTGTGAAACGTAACGAAATTCTTCAACCGCGCTGACGGTTGCCTCTGCCTCCGCGTACATTTCGGCTAATTCTGATTCACTCGGCAAAATGTGAACGCCGGTATAGCGCGTGTGAAAACTCAATGAACCAATAGGCAGGCTCACTTTAACTTTAATTGCGCCTTTTGAAAAATAAACAATTTCGGTACTGCCGCCGCCAATGTCAATTAAAAGTCCGCTGTCATCCGGCAAATCGTGCGTCGCTCCAATAAAATCAAAAGTCGCCTCGTCGTCACCGCTCATCAAATGAATATTCGTTCCCGTGCGATAGGAAATTTCTTCAACCGCATCATAGCCATTTACCGAATTGCGAAGAGCCGCAGTTGTAAACGCCGTTACGCGATTTATCCCCAATTCGTCCAAAAAATATCTGTAATCTGAAAGAACATCTACAACTTTATCAATTCCGGCACGTGTCATATAGCCGTCTTTGACATACGACGCCAGACCGACGAAATTTTTTTTCTTCATCAGCATTTCTACCCTGTCGCCGTCAATTTCGTAAATCGCCATTCTGATTGTATTTGAACCAATATCAATCATCGCGTACAGCATTTTCATCACCGCCTTTTTGGTTTTATTCGTTAAAGGCGTCATTATTCCTTTTTTTGAGTGTTTCATTCATACTGCCGGTACGGTAACCTTGCAAATCAAGTGCAACGTAATTAAAGCCGCAATTTTTAAACTGCAAAATAATTTCTTCGCGCAGGTTTAAAAGTTTTTCAAATTCGGCGGGCAAAATTTCAATTCGTGCAAGATTGTTATGAATACGAACGCGGAACTGTTTAAAATTTTTGTCCAGTAAAAATTGTTCGGCGGCGTCAACCATTTTTAATTTTTCAGCTGTAATATTTTCGCCATAAACGAATCTTGAGGCAAGGCAAGCAAATGACGGCTTGTCAAAAGTTTTCAAATTTAAATCTTTGGAAAGTTGGCGAATTTCGCTTTTATAGAGTTCAGCCTCGCGCAGAGGACTTTTAATTTTCAATTCGGCAATGGCTTTTAAGCCCGGTCTGTAGTCGCCGTTGTCGTCCATATTTGAACCTTCCGCAACGTAGGAAATTTTATTTTCGGCGGCAATTTCCAGAATTTTTTTGAACAAAGTTTTTTTGCAAATGTAGCAGCGATTTTCAGGATTTTCGCTGATATTTTCCACGCTTAAAATATTTTCGCTGAAAGAAATTTGTTTGATATTTTCGGCGCGGCAAAATTCCACCGCCTCCAAAGTTTCACGCGCAGGAAAAAATTCTGATGACGCAGTTACCGCAATTACTTTATCGCCCAAAACTTCCTTTGCAATTTTTAGCAAAAATGTTGAATCTACGCCGCCGCTGAATGCAACTGCCACGCTCCCCATTTCGCGCAGATTTTTTTTCAAGTTTTCAAGTTTCTTGTACAAAATAATTCCTCCAAACAAAAAAGAGGTTAGAATTTTCTAACCTCAACCGTTAATTGTCAGTTTATTTTAATCTTTGCTTAAATCGCCTTTATCTTTGAGCCAGCTCATCATGCCGCGAAGTTTTGCGCCGACTTGTTCAATTTGATGTTCAGCGTGGATTCTGCGTTGTGCCAAGAAGTTTGCACGACCTGCGGCGCGGTTTTCTACTAACCAATTACGCGCAAATGTGCCGTCTTGAATTTCCTCAAGGGCTTTTTCCATTGCCTTGCGAACTTCAGGCGTAATGATTTTCGGTCCGGTTGTATAGTCGCCGTATTCTGCAGTATCGCTAATGGATTTACGCATTTTCGCCATACCGCCTTCATTCATAAGATCGACGATCAATTTCATTTCATGAAAAACTTCAAAGTAGGCAATTTCCGGCTGATAGCCAGCATTAACCAAAGTTTCAAAGCCATTTTGAATAAGGTGTGTAATACCTCCGCAAAGAACTACCTGCTCACCGAATAAATCTGTTTCAGTTTCTTCTTTGAAAGTCGTTTGAATGACACCTGCGCGAGTGCCGCCAATACCGCGAGCATATGCAAGCGCAATATCAAACGCTTTGCCGGTTGCATCTTGTTCAACTGCGAAAACGTCAGGAACGCCGCCGCCTTCTACGAAAACTCTTCTGACGATGTGCCCGGGCCCCTTGGGAGCCACAAGGAAACAATCAACCGTCTTAGGAGGAACGATTTGATTGTAGTGGACGTTAAAGCCGTGCGAAAATCCTAATGCTGCGCCTTCTTTCAAATTCGGCGCGATTTCGTCACGATATAAATCAGCCTGTTTTTCGTCAGGTACGAGAACCATAACAATATCAGCCTGTTTTACAGCGTCTGCAACATTGTAAACCTTAAAGCCGTATTCTTCAGCACGTGCCCAAGAATGCGACCCCTGATAGAGTCCAATGATAACATTCAGCCCCGAATCTTTGAGATTTCTTGATTGCCCCGCGCCTTGACTTCCGTAACCAAGCACAGCTATTGTCTTATCTTTAATAATGCTAAAATCTACATCTGCGTCATAATAAACTTTTGCCAATTTTCTAGCCTCCATAAATTTAATACAATGTACTATACCACTAATCATTTTGATTTTCAAGATTTTTTTCGGCTTTTTTCTTAGCCCAGTATGCTTTTTGCGATTCGGACATTTTCGCCTTTGTTTCTTCAGAACGATGTTTACCGTAATTAGGATTGTTTTCGCCAGTGTTAATATCAGAAAGATGTTTTTTTTGTTCATCTGTAAGATGTTTTCCGTAATTGGGGTTTTTTTCTCCTTTTACGTCAGCATGATTAGCTGAAATTTTTGCTCTTGATTCTGCGGTGTGATGTTTACCATAGAAAGGATTATTTGCACCTTTCATATCTGGAAGATTAGCCGAAATTTTTGCTTTTGATTCTTCGGTGTGGTGCTTGCCATAGAAAGGATTATTTTCACCCTTCATATCAGCATGATTGGCTGAAATTTTTGCTCTATGTTCTTTAGAAAGTGATTTACCTTTTTTAGATACAGAAATTTTGGCGCGTGTTTCTGCGCTTGGATTAATACCGCCGTCGCCACCTTCAGTCAAATTATAACCATTCGGCACTTTTGTATTTAATTCAGCGATCCAAAAAATTTCTCGTTCGTTCAGCTTATCCACAGGACAAACTTCAATAATTTCAACTTTGAAATTTTCCCAGCCGTATTTTTGAATAGCCAAATCAACCCCAATATCATTTTTACAACGACGATGCTCATTGATGCGTTCTTCAAGCGAACGGCGCGTCTGTCCAACGTATTTTTTACCGTTGATAAGATTGATAATGAGATAAATCGTGCCAAGACGTTTTAAATCTTGACAATTTGAAGTTAAATTGTTATCATTCTCCATATAAAAAACCTCCTCTAATTTGGTTTGTCCTGTAGACTCTCCAATTTTAGCAGAGGTTTTTTTGCGTGTCAAATTTTTACAATAAATTTTTAGAATAAAATTCGCGTTCCTGCTTATAATCAGTAATGGTATTTTCGCCGCGTTCCAACGCTATCAATCCCGTCCTGATAACTTCCTTCACTCCGTAGGGTTCCAAAATTCTAAGAAACGCGGTAACTTTTTCATCGTTGCCGGTAATTTCAAAAATTAAATTTGTGGCTTGAACGTCTACCACGTGTGCGCGAAACAGTTCAGCCATTTTTAAAACGTCAAGGCGGTTGTTATCGTCAGCTTTAACTTTAATCATAGTCATACCGCGCGTAACGGCGTTAGCCGCGTCAAGGCGTTGCACTGCGCGAACAATCGGCATTTTAGATAATTGTTTTATCATTTGATCCACTAAACTGGCGTCGCCATGCACTACAACGGTAATTCTTGAAAATTCCGGCGATTGTGTCACGCCAACTGAAAGACTATCAATATTAAATTCACGCCGACTAAACATACTTGCCACGCGGACGAGTACGCCCGGTTGATTTTCGACGTACACAGATAAAACGTGTTTCATAATTAAAACTCCCTTAAAAAATTATAAAAAGATTGTACTACCGCCCGTCCAAAGTTTCAACCTATTTTGCTGTCAAAGTTTTTTCTCGATCTTCGCGCAGAAATTCTTGTCCCAAAAACGCCGCGTCCAAAATTGTTACGTCTTTTGAAGTCATTCCCGAAGTATTCATTGAAAGTAAATGCCCGTTAGAATCGCAAATAATTTCCTCAAGCAAAATTCTCAATGTGAGTTGTTTGGCATCTCTGATAGGTTTGGTGTGAATTAGCGGGACAATTATAAATTTACTGCCGGACTTTTTCGCAGCGTCAATGTGATCCTTGACGCTGTAGGAAAAATCGGCATCTTTTTTTATTTCCTCAAAAGGCACTTCGGCAAAAGTTACTTTTTCAAATCTTGAGGAGTAACCATCCAGCAATACTTTTTTTACGTATTTTTCATCAACCGGCGTAAAACTTTTTTGTACAATTTTAATTGGCGCAATGTAAACAGGGACTTGGACTTTGTTTTGCGAATGGATTTTTAATCCCGCGTCGTAAAAATTTCTCAATGCACAATCCAAATAAAGTGAAACGGCGTGACTGTATTGCGTGGCGGATTCAACTTGCTTGTATTTTACAACTTCGCCAAAGTGCGTGTAACCGAAAATATCTAACGACACGTCAACTATATCTTTGTCCATTACAACGCGCGTTAAATTAATTTTATCTTTGTAGGCTTCGGCAAAATTTTTATTTCCTACAGCGGGCGCACCAAATGTCAAAACTTTTACATTTTGCATATTTGCGCCGGCGTCATGAAGTTTAACTGCAACCATCATTGAAACTGCGCCGCCTAAACTGTGTCCGGTTATATAAATTTTTTCGTCGGGATGATTGTTTATATGTTCAACCAAAAAATCTAAAATGCCGTTAGAAAGTACGGCGTCAGCATATTCTTTGAAACCGTGATGAACCAAAATATTTTTGTCTTCGTAAAGCGGTACCGGCTTAACTGTTACGTCAATTTTAATATCTTTTTCGTCTTCCGTTCCCGTGAAAAAAAATACCTTCGTTACTTCGCCGGCTGAATCTGTAAGGCTCATAAAGTGCATTTTAACATTAATTTTTTCAGATGGATTTTCAAATTTATCAATCTTCCAGCCGCGAGCCTCAAAAAATCTTTTGGATAAATCGCCAATTTCTTCGTTATAAGCCGCCTCCGAACTCAACGCGCAAATTAATTGTTCCCGTTCAGTTTTAAAAGTTTCCGCACTTGCCGAATTTAAATTTAAAACCGTCAGCAAGATTATTAAAATTAGTTTTTTCATTGAAAATCCCTCCGTTTCAAATCTAAATGATATTTTATAAAAATTCGATATAAAAATAAAAACACTTTACAAGGGGGAAATTGTTATGAACGCACAAGAAGTTATAAAAAAATTTATGGCGGCGTTGGATGTTCAAAATTTCAATACAGGGACTTTGGCACTTGATGACGCTATAAGGCAAAGTTCAAGGTTCAACGGTGTTCAGGATTTATTGAATAATTTTTTATCTGATCAAAAAGCCGCCGAACGCACCGCAATTAAAAATATTCTCGGAAGTAATTATAAAGAAGAATATGACGACTTGCAACTTTCAGATTTACTTGAATTGGCGACGCAAGACGAAGACCTTTATAATATTTTGAATGAAACTGCAACTTATTCTGATGAGCCAACGCGTTATGGTCCCGATCCAGATAATAAAAAAGTCCCGCGTTCCTTTACAGCCGCTGAAAGAATCAGAATGCAAACCGCAGATTTATTTTTGGCAGAATGTGGAATTGAATTGCCTGAATATTGCTACCGCGCCATAAATACTAAAACCGGTAAACTAATGGCAACTTACAATTTAAATTATGGCGCAACCGGCAACAACGATACAGGCGCAATTACCGGCTCCGATGCAGGCGGCTCAACTGAAAAAACGCCTGAAAGTGTCGTTCCGGAAATTGGCAACAAGTACACCGCCAAAAATTCCCGCCCGCAAAATATTTCTACCGGCACAAATGATTGGATTGTTACTGCTACAGATTATGGCGATACAATCACTTCAGGCGGCGCAGATTCTATCGACGCGGGCGGCGGCAATGATATTATTTATGTTGAAGGCGAAAACGCCACAATTTCAGCCGGTGAAAATCACGATGACGCCGATACTATTTATATTCGTTCAAATGTAAAAAATGTTACCGTTGCCAATTTGGACGAACACGACACGCTGAACATTGACGGCGATTTTGAAATTTATTCTGTAGAGGTTGATTATACAGATGAAAATATAGTGGCAACCGTCAGCGATATAAACGGACGCACTTTTATTTTTGAAAATTTCTTAAGTGCGCAAAACGCCATTGTCAAAGTTGGAAACGAAGACGAGCAAAAATTAAATGATTGGATTGGAGCATATCCTAACGAAAATTCAAGCGGCACTGCTTTAAATTCTCAAACTTCCGTACCTTCTCCCGTGATTGTAAATCTTTCTGACGTTACAAGTATTGGCGGAAGTTTCAACGCGGCAAGTAACGCGCGTTCAGCAACTTATAACGCTGATTCAGATAGCGGCAACGTTGGTACAATTTCAAATGAATTTCCGAACGTCGAAACTTTTACAACTAACGGGTTGACTTTTGAACTTTGGGGCAGGTCTTCAAATTCCACAACTTCAAAAGTTAAAACTTTGACTTTGGATGATTTAACCGACCTTGAAAAAAATATTTTTGCCGGTCTTTACAAATGGTGGGCTAAAGAAAGTTTGAAACTTGACGAAGAATCGCTTGGAATGAGTTTCAACAGTGAAGGCGTCATGAAGAATAAAATTAAAGTGTTCTTTTACAGTGGCACAAGTGGAGGCACTCAAGCACTTGTTACAAGCGATGGCGACGATCTGGTACTTGGAATAAATTTAACGCCTTTAGCCGGAATTACTGAAACTGATGAAAACGGCGACGGCGCAATTTCATATTTAGACAGGACTTTAGCGCATGAACTTACTCACGCAATAATGAAGGCGAATGTTAAAAACTTTGATGTTCTTCCGCAATTCATTACTGAAGGTTTAGCCGAATTGGTTCACGGTATAGACGACGAACGCGTTACAAGAATTTGGGACTTGGCGGCAGGAAATACAACAAATGTTGGAACAGATACAACCGCCGTTCAATCCGGAACGGTAAGACTTGAAGACGCCTTAAATTTGAGTGATGCAGGTACAGGCAATGAAGATTCTTACGCGGGCGGTTATATGCTCCTGCGCTACTTTGCAAAAAAAGTCGCTGTACAAACAGAATCCAATTCAGCCTTAGGCGAAACTGTTGTAAATGTAAAACTTAGCGGCAAAAATGAAACTTATTACGCCAATTTAACAGGCAACACTGAAACTGCAACCACCATTGAAAACGATTCAAATTATAGCATAGGCTCGGCTGAAAATTACACTTACACGCCTGCCGCCGGAATTCGTCAATCTGTTTCTGCAAGTAGCGGCAACTGGAATTTGGGAGCTTTCGGCAGTCGTAACACAATTTCTTCAGGCAACGGTTCAGATACTGTTGAAATTGCGGGCGTTGAAAATTCTGTTAATCTTGGCAACGGCGATAATTACATTGAAAATTACAGCGATAAAAATACAATTCGCGCCGGTAGCGGAAGTGATACTGTTGAAATTTTCGGCAATGACAATTATATTTCACTCGGCGGCGGCGATGATAGTATTGGCTTTGATTTTGATTCAAAAAATAATAACTTGAATATTAGCGGCGGCAACAATTATATTTCTTTGAGCGGTTCAAAAACTACAATTAAAACCGGAACGGGCAATGATACTGTTAAATTTGTTAAATATACAAATATTGAAGGTTCAGCTGCTTACAATTACATTGACGTTGGCGCAGGCGATGATTCTATTAATGTTTCGGCTTCAGACAATACCATAAATGCAGGCGCGGGCAACGACAAAATTATAATTTTCAGTTCTTACAGTTCAATTAACGGCGGCGACGGCAACGATTATTTTGACGTGTATAACGGCGAAAATACAATTTATGGCGGCAAGGGCGCAGATACTATCAGAATTGCAAAATCTCACGACGTTGCAAATTTAGTAATTGAAAATATAAATCCAGCTGAAGATGTTTTATATTTCGGCAATGTGATTAAATCCACAATGACAAAATCTTTGGGCAGTATCATCACGGCAACTTTTGAAGATGATGAAGAATATAACGTCGATCTCTTTTTTGAAGGTGTTGAGCTTTCAGATTTGAAAAAACTCAAGGTAAGTTATTTTGAGCCGCTTAATGACGGCTCGGGGCGCGGGTATATCAGAACACAAAATTTAGAAGATTATCTTGACTTGAATCCCTATACAGGTTGGACGATTGAAGGAGCTAACGCAACTTACTTAGTCGATGATTTTTCTGTTGCAGAAGTATACAACTTGAATTTGGACGGCGTGGAAGTTGTGAACGGCGAAATTCCCGGCATAACCATTGAAGATAATTTCGTTGTTGTTGAAGAAAGTTTGGTTTCATACGAAACTGATTTCTATACTTCAGAAAACTACTTATTGAAAATTACAAATGAAACTAATTCAAGCGTTATTGGCGGAAGTTTCAATAATTCAATTTCTGTAAGCAACATAACGCAAAATGAAGGCAATTTTTATATTTTCGACAATGAAGGCACTGATTCAATAAAAGTTGCAGAGGTTATACAAAACGGCGGCGATTTTTATATTTACAGTTATGTTGACAGTAATTCAATTTCCGTAAGCAATATTACACAAACTGGAGGTGTTTTGAATTTTATCGGCAGCAATTACAGCGATTCAATATCTTTAAGCGGAATAAGTCAAAGTAATGGCTATATTTATTTTGACAGCAATGCTGGCGATGATTCAATATCCGTAAGCAATGTTACGCAAAACAGCGGAGTTTTGAATTTTATCATTAGAGAAGGCAATGACACAATAAAAATTTCAGATGTTACACAAACCGGCGGTGGTTGGAGCTTTACCAGTGGTGAAGGCGAAGACTCAATATCAGTAAAAAATATTACACAAAGTGACGGTTATTTTTATATTTCCGGTGATGCTGGCAATGATTCAATATCAATCAGCAATGTTACAAACAGCAACGGAACTTTTTATATTAAGGGCGACTATCACTATAGTCAAAGTGTCAGCGGCGACGATTTTATTTCAATCAGCGACTCTAAAAATATTTCAATTAATTCCGGCAGCGGTAATGATACGCTTGTTTTCGGCGGTGAAGTTACGGCGACGATTGAAGATTTTTCTGCAGACGATATAATTTCTTTGGGCAGTGCAGTTTCAGCGGCAACTTTTGCAAATGGCGTTCTTAATTTGGGCAAAGTTAAATTGACACTTCAAGACGTTGAAAATATTTTTGATTATTCAAATGTGAAAATTTTGAACGGAGACAAAACTGCAAAACTTGGCAATTTGTTAGGCGTAGAATTTTGGGAAGTAAATACTGATACAAAAACTGCAACTTACGGCGACAGCATCACAATTAGCGGGATTAGCGAAAATGCAACTGCTGACGATTTTGAATTTGCCGACGAAAAAACAGTAATAATTTCTGCGAACGCACTTTCTAAAGACAGCACGGTTACAATTTCAGACGGCTACAATTTGGAGCTTGCGGACGACGTTACAAAAACTGATAATTCCAATGTTTGGAAAATTTCAAACGGCGTTGCAGATTATGTTCCTGTTACCGTTGAAGGTTACGGCGTTGTTGATAATCAGATTATTTATCAAGAAGAAATTGTAGGCTCCAGTCAAATTCAAGTTACCGGCTTGAAAAGTAACGCAAATGCAAATTATATTTCCTTCGACGAAGAAAGCAAAACTGTTACATTGGCGGCGTCGATTGTTCAAGGCAATGTTAAAATTACTGAAGGTTACGCGCTGAATTTTGCCAAAGGAACTTACAGCAAAACTACCGTAACCGGCGGCGAAAATTCAGATACTGTTTCTAACAGCGGTAATAAACTTGTAATAAATACCGGCGCGGGCGACGATTTTATTTCGCTTGCAAGCGGCACTTCCGGCAACACTTTGAACGGCGGCGCGGGCGATGATTCTATTTCCTCAACAAAAGGCAAAAATATTTATCAGTACGCAAGCGGCGACGGCAACGATTATTTTATTGGTTTCAGCGAAAATGATTCATTGCAAATTACTTCCGGCAGTATCGACGCTTGGAAAGTTGAAGACGAAGATTTAATTTTCACTGTCGGCAACGGTTCAATTACTTTCAAGGACGGAGCAAATCAAAAAATTTATTCTGCCATTGGCAACGCAAAGGCGACGGCTAAAATTTATTCTGCTGAAGGAATTTTCAACGACAAGCAAACTGATATAACTCTTCGCGCAGATTTAGAAAGTGCTTACACCGCGCCGAATAAACCTGCAATTAAAACGATTGACGGCACAGCTACAAATTCTATCCAAATTACCGGCAATTCTTCAGCCAATTCAATTCTCGGCGGCGCAGGAAAAGATATTTTAAGCGGCGGCGCGGGCAATGATTCAATTTCCGGCGGAAGTGATAACGATTCTATTTTTGGCGACGCAGGCAACGATAAACTTTATGGCGATGCGGGCGACGATACTTTAAGCGGCGGTAAAGGCAACGATACATTAACCGGCGGCGATGGTAACGACGTTTTCATTTATGAAAATGGCGGCGGCGCAGACGTTATCGCAGATTATACCGTTGGCGAAAAAATTATTATCGACGGCACAATTTCAAGCGTTACAGCGACTGCTAAAGATGTGGCAATAAAAGTTGGTAGCGGTACTTTGACAATTAAAAATTCTGCAGGACAAAAAATTACTATCAATGATGAAATTCAAATTTACGAAAAAGGCAAAATTTATAACGAAAATAAAACTGCTGCAACCGTGACAGCTGCAGGAACTTTGGATAGCGCAGTTGTAACTGTTGACGCCTCTAAAATGTCAGCCGCTTTTAAATTTACTGCCAACAATTTAAGTAATTCGATCCTTAGCGGCAAAGGCGCAGATGTGTTAAATGGCGGCGACGGCAACGATACAATTTTTGGCGAAGCGGGCAATGATAAACTTTATGGCGATAACGGCAACGATTTTATTTCAGGCGGTGCGGGTAATGATTCAATTTTTGGCGGCAGTGGCAACGATTCACTTTCCGGCGATGACGGCAACGACTCAATTTCCGGCGGCACAGGTAACAACACCTTAACCGGCGGCAAGGGTAAAGATGTTTTTGTTTACGACGGCGGCAGAGATTTTATCACGGACTATAAAGCCGGCGACGACAAAATTAAAATTGCCGAAGAAATTACTGGAACGGTTGTAACCGGAAATAATGTTACTTTCAATGTGGCGAACGGTTCACTGACAATAGCTGACGGCGTCGGACAGAAAATTACAACTTTGAACGCCAAAAATAAAGCCGTTACTCAAATTTATGAATCAGGGCTGACTTACGACGAAAAACAAACTGCCGTAACCTTGAGCGCAAATTATAGCGGGAGTTACACTCCTGCTAAAACTTCAATAAAAAATATTGACGGCACGGCTACAAATTCTATTCAAATTACCGGCAACTCTTCAGCCAATTCAATTCTCGGCGGCGCAGGCAAAGATATTTTAAGCGGCGGCGCGGGCAATGATTCAATTTACGGCGGCAGTGGCAACGATTCAATTTTTGGCGACGCAGGAAACGATAAACTTTATGGCGACGCGGGCGACGATACACTTTCAGGCGGTAAAGGCAACGACACTTTAACCGGCGGCGACGGTAACGATGTTTTCATTTATGAAAATGGCGGCGGCGCAGACGTTATCGCTGATTATACTTCTGGAGAAAAAATTATTATCGACGGCACAATTTCAAGCGTTACAGCAACTGCCAAAGACGTTGCAATAAAAGTTGGTAGCGGCACTTTGACAATTAAAAATTCTGCGGGACAAAAAATTACAATCAACGACGAAACTAAAATTTACGAAAAAGGCAAAATTTACAACGAAAACAAAACGGCTGAAACTTTAACCGCCTCAATCACTGAAACTTTGGCAAGTAATATTTTAAGTGTTGACGGCTCGACTTCCTCCGGCGCGTTGAAACTTGTTGCAAATACTTTGGCAAATTCAATCAACGGCGGCAAGGGCAGCGATTCAATTTTGGGCGGCGGCGGCAACGATACTATTTTTGGCAATGACGGTTCAGACAAACTTTTTGGCGACGCGGGCAATGATATTCTTGACGGCGGCAAAGGCAACGATACACTTTATGGCGGCGCGGGTAACGATACTTTGACGGGCGGCGACGGCAGCGACGTTTTCGTTTATGAAAGTGGCAACGATACAATTACTGACTACGCGGCGGGCAAAGATAAAATCAAATTTGAAAGCGACTTTACAAATTATAAATTCAATGGCGCGGACGTTATTTTTGAAACGGCGAATGGCAATTTGACTGTTACAAAAGGTGCCGGGCAGAAAATTACAACTTTAGATTCTAAAAATAAAACTACCACGCAAATTTACTCCAATGCAAGCGCAAAAACTTTGGAGCTTTTATACGACGATAATTTTGTTACTGATGAATTTGAATTGGATTCAATAACCGAAGAAAAAGTTGACGTTACCGAAATTCAAGATACAATTTCCGAACTTGTACAAAACGAAAATATTTTGACTTACGGTGAAGATAAATAGGATACAGGATACAGCTGACAGGATACAGGATGCAGATTTAAAAACTGTTTCCTGTCACCTAAAAAAAGCCCGTCGAAAGGCGGGATTTTTTAATTTTTGTAAAAAAAATAACCCGTCAAAATTGGCGGGCTTTTTAATTTGTATGACGTTCAATTAGTCTTGGGATTTACATTTAATCTTTGTAATTACACCGTTTTTGACTTCAAATTCAATTTTTTTGGAATAATCGTGGCTGTAGTATTCGTATTCGGCTTCGCCCCAATCTTCCTCAACTTTATCTGCAGGACCATAGGCATCATTTAAAACGCCCAAACTTTGTCCAATTTGTACGCCGGTTGGAGTGGCAAGCGTGCCGCTGTAAACTTCAATTTCTTCAACGATATTTCTGTTATGGTCGTCAACTTCAACCGTGAAGCCTTGAAAGCGTAATTCGTCGCCGTGTCTGCTGACGGGTTGTCCGTAAATTGAAATGAGTTCAGAAACAGACATACCGGGAACAATTTTGCCGACTGCGATAACGTCCGGCGAAACAGTAGCTGAACAAACGGCGGAAGTTGCAAGCACTGCGCCGCAAAGAAGAGCCGCAATTTTTTTCATGAGAAACGCCCTCCAGAATTATTGTTTATCGGCGTTGCGTTTTACGCGATTGATTGAAAGAGAAATACGTTTGCGCTGCTTGTCGATACGCATAATTTTAACTTTAACAATTTCGTCAAGTTGAACAGCCTCATCAGCATTTTCAATTCTGCGATCTGAAAGTTCGCCCATTGGAATTAAACCGTCAAAGCCGGGCTCAATTTCCATGAACGCGCCAAACTTCGCAAGTTTAACAATTTTGCCTTCAATTTCCTGTCCTTCAGAATATTTTTCGGCTTTGTCAATCCATGGATCTTGTTGAGTATTTTTCACTGAAAGCGAAATTCTTCTAGCTTCGGGGTCAACGTTTTTAATGTAAACGTCAATTTCGTCGCCAACTTTCAAAACCTCTGAAGGGTTGCTGATTCTTTCCCAAGAAAGGTCTGAAATGTGCGCTAAGCCGTCAATACCGCCAACGTCAATGAACGCGCCATAGTCTACCAAACGTTTAACAACGCCTTTGCAAATTTGTCCTGCTTCCAACTTGTCAAAAAGTTCCTGTTGTTTGCCTGCGCGTTCCTTTTCAAGGAGCGGACGGCGTGAAAGTACAAGGCGTTGTTTAGCTTTATCTATTTCAATCGGAACTGCTTCAATAGTTTGATCAACATAAACAGATAAATCGCGTACAAAATGAAGTTCCATTTGAGACGCAGGAATAAAGCCGCGAATTTCATTAACGAAGGCAACAAGCCCGCCTTTTACAACTTGAGTAACTTTCGCTTTAACCGTTCCGCCGTTTTCTTTAATGGCTTCCAATTCTTTCCAGCCGCTCATTCTGTCCGCTTTAACTTTTGAAAGTGCGCCGCCGTTTTCGCCGCCGAGTGATTGAATATAAACATCGATTTTATCGCCGACTTTTACAACGTCTTCAGCTGATTCCGGCTCCGGAAAAGCAAGTTCACGTTTCGGGATAGGAATTTCTTGCTTGTAACCAATATCAACAAATGCTTCGCTACGATTTACCTGTACAACTGTACCTTCAACAATTTCGCCTTCATGGATACTATCCATACTACCTGCCGCGTCGAGCAAACTACCCATATCCTCAGAATTTTTTACATCATCTGACACTTTATTTGAACCTCCCTGATAATCCAGTCGGGCGTTGAGGCTCCCGCTGTTATCCCAACTTTTTTGCATTGGTTAAACCATTCCGGTAAAATTTCTTCAGCAGTTTCTATGTGGTACGTTTTACATTTTGTTTCGCAAAGTTTGGCAAGTTTTGTTGTATTTGCGCTATTTCTGCCGCCAACTACAATCATCACATCAACATTTGCCGCTAACTCTATTGCCGCTTTCTGCCGTTGTTCCGTCGCCGTGCAAATCGTTCGTAAAATACGAATATCTTTTGACTTTTCCAACAAGTGCAGAACAATTCTTTTAAAGTGTTCGGCTGCTATTGTTGTTTGTGAAACTATACCGAGTTTGGAACACTGCGCGAAATTTTCCGCTTCAGTTTCAGTTTCGATTATCACGGCTTTACCGTCCGTCCATTCAAAAATACTTTTAACTTCAGGATGATTTTTTTCACCAATGATAACTACGCTGTAACCTGCCTCTGCCAATTCTTTTGCTGAACGTTGCGCCCTTTTGACGTGCGTACAAGTTGCATCGACAAGATTTAAACCTTTAGATTTAATTTTTTCGTAAGTCTGCGGACCCACGCCGTGCGAACGAATTATAATTGTGCCTTCGTCCATTGAATCCAAATTTTCAGTAACGCCGACGCCTTCATTTTTAAGACGTTCAACCATTTGCGGATTATGAATTATTGGACCAAGTGTACAACTTTTGCCGTTCGCGTGTTTCTTTGCAATTTTAATCGCACGCTTGACGCCGTAACAAAAACCCAAGTACTCTGCCAAAATAACTTCCATGTCCTCCACCTTTCAGGTTAGCAGTAAACTAACATAGCCTCAACCGTTTACCGCCATTGCAAAGTTTATCACAAGAATTATTTAGAATCAATATCTTGCAGGTAAATTGCCATTTTTTAAAGTTTCAAAAGGGTATTTTTTTTAATTAAGCATTACACTTAGAATATATTTACAAACAAAATTGAAAAATATGTACACAGGACGTGCGCTTTTCTTTACACCAAAAAAGAAAGTGCATTTAGGTCGTGTTGAATAATAATTTTAAGCGCAGGGGAAACCCGGCAGTCAAGGATGACTGCCGCCGCGTGTTGATTCAAGGATTGAATCATACGCGGAACAAAGAGCACTTTCTTTTGGTACTTTTCTTTCGCTAAAGAGCACGCTTGCTAACGCAACCGCGCATGCTCTGGAAAAGAAAAGTACATTTAAATTAAAAATTTAGAAACATTTTGGCGAATTTGGAATTATTTAACAGCACTTAGTAATTATTCATAATTGGATAAGGCGAAATTTGTTGCGCCAATTTTAATTTTTGTTCAGAAATTTTTTCTTTTGGCGTTACGGAAAAAGTTTTTTCGTCAGTTTCAATTTCAATCTGATAAGTATCAAGGTCAAAGTCACATTCCAAAACTTTTTTCATTGTATCGTTCCAATTTTCTTGCGCCGACATTACAATAAATTTTTCCTCCAAAAGCTCCGAAATTTTTTGCGTGTCTATGTCTGAATCTTCGGCAATGATAACTGAAATTTCGCCGGGTATTCTCATTGTAGCTTTAACTTTGTAAATGTGTCCAGCGTTTTTGTAATTTATTGCCTCCATGAAAAGTATCGAATTTAATTCTTCGTGATCGCCAATCAAAGTTTCGGCAATTTCACTTTGAGATTTTCCAAGTTGTGCCAATATATGAGAATAATTTATTAACGCGTCTATAAATATGTTAATGTTGCCCAAAATTTGTTTGTTCAAAATATAACGCGCTTGATTGTTGATTTTTGCAAGCATTTCAAGGGTTGCGTCGTTAAGTTGACTTTGCAAATTTTTTTTGGCGTCACGAGTTTGCACATCTTTTCTTTCAAAGAAAGCACCGAAAATTGAAGTGTGTTTATTATTTATCTCTTCCGGCGAATAATTAATTTTTGGTACAGCTGCTGAAATTTTCGGCAAAGTTACAGCGATATATTTTTTAAAAGTTTCGGCACTTTCAAAGCCAATATTTTTTTGAAGTTCTCCATTGAAAAAAATTTCCAATTCCTGTATCAAATGGTCATTTAACTTTTTAAGTTCTTCCAAACATTCGGCTGAAACTGTTTCTAAAAGTTGCTGATAACGTTCAACGTAACCAAACTGATTGATGCGCTGCGCCCATTTTTCGTTAATATTTTTTTCTTTGTAGTTATGTTCGGCGAATTTTAAAATTTCGTAATTGAGATTTTCAGACAACTCCGAGAAAATTTGGTAAAGTTTATTTTGTGAACGCTCCCAAAAATTTTGCTGCCACGCTTTAATTTTTTTTGAATTGTTCAAGAAAATTTTACTTTCTTTGAGCGAAATTGCCGCGTGTTCAAAAATTTTCATTAAGATAATATTCATTGGAACGGCGACGCTGTCAACAAAAGTTTTGATTCTCAAAAATTTTCCGTCAGTCTTTACTTTTTCCAGAATATAATTTTTAACGTCGTTAAAATGGCTTGCTTCGTAAATTTGGGCGTTGTTATTGGCGTCGGCGTGATACGCGGCTGCAAGATGAGTCGGCAAAAATTTTATATCGTTCCAATCTTGATTAAAGTTTTTTGACATATCTTTAAACTGCGCGAGGATTTTTTTTATTTCTTCGTCGTGTGAAAAAATTTTATTCAATTCTTTCAATTCGGCGTCTTGGCGTTTGAAATTCAGATTTTTCTTGACGTTGATAACGCCCAAAATTGGTTTACCCAAAATTTTAAGTTGCGCCAAACATTGAGCCTCTTCAACTATCGGCGTTTCATTTGTCAGCAAAAACAAAATTAAATCCGCGCTTTTCGCCGTTTCCATTCCAATTTTGTCTGATTGTTCGTTGTCAAAAAAATCAATACTCGGCATATCGATAATTTTTAAGCCGTGCCAATAATATGAGCGAATATCTGTAGTTGTACGTTGTGCGCCTTTGCCAATAGAATTACCTTTGCCGTGCGTCAAAATTTCCATCAGCGTGGATTTTCCGGACATTGCCCGACCAAAAACTACAATAGTAAAATCTTTTTGCTTTTCGCGCAGGTCTTCGATATTTCCTTTGATACGCTCAATATTTTTTCTCAACTCTTGAAGTTCGGTATTTTGTCTGGAAAGAAGTACGGTACTTTGGACTTTTTGAATTTGATCCTGCTTAGCGTTCACCTTTTCAATATGTTGTTCAGCATTCTTCAAAGAATTTTCAATCTTACCAAAATTTTCTTTGGCAAGTGCGTAACCTTTATTTGCGGCGTCTCTAAATCTCAAAAGTTCAACTTCAACATTAGTATTTGCCATAATTATGCCTCCAAAAAAATTATTCTAATTTAATTTTTAATGAAAAGATTTTAACTATAAATCGTAATTTTGACAAGTATGCTATAATATTTTTGGGAGGTAATTTGAATGTCTAAAGAAACATTGCAATTTCAAGCCGAAACTAAACGGCTTTTAGATTTAGTCATTAACTCGATTTACACGAACAAGGAAATTTTCCTGCGCGAATTAATTTCCAACGCGTCTGATGCCATTGACAAATTGCACTTTGAATCCTTGACGAACAAAGAAATTTTGGAAGGCGAAGACGAATACGAAATTTTCATTTTGCCGGACAAAGAAACTAAAACTTTGACAATTTCAGATAATGGAATTGGAATGACGCGCGGCGAAGTTATTTCAAACATTGGAACAATCGCCCAAAGTGGAACAAAGGCTTTTCTTGAAAAAATCAAAGAAAGTGAAGGCAAGCTGGACGAAGAATTAATTGGACAATTCGGCGTAGGTTTTTATTCGGCGTTCATTGTTGCTGATGAAGTTGAAATTATTACACGCAAAGCCGGTGAAACTGCGGCGGTTAAATGGATTTCTGACGGCGCGGGCGAATATACCATTGAAGATTGCGAAAAAGATTCTCGCGGTACAATGATTGTACTGCACTTGAAAAACGAATTTGTCGGCGGCGAAGAATTTGACTTTACAAACACTTACACGCTTGAAAATCTTGTCAAAAAATATTCTGATTATATTCGTTATCCTATCAAGATGAATTTTGAAGTTAAAGGCAAGCCGGAAGAGGAGCCAACTATTGAAATTCGCACGATTAATTCAATGCAGCCACTTTGGACGCGCAATAAATCTGATATTAAGCCGGAAGAATACGAAGAATTTTTCAAGCATCAGTTTCACGAATGGGAAAATCCAATGGAAATTTTCCACACGAAGGCTGAAGGTACAATCGAATACACCGCGCTTTTATGTATTCCGAAACACGCGGCGTTGAATTTGTATTATTCGGATTATGAGGCGGGCTTGCAACTTTATTCACGTCATGTTTTCGTTATGGAAAAGTGCAAAGACTTTTTGCCGGATTATCTGCGCTTTGTCAAAGGTCTGGTAGATTCGCCGGATTTGCCGTTAAATATTTCACGTGAACTTTTACAGCAAAGCCGTGAAGTTAAAAAAATTGGCAAGGCGTTGGAGAAAAATATTTTAAAGCAGCTTTCAAAAATTTTGAGCAACGACCGTGAACACTACGAGGAATTTTGGAACGAATACGGCAAGTCTTTAAAAATTGGCGTCTACAATAACGCCTACGACGAAAAGGTTAAAGACGACTTGAAAGATTTGCTGATGTTTGAAACTTCGACGCAAGAAAAACTTTCGACGCTTGCCGAATACGTTTCACGTATGCCGGAAACTCAAACAAAGATTTACACTGCAAGCGGTAAAGATAAAGAAACAATTTCGCAAATGCCGCAAATGGAAATTCTGCGCGAACGAGGAATTGAAGTTTTGTATTTGTTAGATCCGGTTGATGAATTTGCAGTTGAATCTTTGAACAAATACGCAGATAAAGAATTTCAAGCCGTTACACGTGAAGACTTTGAGTTGGACGACGAAGAATCCAAAAAGACTAAAAACGAAGTTGAGGAGCTTGCAAAGTCTCACGCGGATTTATTAAAAGACGTTAAAGAAGTTTTGGGCGGCGCAGTTTCTGAAGTTCGTTTGACTTCGCACTTGAAAAGCGGCGCGGTATGTTTGGCAACCGGCGTTAATGGTCCTTCGCTGAATATGGAAAAAACTTTTGCGGCGATGAACAATCCATTTTTCAAGGCGCAAAGAATTTTGGAAGTTAATCCTAACCACGCGCTTTTCAAAAAGTTAAGCGGCTTGCACGCACTCGGCAAAGATAACGACGAATTTAAAAATTTCTGCCAACTGCTTTACACGCAAGCTTTACTGATTGAAGGGATTATGCCGGATAATCCAGTTGAAGTTGCAAATAAAATCGCTGACTTAATGGCGAAATAAAAATTTTTTCTGCAAACTAAAAAAGCCCGCCGAATTTTTCGACGGGTTATTTTTTGCAGGAAATTAAATTTTGCTTAACGAATTGATTTTAAAAATGAGGAGCGAATTTATTTTTATGAAATTTGTTTTAAAAATTATTTTATTTGGTGTGGTGGCGTTTGCTTTTTTATTGTTACTTGAAACTTCCGTTTTAGATGACGCCGAAGAATGGAACGGACACTACTACCAAGTTTTTTCAACTCCAATGAATTGGAATGAAGCGAAGGTATTTTGCGAAAGTATGGGCGGACATTTGGTAACGGTCGAAATTCCCGCTGAAAATGAAATGCTGAAAGAATTAATTGCAAGTGCAAACGCTGAAGACGGCAAATTTTGGATGGGCGGAACAAGAAACATTGATAATATTTGGCGGTGGGTTACCGAAAACCCAATACACGATTTAGATTTGGAAAATGCAACACCGGCTGAAAACGCCACGAAATTATATATGGATATTAATCGAGATGGACAATGGCTCACGGAGTCTGAAACTTCGCAATTTCCGTTTGTTTGCGAATGGGAAAACGTTGAAGACGCTCACGACAGCGATTTATAAAAAAATCCCGCCGAAATTTTTCAGCGGGTTAATTTTTTTATTACCATAAAAATTAAAATTAATTAGAAGTAACACTGGCTCTTATATTCCAAAGAGGTTCTCCATTGTAATAAATAAATCGACTATCTGAAATTGTGAAAGACCATGAACGGCGGGAATTTGGAGCAATATATCCAACGGTTAAATTTGAGCCTGAAAACGAAGCATCAACATCAATATCTCGATTATGATATTTAACATATCCAAGAAAACTAACACGGATAGGGGTACCTCCAGTGCTACCATGATTTTCAAAATAACCATTCATAATAAATTCTCCGTATCCGCAATGAACATCGGTAATTGTATAATCGATACTCGCTGCTTGAGCAACATTACTTTGAAACGCACAAATTGCAAACGTCGCCAAAAGTACAGCTAAAAAATTTTTGAATCTGCCCATTTTTAACACCTCCTTTCAAATTTTTCTATATGATACTGCCCCCCCCCCTGAAAATTATCTGAAAAAAATCATTTTTAATCAAAATTTAACAAATAAAAAAATCCCCGCTCGCGCAGGGAAGAAAATTAAAATTATTTACAAATTATTTTTCAAGTGAAATTTTTGGGGCGAATGTAAAATTTTTGCCGTCAAAGTCAATTTCTACCGTATCGCCGTCTTTAATTTCAGCGGCGATAATTTTTTTGCTAAGTTCAGTTTCGACGGTATGAGTTAAAAGCCTACGAAGTGGACGCGCTCCAAAGTTTGGATCAAATCCTTGAGACGCCAACGCCTCAACCGCTTTATCTGTCCAAGTCAAAGTAATGTTAGTTTGCTTTTCAAGGCGGGCGTTCAAATTCTTCAACAAAATTTCGGCAATAGCTTTAACTTGTTCCTTCGCCAAAGATTTAAATACAACAATATCATCAACGCGGTTAAGAAATTCTGGGCGGAAATAATTTTTCAGCATATCTTTAATAACCGTTTCAGCCTCTTGAAAATCTTTGTTAGTGATAAAGCCAATTTTTGCCCGCTGTAAAATTTCCTGCGACCCCAAATTACTTGTCATAATGATAACGGTATTTTTGAAATTTACAACACGCCCTTTGCCGTCAGTAAGTCTGCCGTCGTCAAGAATTTGCAACAGTACATTGAAAACGTCGTGATGAGCCTTTTCAATTTCATCTAAAAGAATTACGCTGTAAGGGCGGCGGCGCACAGCCTCTGTAAGTTGCCCGCCTTCTTCGTAACCAACGTAACCGGGAGGCGCACCAATTAAACGCGCTACAGTGTGCTTTTCCATAAATTCCGACATATCAACGCGAATCATACTGCGTTCATCGTCAAAAAGTGCCTCCGCCAAAGTTTTTGCCAATTCAGTTTTGCCAACGCCGGTTGGTCCCAAAAAGATAAATGAACCTATTGGGCGGTTGGGGTCTTTAATACCTGCGCGAGCGCGTAAAATTGCTTCGCTTACAACTTTAACGGCTTCATCTTGTCCAACAACGCGTTTATGCAAAGTGTCTTCAAGGTGTAAAAGTTTTTCACGTTCGCCCGTCATCATCTTAGTAATTGGAATACCCGTCCAGCGGCTTACAACTTTTGCAATATCTTCTTCGCCGACTTCCTCCTTTAAAAGGCGTTCGCCCTTGTTATGTTCAGCAATTTCTTTTTCAACGTTTTGCAAAGTCTTCATAAGTTCGGGAAGTTTGCCGTATTTCAATTCAGAAAGTTTTTGTAAATCGTAAGCACGTTCAGCCGCCGCCATTTGGTTATTAACTTCGTCAATTTCCTTTTTAATGGCACGGACGCGCAGAATTGATTGTTTTTCAGCCTCCCATTTATCGCGCAGGACTTTTTCTTCAGCTTGAAGTTTTGCAATTTCTTCAGTGATAGTTTGCAATTTTTCTTTAGACGCCGCGTCAGTTTCTTTTTTGAGGGCTTGCACTTCAATTTCAAACTGCATAATTTTTCGGCGCGTTTCGTCGATAGGCGCGGGCAGTGATTCAATTTCAGTGCGAAGTTTCGCCGCCGCCTCGTCAACCAAATCTATTGCCTTGTCAGGTAAAAATCTGTCAGAAATATATCTGTCAGAAAGTGTAGCCGCCGCAACCAACGCCGCGTCTCTGATTCTAACGCCGTGATGCACTTCATAGCGTTCTTTCAAGCCGCGCAAAATTGTAATTGTATCTTCAACCGTCGGCTCACCTACCATAACAGGTTGAAAACGGCGTTCAAGGGCTGTATCTTTTTCGATATATTTTCTGTATTCGTTCAAAGTTGTTGCACCGATACAGCGCAATTCGCCACGCGCCATCATTGGCTTTAACAAATTGCCTGCGTCCATTGCGCCTTCAGCTTTTCCCGCGCCTACAACTGTATGAACTTCATCAATAAACAGTAAAATTTGCCCGTCAGATTTAACAATTTCTGCAAGTACGCTTTTCAAACGTTCCTCAAATTCGCCTCTGAATTTTGCGCCCGCAATAAGTGCGCCCATATCCAGTGCGTACAAAGTTTTATTTTTCAGCGATTCGGGAACATCACCGGCTACAATTCGCCGCGCCAATCCTTCAACAATCGCAGTTTTGCCGACGCCCGGTTCACCAATTAAAACAGGATTATTTTTTGTACGGCGGCTCAAAATTTCAATCGTGCGCCGAATTTCTTCATCACGTCCAATAACTGGATCAAGTTTACCTGCCCGCGCCGCTTGCGTTAAATCCCTGCCGAATTTATCCAAAACTTGATAAACTTCTTCAGGATTTTCAGAATTTACGTTTTGGCGGCGATTTTTCTTTATAGAATCTTGAATTTTACTTTTAGTAAGTTTAAATTCTTTTGCAATGGCTTGAACTTCCGCGCTGCCGTCTGAAACCAACGCCAAAAGTAAATGTTCCGTGCTGATATATGAATCCTGCATAGCTCGCGAATATTCGTTTGCCTTGCCAATTACCCGCGCCAAATCTACGCCCATTGAAAGCCTTTCTTGTCCTTTGATTGAAGGTATTTTATTTAATTCCGCCTCCAGTTTCACTTTCAGCATTGGTAAATCAACGTTACATTCATTGAAAATCGTTAGCATTAAACCTTCCGGCTCCTTCGCCAACGCCAACATTAAATGCAAACTTGAAAATTCCTGGTTATAACGAAGAGCGGCAACCTGTTGCGCTGCTTGTAATGCTTGCATCGCTTTCGCTGTATATTTTTCATTTGCCATATATATCAACTCCAATTAAAATTTTAATTTTTTACAGAGCAGATTTTACAGCTAATTAGTCAAATTGTCAATAACAAAATGTCAGTCTTTTTTAAAGCGGCGTTTTTGGGATTCAGACATTTTAGCTCGGTGTTCTGGAGATAAAATTTTTCCTTTATGTGCTATAGAAAGTTTTTCTCTGGTTTCTTGAGAAACAGGATGTCCCATTTTAGAAACAGAAATTCTTGCGCAATGTTCAGTGGTAAATACACGACCGGCACTATTTTTATTTCCCATTTTAGATTGAGAAATTCTTGCACGCTGTTCAGGTGAACGAACTTTTCCTTTATTTGAGGCAGCAATTTTAGTTCGCGTTTCTAAAGAACATTTTTTCCCACGTTTAGCTAAAGAAAGCTTTGCACGTGTTTCAGCTGAACAAATGTATCCTGAATTTCCCTTACCGCCATCAGTCAAATTATAACCATTCGGAAATTTCGTATCCAACGTTTTAATCCAAAAAATTTCACGTTCATTCAACTGTTCACGGCTGTCGCATTCTTCAAGAGTTACCCAAACAAAATTTTCTTCGCCGTATTTGTGAATTGCACGACTAATCAGCGAAACTTTGTTACTTTTGTGTTCAATGATACGCTTTTCCAATATTCGTACTGTTTGCCCAATGTAGATTTTGTGATTTACGAGGCATTCTGCGCCGTAAATGATACCAAACATAAAAATTCCCGCCTTTCTTGACTTTTTCGGCGCAAAATTCTATAATTAAACAAATTTAAAGAGAGGCTTTGCGCCGTGTGTGTTAGTTGATTTAACGTACTAATACTACACCCGCAGAGCTTTTCAAGTCAATAGTTGATAAAATTTTTTTAAATTGACATTAAGGCGTTAAAAAATTATAATACAAGAAAAAGAAAACACCCCGCCGAATGGCAGGGCATTTCCTTAGCACTTAGTAAGCGATCGCATCCGCGATTAGGATGATTAGAATAAACCAACTTTAGCCGCTAGAGCTTTAACGGAGCTTAGGCGGCTGTTTTGCTGAGTACCAAAAGAATTACGCCGGTGATAACGATCACACGGATAATAATCTTGACGATACGACGCATACAATCACCTCCTTTCGGAAGTGACGCGACCGCCTAGCGTTCTAAGCACTTCGCAGATTTTATCACAGAAATTTTTAGTTGTACAGAAATTTTTCAAACTAAAAAAGCCGCCATTGCTGACGGCTGATTTTTTTATTTCAATAAAATGTGTAATGGTTACCGGTAAATTTTTTACTTTCATAGGCGGCGGAATCTGCGCGTTTGTAAACTTCAGCGAATGAAAGATTTTCCTCAACTTTGAAAAAAGTTGCGCCCAAACTGATTGTAATTTTTCTTTTGCGAAGTTCGGGAATTTCAATAGCGTCAATTTCTTCAAAAAAATTTTCAATAAAAATTTCGCCGGTAGTTTCGTTTACAACGCCAACAACGTAAACTGCAAACTCGTCGCCGCCAAGTCTCATTGTAATATCTGTGTTGCGGAAAGTTTTTTTCAAACATTCGGCAATAGCTTTAATAACTTTGTCGCCAACGTCATGCCCGTAATTGTCATTTATCGATTTAAATTTGTCCGCGTCCATCAGGCAAAACATACCTTCGACGCCGGACGCCATTAAATCTTGCATAGATTTTTCACCGCTTCCACGATTCCTTAAACCCGTCATTAAATCTGTCTGTGAAAGGTAAATCAATTCATTTTCACGGCGTTTTTCTTCGTCAATCAGCTCAATAGCAAAAATAATTTCGGTTATTTCGTGATTTTTATCGTATTCAATCACAATGAAATAAGCCTTGCACCAGCCATATTCTCTAGTGCGAAATTCACGATGTATAACGCGCTGTTCTTTCATTCTGTCAGCAATATTATTCAATTCCACAAAGTCCAGCATTGGCTTTAAACTGTCAAGCGCGGCAATATCTTTAACGGCTGAATGAAGTTGATTAGCAGCGTTATCCGTTCCATTCGTAGAAATTAATTTATATTGAGGATCGCTGCTAATTTCGTGAATCGAATTTTCCGGCAAATCAATCAAGTGCATTGAAATATATAAATCTGCGTAACTTGCAAGCCCGTGCTTTTTGGCAATTTCTTCAACTTTTTCACGGTCAACTTTCATTGCCATATCCATAAAAATTAAAAATATCGTTGCCACAACAAAGAAAGTTAAAATCATATAGCCTATCAAATTTGAAAAAGCATTTTGCGGGTCTTCAGCGGCGCGGCGAACTACCAAATATAATCCCAAGTCCGGCATATACTTTGTAATTGTGTAGACGCCGTCATTTTCTGTTAAAACAAACTGCACAGATTTATTTGGATTTACAACGTTTTGAATGTGCGCCCGTTCAATATTTAAAGTATCTGAATCAAGTTGAACAACGCCATTTTGATTAACCAAATTTATTTTTACGTTGTAAGTTTGTTCATCGGTTATCAAAAGATTTTGTATTTCAGTTAAATATTCGCCGACGCCGCAAACACCCAATAAATTTCCTTCTTCGTCGTTAATTCTTGCACTTACAAAAATTGTCCATTTATTTTCGTTTATTTCGTCAACGTCAATATCGTAATCGTAAGCCAAATTTTTATCCAGAAAAAGTTTGTACCAAATATCATGCTTGTCGTTGTCAACGTCGATAACTTTGTTAAAACCTTCCGGCGAATAATAAATTTTCGACTTATCGGAAACTATAAAGCCGGTAGACAGATTAAAAGATTTTTTCAGATTGGAAAGATAATTGGACATTCGGTAAACATTTTCATCAAAAGTAAAATTATCTTCAAGTTTCAGTTGCTCTACTATCGGAATATCTTTTGATATGACGCGGGCAATCATCACAATTTTTAAAAGTTCGGTGTTAATATCGTCGTAAACATCGGCGGCAATAAATTTCATTCGTTCCTTATTTTGTCCGTCAATTACCGTTTGCAAAACAAAACTTGAAATTAGAGTTCCCAAAATAAAAACCACAGCAATTACCATTATTACGATTTTTTGGATATTTTTGTTATTCCGCAAAAAACTTTCCATTTGCTCATCACTTAAATTAAAATTTTTCAAATATGATACTGCAACAGGAATATTTTTTCAATGAAATTGCCTGTATTTGAAAATATTTTCTTGTAACTTTCTTTGCAATGTGATATAAATTTTGAGGAAATTCATATATTTTAGGTTGTGAGTTATTTGAAAACATCTGAACTAATCAAACTGCTTAAGCAATATGGTTGTAGTTTTCTCAAACATAACGGTAATCACGATGAATGGTACAGCCCAATAACAAACAAAAAATTTTATGTTTGGAGACACGCCAAAGAAATTCCAACCGGTACAGCAAATGCAATTTTAAAACAAGCCGGAATCAAATAGGAGTGATAAAAATGCAATATGCTTATCCTGCAATATTTTTTCCAGATGATGATTGTGTAGGCGTATATTTTTACGACGCTGAAAATTGGCTGACATTTGGACGCACTTTTAAAGAGGCTATCGAAAATGCTCAAGACGTTTTAAAATTTGCGTTGGAAAGTGCCAAACAGGACAATGAAAAAATTCCTGCACCTACTCCTTTAAAAAATGTTGAACTCAAAAAAAATCAAAGTGTAATGATGATTTATGCAGATATTTCAGAAATTGAATCTGTTGGAGCATAAATAAAAAGCGTTACCAAAATTGGCGACGCTTTTTTTAGTGAATACATTTTGCGCGGGCGTTGCAAAAATATTTCTGCGTGTTATAATTCTTTGGATACTTTTATATATATTGGAGGGCTTTAAATGAAGTCGGAATTTACTCTGAAGCTTGACAGGTGCAAAGGTTGCGGAATTTGCGTTAATTTTTGCCCCAAAAAAGTTTTAGAATTAGATACGCTCGGCAAAGTGGTTGTGGCACGTCCTGAAGATTGTATTGCTTGCGGACAGTGTGAATTGCGTTGCCCTGACTACGCTATTTTTGTTGATAAAATTAAGGAGGCGAATTTAGGGGCTAGGGATTAAGGACTAGGGATTAGGGATTTTAATTCTCCTTAGTTCCTTATTACCTCCTATTTCCTAAATTTAAACGAAGGAGAAATTTTAATGATATTATTGCAAGGAAATGAAGCCGTTGCAAAGGCAGCCATTGCCGCCGGTGTAAGATTTTTTGGCGGTTATCCTATCACGCCTTCAACTGAAATTGCTGAATCTATGGCGAAACTTTTGCCGAAAAATAACGGCGTTTTCATTCAAATGGAAGATGAAATTGCAAGTATGGGCGTTGTACTTGGTGCAAGTTTGGCAGGCAGAAAAGTTTTAACCGCGTCAAGTGGTCCCGGTATTTCTCTCAAACAAGAATTAATTGGCTACGCGGCGGCGGCTGAAATTCCAGTTGTTATTGTAAATGTTCAGCGTGTGGGGCCTTCGACGGGGCAACCTACCGCGCCGAGTCAAGGCGACGTAATGCAAGCGCGTTGGGGTACTCATGGCGATCATTCAATTATTGCGTTAAGTCCGTGGAGTGTTCGTGAGGCGTTTGATTTAACTGTTAAAGCTGTCAACTATGCTGAAAGATTTCGCACGCCCGTTATTTTGTTAATGGATGAAATTGTTGGACATCTGCGCGAAAATGTTGAATTGCCAACTGATATTGAAATTTATCCGCGCCGTCAACCTAAAACTAAAGAAAATTATAAAGCATATCAACCTGACGAAGATTTAGTTCCCAACATTGCAAATTTCGGCGAAGGTTATCATATTCACGTTACAGGCTTGATTCACGATGAAACAGGTTTTCCCGTCGGCAGTCCAAAAGTTACGCGGGATTTTATTGACCGTATGCACAAAAAAATTTCAAAAGATATTATCGAAGTGCAAACAGAATTTTTAGACGACGCAGAAGAAGCAGTAGTTGCGTTTGGCGGCACGGCTCGCACGGCTTATCAAGCAGTTTTGAACGCCCGCGCCAATGGTAAAAAAGTCGGCTTTATTCGTTTGGTAACCATTTGGCCTTTCGCAGATAATTTCTTTGCCAATCTTCCGGCTAACATTAAAAAACTTGTTGTAGCTGAATTGAATTACGGGCAAATTTTCTACGAAGTACAACGCACTTTTAAAGGCGAAGTCGAACTTTGCGCCAAATACGATATGACTATTTTTGAACCTTCAGAAATTGAGGTGTGTTTATGATTGAGCGTTCCTACGAAAAATTTTTTAGACAGAATCGCTTGCCGCATTTGTGGTGTCCCGGTTGCGGCAACGGAATTGTTATGAAAGCGATTGTTCAGGCTATCGAAAAGAAAGGCTGGACTCAAGATAATACTGTTATTGTTAGCGGAATTGGTTGCAGTTCCCGCGCCTCCGGCTATATGGACTTTGATACTTTGCACACCGCGCACGGCAGGGCTATTCCTTTTGCAACTGGAATTAAACTTGCTAATCCCGCGTTAAATGTTGTTGTTATTACAGGCGACGGCGATTGTACAGCTATTGGCGGCAACCACTTTATACACGGTTGCAGACGCAATATCGATTTAAATGTTATTCTGTTCAACAATAATATTTACGGAATGACGGGCGGGCAGGCGTCCCCAACTACGCCGCTTGGCAAAAAGGCTACTACTGCGCCTTACGGTTCAATAGATCCGCCTTTTGACGCTTGCAATTTGGCTATCGCTGCCGGTGCTACATTTGTTGCACGTTCAACGGCTTTTCACGTTCAGCATTTGGTAAATATGATTAGCAATTCTTTTGACAATAACGGCTTTTCGTTCGTTGAGGCTCTTGTTCAATGTCCAACGTCTTTTGGCAGAAAAAATAAATTCCCGACGCCCGCTTCTATGATGCAATGGTTTAAAGATAACGCCGCAATGAAACCGACCGAAGGCAAATTTACTATCGGCGTTTTACATTCTGATACTGCTGTTTCTTACAATGATGCCTACTATGATTTAATTTCTAGAACGTGTTGTTAAATTGAAAATGGCGGTCACGGATGACCGCCGGCGATTGTTGATTCAAGGATTGAATCATAATCGCCAGTTTCTTTCTTTTGGTAGGGTTTTCTTTCTTTGCGCCAAAGAAAGAAAAGCCGTATTAGGTAAAAAAATTTAATTTTAGTTAATGTTACTGCCTAGAATTTAGTAAAAACATTCATTACATTTGCAAGGAGAAATTTAAATGTACCAACTTAGACTTTCCGGCTCCGGCGGGCAGGGCGTTATTACTGCCGCAATTATTTTCGCTGAAGCCGCTGTAAATCAAGGTTTTAACGCCGTTCAATCTCAATCTTACGGACCAGAGGCAAGAGGCGGCGCGTCTAAGGCTGAAGTTATTATCGATTCTAATCCAATTTTTCATCCGCACGTTGATAAACCTGACTTTTTGCTTGCCTTGACTCAAAAAGCCGCTGATAAATATATTCAAGATTTAAACCCAAACGGTACTTTGATTATTGATTCTGATTTAGTTCCAAATGTACCGAAGTTTGAAAATATTATTTCACTGCCAATAACAAATTTTGCAGTTGAAAAAGTTGGCAAGGCACTTTTTACAAACATTGTTGCACTTGGCGTTTTGGTGAAGGTTTCAAACTTTTTGGATTTTGACACAGTGAAAAATGCGTTGGCGTCTCGTGTACCGCCCGCCACTGTTGAACAAAATTTAGCCGCACTCAACTTGGGATTTGGGAGTGTTTGACGTGTTCAGATTTATTTTTGCGTTAGTTTTTTTTATACATTCAGCCGCGTTTGCCATGCCGCCAATTATGCCTTTAAACGAAGTGCAAAACGGTATGACGGGAGTTGCTTACACGGTTGTTGATCAGAATGGTGCCATTAAAACTTTTAATGTTAAAATTATTGGCACTATCCATAATATAAAAGGTTCGCAACCTTTAATAATGGCGGAGGCGTACGGCGATTTAATTAGAAGTACCGGCGGCGTTTTGCAGGGTATGAGCGGTTCGCCCGTCTATGTCAACGGCAAACTTATCGGCGCACTTTCTGCGGGTTTTCAAAATATGGATCCCTACATTTTTTTAATCACGCCTATTGAAAATATGCTTAGCATTTGGAATTTGGCTGACAAATTTAACGCCAATCCATATGTTAAAATTCAAAATGACGACGAAGAAATTTCTGACGAAGTCGAACCTGAAGAAACTGAAAATTTTTCCACAGACGAAGATGATTCTGTTGAAATTTTAACCGACGACGATGAAAAAGCGGTTATTGTTTACAGCGGCTTCGATTCAGCAGGCTTGAATTATTTGAAAGATTCACTTTCTGAATTTGGACTTAAAAATTATACTCTTGCGGCAAGCGATGATTCTCCCCATCTCAAATATGGTGCTGAACTTTTTGGCGGAAGTTCATTTGGAGTTGTGGCAGTTTTCGGCGATTTTTTAGTTGGCGCAACCGGAACTGTCACACTTGCGGAAGATAAAAAAATTTTGGGCTTCGGTCATTCATTTTCACACGGCGGTAACGTCAATTATTTTATGACAGATGCAAATGTTGTCGGCGCGGTTAGCAGTATGACTGGCGGTATGAAAATCGCGTCAGTTGGTTCAATCATTGGCAGAATTAATCAAGACAGAGAAAGCGGAGTTGCCGGAACTATTGGGCAATTTCCATCTGTTGTACCAATAAGCGTTACGGTAAACAACGAAAATTATAATGCACTTATAGCCTATAATGAAGTATTGGTGCCAAAGTTGGGCGCGTCTGTTGCCTACAGCGCACTTAGCAAAACGGTTGACAGCCTTGCTGAAGGAACGGTTAAAGTTTCTTTCGATATTAAAACCGACGTTGTAGAAAGTGGAACTTTAAGCCGTGAAAATTTATATTATGCCAATTCCGACGTTGGACAGTTGGCAGTTACGGAATTGTTACAAGCGTTATCTCTAATCAGCAGTAACACCACTTCCGAAAGTAATATTTTGGGTATTGATGTTAATATGTCTTTCGATTCGCAGAGAAAAACCGCAAGTTTGGTTAAGGCTGAATCTGATAAAAAATTGGTTAAGCCCGGCGAAAAAATTAATTTGAAAGTTACTTTGCAACCTTACCGCAGTAAAGAAATTGTTGTAGAAATTCCTTACACCGTGCCAATTACTGCCAAAGAAGGTTCATACTCATTGGATATTCACGGCGGCGGATTTATTCCTGTTGCGGCAGTTCAAAATTCTAACGTTGTTTTACCTTCAACAAAAAGTCCTTCCGCTTTGTACGATGAAAAAATTCAGCAATTATTGAATGCTAATAAGAACAACGAAATTATTATTAAACCAACTGCCACAACTCCAAAAACTGAAGCCGAACTTAAAGCTGAAATTAAACGTACCAAAAAACTTGCGGCGAAACTTGCCAAGCTCAAGATTAAACCTACAGCCACCAAACCTACAAAATTTGCCACTGATTATATTATTGATAACGTGATTCAGTGTACCATTAACGTGGACAAGCTTTAAAATTTCGACGAAGGAGAAATTTTTTTGGAAAGATTAATAGTTAGAGGCGGCAAACGGCTTAGCGGCAATGTTAAAATTTCCGGCGCAAAAAATGCTGTCCTGCCCGTCATTGCGGCAACTCTACTTGGACAAGATAAAGAAACTTGCCTTGACGAAGTGCCGAATTTGGACGACGTAAAAACAATTTGCGAAGTTTTGAAAACTTTGGGCGTTAAAGTTCGTCATGATATTTCAAATTCAAAACTTTTTGTGGACGCCTCCAATATTTCTGATGTTACTGCCCCTTATGATTTAGTTCGTAAAATGCGTGCGTCATTTTTGATAATGGGACCACTTTTGGCAAGGCTCGGCGCGGCGAAAATTTCATTGCCGGGCGGTTGTGCTATTGGAACGCGTCCTATTGATTTACATTTAAAGGGATTTGCAGCACTCGGCGCAAAAATTGACATTGGACACGGTGATATTACAGCCACTGCGCCGGAAGGCTTGCACGGTGCAAGAATTTATTTGGATTTTCCGTCCGTTGGAGCTACTGAAAATATTTTAATGGCGGCTTGTATGGCAAAGGGACAAACTATTTTGGAAAATCCCGCACAAGAGCCGGAAATTGTAGACTTAGCCAACTATTTAAATATTATGGGCGCAAGGATTCGCGGCGCAGGTACGAATGTCATTAAAATTGAAGGCGTCGATAAATTAATTGCCCGTGATTATTCGATTATTCCGGATAGAATCGAGGCGGGAACCTATATGATTGCTGCGGCGATGACTCGCGGCGATATTTACGTTGAAAATGCAATTAGCGAACATTTGAAGCCGGTTATTGCCAAACTCAAAGAGGCTGGCGTTACCGTTATTGAAGACGTTGAAGGTATTCGCGTTACTTGCGATAAACGCCCCCGCGCTGTCGATATTAAAACTTTGCCGTATCCCGGTTTTCCAACTGATATGCAGGCGCAATTTATGGCAATGCTGACTGTTTCTGAAGGTACTAGTATGGTTACTGAAACTGTCTTTGAAAATAGATTTATGCACGCTGACGAATTACGGCGAATGGGCGCAAAAATTAAAATTGACGGGCGCACTTCGGTTATTGAAGGCGTTGAAAAACTTACAGGTTGCCAAGTTAAAGCTACTGACCTTCGCGCAGGTGCGGCGGTTGTTTTAGCCGGTCTTGCAGCTGAAGGTGAAACTACTGTAAGCTATATTCACCATATCGACAGAGGCTACGATAAACTTGTTGAAAAACTTGTGAATCTCGGCGCAGATATTAAGCGCGTTGATTGTTAGAAAAATGAAAAAACCGGCAGGATTTTTCCCGCCGGTAATTTTTTTGTTCAAATTAAATTTTTATTCAACGTTTTTGTAAGTTTCTCCATAAATTATACGCAAAACAACTGAAGGAGATACTTCAAATTTTTTTGCAAGTGAACGTGAACCAAATTCTTTGTCATATTTTTTGTAAACTTTACGAATATAAGTCACTTGTTCATTTGTCAGTTTTGCTTTATGATCTTCCGCGCCGGTTTTTATTAAGCCGGTTGCTATAGCGTGTCTTTTGTTTTCTGTATCAGTATTCCATTCAAGATTATCAACGCAATTATTAAATTTATTGCCATCTTTGTGATTAACTTCCGGCTTATTTTCTGGATTTGGAATAAAAGTTTCTGCAACCAGTCTGTGAAGCCGTCTAGTTTTCTCTTTATCGCTGTTACGCAATGTTACTTTCAAGTATCCTTGAGGTGTGAATAATGGCTTGAGAATTTTAATTTCTTTGCGATTACGTCCGCGCGGAAAAGATTTGACACGAGCATAATTGCTAATCTGATACAATCCTTCAAAACCCGAAATCCACTTCCAAAATTCGCCTTCCAAATCTTCAAGATCAAACGGATAAACCGCAATAAAAGCTTCATACGCATATTTTAACTGTGGATAAAGCCTTTCGATACGCTCCTTTTCTTTGTCTTTGTATCTACGCCTCATACAAACCGCCTCCTAATGTTTGACAATAACACAAGAGGCGGGTATAATTTGCCTATAAAAATTGGCTGTTTCGCCTCAAGTGCTTTGTTTATTTAAAGCGATTAAATTTTAGCACTAAGGAGCGTAACAGTCAATTTCAATTTAAAGATAAATTGCAAAAAAATAAAACCTCCGCCGAATTAGCAGAGGTTTTTTCAGTTAAATACTAAAAAATTTTATGCAAGAACTTTCGCAAGTCTCATTAACTGCGGATCAAGCTGTTTCTTATTCGTAACCGCATTATGTAAGTCAATCGAAACTACGTGGCCACGACTAAAGCCAAATACAATGTCAGATAAACCGGAAATAATGGCAAGTGCCGCATTTTCGCCCAAACGACTTGCATTTAAGCGGTCAATAGCAGAAGGTGAACCGCCGCGTTGAATGTGTCCAAGTTTTGAAACGCGAGTATCAATACCTGTTCTTTCGGCGATAATTGGACCAATTTCAGCGGCTTTACCTGCGCCTTCAGCAACTACCATTAAAATGTAGCGTTTGCCTCTTTCATAATCGGCTTTCATATTGTCGCAAATTTGATCAATTTCAAAAGGCTCTTCGGGAACAAGAATATATTCCGCGCCGCCGGAAATACCCGCAACCATAGCAAGCCAGCCGCTATTTCTGCCCATAACTTCCAAAACAATAACACGACGATGAGCGGAGGCAGTGTCACGAAGTTTATTCATAGCATCAAGAATCGTGTTGGCAGCAGTATCACAGCCAATGGTATAATCCGAACCCCAAACGTCGTTATCAATCGTGCCGGGCAGTCCAACAATAGGCAAGCCTGTTTCTTTAGAAAGAGTAGACGCGCCGCGCAGTGAACCGTCGCCGCCGACAACAACCAAGCCTTGAATACCTCTATCAACCAAATTTTTATAACCGAGCATACGACCTTCAGGCGTTTGGAAACGTTTGCAACGCGCAGTACCTAAGAAAGTGCCGCCGCGTTGGATAATGTCAGAAACGTCTTTGGACTTCATCTCAAAAATATCTTCGTCAAGCATGCCGTGATAGCCGCCTTTGATACCCCAAACTTTAACGCCTTGATGAAGAGCGGTACGAGTAACGGCACGAACTGCCGCGTTCATTCCTGGACTATCGCCGCCGGAAGTCATTACTGCTATACTTTTAAGCATTTAAAAATCCTCCCTTTACAAACTCAATTTTTCCGTATAATAACATAATTTTGACGAATTGCAAACAAATTTTTAATAGACAATTTACAACCGGCGAAATATAATTTTAGGAAACAGATTAGAGGAAACAGTAAACAAATTCTAATTTCTAAAACTAATTCGTTAAAAGGTGTTAGGTATTAGCGGTTAGGTGTTAGGGGAAAAATCCCTAAAACCTAAAACCTAGAACCTAAAAACTAATAAAGGAGTTATCAAGGATGAACAAGATTGAAAAACTTTCAGAAATTTTATCACAAAGTGAAAGCGTAGTATTTTTTGGCGGCGCGGGAATGTCCACTGAATCCGGCATTCCTGATTTTCGCAGTGCTAACGGTATTTACAATCAGCGTTTTAAAAAAGTTTTGCGCCCTGAAGAAATTGTTACTCACAGCTTTTTTATGAGCAGTCCTGCAGATTTTTTTGATTTTTATCGTACAAGAATCGTATATCTTGACGCTAAGCCGAACGCGGGACACATTGCGCTTGCAGAATTGGAAAAGTGCGGGATTTTATCAGCGATTGTTACTCAAAACATTGACGGCTTGCATCAAGCGGCGGGATCTAAAAATGTTTTTGAGTTGCACGGCTCGGTACTTAGAAGTTTTTGTATTGACTGCGGCGAAAAGTACGATTTAAATTTTATCGTAGAAAATAAGCCAATTCCCTATTGCAGAAAGTGCGGCGGGATTGTTCGCCCGGACGTTGTTTTATACGAAGAAAATCTTGACGATAAAATTTTGCAAGGAGCAATTCAAGCCATTTCAAAGGCAGATACTTTGATTGTTGGCGGTACATCTTTGGCGGTATATCCTGCGGCAGGCTTGATTGATTATTTCAACGGCGAATATTTAGTTATCATAAACAAAACTGACACTCGCGCAGATGTTGAGGCGGAGTTAATTATTCGTGAAAATATCGGCGAAACTTTAAGCAAAGCGGTTAATTTAGTGATTAATGGTTAAAGGCTAAAGACTAAGGGTTAAAACTCTAGAACGCGTTTACAAATTCTAGATTTATTTAATTTTTTTATATTTAATGCAGCTTTTCTTTCTTTGGTGCAGATTATATTGCCATCACGGCGGAGCAATGCTCCTATTCGTCGCATTGCAAGCGCGGCGGGCGCACGTCATGTGCGCCCATTTTTCCAATATTGTTTGTAAACATATTCTAGCCTTTAGTCTTTTGTCTTTAGTCTCTAACTGAAAGGGCGTTGAGTTGATTGGACGATAAAAAATTTGCATTTATAACTTGTGTGAATAGCGATTATTGGTATGAGGAGTGCGTTTTGTACTTGAAACATTTGAAAATCCCGGAAAATTACAGCGTTGAAATAATTCCTGTACGCGGCGCAATTTCTATGACGGCGGGTTATAATTCGGCTATGAAAAATTCTGACGCCAAATATAAAATTTATCTGCACCAAGATACTTTTGTTGTGAATAAAAATCTGATTGAGGATTTACTGAAAATTTTTTCTGATGAAACTATTGGCGTTGTTGGAATGATAGGCTGTATGAATTTGCCTGCAACGGGTGTTTGGTGGGACGGCTTGCGAACTTACGGCAGAGTTTTACACGCTTGCGAACCTGAAAGCGTGGTTGATTCTGAATGTGACGAGCCGGAGGGCGATTATCAGGAAGTAGAATCTGTGGACGGCTTATTTTTGGCGACGCAGTACGATTTAAATTGGCGTGAAGATTTATTCGACGGCTGGCACTTGTACGATACTTCACTTTGTAAAGAAATGCAACGCGCCGGTTATCGCGTGGTTGTTCCGAATCAATCAAAAGATTTTTGGTGTATTCATTGCCCAAAAGAAAAGCCGCTTGATCCGAAATATCGCAAATACCAAAAAATTTTCCTGCGCGAATACGGCGACGAATTAAATCCGGAGGTTTAAAATGCTGACAGATTTAATTTATGGCGATGATTTTTTTGAAAACATTTTAATAGTTGAAAGCGAAGAATATATTTCAATTCTTAGTGAAATGTATCCAGACGCCGAAATTTTTTTTGTAACGACGGAAGAAGATTTTTTTGACGAACGAGTAAAAACTTGCGTGTTGGATTATCGAGAAGAAATTTTGCCGTTTGACTTAGAGTTTTTTGATTTAATAATAGGCGATTTGACTTTGGAAGTCGTAGTAAATCCGCAAGATATAGCGGCGGGCTTTTCAAGATACATTAAGCAGACGGGAATATTTTTGACGAGTTTTAAAAATATTCGACACTGGAAAATTTTAGAAAAACTTATGGGCGGCTGGTTTAACGGGATAGTTTCAAGATTTTACACGCGCACAAATTTTGAGCGGCTGTTAATGGCGTCGTTTTATAAAGACGTAAAATTTGCGCCGGTAATAAAATCAGCTCCGCCAAAACTTTTAGCAAAATTGATAGAGTGCGGCTTTGAAAATTACGGCGACGATTTGGAAGTAGAAATTTGGCAGGTAAGGGCGTCGCGTTCAATTCCTGAATTATCGTTGTTAAAATCAATGTACACTGCGGAATTTCGCGCAGAATTTGCAAGGATAATTCACCGCGTCGAATACGATATTGAAATTGCTGACAGCGTGAAAAATTTTTGGCGGCTGTATGATGAAGTTGGAATGTTTGAAGACTACGCGGCGGAATTTGTAAACGAAATTGTAATACACAAGGAAAATTTTTATAAAAACCTGCGCAAAAATTCTACAAGAATTGAAAGTGAAAATATCATTGAGTTTTGCCAATCAGAAATTGGTACAAAGTAAAAAAAGCCCGTCTTTTGCCGCCCAATAAATACGATACTAGGAGCGTGCAAGAAACTGGGAGCGACCAAAAGGAGCTCGTTTAGTTGGAGCGTGCTAGAACCTTAGGCGGCAGACGGGCAAAAGAATTTCTTTGGTACTTTCTTTTTTCGACTGAAAAGAAAGTACATTTAAAAACTAAAAAAGATAGGAGAGTTTAATTTGCTTGAATTAAAAAATATAACCTTCAGCGTGACTGAAGAAAATCGACAGATTGAAATAATACGCGGGATAAATTTGACGCTGGAAAATAATAAATTCGTTGTAATAACGGGACCGAACGGCGGCGGCAAATCTACGCTTGCAAGGATTATCGCAGGAATTGAAAAACCTACCGACGGGCAAATTATTTTTGACGGCGTAGACATTACCGAAAAAAATATTACCGAACGCGCCAAACTCGGAATTAGTTTTGCATTTCAGCAACCTGTAAAATTTAAAGGGCTTGAAGTTTTCGACTTGTTGAGGTTGGCGGCGGGCGGCAAATTGAAATTTAACGACGCTTGCGATTATCTTTCAGCAGTCGGACTTTGTGCGCGGGATTATATCAACCGTGAAGTAAATTCCTCACTTTCCGGCGGCGAACTCAAAAGAATTGAAATTGCAACGATTTTAGCGCGTAAAACCAAACTTTCAATTTTCGACGAACCTGAAGCGGGGATTGATTTATGGAGTTTTAAACATTTAATCCAAATTTTTGAGGATATGCAAAAAAATATTTCTGACAGCACAATAATAATTATTTCGCACCAAGAAAGAATTTTGAGTATTGCAGATGAAATAATTGTGTTGGCGGACGGGCAAATTAAAAAGCACGGCGATGCCAAAACTATTTTGCCGGAAATTATCAACAGCGAAAATATTATTCATGAGTGCGACAAATTGAAGAGAAATTAGGAAACAGGAAACAGGAAAGCAGGATACAGAATTTGAAACTGTTTCCTGTATCCTGTCAGCTGTTTCCTCTAAAAAATTGAGGTGAAAAAATGTTTCAACTTGACGAAATACAAAAACGTTTAATAGCGGAAGTGGCGGGACTGCATAAAGTTCCAATAGGCGCGTACAACTTCAGGGCAAATTCTCAACTTGCAGGGCGTCAAAATACCGCCAATATTGAAATTACGTCCAAAGACGACGGCACGGGCATTGACATTCACATTAAACCAAATACGAAAAATGAAAGCGTGCATATTCCCGTTGTTTTGAGTGCGAGCGGCTTAACTGAAACGGTGTACAACGATTTTTACATTGGCGAAAATTGCGACGTGGTAATAGTGGCAGGTTGCGGGATTGACAACTGCGGCAGTGCAAATTCTGAACATGACGGCGTACACAGATTTTTTGTCGGGAAAAATTCCAAAGTCAAATACGTTGAAAAGCATTACGGCAGCGGAGACGGCACGGGCAAGCGAATTTTAAACCCCGTTACCGAAGTTACAATGAATGATGACAGCTTTATGGAAATGGAAATGGTACAAATTAAGGGCGTCGATTCAACCAACCGTACTACAACGGCTGAACTTTCCGGCGGCGCAAAATTGATTGTTCGTGAAAGACTGATGACGCACGGCGAACAAAATGCTTACAGCGCGTACAAAATTATTTTGAATGGCGAAAATTCGGCGGCGGACGTTGTTTCACGCGGCGTGGCTAGGGATAAATCTTTTCAAAAATTGGACTTGTGCATAGTCGGTAACGCGGCTTGTAACGGGCATACCGAGTGCGATTCAATCATTATGGACGAAGGAAAAATTTTAGCTGTACCGAGTTTGGAGGCTAACAACGTCAATGCAATGTTGGTACACGAGGCGGCTATTGGCAAAATTGCGGGCGATCAAATTATTAAATTGATGACGTTGGGGCTTACTGAAAGTGAAGCCGAAGAACAAATTATTAACGGCTTTTTGAAATAGTATTATGGCAAACAAAAATAAAAATTTAAACGCGGCGGCGCGGGCTAAGAAAGATGAATTTTACACGCAACTTGAAGATATTGAACGTGAACTCAATCACGAAGAATACCGAGAATTTTTCAAGGGTAAAACTGTTCTCTGCAACTGCGATGATCCCTATGAAAGTGAGTTTTTCAAATATTTTGCTATGAATTTTAACGCGCTGGAATTGAAAAAGTTAATCGTAACTTGTTACGCCGGTTCGCCCGTTGCTCAAACTGAATTGA
>CALFJB010000007.1 GCA_937877565.1 uncultured Selenomonadales bacterium | reverse complement strand
TTATTTTGAGCGTTGCCGGTGTCAGTGTAGCCGCCGTAAATCGTGCCGCTGTCACTGCTGTAAATATTTTTAGTGTTGTAGGAGTCGTCAACCGCTGAAGGCGTGGGGTCTTCCGGCGTTGTCGGTTCTTCGCCATCAACAAAATTGCCAATTCCTAAAATAATTCGCTTTTCGTCTACTGACCTTTTTACAGTCAGCTTGTGTTTAAATGAAACGCCCTCCGCCAATTCACCTGTACCTGATTTTATATCGCTTACGCCGTTTTCATTTTTTATCAGATTTACAATATTGCCATCAGTTAAAGTAGTGCCGCCCGGTACCACTGCTTTAATATTTGTATTTGAAACGTCAGTTTCTCCGTTTGTCAAAGTTAAAATCGTGTCGCCATTTACTGTATTTTTCGGCAAGTAGAATTTTATATTTTGAAAGTCAGAAATATTTTGAGCAGTTAAATTTTTTGTATAAATATTAAGCGTATTGCCGGAACTTGTATGGCTAAAACCGTCATAACTACCTATTAAAGTTGATCCGGTTAAATCAGGACTACCATAAATATTTATTGTGTTGTCTGTAACAGTTTTTGTATCATTACCAACACCACCTTAAATAGAAGCACTAATAGTACCGCCATAAATATTCACAGTGTTATTTGCAACACTTGAGTGAATATCTTCGTTATACCAAGAAGATTCTCCGCCAACAATAAAACCACTGATAATTCCATCATGAATATTAACAGTATTATTGTTGACATTTCCATATCTAGAACTACCACCATGAAGATATTCATTAACCGTTCCGCCATAAATATTTACTACATTTCCTGTTACATTTCCTGTACGATCAGTATATCCACCTGAAACTCTATCAATAGTCCCGCCGTAAATATCAACCACATTAGCTATAACATCATTGGTTCCAGCCTCACCACCGTAAACATAACTTAACGTCCCATTATTAACTTTCACGGCATTATTTGTAACGATACTGCCATTGCCGTCGTCACCATAATGGTAGCTACGCCCACCGCAAACACTGCCTGACATATTGCCATTTACATTAACAACGTTATTTCTGACATTTCCCAACCAAGAAGTAGCACCATCAACTAGTAAATTTTCACCGCCCATTACATTAACTGTATTGTTTTCAGCATTACCATTAGCGGCTTCGCCACCATAAACATTCCAAGCTAAATATTCTGTAGTTCCACCATAAACATTCACGACATTATTTATTGCGTTATTACCATAACCGCCATAAATATCGCTATATCCGCCGCCAGCTCCGAAAGTTCCACCATAAATATTTACTGTGTTATTTTTAGCATCCCCAACATATAAATTATTAAGGGAATATCCAGTGTATCCGCCATAAACACCCCTAAAGGAACCTCCATAGATATTTACGGTATTATCACTAAGATTTCCATAAATAGAATATCCACCATAAAGCGTACCATTAAAAGCAAAAATACCATTGTTAAAAATTATTGTATTGTTTGTAACATTTTCATTTTCAGAATAACCGCCATAAACATAAATAAAATCATAATCATAATCCTTAACAAAAGTGTAGTTGGTATTATTTATGGTGTAATAATTATCATTTACTTCAACTTTATTGTTAGATGGATCAGTAGGTGCAACATCTATTGCAGCAGAGACAGTTTTAAATACCCCCCCCCGTCGCAAATGGAGTCATTACGCCAACCGCGACGCTTGCCAATAAAATCTTCTTCGTTATTGCTTTCAAATTGATAACCTCCTAAAAAATTCAAAGCAACATTTAAACGACAATTACATATTCTGTCAGTGTAAAGTTTTTCCTGCAACAAAAAAAGGCGTTTACCGAATTGGCAACGCCTTAGCAAGTCTATTTATTTTGAGCGGCTAAATAATCTTCAAGAATTTTTCTTTTGGAAATTTTGCCCGTCGAAGTGCGGGGAATTTCTTTCAATTCGTGAAATTCACGCGGTATTTTGTACATTGCAAGATTTTTCTGCAGATACTTTTTCAATTCGCGGGCGTCAACTTTTTCACCGTCTTTGACTTCGTAGAAACACGCGCCAACTTCGCCGCGCAATTTGTCAGAAACGCCAATAACCGCCGCGTCTTTTATACCGGCGAAAGTGTAAACAACTTCCTCAATTTCACGCGGATAAATATTTTCGCCCATGCTGATAATCATTTCTTTAATTCGATTGACAATGTAATAGTAGCCGTCGGCGTCAACTTTGGCAACGTCGCCGGTATGTAACCAGCCGTCTTTGTCGATTGTTTCAGCGGTTGCAGTGGGATTTTTCCAGTACTCAAGCATAACTTGTCCGCCGCGTACCAAAAGTTCGCCGGGTTCGCCCGTCGGTACGTCGTTGCCTTTGTCGTCAACAATTCTAATTTCTTCGCCCCAAAGTAATTGCCCGCAACTTCCGGCGCGTTCCTTGCCGTGTGTCGTCAAAAATACGCACGGCGACGCCTCTGAAAGTCCGTAGCCTTCGGCGATTGGCATACCAAATTTTTTTGTAAATTCGGCGATCATTTTTTCAGGCAAAGTTGTTCCGCCACTCATTGCAAAACGTACTGATTTAAAATCTTCAGCCTTCGCCAACGCCGTTACAAGTTTGAAAATCGACGGCACTATTATAACGTCGGTAAGTGCGTTGTCTCGTACCATGTCAATCATTTCTTTTGGCTTGAAAACTCGCATAACGTAAGCTGACGCGCCGCGATAAAATGTATTGAGTACCGCGCAAGTCCATTCAAAGCAATGGTACATTGGCAGGACGCACAAAACTTTACATTTACTGTCACATTTGAAAACTTCACACTGTTTGGTATTATGCACTAAATTTTTATGTGAAAGTACCGCGCCTTTGGGGTTGCCCGTTGTTCCTGACGTGTAAATTATTACGCAGGGCGAATTTTCATCAAAGTCCGTTGGAAGTTCCGGCGCGTCTTCAAAATTTCCTTCGCCAAATGTATTTATATCGTGCTGAAAAACTTTTTCGCCGTCAGTAAAAAATTCGTCCAGCTCCAATTTTTCATACGTCAAAAGGTGTTGCACTTCAGCATTTGACAAAATAAAAGCCGTTTCACGATTGCTTAACTGAAAATTTATCGGTACACAAATTGCGCCAAGTGAAGTTATACCAAAATACGCAAAAACAAATTCCGCACTGTTGCGGGAAAAAACACCAACGCGATCGCCTTGACGAATACCTAAGCTGTATAAATGGTTGCGAAAATTTTTAATCTCCTGCGCGAAGTCGGCGTAAGTAAAAATTCTGCCTTCGTCAACAATCGCTATATCTTCGTTGCGTCCGTTTTTAATAATTTCGTGGACTAACAAATTAAACTCTCCTCTCAAGCGGGCGTAATTTTTTATATTTATTTCTTCGTTAATTTTATTTTCAATAATAAATTAATGCAAAGATTTTCTGTAGCTGACGTACTCAAAAAATTTTGCGGCGTCCGTATTTATAACCAATTCTTCAGGAAAATTATTTTCAGTCAAAACTTCCTGCGAAAATTTATGGTTGCCAACGTCAAAATCTATGTGTGCGTCACTGCCCATTATAACTGCCGCGTTATATTTTTGGCAAGCGTTCAGCATTAATTTTGCATTTTCACGCGAGCCAATTCGATAACCTGTAGTTTTGTATGAACTGTTATTGACTTCCAAAAGAACGTGATTATCTTTCGCCGCCCGTGCAATTTTATCGAAGTCAACGGGATATTTTGGATTGTCGGGATGTCCAATAATAACAATGGCAGGATTTTTCATCGCCCCAATAATCGCCGCCGTGTTTTCTTCAACGTTGCCGGGATCAATGCAGGGATTATGCAAACTTGCTATTGCGTAGTCAATTTTTTTGAGAATCTGCGCGGGTAAATCCGTGCTGCCGGAATAATCCAAAATATTTAATTCCGCGCCCATTACAAGTTTAATCCCGTAAGCGTCACGCGGTATAACTTCAAAATTCAAAAAATAAAAATCGTGACAACTGCCGGGCATTTTCGGCGCGTGGTCGGCAATTCCAATTAATTCAAGTCCTGCACTTTTCGCCGCAGAAATATTTTCTCTAAGTGTGCTGTAGGCATGTCCGCTAGCTGTCGTGTGCGTGTGTACGTCCAATACGTCTTTCAAATTTTCACGTCCTTTCAATTAAAAAAATTATAACACAAATTCGCCGCCGTAAACATAGGAATAAAAAAATTTTCGTAGAATTATAGACGCGGTGATTTTATGAATTCAAATTCAAAAAATGAACTGCCGCAGGCTTTAGAAATGGAAAAATTCGTTTTGGGCGCAATGCTTTTAAAAGATGGCGAAATTATCCCAACGATAATTTCAATTTTAAAAACCGACGATTTTTACCGCCCCGAACATAGAATTATTTTTGAAACAATCCTAAAACTTTATCAGAAAAAAATTATACCAAATGTTTTATCGCTGATGGAGGAGCTGCGCACTGAAGGCAATCTTGAAAAAATTGGGTTGCAATATGTTTTGGGAATTGTCGAAACGGCACACACTACCGCTTTTGCTGAACATTACGCCAATATTATCAAAGAAAAATCTATTCTGCGGAGTCTGATTCACGCCGGCGAAGAAATTATACAGGAGGCAATGGCGGCGCAAAGTCCGTTAAATGAAATTTTGGATAACACGGAGAAAAAAATTTTTTCAATCACTTCAAAAAATGAAAGTTCAGAATTTGAAAATCTCGATCCAATTTTGCAACGTTCCTTTGAAAAAATCCGCCGTGCAATGGACGATCCGCATGGACTTACCGGAATTAAAACTGATTTTAATGACTTTGACAGATTAACAAGCGGCTTGCAAAAATCTGATTTAATTTTACTTGCCGCGCGTCCTTCAATGGGCAAAACTGCACTTGCGTTAAATATGGCAATGAACGCCGCCTTGCCCCAAAATGGCGGTAATATTGTAGCGATTTTTTCACTTGAAATGAGCAGGGAACAACTTGGACATCGTTTGTTGAGTTCGTACAGCGGAATTAATTCACAAAAACTTAGCACGGGCAATTTTGAAAATAACGATTTTTCAGAGTTAATGAACACGCTGGATTATTTGACTGGTACAAAATTATTTATCGACGACACGGCGGGAATTTCGGTTTTAGAATTGCGTTCAAAGGCGCGGCGAATTAAAAATGAGCATGGACTTGATTTAATTGTTATAGACTATTTGCAACTTATGCAAGGTACGCCGCGTAAAGGCGCAGATTATAACCGCCAACAGGAAATTTCCGAAATATCGCGCAGTCTTAAGGCGTTGGCGCGTGAATTGAAAGTTCCTATCCTTGCACTTAGTCAACTTTCGCGCAGTGTCGAACTTCGCGCAGATAAACGCCCAATGCTTAGCGATTTAAGAGAATCCGGCTCATTGGAACAGGATGCTGATATGGTTATGTTTTTGTACCGTGAAGAATACTACGACAAAGAGGCGGAAAACTCCAATATTGCGGAGCTTGTCATTGCGAAAAATCGTAATGGTCCCACGACGACAATTAATTTGCAGTTCAATAAAGAATGTATGCGTTTCGGTTCTTTAGGTACAATGAACGACTGATTGACAGCGAAAATTTTTTGTGCTAAACTACGAAAAATTTTTAACAAGGGGATGTAATGGTTTCGACGGGGACTGCCGGTATTTGATAAGCGAGCAGCGGGTTCCTCGAACCGCTTCAGTAAGGGGAAAATGTGTTTTAAATTAAACGCAAACGAAGAATACGCTCTGGCGGCTTAATGCCAGCCTCTGCCTGCTGATTCCTGCTAGGTAGTGTCAGAGGTCAATGCAGGATACTCTAAACGCGCCGCGCCGTAGCGTTTTGGGGAAAATTTTTTCGGCGATTGACTTTTCAAAGTTTGTCAATGGACTCGGTAAAGTTGAAAAATAACCATTGAATGCGCTCGGAGAAAGTTGGGTAACGTCGTTTTCGGAAAGGAGTTCGATTCTCCTCATCTCCACCAACAAGCAAATAACAGCTCGCTTCGGCGGGCTTTTAATAGTTTAGAAAGGAAAATTAATTTGGCAGAAAAGAAATTTGGCGCAGTTGAAATTCTGCGCGAAAAACTCAACGATTCAATTTCACTTTGCAAAGACCCATTGGAAATAGTTTTGGAAATTGCGGAACTTATAGGCGATCTTTCCGGCGAAAAAAATTTTTACCGCACAATACAGGATCAAATTTCTACAAATTACGGTAAAGTTTTAAAAAATAAAGTTGCCATTGATAAAGAAATTGAAATTGTAACCGAACGAATGAAAAAAATTGAAGCATCCTCAAAAAATCCCGAATTTGACGACGACGAACGCCGCAGAATGATTTTTGCCCTTGAACGCCACAAAAAAGAAATTGAACGCCTTGAAAGTTTGAAAAATGCAAAAGCATCATAAAGCTAAACTTTGCGAAACAAAAGTAGAAAATTTCGGCGTAAAAGTCGGCGACTTAGTAATTTTTGACGACGTGAATTTTACTTTGAATTGTGGCGAATTAACGGCACTAATTGGACCGAACGGCGCGGGTAAATCGACGCTTTTAAAATCAATTCTCGGCGAAGTTTCACATACCGGCAAGCTGAATTATTTCGACGCGAAGGGAAAACATTTGCGCCCAATAATTGGGTACGTACCGCAAACTTTGAAATTTGATACAACTTCGCCAACTTCGGTACTGGATTTATTTCAAGCGTGTTTGACGTGGAAACCTGTTTGGTTATTTTCGGCTGATTCAATACGCGAAAAAGTTTCAAAAATTTTAAGTCGCGTACAAGCAGAATATTTAATTGACAGGCGATTGGGAGCATTAAGCGGCGGCGAACTTCAGCGCGTGTTATTGGCGTTGGCGATGGAGCCGTTGCCGGATTTACTTTTGCTTGATGAACCTGTTAGCGGCGTCGATGAAGTTGGAATGAAAATTTTTTACGAATTGGCGGCGAAACTTTGCGCGGTTGAAGATATGGCGATACTTTTAATTTCGCACGATCTGGAAATGGTAAAAAAATACGCCGATCAAGTAATTTTACTTAACAAGCGCGTTTTAAAAGTTGGTACTGCTGACGAAGTTTTTAATTCTGCGGAAATGCAAAATTTATTTTTCAGATTGTGATTTTTGAATTTCAGCGTTTTTAGTTTCTTCCTGCTCAATTTCTGCGCGGAGGCGTTGAAGTTCCTGTTCGTGTTCGTCCTCCAAGTTTTCCCACGCTTTTTTAAATTCAGTTTCGCTTAAAGGCGCGTTATTATTTTTCATTGATTGTTCTCCTCAAATTCTTTCAAAGTTATTCCGTCTTCAGTTTTCCATTCAGTCCAGCCATTGGCAGGTTTTCCAATAACAAAAGTTGCGGCGGGCGAAGGTTGCGGGAAAAATATGTCTTCCTGCAAAATATTTTCAGAGTTGATTTTTGCCGTTCGTCGTGCCTTTTTTACATTGGCGGAAATTATTGAGTCTTCCAGCGGCGAAATTTGACTTCCTTTTAAAACCATAAATCCGTCAGCTGTCATCCTGCCAACAGCTTTTATTTTTGTGTTTAGATTTTTTATATTTCTCTCAAGACAAAATTTTGTTTCGATATTAGAATTTTGGACAAACTTTTCTGTAAGTGGCTCAAAGATTTTATATCCCAACATTGCCATAACAATTTGAACATACTCGGCAAATTCTTCAAGCTCAATTTCTTTTTCTTCGGTGATATTGCCGGGCGAAGGGTCGTTACTGTTTTTAACTTCGTAGCGTTTGGCGTTAATGGCAAGGTTGCAAAATTTGTTTTCCAGAAAACTAATTTCAGTTGAGCCGTGAGAATTATTCGACGTGGTAAAAATTACAGCTTCACTCCAATAATTTTTATCTGAATTTTTTTTGTGTTCCAAGAGACGCTTTAAAATTCCTTCGCCGTTTTTGCGGTTACCGGCTTGCCCAATGTAAACTTCATTTTCGCCAAGTAGAAAATAAATTCCACTGTATTTTAATTCGTCACGATTTTTAAAACTTTCAACTTTATCGCGCGGAATTTTGAATGCAACGCCAATCCAATTTGAAACCGTACATTTAATTCTACCGGTTGCCGTGCCGTCCATTAACAGCATATTCAAATTTTTACTTTGAGCCATTTTGCCTTACCTTTGTCAAATTTATTTTTCAGCGTTTTTGATTTATAACGAAATTATATTGCGGGTACATTTTGCGAACTGTATCTGCATTTTTTTTGAAGTCTAAAATTTTAAAGCCGGTTATTTCGTCCGTGTCGTCGTCATACAAAACATAAATATCTTTCACAGGTTCTTCAGCCGATGAATCCATACAGTTGCAACGTTCACTTAAATAAACGTGCAAAACGTCATGGTCGGCATCATATTTATTTACCGGAAATTGAATCATAAATTATTCCTCCTTCAAAAATAGAATCGCCTTTTCTTAAAGTTGTCCACGTTACGACTTCGCCGCCGAAATCAACCACTACTTTTAAAATTCGCAATTTCAGAGGATTTTTTTCAGCTACAATTAAATCGTAATACAATCGCCGCTTTCCGTCTTTTACAATATAACGCGGGTCTATCAATGTTTGTATCGCCAATGGCTCCAGCATTTTTCTGTAAGATTTATCTTTGTCTTCGTAGTCGCCCAATATGTGTTCGGTGTAAGTTGAATTTTTAAGAAAAATTTCATTGCCGAGAGGGTCTGTAACTTTCCAGCGCATTTCATTTCACCTTTGCAGAAAACAGGAAAATTAAAATCGTGATGAAAATACCTGCCACGCCATATTCCCAGCCTTCCTCGACAAAAGCATAAATCGTCGCACCAATGCAGAAAAGCGTTGCAAAAAGCGTTTGTTTGGCGGCTTCGCGTCTGTATAAAAAAGTTTTATAATCTACGCCGGTTGCCTCCTTGAAACAATCGTGGCAAATTATTTCCTGTTTGCCGTCCAAATTTTTATGAATCAGTGCATCTTTCTCTTCAAGTTTTTTACCGCACTTGGCGCAATTCAATTTAATTTTTTTAGTCGGTTGTTTAACCGGCTCTTTTTTTTCGTCCATTAAATTAACTCCTTGAAAGCGATTTTCGCCGCGTCGATAGTTTTTGCAAAGTCTTCATCAGTGTGCGCGGCTGATACAAAAAGCGTTTCAAACTGCGAAGGCGCAAGGTAAATTCCCTGATCCAACATTGCGATAAACCATTTTTTGAATTGCGCTTGATTAGAGGCGGCGGCGTCAGCGTAATTTCTAACTTTTTTATCGCTGAAAAATATGCAAAACATTGAACCTGCTTGCGGCGTTTGAATTTCTACGCCTGCAACTTTTTTAATTTCGGCAAGTAATTTTGAAGTTTTAGCAGTAAGATTTTCGGTAAATTTTGGAGTTTCGATTAAAATTTTTAAAGTTTCAATCCCCGCCGTCATTGCAAGCGGGTTGCCGCTCAAAGTTCCCGCTTGATAAATCTTTCCGTCCGGCGAAACATTCCGCATAATTTCAGCCTTGCCGCCGTAACAGGCGCACGGTAAACCTCCGCCAATTATTTTTCCTAAGCAAGTTAAATCCGGCGTAATTTTATTTTGAACGGTAACTCTAAAACCGCTCATAACTTCATCAAAAATTAAAACTGCGCCGTATTTTTTAGTAACGTCGCGCAGAGTTTGCAAAAAATTTTCTTCAGGAAGTACAAGCCCCATATTTCCTGCAACCGGCTCAACGATAACGGCGGCAATTTGTTCACCACATTCATTAAAAATTTTTTCAACGGCGGCAATATCATTATACGGCAGGGCGATTGTATCTTTGGCAGTTCCAACGGTAACGCCGGGACTTGACGGCTCGCCAAAAGTCGCCGCGCCGCTCCCTGCATTTACCAACAAAGAATCGCTGTGTCCGTGATAACAACCAATAAATTTTACGATTTTTTCACGGCGTGTAAAACCTCTGGCAACGCGGAGCGCACTCATTGTAGCTTCAGTGCCGGAATTTACCATTCGCATAACTTCCATTGAATGATAAAATTTTTGTACAAGTTTAGCAAGTTCAGTTTCAAGTTCAGTCGGTGCACCGTAACTTGTACCGCGTTCAACGGCTTTTTTTAGCGCGTCAACAACTTTTTCATTAGCGTGTCCTAAAATCATTGGACCCCATGAACCAACATAATCTATAAAATTATTCCCGTCAATATCAAAAATGTGACTGCCTTTGGCGCGGGAAATGAAAGGCGGGTTGCAGTCAACATTTTGGTAAGAACGAACGGGACTATTAACGCCGCCCGGCATAAACTTTTTAGCAAGCTCAAAGGCGGCGGCTGATTTTTCTAATTTCAAAATTTTATCCTCCTACTTGAAAATAATTTTTTTATCGTCGCTGAAATAAATTTTAAAAACTTCGTCGGCAATTTGCGGAATATTGCGCGGCAGAAAATGCACGTTATACCCTACAAAATACGGCGAAGTTGCAAAACGCGGCATTATCTTTGCAAAAATTTTTTCGTCATTGTGGTAGAAAAAAATATTGTAACTGCTCAAATTTTTTCTGAAATAATTCATCAGATAATGTACGCCAATTTGTAAAAAATCTGCCAAAGTTTGAACGTCGCCGCCTTTTGAAAATACAACGTTCAATTCGCCGAATCCTACGCGGGGAAAATTTGAAACGTTTAACTCAACGCCGTTTTTTTCCGCAATGATTAAGCCGCGCAGTTCCCGTTCATCAAAAAGCAGTTCAGAATTTAATTTTGGAAACGCGGCAATTTGCATATGTGGATGCTTGATAGTGCCGCCGGACATTGGACCAAAATTTTTAAAAAATAAAACTTCCTCGTACTTTCCGCAATTCAAAAGATTTTTCCAATGTTTCAAGCCCATTTCAATGACGCGGCGCATATGTTCGCGGCTGTAGCCGGGCATATCAATATCACATTCCTTGCCTTCAATCAGCACAAATAAATCCGCGCCCTCAATCACAGGATATTTATTTTTCAGAAAAATAATATCGCCGTCAGTGTCCAAAATATTTGTCAAATGTTCAACGTCGCAAAACGGGCAAGCGTTTTCGGTGTGAACAATATTTTCGGGCTTTGTCTTGCCAATATCAGTATTAAATTTTATCAGATTTATTTTCATAGACTCGCCCTCTAACTTTCATAAGATTTTCAAAAAAAATATACACAGTCGCCTGAAAAATGTTATAATCACTTCAAAATTATAACTTTGAGAAAAACTTTTTGCAACTATAGGCGGTGTTACTGAAAGAATGGCGGAAGATAAAAATACCGGCAGTGAGAAATTTTTAAAGGGTACAATGATTTTGACAATCGCAAGTTTTGTTGTCAAAGTAATTGGCTCGTTGAATTGGATATTTGTTTCAAGAATTTTGGGCGGCGAAGGAATTGGACTGTATCAAATGGCGTTTCCAATTTATTTTTTCGCAATGACAGTTTCGCAAGCGGGCGTTCCCGTTGCAATTTCGATAATCACGGCGGAGCGCGTGGCGTTGAATGACATTTTCGGCGCAAAACGTGTCTTTAGAATTGCAATGGGCTTAATGTTCGTAACGGGCGTAATTTTTTCCGTGCTGACATATTTTTCTGCAAGTTGGTTAATTGAATATCAATTTATCAGAGACGCCCGCGCTTATATGTCGGTCGTGGTACTTGCGCCAACGGTTTTCTTTGTAACATTTTTGGCGGCGTCCAGAGGATATTTGCAAGGCTGGCAAAGAATGACTCCAACGGCGGTAAGTCAAATTGTGGAGCAAATTTTCCGCGTTATAGTAATGATTGTGCTTGCCTATTTAATGTTGCCTTACGGTTTGGACTACGCGGCGGCAGGGGCAAGTTTGGGCGCGTTGGCTGGCGCGGTTACAGGCTTAATGGTTTTAGTCTACTTCCACATAAAATTAAACAAAGAAATTGAAAAAACTTACGGCGCAAATTTACAACCAACTCCTGAATCTGCAAACGAGTCAACAATTTCAATCGTCAAAAGAATGTTCAAATTGGCGTTGCCGGTTTCTGCCGCGTCAATAATGTTGCCTGTCGTGTCGAATTTAGATTTAATGATAGTGCCGCAACGTTTGGAAGTGGCGGGATATTCCGTCCCTCAAGCTACAGAATTATTCGGCTATTTAAACGGTATGGCGGTGCCGCTTATAAATTTGGCAACGATTTTAACGGCGTCATTGGCAGTTTCAATCGTCCCTGCAATTTCAGAGGCGCGGGCGTTGAAACAAACTGATAAAATTTTTTTATTAACGTCGTCGGGCGTTAGAATTTCAAATTTTGTATGCTTTCCTGCGTTCGTAGTAGTTTTCTTTTTGGCAACTCCAATTTCAAGCTTGATTTACAACGCACCGGGCGCAGGCGATGCTGTAATGATTTCTGCCGTGTCGATAATTTTATTGGGACTGCATCAAGTTTCAACCGGCGTTTTGCAAGGCTTGGGACATACAACAATACCAATGGTAAATATGATATTGGCGGCGGCGGCTAAAGTTTTTTTGAATTGGAATTTAACGGCGTTACCTGCATTTGGAATAATGGGTGCGGCGTGGGCAACGGCGGCTGATATGGGCGTGGCGGCTTTTATAAATTTGTACTTCATTCATAAATATATCGGCTACAAAATGGAAATGGGGCAACTTTTCAAAACAATCTGCGCGGCGGGCGTTATGGCGGTTGTTGTTAAATTTTTCTACGATTTTACAATGGCGCAATGGAATATTGAAGTTATTTCGACGTTTGGCGCGGTTTTTGTAGGTTGTGCGGTGTATATTGCAGCGGTTGCACTTTTCGGCGCAATGAAAAAAGACGATATGCAACAAATTCCAATGGTCGGCAGATTCGCTGTAAAAATTTTAAGCAGAATCGGTATTTTCAAATAAAAAAAAACTTCGCGCAGTTTTGGCGAAGTTCAAAATTTAAATTATCACTTATTAAAGAACCATATAATCATGAATAAACATATCTACATCTTGAAATAAAACACCGTCAATTTGCGGGTATAATTGCCCGCGCACTTCCTTAATTTTGCATTCGCGCATCAAATTTTGCTCGTCTTTCATTCGCACGGTAAATTTTTTATTTATCGTGTCAATTTCATAAATCATACCGTGAAACAAATTTGCACTTAATAAAAATGGAAATTGAAACTTTGGCTTTTTAGGTATAAAAATTTCAAAGTCATTGAAAATTAAATCACCAACTTGAAAATTTGAAATTGAATAAACCGCGCCTTTTGCTTCGCCGCCAAATCCCGTTATATGTTCATCAGGCAAAAGAAGTTTAATGTCAAAATATTTCTCTAATGTCGTTGGAAAAATTGAAAATACCGGAATAAGTGCGCCGGTGTCAATCAGTGTGGGCAAATTATAAAGCTCAATTACAGGGCGTGTATATTCGCTCATGAGCGGTAATGAAAATTCTTTCATAAATATCACTCCTAAAAATTAAATTTCGTCAGCTAAACCTTTTTGCGCGTCTTCTTCCTCAATTAAAATTTTATCGTACATTTTTACGAACGGCAAATAAATCAGTGTTGCAACAATTAAATTTACAGTTTGAACTGCCGCGCCTTGCCATCCGTTTAATAAAAATCCTGAAATTATTGTTGGCGTCGTCCACGGAACTTGCATACCGCTGAACGGCATCATAAATCCCCACGCTATTGAAAGGTACGTGATTATCATTGCCACAGTTGGCGCAAGTATGAACGGCACAATCATATAGGGATTAAAAACTATCGGCAGTCCAAAAATTATTGGCTCATTGATGTTGAAAAGTCCCGGTACAAGCGCAATTTTTGAAACAGATTTCATTTGCTCGGACTTCGCCGCAATGTAACAAGCAATTAAAAATCCCATTGTAAAGCCGCAACCGCCGCTTTTTGTAAAAACGTCGTTAAGTTGTTGTGTAAAAATGTGCGCGGCGGGATTGTTTGCAAGTTGTTCCCCTAAGTTTAAAATTTGCTGATTTTCCCACGTATTCGCCAAAATTAAAGGACCAACAACGCCGCTAACTACGTTTGGTCCGTGAATCCCCGCCCAAAATAAAATACTCTGCAACGCCGTTATAATCATTCCGCCAATTAAAGTATCTGATAAACCTTGCAACGGCGATTGAATTACCTTGAAAAATAATTCCGGAAAAGTTGTTTCAAGTGCATGGTGGCAAATTCCATAGACAACCGCCGCCGAAGTAAAACAAATTACGCAGGGCGTTAAAGCCTCAAAAGTACGCGCAACTTCCAACGGTACGGAGTCCGGCAATTTTATTCCCCAATTTTTTTTCTGACATAAAACGCAAATGTAAGATACGAAAAACGCCACTAAAATTGCTGTAATAATTCCGTTTGAACCAATCCAAACGCGCGGAATAACGCCGCCGATACTGTCGCCATTGTCAGCAGAAATATCCGGCGGCAACAAAGTTAAAAAAGTTGCTAACGCTATCATTGAGGCTATACTTGCATCGCCGCCGCTTATATAAACGTATTTGTAAGAAATTCCAACAACCACAATCAACGCCAACGCGCCAAAAGTCCCGCTTGCAACTGCGTTTAATGAATCTGTCCAATTTGCGCCGAAAATTCCTGCCATAAATTCTGAATATCCCGGAATTGGCAAATTTGCTATCAGTAGAAAAATTGAGCCGCCAATAGTAAAAGGCATTGTTAAAATCATTCCGTCGCGCAGGGCTCGCATAGAATTTACATTTCCAATGTACGTGACTAATTCTATAAATCTGTCAAAGAAATCTTGAAGTTTCATTTCGGTTTATCCTTTCTATGAAAATTTATAAACTCCAACGCCCGTTGTGCTTTTTCATTTCAAAATAAATTTGCCCAAATAAAAACCTCCGCATTATTTCTGAAAACGAAAATAAAATTTCGTGCTCTTCCTTCGTCCAAGTACGCGCCTTTTTGCAGTCGTCAAAACCTACGCAACCAATAAAATCTTCGCCGTCCATAACCGCACATTCAAGATAGGAATGAATATTTCTGCGTTCAAAGTCATGTTTTGCGCGTTCAGGAAGTTTTGAAGTATCTGCACATTCGCTGAATCTGCCATTTTTTGTATTGCGATAACGTTTTCTTATTTGAAGTCTAAGCGGCGGATCGTGTGCAATTTCAGCCTTTTTAAAATCGCCGCGCACGTAGTCAAATAAAATTTTTGGCCAATGTGGACCATCCATATGCCAAAATACGTAAGCCCTGTGAACTTTAAAATATTTTGCGAAAATCTGCAGTAAAAGTTGGACAGCCAAAGACGTATCCTTTGAATTGAAAACCATTTGAAAAATATATTCCAACGGATTTGATAACATTTTTCTAAAATTTTGAGTTGGCAATTCTGCATTATCTGCGGCGCGTTGTTCGGCGTTTTCTAAGCCTTCGCTGTAAATTGTTTCAGTGTCTTTACCTTGCCGCTTACTTTCAGCAAGTGCCGCGTCTGCGCGTTCAAATAAAATATTGTAATTTGCGCCGTGTTCAGGAGCAAGCGCAATTCCAATGCTTGCAGAAACTGAAACTTCTTCGCCTTCGTGCTGATAAACTTTCCTCAAAATATCGCGCAGTTGCGAACATTTTTTCAGAACAATATCCGGCGTTTTAATATCCTTCATCAGTACCATAAATTCATCGCCGCCAATATGTCCCAAAATATCAGTCTTGCGAAAAGTTGTTTTCAAATTCATAGCCATATCCATAATAACCGCGTCGCCTATCAAATGTCCGAGTTTATCATTTACCGATTTAAAATTGTCCAAGTCCAAAACTAAAAGCGCGTTCATTTTATCTTTATCTGAAAGTATTTGATTTACAAGATAAGGCGCGTGAGTTTTGCTGTAAAGCCCCGTCATTGCGTCGCGTTCGATAACTTCTTTGAGTTTTGCCTCTTTAATATGTGCGCTGTCAACATTTTTTATAAAACCTAAAATTTTTATTGCAACGCCGTCAACAATTTCTGCGCGATATTTCATTTTTACCCAAATAAAATATCTGTCGCGCGTGTAAATTCTAAATTCCAATTCGTAGTCTTGAAATGGTGCGCTACGTTGCGTTTTCATTTCCAACATTCTTTTAACGTGATTTTGAAATTCAATTCGATTTTCTGGATGAATCAGCCGCGCTTGTAGTAAATGTTTTTTTACATTTTCGGTAGGCAATTCGTTTTGAAGTAGCCGCGTCATTTGTGAATCATAATTCAAGCGATTGTTAATTATATCCCATTCAAAAACCGCCATACCGTTTAGCTCGGTTGCTAATTTGTACAATTCAGGCAACATATTTAATCGCCCCTTGCGTCCAATAAAAATTTGACATATTATAACATTAAAAAATTAGAGGTACACGAATTGAAAAAAATTTTACTTGCTTACAATCCCGTTTCCGGCAGTGCAACTTTCAGAAAAAATTTGGATGAAATTATAGAAAAGTTTCAGCGTCAAAATATTTTGCTGACATTGTATCGCACTCGCGCAGGAAATTTTTTTGACGATTTTATAGACTGCATAAAAATTTCTGAAGTAGAAAGCGTAATTGCGGCGGGCGGTGATGGTACTTTGCACACGATTATAAATTATCTGATGAAGGCTGAAATAAATTTGCCGGTCGGAATAATTGGCAGCGGTACTTCAAACGACTTTGCAACGTATTTGAAACTTGACACAGAAAAAACTATTGCCGCCGTTGCTGAAAATAAAATTCGCCCCGTCGATTTGGGAATTGTCAACGACAAAGATTATTTTATAAATGTGGCAAGCGCGGGCGTTTTAACCTCCATTGCTCATGAAGTTGACGCAGGCAAAAAAAATTCTCTCGGCAAACTTGCCTATTACATTCAAGGAATTGGCGAAATTCCCAAATTTAAATCCGTGCCGCTGAAAATTTCTGCTGACAGCAGAATTTTTGAGTTGGACGCTTTTTTATTTTTGGTATTGAACAGTTCAGCGGTTGCCGGTTTAAAAAAAATTTCTGACAAAATAAAAATTGACGACGGCAAATTGGATTTTCTGGCTTTGAAAAAATGTAGCCCGCGCAGTTTAATAAATCTGACGCAAAAAATTTTGTCCGGCAAGTGCATTGATGACGACGAAAATATTTTGTACATTCAAGCAAAAAATTTTGAAATAGAATCTGCAGAAAAATTAATCAGCGATCTTGATGGCGAAATTGGCGATTTTCTACCGCTGAAAATAAAAAATCTTCCACGCGTTTTAAATTTCTTTGTTTATGAATGATTAAAAATGCAGGATTTTTCGACGTGGTGTAGAAAATTTTTTTGAGATATTTTTAGAGTTGAAAGGCTGGTGATTGTATGCTTGATCAAATTATGAATTCTACGAATTTTAATTATTTGCCCCGCGCAATGACGGCGGCTAGTATGCGTCAAGAAGTTGTTGCTCATAATATTGCCAATATAAATACTCCAAATTACGTCAAAAAAAATTTGGAATTTGAAGAAATGTTGGCGCAGGAAATTTACGGCGAAACTAAGCCAAAAGGTAAATTAGAGCTCGTGCAAACTAATGATAAGCATTTGCCGTTCAGAAGATTAAATACTTATGCTACGCCCGCGTTTGTTGAAGACAGAAGCGCGATAATGCGCGTTGACCATAACAACGTCGATATTGATATTGAAATGGCGACGCTTGCCAAAAATCAGATTTATTATAACGCGCTGGCTACTCAACTTGGCGGCTACGTTTCAAAAATGCGTAACGCCATTACCAGCGGACAAAGTTAGGGATTAGGAGATAAGGGCTAAGGGAAAATCCCTAATCCCTAGTCCCTAACTCCTAGTCCCTAAAAAGCGACTGAAAGGAGCTTTTTAAATGGGACTGTTTCTGGGAATTGACACTTCAGCCTCCGGTTTAACCGCTGAAAGGTTGAGAATGGACGTAATTTCAAACAACATTGCAAACGCAAATACCACGCGTACAGAAAATGGCGGCGCGTATCATCGCCGTTACGTCGTCTTCAGTTCAAGGGATCGCAAGCCTGAACCTTTTGAACAAATTTTAAACAAAGCATTAGGCAATAAAGATAACACGATTGGACACGGCGTCCGCGCAATTTCAATTCAGGAAGACGCCACGCAAGGTCCAATGGTTTATGATCCAGGGCATCCTGACGCCAATGCTGATGGTTACGTTGAAAAGCCGAATGTTGATATTGTTACTGAAATGGTTGATATGATAACCGCTCATCGTGCTTACGAGGCAAATTCTACCGCCATTAACGCGGCTAAGGCTATGGCGTTGAAGACTCTGGAAATTGGCAAATAATTTTTATTTTTCTGTAGAAATTATTTTGCTAAGTGTTATAATAGTTTGCAGTTGACATTGTAAAATTTTTTTGAAAGAAGTTGAATTTGTGTCCGAACCGGCTGAAATGTACGTTGAAGACAAAACTATAAGCGAAATATTTTTCAAATTGAACGGCAGATTAAATCGCCTTCGTTATTTCAAAAGAAAGCTTGTTTTAGGCGTCTTGTTGACTATGTTGCTACATTTAGGTTACAGAATTTTTGGATACGAATTTGGGCAGGTTACGACGCCATACGCGGCTATTTATAATACAATCGTTTCACTGATTTTTATAATTCCCAATTATTGTTTGAGTGTTCGCCGCCTTCAGGATATGAACAGAGGCAAAACGCTTGCAATTATCAGCGCGATTTTGTCGGCAATTATGGCTTTTCAAGATTTTACCGGTCTGAATTATAAATTTTATTTTCTACTGATTTTGGCGACGGCAACGCTTGCGATTGGGGCTTATATATTGGTAGTTCCGGGAACTCGCGGGAAAAATCGTTATGGCGCAAGCCCAATACCGATTTAAATTTTTAGGATTGTTTTTTTGGAGTAAAGGCTCTTTGCAGTGTAAATTTTGCAACTGCCGATTAGTAAAGTTTCTAAGGCGTGTTGATAAACTAAAAAACGGCGGTCACGGACGACCGCCGCCGCAACCAAATCGCAGGACGCGATTTATTGCGGAAGTTTTTCTTTCTTTGCTAGGCGTTTCTTTCTTTTTTCAAAAAGTAAAGAAATGCCGTATTAGAGAAACTGGAATAAAAATACGGTTTTATCAACATAAACTAGTTGGCAAATTTGGATTGAATTTTCCAGCCGTTGAATTTAGAAAATTTTTCTAATCGTTGAGCAAATGCTCCTACTCGTCAAATTTTACAAGGAAGGTGACAGAATGGAAATTGCGCCATTGGAAATGACGCCCGTTAAAATGAGCGCGCACAGTCATTTGGGCGAAAGTCAAGAAATTGCAAAAGAACCCGCTGTAAGTTTCGGGGAAATGCTAAAAGACGCTCTAAAGAAAACTAACGAATTGCAAATTGAATCCGATAAATTAAATATGGCAATGGCGGCGGGACGTGTTGAAGATATTTCACAGGTTGTAGTTGCCTCGCAAAAGGCTGAAATTGCAATTCAACTTACATTGCAGTTAAGGAATCGCGCAGTCTCTGCATATCAAGAAATTATGCGTATGCAGGTCTGATTTATGAAGGGAAAAAAATTTACATGGACGGTTCGAAAGGACTGATTAAAAGTTGGAGGCTTGGAGACAGCGATTCCAAGAACTGTGGAATGGATACAGCCAAAGGCAACGGTATATATTTCTGGGCGTTATTGCGGCAATTCTTATATCAATTTTTGGTGTAAGTTTTTGGTACGGCAGTAAACCGGACTTTGTGCCGTTGTACACAAATTTAGAATCAAAAGACGCCGGCGACGTTGTAAACAGTTTAAAAGAATCCGGCGTACAATATCAAATTACAGAAACTAAACGCGGCTCAACAATTTATGTTCCCGCTACTCAAGTTCATGACGTAAGATTGGAATTGGCGACTGCCGGTTTGCCACGTGGCAACAAAGGATTTGAACTTTTTGACGACAGCAAATTAGGCGTTACCGAATTTCAAAACAAGGTTAATTATTTGCAGGCACTTCAAGGCGAATTGACGCGCACCATTGAACAAATTGACATTGTACAAAAAGCCCGTGTGCATATCGTTTTACCTGAAGACAGCTTGTACAAGAAAAATGAAAAACCAGCTACTGCGTCAATTATGCTGATGCTTACGCCTGACGCCCAACTCACGGCGGAAGAAGTCAAAGGCATTGTAAATTTGGTTAGTCATAGTGTTCAAGGCTTAACGCCGGAAAATGTCACAATCGTTGACGAGGCAGGAAATATTCTCAACGAAGAAAACGACGAAGATGTTATGAAAAGGCAACGTTCCAATTTGCAAACTATGACGCAAATTGAAATGACGCGCAAAGTTAGAGATCACATTCAAGATAACATTCAAACTTTGTTGGATAATTCGTTGGGCGAAGGAAACGCCTTTGTTCGTGTCAGTGTCGAACTTGACTTTGATGCACGTTCAGTTGACAAACAAACTTTTACACCGGTTGTTGATGAATCTGGTATTATTCGCAGTCAACAGGATATTAACGAAACTTATAATGGGCAGTCCAGCACAGCGGGCGGTCCCGCAGGTATGCAAGGAAATATTCCCGGTTACGTGGCTGAAGACAGAAACGCAACTTCCGAATACGAGCGCAAAGAATCTACCAAAAATTACGAAGTCAACGAAGAAAATCAAAAAGTTGTTTCTTCGCCCGGTGCAATTAAACGCTTAACGGTTGCAGTTTTGGTTAATGACACTGTTACCGCCCTGCAACAGGAAAGTTTGCTTAGAGTTGTTAGTTCCGCCGCCGGTATTAACGAAGATCGCGGCGATACAATTTCAGTTGAGCCTTTGCCGTTTAACACTGAAAAACGCGATAAACAACAGGCTGAAGACGCGGCTGAACAAGAACGCAAAGATAGGATTCTTTATATGGAAATTGGAGCACTGATTTTGTTGCTTGCGCTGATTGTCGGCGGTGTCTTAATGAACCGTCGCAAAAAACAGCAAGAACGCGAGGCACTTGAAGAGGCGCGTCGTCGTGAAGAAGAACGTTTACGTGCTGAAGAGGAAGAACGCCGCCGTATCGAAGAAGAAGAACGCGCACTTGCCATTGAAGCTGATAAAATTCCCGAAGACAGCCTCACTGATGAAGAACGCCAGCAACGTGACGAGAAAAAAGCCATTCTTAAACTTATTGACGAAAAACCTGCTGATATGGCGATGCTTATTAAACAGTGGCTTTCAGAGGACGATTGATTTTAAAAATTTTTATGAAGTGGTAGGCGGCAAAATCGCCTATCATTTTTCAATTTGAGGAGGAATTTTTATGCCTAGAGAAGATATGTACGGTGAATCTAAAAGTATGACGGCGCACGAAAAAGCCGCAATACTTTTTATCGCAGTTGGCGGCGAGTACGCGGCTAAACTTTTTGAACACCTTGACGACGACGAAATAGAAAGTATCACGCTTGAAATTGCGAATAATAAGCAAGTCAGCGCGGAAGACAAAGCCGAAGTCATCAGCGAATTTTATCAAATGGCAATGGCAAGCGATTATATTTCTACCGGCGGCTTAGAATACGCGCAAGGCGTTTTGGAAAAGGCGTTAGGCTCTGAACGTGCAATGGGTATTTTGAACCGCTTAACTACAAGCTTGCAAGTTCGCCCGTTTGATTTTTTGAAGAAAATAGATCCTTCACAACTTTTAAACTTTATACAGAATGAACACCCGCAAACAATCGCCCTTGTTATGGCGTACCTTGAACCCGACCAAGCCGCAATTATCATGAGCGGACTTTCAACTGAAATGCAAGCCGACGTTGCAAAACGTATCGCAACAATGGATAGAACTTCGCCGGACGTTATCAGAGAAGTTGAGCGCGTTTTGGAAAAGAAAATTTCTTCAATGCTTACTCAAGACTTTACAACGGCGGGCGGCGTTCCTGCGATTGTCGAAGTTTTGAACCGCGTCGACCGTTCCACCGAAAAAGCAATTATCGAATCTTTGGAAGTGGACGACCCCGAACTTGCCGAAGACATCAAAAAACTTATGTTCGTTTTCGAGGATATTGTACTTTTGGACGACCGCTCAATGCAGATTGTTTTACGTCAAGTCGATACAAAAGAATTGGCGTTAGCTATGAAGTCAACTACCGAAGACGCCACGAACAAAATTTTCAAAAATATGTCAAAACGCGCCGCCGAAATGCTCAAAGAAGAACTTTCATACATGGGACCTGTTAAAATTCGTGACGTTGAAGAAGCTCAAATGAAGGTTGTTAATATTATTCGTTCGCTTGAAGACAAAGGCGAAATTGTAATTTCACGCGGACAATCTGATGAAATGATGGTTTAATTTTTATAAATTTTTTATTTGTGTATCTTCTTTCTTTGTCCGAGCCACAAAGAAAGAATCAAAGAAAAGGCGTCGCCCGTCAGCCGCCTAAGTTTTTCGTACGCTCCAACTAAACGAGCTCCCATGGGGTCGCACTTAGTTTCTTGCACGCTCCTATTTGAAGTTAATTGGGCGGCACAAGACGGGCTATTTTTTTGTCATTATGGAAAATTTTTAGAATTCAAATTGAGTTTTTGCTTTCCTTGAATTTGTAAACGCCGCTGCCAAATTTGCGCGGTGTTATTTTTTTGAGCTCATCAAAATCTGCGTCAAAATTTTTTCCGTCAATCGCCGCACGATAAATTTTTGTAACCTGCGCGACAACTTCAGGCGAATAATCTTGCGCCTCAATTCTAAGTGCCGCCGCACCAATAAATTTTTCAATGTACGGCAACAAACATAAATCTTTTCCAAAATAAATATGATTGTAGTTGAATTGGTCAACTCTGATTGAATGAATTTCGCCCGCTGAATCTACAAGCGCAAAATGTTTATTCAAAATTGCGGGCGTGGCAAATTCGTTGTAGTTAGGATAGTAAAAGCTGATTAAATTATGTTCGCTAACCATTGATTCAGTTGAGCCGTGTACAATAATTTCAAGCGGCAATGTTGAATTTTCAACGACGCTTTTAACCTGTGCAAAACTCATTTCAAGCGACGCGGTTGCACGTTGTACGCCCAAATTTTTCAGAAATTCGCAAGCCTCGTGATTGAAAATATTAAATGAATGGTCGGCGAAAATTGGCAACGTCGAATTATTTTTCACAAGATTTAAACTGCCCAAATTGCTGACTAAAACTCCGTCAAATTTTATTTTTTTGCTCAAAAGTTCGGCAAGTTCATTCAAATAATTGTCACGTGTAACACGCGGCGTATTTAAAATAATTTTTACGTTCGCTTGATGTGCAAGTTCAACCGCAGATTTTAATTCTTCGATTGTAAAAGGTTTCAGCGGTTTAAAAACTTCGCCGCCAACATAAATTGTATTTGCGCCATTGGAAATTGCCGCCTTCGCCGCGTCCAAACTTGAAACTCTTACAGTTAATTCAGGTTTAACGGCGTCTTTTTTTATTGCAGTTTCATTGGAGAAAATGTCAGCGGTTTTAGCGTCGTCAAAATTCGGCTCAACCATTCCTTCACTGAAAAAGCGCGGCTCACGTTTGCCACTCAAGCCAATTTCAGTTTTTGTAGGTTTATTGAACGCACAAAGCGTAGTAAATTTTCTGACGCGCTTTTCAAAAAAATCTTGCCAAATATTTTCATCAAGGCTGTACCCTGTCGGGTCGGCAATGTAAGAATCAATGGCGCGGCGATACGCTGAAACAATTCTGCTGACAAATTCCGGCGGGCGCATACGTCCTTCAATTTTGAAAGAATAAATCCCGCTCTGAATCAGTTCCGGAATATTTCTAAGCATACACATATCACCCAACGCCAATTTATAGCTTGTGTCGTCCAAAACTTCGCCGCTAACTTCGTCAATGAATTTCCACGCCCAACGACACGGCTTTAAACAACGCCCGCGATTTCCACTTTGCCCAAAAGTTACGCCGGAATGTATGCACTGCCCTGAAACTGCAAAGCACATATCGCCATGAATAAAATATTCAGTTTCAATTCCCGTTTTTTCGCGCAGATTTTTAACCTGTTCAAAATTTAATTCTCGGCTGACAACTACGCGCTTAATCCCAAATTTTTTCAAAACTTCGACGGCTTGAATACTGTTAATATTCATCATTACAGAGGCGTGAATAGGAATGTTTAAGCCAAGTTTTTTAATCAGCTGCACAACCGCCAAATCTTGCACAATAATTGCATCGGGCTGAATTTCGTTTAAAAAGTACAAATATTTTTCAAGCGGCGGAATTTCTTCAACGCTGATTAAATTGTTCAAAGTTATGTCAAGTTTTACGTCGTGTTCGTGCGCGTATTTTACGGCGGCTTTTAATTCGTCGTCGTCAAGGTTAAAATCGTTTTTATGGACGCGCATATTAAAATGTTTGCCGCCCAAATAAACCGCGTCCGCGCCCGCGTCTATCGCAGTTTTAAAAGTCTCAAAAGTTCCTGCCGGTGCCAAAAGTTCAACTGATTTTCTAGTTAAAGCCATTAAAATATCTCCTTCATAAAATCTTCACAAAAATTATAGCATTGTAACTTAACGCTTGCAATATCGCCCGCCTTATGGTAAATTTACAAGTTGCTAAAGGAGGATTTTTAATGGAACATAAAATAGAGGAACTTAAAGCGGCGGCGAATGACGCAATAAAAAAAGTCGCCACAGATTTAAAAGAATTAGACAATCTGCGCGTAAGATTTTTAGGCAAGAAAGGCGAACTTACAGCTTTGTTGCGCGGAATGAGCCAACTTAGCGCGGAAGATCGCCCGCGTATTGGCAAAATTGTCAATGAGGCTCGCGCTCAAATTGAAAATTTAATCGCTGAAAAAAATTCCGAACTCAAGGCAAAGGCGTTGCAGGATAAATTGGCGGCTGAAACTATTGATATAACTTTGCCGGGCAGAAAAATTCACAGCGGACATTTACACCCGCTTACTTTGACTTTAAACCGCGTCAAAGAAATTTTTATCAATATGGGCTACAGCGTTGAAGACGGTCCCGAAGTTGAAACAGATTATTATAATTTTGAGGCGTTGAATTTGCCCAAAAGTCACCCTGCCCGCGATGCTCAAGATTCTTTTTATATCACTGAAGAAATTTTACTGCGTACTCAAACTTCGCCGGTGCAGGCTCGCACTATGCAAAAACATAAAGACAACGCACCTATCAGAATGATTGCGCCCGGTCGTGTTTATCGCCGTGACGATTTCGACGCCGCGCACTCTCCAATGTTCCATCAAATTGAGGGACTTGTAATTGACGAAAAAATTACTTTCGGCGATTTAGTCGGGACATTGGATTTTTTCTGCAAAGAAATGTTTGGCGAAAGTACAAAAATTCGCTTGAGACCTTCGTACTTCCCGTTCACCGAGCCATCGACAGAAGTTGATGTATCTTGCCCAATTTGTCATGGACATGGCGGTGGTTGTAAAGTGTGCCATGATTCAGGTTGGTTAGAGATACTTGGAGCAGGGGAAGTGCATCCGCGCGTACTTGAAATGAGTGGCTACAATCCTTCAAAAGTTAGTGGCTACGCTTTCGGTTGTGGTTTGGAGCGTATCGCAATGATAAAATACGGCATTGACGATTTGCGCCTTTTCTATGAAAACGATGTACGCTTTTTGAATCAATTTTAAATAACTGCACAATGCAAAATTGACTAACTGCCTGTTCGGTGTTACAATTTAACCGTTGAGTTAATCGAACAACGAGGGCGATTAGCCAATTTTCATAGCAGAATTATAATCGCCTTCGCTGTCATTGTCAAACATTAGGAGGCGGTTTGTATGAAAGACAAAGAAAAAGCAAAAATGCGGCGTAATATTGTATATCTAAAAAAATATTTGCCTATGTACTTGCTTTTTATTTCTCTGTATCCATTTGGGGTTGAAGATTTACAAGGTGAATTGTGGAAATGGATAAAAGGATATGAAGGACTTTATCAGATTAGTAATTTTGGACGCATAAAATCTTTTCCACGAAACGGCACAGGTAAAGAAATTAAAATTTTACGTCCTAGAGCTACCAAAATGGGTTATTTGCAAATTTGTTTACGTAAAAACGGTGTCCGTAAATCTTATTCCATTCATCGTTTAGTTGCCGAAGCATTTATTCCAAATCCTGAAAATAAACCGGAAGTAAATCATAAATTTGGCATCAAGTTTGACTGTTATTTTGAAAATTTGGAATGGTCAACTAAAGCTGAAAATAATGAACACTCTATAAAAATGGGATTACCTAAATTTGGTATTGAAAGAGATGTATCTAAACTTAATTCTGAACAAGTGCGCCGGATTCGTGAAAATTATAAACCTTACGATAAAAAATATGGAGTAACGGCATTGGCGAAAAAATTTAATGTAGGTACTAGTACTATTATGCGAGTCATTCAAGGTGAAACTTATAAAAATGTTGATTAAAGGAGTGTTAAGATGCAAGTATCTTTAAATTGGTTGAAAGATTTTTTAAATATTGATTGTACAACGGAAGAATTGGCAGAAAAATTCACAATGAGCGGTAACCCCGTTGAAAATATAGTCAAGGCGGGCGCGGGACTTGAAAAGGTCGTAACCGGCAAAGTTGAAAAAATTGAGCGTCATCCTGACAGCGACCACATGTATATTTGCCAAATGAATGTTGGCGCAGGTGAACTTTTGCAGATTGTGACGGGCGCACAAAACGTCAATCAAAATGATATTGTACCCGTTGCATTAGTTGGGGCATACTTGCCCTGCGGTAAAAAAATTTCTAAAGGCAAATTGCGCGGCGTTGTTTCAAATGGTATGCTTTGCTCTAGAAATGAATTAAACATTGAGGGCGATTCAAGCGGAATTTTTATTTTGCCGAATGATACGCCTGTTGGTGTACCCGTCGCGCAGGTTTTAGGCTTAGACGACGTTTTAGAATTTGAATTGACGGCAAATCGCGGCGATTGTTTCAGTGTTTTTGGATTAGTTCGTGAGGCGGGCGTGCTTTTAAATCAAACGCCGAAATTTCCCGAAATTAAAGTTACCGAAGACGCGGGCAAAAATTCAGCTGATTTAATTGAAATAAAAATTGACGCGCCGGATTTATGCAGCAGATTTTCTGCAAGAGTTTTGACAGACGTTAAACTTGCACCTTCGCCGGAATGGATGCAGAAACGTTTGGAAGGCGCGGGCATTCGTTCAATAAATAACGTTGTTGACGTTACAAATTTTGTAATGGTTGAATTGGGGCAACCGCTCCATGCTTACGACTACGACGAAATTAAAGGCAAAGTTTTAAATGCACGTCGCGCAGTTGCAGGCGAACAACTTCACACTTTGGACGATTCAAACAGACTTGCCAAAGGCGGCGAATTGGTAATTGCGGACGCCGAAAAAGCGGCGGGACTTGCCGGAGTTATGGGCGGCTTTGAAACCGAAATTACAGAAAAAACTAAAACTGTTGTACTTGAGGCGGCTAGCTTTAATTCTGCGTCAATTCGTCGTACAAGTCGCGCAGTTGGTTTACATTCTGAAGCGTCGGGAAGATTTGAACGCGGCGTAAATGAAAAGGCTACAATTACTGCGCTTGACAGGGCGGCTCAACTTTTGCAGGAAATGGGCGCATGCAAAGTTTGCAGTGGCGTTGTTGATGTTTACCCCGCGCCGAAATCTGAAGTTAAAGTACAATTCACTTGCAAGCAAATTAATGACAGGCTCGGCACTTCCTACAGCGAAAAAGAAATTTTGGACGTTTTAAAATCACTCGGCTTTAAAATTTCTGAAGTTGGCGGCGAAGTTGACAGCGATGACGTTATTGATAAAATTTCAAGCGCGGCTAAACATTTCGGCGCGGCGGCTAAGGAGCTTGCACAGAATACTGAAGTTGATGATTTTGTTCAAAGTATTGGTAAAACCGTTGGCGAATTGATTAAACGCAGTAACAGCGAATCTTTCACGACTTACGAGGCGATTGTTCCAGAATGGCGCAACGACGTTACTTTAATGGAAGATTTATCTGAAGAAGTCGCCAGAATTTACGGTTATGATAAAATTCCTTCCACGTTGCCAAAAGGCAGTCAACAGGGCGGGCAGTCGAAATTCCAAAATTTCACGGACAAAATTAAAAATATCCTGTCAAGTTTGGGAATGTACGAGGAAATTTCATTTGCATTTACTCATCCTGATATGTTTGACAAGTTGCAAATTCCGGCGGACAGCGAACTTAGAAAAGCTGTACCAATTAAAAATCCTTTAACTGATGAATATCCTTTACTTAGGACAACGCTTTTAAGTTCGGTACTTGAAAACGCGGCAAGAAATTACAGCCGCAAAAATGAAGACGTTAGACTTTTTGAAATTGCGCCGGTATTTTATCCAAAAAGTTTACCAATTACCGAACAACCGCTTGAAGTTCAAAAACTTGTCGGCTTGATTATGGGACGCCGTGAACCTAAGGGCTGGACTCAAAATAATGTTGAAGTCGATTTTTACGATATGAAAGGGATTGTTGAGGAACTTTTTGCAGGATTGGCAATTTCAAATTATACGGTTGAAGTTGGCGAACATTACGCACTGCACCCCGGCAAAACTGCACATTTCAAAAAGGGACGTGAAATTTTGGCAACGGTCGGCGAAGTTCATCCAAAAGTTACAGAATCGCTCGGAATTAACAAAAAAGTTTTCGTATTTGAGGCGGACGTTGAAACTTTAATGAAGTACACCGCCAAAAAATTTACCTTTGAAAATCTGCCGAAATATCCTGCAATTTCCCGCGACTTGGCAATTTTGGTAAATCTTGGCGTGGCGGCGGGCGAAATTGAAAAAGTTATCGCCAAAAACGCAGGGAAATTTTTCAAGGAAGTTACACTTTTTGACGTGTACACCGGCGAAAGAATTTCTGCTGATAAAAAGAGTTTGGCGTTCAATATCAAATTCCAGTCGAACGAACGCACACTTACCGACGCTGAAGCAGATGAATCTTTCAAAAATATTTTGGCGGCGGTTGAGAAAAATTTTGAGGCAAAGTTGAGGTGATTTAATTGCCGGAAATTAAAAAAGTTGTCGAAATGAAACGTGTGACAGTTGAAATTAACGGCGACGTTTACCACTTGAGGACGGACGACCCTGAAGGCTTGGAAAAAATTGTACAAATGGTAAATTTTCATATGAAGGCAATTTCGCAAACTACGCGCAGTTTTTCAAACAGTAGACTTGGCGTACTGGCGGCGTTGCGAATCGCTGAAGATTATATGCAACTCAAAAAAGACTACGACGAACTTTTAACGCTATTAAATGAATCAAAATGAAAAGTTACAAAATTGAAGGCGTCATTCTTCGCACGGTCGATTTTGGCGACTCTAACAGAGTTGTTACGATTTACACGCGGGATTTTGGAAAAATTGAAATCAATGCTTACGGTTGCCGCCGCGCCAAAAGTCCACTTTCCGGCGCGTTGCAGATGTTTAATTTAATTTCGGCTGAAATAAATCAAGGCGCGAAAGTTGACTCTATCAAAGAAGCTGACGTTATAAAATTTTACGGCAACTTGACGGCGGATGTTGAAAAAATTGCTTACGCCTCGTTGTTTTTTGAAATTGTAAATCGAATGACTTTGCCGAAATTCCCTGAAGTTGGCGTTTACGATTTAATTTTAAAAACTTTGCCCGCACTTGATGAAAGAAATGCAAGAATCGCCGCGCTTATTGGAATTTGTAAATTTTTGGAATTTACCGGCGAACAACTGAATTATTTTCACTGCGTACATTGCGGCAAGAAAATTGAAAATGACGCGGCTTTCAGTTTGACGGACGGCGGCGCAGTTTGTAAAAATTGCGTCGGCACTGCGCGAAATATTTTAAATTACCCGCAAAATTTACGGCTTACTTTTTACGAGATTTTAAATTTTGACTGGAAACAACATTTAAATTTCAGCCAACAGGAAATTATTTCGGCGGAAGAAATTATTTTAAATTACGTTCAATCAATCATTGGCAAGGAATTAAACGCCGTGAAATTCATTCGGCAACTTGAAAATTTATAAAAAAATTGGAAGTCTGCAAGGCGCGGACTTCCTTTTTTATTGCAAAAAAATAAGGAAGTTTGAACGTTCAAGACTTCCCTTTCAATTTTAAAAAATTTCTAACTCATCCACGGCGGCAAATTAATTGAGCCATCGCTACTTTGCTTAATATTTTTAGGTTCTTGAGGTTGCGGAGTAGTATTTTGTTGAGGCGGCGGAGTTGGAGCGGGATTATTTTGTGGAGCCTGAAAACCTGCAAAAGCATTGAAGTTTAAAGGCTGAAAACCGCTGTCTGTAATTGGGCGAATTATCTTTTCAGTGCGTTCACTTTCTTGAGCAATAGGGCGAACTTCGCCGTTAAATTTTGTAGCAATAATCGTAACTCTTACAATATCGCCCAAACTTTCATCAATCGACATCCCCCACATAATTTCAGCTTCAGGGTCGGCGGCTTCTTGAATCGTTGTTGACGCCTCATTAACTTCAAGCATCGTCAAACTTTCATTTGAGCCCATAATATTCATTAAAACGCTGTGCGCACCTTGAATACTCGTTTCAAGCAACGGGGAATTAATAGCCGCCTTCGCCGCGTTTACGGGAGCTTTTTCGCCGGACGCCTCACCAATTCCAATAAGTGCATTTCCGGAATTTTGCATAGTTGTTGTAAGGTCGGCGAAGTCCAAATTGACAACGCCGGGCATTGTGATAAGTTGGGAAATACCTTGAACACTTTGACGCAAAATATCATCAGCAATGCTAAACGCCTGCGTTACAGGCATTTTTTTATCAACAACTTGTAAAAGTTTATCGTTCGGAATTGTAATAATTGTATCGACGCAATGGCGCAAATTTTCAATTCCCATATCAGCATTTTTTTTGCGACGCGGACCTTCAAAACTGAAAGGTCTGGTAACAATTCCAACAGTCAACGCGCCCAATTCCTTTGCACACGCAGCGATAATTGGAGCCGCGCCTGTACCTGTACCGCCGCCCATTCCCGCAGTTATGAAAACCATATCCGATCCTTCAAGTGATTTTAAAATTTCTTCACGGCTTTCCTGCGCGGCTTTTTCGCCTCTTTCAGGACGTGCGCCTGCGCCAAGTCCTTTTGTAACTTTTTCACCAATTCTGATACGGCGCGGAGCTTGCGAATTTAAAAGGGCTTGTGCGTCAGTATTCACTGCGATAAAGTCAACGCCTTCAATTCCAAGTGAAATCATTCTATTAACAGCGTTACTGCCGCCGCCGCCAACGCCAATAACTTTGATAACTGCCAATGAGTTTAAATTTGTGTCTTCAATTTCAATGGCCATTATATCTCTCCTCCATATTTAATTTTTACAGTCAAAAAAAATTTGCTTATTTTAATTAAAACGAGTTGCAATAATCACAACTCTTACGGTATCGCCAAAACTTTCGTCTTCGGACATACCCCACATAATTTCAGCTTCAGGGCTTGCCGCATCCTGAACAATATTTGAGGCTTCATTGACTTCAAACATTGTCAAAGAATCTTCCGAGCCGCCAATAAAGCTGATAAAAACACTGTTTGCCCTTTGAATATTGGATTTAATTAACGGCGAATTCAGAGCATTTTGTGTAGCAGTTACGCAAGAATCTTCGCCGCACGCTTCGCCAATTCCGGCAAATGCAAAGCTTGAATCGTCTAAAATTTCTGCAATGTCGTTAAAATCCAAATTTACCATACCGGGCATTGTGATAAGTTGGGCAATACCTTGAACAACTTTATAAGAAAAATCATCAGCAACTTTGAAAGCTTTTTCTGCAGAAATTTTTTCTTCGCCAATCAATTCATCACTTGGAATTAAAATAATTGTATTGCCGTTGCAGCGCAAATTTTCAATTCCCATATCAGCAAAAACTTTTCGGCTGGGGTCTTCAAAAGAAAATGGAATGCTGACAGCAGAAATAACCGTTGCGTCAAGTGCGCGTGCGCAAGCCGCAATAAAAGGAACTGCACTTGTAGCCGTTTTGCCGCCCATTCCCGCAACGATAAAAACTAAATTCGCGCCTCTAAGTTCGTCATAAATTTCTTTGAGGATTTTTTGAAAAGATTTTTCGCCAATTCTGATACGGCGCGGAGCTTGCGAAGTTGAAAGACTCTGCGCATCAGTGTCAATAGCGATAAATTCCACGCCTTCAAGTCCGCGTGAAATCATTAAATTGACGGCGTTGATACCGCCGCCGCCAACGCCTACAACTTTTATGGTTGCCGTTGTGTTAGAATATTCGACTTCAAACATAAAGTTCATCGCACCCTTGCAAATTTTATAAAAAGTTTTACGGTACATTCTACTATAAAATTTTCATTTACGCCATAGCAACTAAAAAAATTTTTAAACGTCACATTTTTTTAAAAAAAGTGCTTTCAATGCAGAAATGTTTTTAAAAATTCTCAAGCCGAAAATAAAGAGTGCGATATAGTACAATTTCAATCCCAAAATATTTCCGGTACAAATTAAAATGAGTCCAAAAATTAAATTCGTAATAAAACCGACGATTAAAATTGCATTGCTGAAATTTGAATTTAGTTTCGCTATCAAGCCGCCGCAAATTGAATCAATCGCCGCAAGCAATATCACGGCGCAAATTTTTTCATCGGCGGGAATTTGCAGAATGTAACCGAGAAAAAATCCGACAATCAAGCCGCCTATTGCCTTTGACATTTTTATTTCTCCTTAAGTTTAATTATATTCGGAACGTGGTTACAAAGTTTTTATTTTGATTTTATTTTTTTGAAAACGGCATTTCTTTCTTGCGCGGTTGCGCAGCAAGCGTGCTCTTTAGTAGGCGCAAAGAAAATCGCACGTCCTTGTGTCCCACTCCACATGCGATTAACAAGACACAATCTTAAACAATTTTTTATCTGTTTCCTGTATCCTGTCAGATATTTCCTAAATCAAAATTTTTTTTCAGCAACTTTGGCAAAAACGTGACGAAAATCCCCGCTGTACGACGGAATATAAACATTATCCAGCGTCAAAACTTCAATTTGAATCCCCCAAACTTTTAAAGCGTCCTCAACGCCTCCGCGCATTTTTATTGAGCTTTCCAAATTTTTTATATCGCCAATAGCAATAATTTCATATGGCGGCGCACTTCGCACGTTGTTTACTGAAAGCGTGGGCCCGGCGCAACGAATTTCACTTGTTGCGATTAATCTTTGTCCGTTGATTGAAATTGCCTCCGCGCCCGCCGCTCGCAATTCGTTTACAATTCGTAAAATATCTTCGTCGTGAATCACATACAAATTTGGATTGTCGCCAACATTTGAATTTGTTTTGCTGTCGTCCATTCGCACAATAACGCCGCTGCCTTCCAACGCCGTTAAACCTGCGTACATTTTTAAATCTTCGATTGTTGCCAATTCTTCCGCCGTCGGGTCAAATTCTTGTTGCAAGGCTGAAATTTTTTTCTGCAAATTTTCTTGTTCCTGCTCCAGTTTTAAAATTTGCGTGGTTAGCTCCGAAATTTGCGGCAACGTTTCCAATTCGTCTTCTTGCCGAAATTCGGTTGACAAAATTACTCCTACTATCACACATAAAAAAGTTATCGACCAACTTTCACCTAAAATTTGTCGAAGTTTCCTCATAAAATCTACCTCGCAAGCTTTATGAAAGGTGCAGTATAACTAAAGTCGGCGTATTCTACGTCGTGCGGGTTGTTGTCCAAATCGTGCAGAAAATCTTGTACCAAATTTGCTTTTTCGTCCATTCGTTCTTCAAGTTTTCCTATACGAATTTGAACAGATTTTTCAGTTGCCGTGTACGCCACAATATAATCTGCCGAAATTATCGCCACTTCAGAAAGTTTTTCCAATGCTTCCGCGTCCAACTTTTGCAAGAAAACTAAAATCTGCAATACAATTTCATTTTCCACGTCGTCGCCAATATATTTATCTTTCACTTGTGAACCGGTTATCATTGGAATTGACATTTCGCGCAGATTTTTATAGCTGTCAATAATTTTGCCGTTTTTGTCCAAATCTAAATAGCCGTAATCGCAAACAATCGTGGCGATCGCTTTTCTTTCTTTTACCGTAACTTCAAGACGACTTGGAACAATTCGCCGCACGGTTACGCTTTCAATTCGTAAATCGTTTTCCAATCGACTTTTAACTTTGTCCGTTTCCAGTTCAAAAATTGGCTCGCCAATATAAATATCGCCAACTTTTAAAATATCTTCGACGGTTAAATTTTCCGCGCCGTTGAGTTTAACTTCTTTCAGCGTAAAAAAAGGAACGTAGACAAAAAAGCCAATAATCGCGCCGCAAATTGTCAAAAATACAATTCCCTTGAAAAGTCGCCGCCCGCTTCGGTGAACTCTTTTTATTTTAGACATTTTAAAAACCTGCTGACGCTAAAATTTTTTCGCAGAGTTCGGGAAATTCAATACCGGCGGCGCGTGCTGCATCAGGTACAAGTGAAGTTTCCGTCATACCCGGCACGGAATTAACTTCAATAGCGTAAGGGATATTTTCTTCAGACAACATAACATCGACGCGGGCAACGCCTTTACATTTGCAAACTTTGAACGCGCTGACAGCCAACGCCTGTACTTTTTCAGTTAATTCAGCTGAAATTTCGGCGGGGCAAATGTGCGTTGACGCGCCTTTTTTATATTTCGTTTCATAGTCGTAGCGTCCGGTAGTTGTTGTAATTTCGATAACCGGCAACGCCTGCGCCTCGTCTTCATTGCCGAAAACTGCAACCGTTAATTCGCGCCCTTTGATAAATTCCTCAACTAAAATTTCATCGCCGTATTTGAAAGAATTTTCAATCGCCGCAAAAATATCTTCGGACTTTTCGACAATTTCAACGCCGATACTTGAGCCTTGATTCGCCGCCTTAATTACGACCGGCAAGCCAAATTCTTTTTCGACACGTTCGGCAAGCGTTTCATTTTTGTCAGCAATTCGATAAACTTCAAAACGCGGCGTGGCAACATTTGCGAAGGTGAACATTTTTTTAGTTGTCACTTTGTCCATTGTAATTGCCGCCGATAAAACGTCCGAGCCGGTGTACGGAATATCCAACATATCCAGTGTACCTTGAATTAAGCCGTCTTCGCCGTAAAGACCGTGCACCGCGTTAAAGACAATGGCGCAATTTGTTTTTAAAATATCTGCGGCAAAAGTTTTTGGATTAAGCTCCATAGTTTCAACGTTGTAATTTTTAGATTTAAGCGCGTTATAAATTGCCGCGCCCGTCCTGCGCGAAACTTCAGCCTCTGTGGAAGTGCCGCCCATTACCACGACGATTTTATTTTTGTGGCGAATTTGATCAATTTTTTCAATCAATTCTTCGCCGGTCTTGTAAATATCGCCCGCGCCCATTGTAATAACCAAGTCGCCCGCCGTCACGTTATCCAAAAGATAATCGACAATTCTTTCACGTTGCGGAATGTATTCAACATTTTTATTAGTTTTCAAAACTTCATTCAAAATGGATTCGCCGCTGATGCCTTCGATTTTTTCTTCACCGGCGGAATAAATATCAGTCAAAATTAATAAATCAGCGTCAGTAAAAGCCGTGCCAAATTCATTCAGCAAAAGTTTTGTACGTGTATAACGGTGCGGTTGAAAAACGCAAATGACGCGGCGGGGATTAGTTTCACGCGCCGCCTTCAAAGTTGCCGCAATTTCGGTCGGGTGATGTCCATAATCGTCAACAATCCAAATTCGGCTGATATTCGCCTTAGTTTGAAACCGTCTTTTCGCGCCGTGAAAGCCGCTTAAAGCGTTTGAAACTTTGTCGAAGGGTATTCCTATATGAAGAGCCGTTGCAAGCGTTCCTAAGGCGTTTAAAACGTTGTGACGCCCATGAATTGCAAGCTTTATCCTGCCCAAAAGTTTTTCGCCGTTGAAAACGTCAAAGCTTACGCCGTCAACGTTGGTGTAAATATTTTTTGCCATAAAATCAGCGTCGTTGTCAATGGCGTAGGAAATAACTTTGTGGTTAATTTCACCCGCAATTTTTCTAAGCGGTTCACTGTCGAAACATAAAACCGCCACACCGTCATCAGTGATATTTTCTAAAAAGTTTTTGAACGCCTCGCGCAGTTTTTCAACATTGCCGTAATGGTCAAGGTGATCGTCCTCAACGTTCGTAACAACTGCAATATTTGGCGTCAATTTTACAAATGAGCCGTCACTTTCATCAGCCTCTGAAACAAGATAATCACTTTTTCCCAAAATTGCGCCCGTGCCCAAGTCCAAACTTTCGCCGCCAATTATAACCGTCGGATCTGCGCCGGAATGTTTCAGCACGTAACCAATCATTGAAGTTGTAGTAGTTTTGCCGTGTGAACCTGCAACCGCAATACCTTTTTTGGAATTTACCAACATTGCGTTAATATCTGAACGGTGCAATTTTAAAATATTAAGTTCAGCTGCCTTTACAAGTTCGGGATTATTTTCTGGAATCGCCGAAGAATAAACTATTGCGTCAATTTCGCTTGAAATATTTTGGGCGTCGTGACCTACAAAAATTTTTGCGCCGAGTTTTTTCAGCATTTGAACATTGGCAGAATCTGCACAATCCGAGCCGCTAATTTCATAGCCCATTTCTATTAAAATTTTGGCAAGCGTACTCATTCCCGCGCCGCCTATTCCTACAAAGTGAAATTTTTTTAATTTAAGCATTTCGCTATAATTCAAAATTTTTTCCTCCCAATTAATGTTAAATAATTAATTTTTAAATTTTTAGTTTATATGTACTTTCTTTTCAGTCACGAAAAGAAAGTACCAAAGAAACGCTTTTTCGCCCGTCCGCCGCCTAAGGTTTTCGCACGCTCCAACTAAACGAGCTCCTTTTGGTCGCACTTAGTTTCTTGCACGCTCCTATTTGAAGTTAATTGGGCGGCACAGGACGGTCGGTCTTTTATTTGTTAAAATTTCAAATCCCTGTTTTCCTTGCAAATGCGAGGAGTAAGAGCATTTGCTATGCGATGAATAAGAACATTTACTCCTGTTTCCTTTTTCCTTCTAATCAAATATATCTTTTCAAAAAATCTAAAATCAAATTGAAAACTTCTTCCTGTGACCAATAATCATCTGAATGATTTGCATTTGGCACAATGTACCTTTCAGCCTCGACTCCGCCATTTCGCAACGCTTGAAACAGTAAATCTGTTTGCGCGGGCGAAACTATATTATCTGCCGTGCCGTGCATTAAAAGCATTGGCGCAGAATTTTTTGTTATGTAGTTGATTGGATTAGCCTTCGCCGCCGCATCAGGAGTTTCTAAAATTCCGCCGCCCATTCCTGTAAAATAAGGAACGCCATTAACAAACATTGACGCTATTGCGCCGGGCAAATTGTACGCGGCTTGTACTATATCAGGAAAATTTTCAGCAATTCGCGCAGGGTCTGAAATTCCGTACAAATCAACTGCTGCCGCAATTTTACTTGACTGATTTAAATTTGCACCGACGTTAAAAATTTTGTCGCCGTTCGTAACTGCCGCAAACGCCGTAAGATAACCGCCCGCACTGTCTCCAATTACAAAAACTTTTTCGGCGTCAACATTAAATCTTGCCGCGTTCGCCTTAATAAATCTTATCGCAGATTTTACATCTTCAATAGGCGCGGGAAATTTACTGTTTGGCGCAGTGCGATAATTTATACTGCCAACTACAAAATTATTTTCAGCCAAAAACATTCTAAGTTGCGGCATACGCGCACGATTTGCAGAAATAAAGCCGCCGCCCGTCACAAAAATTACTGCAGGCATTTTTTTATTTATCGCCGGAACTAATAAATCCATTTGCAAAAGTTGCACGGGTTTTTCAAATGTATCAACCTGCGCGTAAACCACGTCAGGGATATAATGTATTTTTGCCCGCTTTAATTCGACGTTCAAAACTTTACTCTCAAAATACACTTGTAATGCTCCTTTGTCAAATTTTTATAGTCAGATAATTTAAATTCATCACGTTTATATATTGAATACTTTTTGCCATTTTTGCAACAAGTTTTATTCCAATGTGCGCCGTTGGGTCTTCAGAATTGTAAATTTCCTGCCACTTTTTGGGATTGAACGGGCGGCAGTCGTCACGAATTCTCAAAGTTACTTTGTCGCCTTTTATCAGCACTCGAATATCAATAGAATGTTTCTTGCCGTCGTTAAAGCCGTGTTCCAAAATATTCATCACTAATTCTTCAACGCAAATTGAAGCGTACATAGTTTTTTTTCGGCTGATATTATTTTTTTCCAAAAAAACTTCAACAACTTCAGAAATGCTTAAATCGTCGTCTTTAAAAGTAACAGTCATATTCATTTGCGGATTATTTGGAGAACCGAAATCTTTTGGCAAAATTAGCATATCTTCAGGATTGAAAGTAATTTTTTTATAGTAGTACCAAACGCCAAAAACTATCGCCAACAAAAATGCAAGTTTGCTCAAGAAAAATCCTGCCCAAATTCCCGTCATTTCAAAATACGGCGTCAAAATCCAAACGAACGGCACAATAAAAAGAATATTTCCTGCAACAGCCATAACATTTACAATTTTAAATTTACCGCAAGCTTGATAAAAATAATTCAACATTTCACTGAACGCTATCAAAGTTAAACTAAATGCAATACATTTGATACTATCAACAACCATTTCAAAAACTGCAGGATTTTCTTCTGAAAGGTAAGCATTTGCAATCAGCGGCGCGGCTAAAATTAAAATTCCCGCTATCGTCAGAGTAATTACCGTTGCATATTTTATCGCAATTTTGGCAAGACGTGAAATAGATTTTTTATCTTCTTCGCCAAATAAAATTCCGGAAATCATCTGAACTGCCAGCGATAAGGCTTTTGGAATTGAATAAATCATTAAAAAAATATTGTTAAAAATTGCAACTGCCGCAACGCCCGCGCCGCCGCCAACGCTCAAAGCAACATAATTTAAAAATCCAATCTGCAACATTGACGCGCCGCGCCCAAGCGCACTTGGTGAACCGATTAAAAGCATTTCCTTTAACTTTGAAAATTGCATAAAAGCAGGATTAAATTTAAAATTTGCAGTCGGCTTGAAAAAATGCAGAATCAAATACCCCGTCGCCAAATAATAACTTACAGTCGTTGCAATTCCAATTCCCCACATTGTTCCGCTAAAATAAGTAACGCAGATTAAATCGCCCAAAACATTTGTCACGCTTAAAATTGTAACGGCAGTAACTGCCCGCTTTTTATCGCTGTCAAGTTGCATTATTGGCGTTAAAAGTGCAACCGCCGCAACTGTAGGAAGTCCCAACGAAAAAGCTTGCATATAATCAATAGCTTCTGCGCGAATAACTCCCAAACTTTCTTCCGCACCAAGTATATTTGCAATTTGCGCCGGAAAAATAAAAGTTACCACAATGAAAAAAACTGCCAGTGAAATTGCGGCACTCAATGCAAGCGAAAAAACACCGTTAGCCTCATTTAATTTGCCTTTGCCCAAATTTTGGCTACAGAGAATTTGCATACCAAGTGCAATGATACTCGGAAAAATCACAGAAAATTTTCGATAAGGTGCAGTAAAACCGAACGCCGCCATTGCATCTGCGCCGAGCATATTTCCAATAATTATCCCGTCGATAACGTTGCCAATAGCCATTGACAGCATCGACATCAGAAAAACTATAAACGTACTTTTATATAAATCTTCAATAATATTTTTTTTACTATCCATCGTTAATTAACTTTTTATATTTCAAATTTTTATAGTCAGATAGTTTAAATTCATCACGTTTACATATTGAATGCTTTTTGCCATTTTTGCAACAAGTTTTATTCCAATGTGCTCCGTTAAATCTTTCGGATTGTAAATTTCTTGCCACTTTTTGGGATTGAACGGGCGGCAGTCGTCACGGATTCTTAAAGTTATTTCTTCGCCTTTTATCAGCACGCGAATATCAATAGAATGTTTCTTGCCGTCAATAAAGCCGTATTCAAAAATATTTTTTACCATTTCTTCAACGCAAATTGCACTGAACATAGTTTTTCTTCGGCTGACATTGTGCTTTTCCAAAAAAACTTCAACAACTTCAGAAATGCTTAAGTCGTCGTCTTTAAATGTAACAGTCATATTCATTTGCGGATTATTTGGAGAACCGAAATCTTTTGGCAAAATTAGCATATCTTCAGGATTGAAAGTAATTTTTTTATAGTAGTACCAAACGCCAAAAACTATCGCCAACAAAAATGCAAGTTTGCTCAAGAAAAATCCTGCCCAAATTCCCGTCATTTCAAAATACGGCGTCAAAAGTAAAACGAACGGTACAACAAAAAGCAAATTGTTTGCAAACGCCATAACATTTACAATTTTAAATCTGCCGCAAGCTTGATAAAAATAATTTAACATTTCACTGAACGCCATAAAAGTTAAACTAAATCCAATCCATTTGACGCTGTTGACGACCATTTCAAAAACTTTTTCATCACTGTCATGAGTGTAAATGTCAGCAATTAACGGCGCGGCTAAAATTAAAATTCCCGCTGTTGTCAAAGAAATTATCGTTGCATATTTTACCGCAACTTTAGTCAGCCGTGAAATAGATTTTTTGTCTTCTTCGCCAAATAAAATTCCGGCAATCATTTGAACTGTTGCCGCCTGCGCCTTCGGAAAAGTTTCAACCATTGAAAAAATATTGTTGAAAATTGCAACCGCCGCAACGCCGTTACCTCCGCCAATACTCAAGGCAATGTGATTTAAAAAGCCGCTCTGCAACATTGACGCACCGCGCCCAAGTGCACTTGGTGAACCTATTAAAAGCATTTCTTTCAATTTGGAAAACTGCATAAAAGCAGGGACAAATTTAAAATTTGCATCAGGCTTGAAAAAATGCAGAATCAAATATCCCGCGCTTAAACAATAACTTACAGTCGTTGCAATTCCAATTCCCCACATTGTCCCACCAAAATATTTAACGCAGATTAAATCGCCCAAAACATTTGACGCGCTTAAAATTGTAACGGCAGTAACCGCCCTTTTTCTGTCTCCGTCAAGTTGCATTATTGGGCTTAAAAGTGCAACCGCCGCAACTGCAGGAAGTCCCAAAGAATAAGCTTGAAAATAATCAATCGCCTCTGCGCGAATAACGCCTAAATTTTCCTCCGCGCCGAGTATATTTGCAATTTGCGCCGGAAAAATAAAAGCCATTGCAATGAAAAAAATTGCCAGCGAAATTGCCGTACTCAACGCAATAGAAAAAACGCCGTTAGCCTCATCTAATTTGCCTTTGCCTAAATTTTGACTGCATAGAATTTGCATACCAAGTGCAAGTATATTCGGGAAAATCGCAGTAAATTTTTGATAGGGCGTGGTAAAACCAAACGCCGCCATTGAATTTGAGCCGAGCATATTTCCAATAATTATACCGTCGATAACATTTCCAATAGCCGTTGCAAGCATCGACATCAGAAAAACTATAAACGTACTTTTATATAAATCTTCGATAATATTTTTTGATGTATCCATTAAATTAAATCACCTTGAGGCACGATAAATTAAAAATGTTCCAAAAATCAATCCAATAATATTTGGAATCCACACGGCGTACATTGGCGGCACAATATCACCGCGTGCAAGTGCGTTAGCCAAAGTCATTATCGAATAGTAAATAAAAATTATTACGACGCTAATTGCAAAACCGGCGGAGGAAGAATTTCTTGTTGGCTGAAGTCCGAGCGGTACACCAATTAACGCAAAAATTAAACTTGCCATTGGTATACTTAAACGCTGATAAAGTTCAGTTTCAAGTTTGGCGGTACTGGCGTTTTGCGTTTTCATAATTTCAATTTGCGCCTTGAGTTCCTTCATTGTCAATTCTTCCGGCTTTTTCTGTTCGCGGACAATTTGGCGCGGGCTTGCACTTACAGGCAAAGTTTGAGTTGCAAAGCGCATGGTACGCGTCCTTTGGCTGTCAGAAATATCATAAATCATTCCGTCGTGCATAATCCAAACATTGGATACCCATTCGGCGTAACTTGCATTTTCTACGTGCGTAAGCGTACCTTCAAAATTAAATTCCTGCAACGTGATACCTTGCAAAGTTTCATCACTTGCACGATATTCGCGGGCGTAGACAAGCCGACGAATTACGCCGTTTTGAATATCTTTCAAAATGATATGATCTTGCGATTTTAATTCAGTGTTGCCTTGAATTTCATAGTAAACGACGTTGTTATAGGCGGTATTCGCCCACGGGACAACGTGTTCATTAAATATAATTGCACAAATACTAAAAATAAATCCTAAAATAATTGCGGGCGCGGCGATTCTTTTAAAGCTGATACCGCAAGACTTCATTGCAGTAATTTCACTGGAACTTGACAGCCGACCAAATGTTAAAAGCGTTGCCAATAACATTGACATTGGAAAAGTCCACATAATAATTGCGGGCATACCGTACACAAAAATTTTTATGACGGACGAAATTGACGCGCCATAATCTGTAATAAATCTTGCAATTTTGAAAAGCGTCCCCGAGCCAATGAAAACTGCCGAAAAGGCGCAAATTCCAAAAATCGCCGCCATTATGACTTCACGAAAAATATACCAATCTAAAATTCTAATTCGCAATAAAAGCAGCTCCCACCTCAAAAATTACATTTGCTTATTAGTAAAAGCATTTTTAACTTTTTACAATCTGAAATTGTCGCCGAGATAAAACTTTTTGGCAATAGGACTTTCGGCTATTTCGTTTGCATTGCCTTCAAGTAAAATTTTGCCTTCGTTCAAAATATATGCTCTGTCAACAATATTCAAAGTTTCTCTAACGTTGTGATCTGTTATCAAAATTCCCATCCCGCGTTCGCGCAGATATTTTATAATTGTTTGAATATCAGCAACTGCCAACGGGTCAACGCCTGCAAAAGGTTCATCAAGTAAAATAAATTGCGGCTCCAGTGCCAAACACCGCGCAATTTCAACCCTTCGACGTTCGCCGCCTGAAAGTTCAGTGCCTTTTCTTTCGCGCACGTGTCCAATATTAAATTCTTTTATCAGATTTTCAAGCCGCGCCTTAGCTTCACTTCGGGAAATTTTCAGCGTTTCAAGAATCGCCATAATATTTTCTTCGACGGTTAATTTGCGGAAAATCGACGCCTCTTGCGTCAAATAGCTGATTCCCAATTCTGCGCGACGGTACATTGGCAAATTTGAAATGTTTACGTCAGAAATAAAAATTTCGCCGCTGTCCGGTTTTTCCAATCCTACAATCATATAAAATGAAGTAGTTTTGCCCGCGCCGTTTGGACCAAGCAAGCCGACAATTTCGCCTTTTTCGACTTTCAGCGAAACATTATTTACAACTACGCGCCTTTTGAAAGATTTTACCAAATTTTTTGCTTCGATATTCATTTTATTCACACTCAATTAAATTTTGACGGCGTATTTGCAAGGTCTTCATGCGGCAAAGTAGTTTTGTTGGTTTTAGTTAGTTTAACTTCCTTTTGTTCGTCTGCAAGATAAACCGTCAAACGTTTTCCGCGCAAAGTATTATTTTTTTGAATAGCCCACGCGTTGCCGGAAAGAATCGCCTTGCCGTTTTCGTTGGCGTAATAATCCACTCTGTCGCCGCCGGCTTCAATTTCTTTGGGCGGGCTGACAAGATGAACATTGCCCGTACCAAAATAATATGCGTCGTCAATCCAGCCTTCAATATAATTTGCAGAAAAATTCCCGTCGCTTTGACTGGTTAAAACTCCGCCGGTTGGGATTATGAAATGATTTTTTTCGTCTGGATAATAATCGACGTGTTCGCCCATAAAAGTTCTGGTGTCGCCGTTGGGATATTTTTCATTTGGTGCAATAGTTTGAGTGCAATAAACATTTCCATCTGCCTGCATATGTCCCACGCCGTCATTTTGCAAACTGTTGCAAGTCAACCTTAAATCTTGACGAACAACTATAACATTTCCAATAAGATAAGATTCTTGAGTGTTTATGTTATACATTGCACGTTCGCCGGTTGCGCGGTCTGCGCCGTGTTTCAAAAGTACGTTGCCGGTTGCCGTGACTACGCCGCTTTTCATATCATAATCAACATTATCAGCGTTGACTTCGGAAGGAACATTGGATTCAGCGTTTTGGGATTCTTCGGCGTGACGAACAGAAACATTTCCGCTTGCCTCAACTTTTTCAGTATCCATATCATAATCAATTTCATCTGCTTTGAGTTCGGAAGGCGAATTATTTTCAGTGTTTTCTGCTGAAAGTGCAGTTGAATTTATAAAAAGCGTCGCGCAGATTAGCGCACAAATTTTTTTCAATTTCATTGTTTATTGTCCTCCGATTCTTTGACGCCGCGTAAAATTCGGGCGTTGCCTTTCAATTTAAAATGGCGCAAGCCGTTTGTAGCTTCTGCAATATCGCCGTAAGCTCTCATATCGTCTTTGGAAATTTTTACATTTTCGCTTGCAACCAATATTTCTTCTTTGCCGCGCCAATCAAGTTTCCCGCTGGATAATTTTGAGCCTTTGCTGTTGACAACCAAAACATCGCCTTCAACGTGAATATCGCCGCTTTTATAATCATAATTCCCGCGATTTGCCGTAAGTTCAATAAAATCTCCGTCCGTCTGATAAAATTTACCGCGTACATTTTCAATTTCTGCAATTTGGTTGGCAACGTCCATAATCATTTTATCAGAATCCAATTCCAAAACTTTAACGCCGTTTCTTTCTTCAACGATATTATTTGTTTCGTAAGTCATTTTTGAAGGCGGCTCGATTTTTTCAGAAGGCGGCGGCGGTGCTGTAGGAGTTGTAGAAATTGCCCAAACTACGACGCCAAAAAATAGTCCCAATCCCGCTACTATTAAAATTTTAATTTTGTTATCCATATTTCACTTTCCAATTTTAAAATTTATGATTCAGCCGAAAATTTTTTAAACAGTATGATGTTTGCCTTCTTTTTTCATTTCCGGCGGCGTGTTCCAACGTTTCTGAAACCATATCCATTGCGTTGGATTTTCACGAATAATTTGCTCAAGAATCCGCGTCATTTTTTCGGTAAAGCGGTATAAATCGCCGTCCGTGTCGCCGGTATCTTCAAATTTCAGCACTTCAAAAATTTTTACCAAGTGCCGCCCGTTCGGTTGCCGAATGATAAAGGCGGGAAGTACAGGCGAATTAAATTTTTTTGAAAAAACGGCGGGACCCATTGGAGTTGAGGCAGTTTTACCGAGAAAATCTATAAACGCGCCGCCGGGCCCGGCGTCTTGATCTGCCAAAAATCCTAAAATCTTGCCTTTCTTTAAAGCGCGTCCGGCTGAAAGTAATTCACTTGTCCCGCGATTAAAAATTTCAACGTGAATAGTTGCGCGTAAATCGTCTAAGGCGCGGGAATATTCTTGATTCGGCTGAAGTTTTGCAATGGCAGTTACAGGCAAGCCATTAAGCGTAAAAGCCGCGCTAAGCCATTCCCAAGTTCCAATGTGTCCCGTTAAAACTACCACGCCGTGTCCTCGTGCAAGCGCGTCTTTCATTCGTTCAAGGTGATCTATTTCAACATAATCTGACAAATTTTTTTCGTTCAAGTTCGGCATATACAAAATATCAAGCATATTTCTTGCCAAATTTACAAATGATTCTCGTACAATTTTTCGCGCCTCTGATTCTGAAATGTTTAACGCGGGCATCATTTGTGCAACTGCGCGTTCACGCTGTTTTTTGACGAAAATATAATATAAATTCCCCAAAATTCGCCCAAAGAATAATAATAAATCGTATGGCAAAAATCTTACCAATCGACTAAGAATCATCAGCGCGTTGTATAACATTCTAACCCCTGCCAAAAATTTATTGATTTACAGAAAAATTTTCATTAGTCTCAACCGTCGTGTATTGTTTGACAAGTTCAGACCATTTACCTTGAGATTTTAAAATAAATTCAATCGCTTCACGAACTGCGCCTTTGCCGCCGTCATTTTCCGCCACGAAATGAGCGCGTTCCTTGACTTCGATATTTGCATTGCCGACCGCCGCACGAAATCCGACTTGCACGAAAACCGGCAAATCTATAATATCGTCGCCGACATAAGCAATTTCATCATCGCGCAGCTTAAATTCCGCCTTCAATTCTTTGTAGGCGTTGCGTTTATCCATTTGTCCTTGTTTAACTGCGGTAATTCCCAATTCTTTGGCGCGGTTAGTGGTAATGACTGATTCACGCCCCGTAATTATCGCAGTTTTCAAGCCGAGTTTGTGCGCGGCGGTAATTCCAAAACCGTCTTGACAATTAAACGCCTTGAAAATTTCTCCGCCCGTACCGATATAAATTCCGCCGTCGCTCAAAGTGCCGTCAACGTCAAAAATTATCAGCTTAATTTTTTGTGCGCGGTTAAAAGCGTCTTCAGTAATTTTCATTTAAACAACTCCTTGACGCAGTAAATCAGTTAAATGAATCATACCGACAGGATTTTTATCAGCGTCAACAACCGGCAAAACTGTAACGGGGCGCGGCTTGTGTTTTTCCATAACTGAAAGAGCCTCCGCCGCCAATTTTTCTGCGCCAATTATTAAAGCGTCCCTGTGCATAATATTTTCAACAGTTTCATCAATGAAATTTTTATCCTTTTCGAGAGCGCGGCGAATAATTCCATCTGTGACAATACCGACAAATTTATTTTCGGCGTTGACGATTGAAACCGCGCCAAGACCTTTCGCCGTCATTTCAAATAGCGCGTCTTTAACTGTCGCGCCAACTTTAACAATAGGATTATCTTCGCCGCTGTGCATAACGTCGCCGACTGTAAGCAAAAGTTTTCTTCCGAGTGCGCCGCCGGGATGAAACAATGCAAACTCCTGCGAAGTAAATTTTTTCTCCTCCATTAAAGCCATTGCAATAGCGTCGCCCATTGCCAAAGTTGCAGTTGTTGAGGCAGTTGGAGCAAGTCCCAAAGTACAAGCCTCTTTTTCGACGCCAATATTTATAAAATAATTGCAGTTGTTGCCAAGTGTGGAAGTTTTGCGCCCGCACATTGCAATAATTTTCGCTCCAATCCTGCGAATTACCGGAAGAATGTTTACAATTTCCGAACTTTCGCCGCTGTTTGAAATTGCAATGACAATATCATTTTCGGTAACCATTCCCAAATCGCCGTGATAAGCTTCGGCGGGGTGTAAAAAAAATGCAGGCGTTCCCGTTGATGCTAAAGTTGCCGCAATTTTTCTGCCAATGTGTCCGGATTTTCCCATGCCTGTAACGACGACGCGCCCTTTGCAGTGCAAAATTTCTTTCACGGCGGCTACAAATTCAGCGTCAACGCGTTCAATTAATTTTTCGACTGCCGCCGCCTCAATTTTCAAAGTTTCAATCGCTCGATTTTTTATCATTCTAATCCTCACTCAAATTTTTTAAAGTTTCGTGAATCGTCAATACATTTTTCAACAAATTTTCCAACTTGTCAAGATAAATCATATTTGCGCCGTCAGAAAGTCCTTCGGCAGGATTGTCATGCACTTCCAAAAATAAACCGTCAATACCTACAGCCGCCGCCGCCCGCGTCAAATACGGTACAAATTCACGCTGTCCGCCGGAAGTTGTACCGCTGCCGCCGGGAAGTTGTACGCTGTGAGTGCCGTCAAAAATCACAGGATAACCAAAACTTCGCATAATTGGCAAGCCGCGCATATCGACGACCAAATTATTATAGCCGAAAGTTGCGCCGCGTTCAGTCAGCATAATTTTTTTCGTGCCGCTTTCTTCCAACTTGATAACAACATTTTTCATATCGTTAGGCGAAAGGAATTGCCCTTTCTTGACGTTTACAACTTTGCCGGTTTTCGCCGCTGCAACAAGTAAATCAGTTTGGCGGCAAAGATACGCGGGAATTTGTAAAATATCTGCAACCTGCGCGACTTTTTCGGCTTGATAGGATTCGTGAATGTCGGTAACAATCGGTACTTTCAATTCAGTTTTAATTGCGGCAAGAATTTTTAAACCTTCGTCAAGACCTGGACCGCGAAAACTTTTAATGGAGGAACGGTTAGCCTTGTCGAAAGACGCTTTGAAAATGTACGGCAAATTTAGTTTTTGGCAAATTTCTTTGGTACGCTTGCCAATTTTTAAACTGCGTTCGTAACCTTCCAAAACGCAAGGTCCCGCCATTAAAAATAAATTACCGCCGCCAATTTCAATATCGCCAATTTTAAATGTGTTCAAAAAATTCAACTCCTAAATTTAGAAATTTATTAACTTAAAAGAAAAACTATTTGCACGAACAATCAAAAAATATTTGTTAATCGTTTGTTTGGCGCGTCATAGTTTTCAGCTAGAGGGGAAGACTAAGAATAATAAGTACTAGGATAGAGGGGAAGAGT
>CALFJB010000006.1 GCA_937877565.1 uncultured Selenomonadales bacterium | reverse complement strand
AAGCGGTATGATTGAATTGGGTTGGCAAGTAAGACCGCTGAAAAATGTTCCTTGGCTGGTAGATATAAATGCAACGGGCTGGGTCGGCAACCAACGCGGTATTAAAGCTCTTGCGAAGGTTCAAAAATCTTTCTAAAATATTTTCTTGTACAAAAAAATAAAAGCCGTCACTTAGACGGCTAATTTTTTTTATAAAATTTTCGACAAAAATAATTTTGTACGTTCTTCTTTTGGATTTTCAAAAACTTCACGGGGTTTGCCTTCTTCGACAATATAGCCTCCGTCAACAAATAAAAGCCGCGTTCCAACTTCCCGCGCAAATCCCATTTCGTGCGTAACAACAACCATTGTCATACCGCGTTCAGCTAATTTTTTCATAACGTCTAAAACTTCGCCGACCATTTCAGGATCAAGTGCGCTTGTCGGTTCATCGAAAAGCATAACTTTTGGCTGCATTGCCAACGCCCGCGCTATTGCTACGCGCTGTTGTTGTCCGCCGCTAAGTTGGTTAGGATACGCCTCTGATTTATTGCCAAGTCCAACTCTGTCTAAAAGCTCCTGCGCCGTCATTTCTGCGCGAGCGCGTTCAATTTTTCTGACTTTCATTGGCGCAAGCGTGATATTATCCAAAACCGTCATATGCGGGAAAAGATTAAACCGCTGAAAAACCATTCCAACTTCCTCACGGACGCGGTTAATATTTTCTTCGCTGTCCATTGGGATATTATCAACCGTAACCGTGCCTTCAGTCGGTACTTCCAAAAAATTTATACAGCGTAAAAGCGTAGATTTTCCACTGCCACTGGGTCCAATTATTACAACAACTTCGCCTTCGGTAATGTGCAAATTAATTCCTTTCAAAACGTGTAAATCTCCGAAAGATTTTTTCAAATTGTAAATTTTAATCAAGAAATTTCCTCCAAATAATTATTCAAGACTTTTCAAATATCTGTACGCCACATCAAAAACTTGTTGAGGAGTTATTGACAGCATACACAACGGCTCTTTGCCGCCAAGTAAACATTTGTCATTGCTTTCCCAAACAAAATAGCACGGGTTGCAAATTTCAGAAACTAAATTAATATTTTGGCTGAATCCGTAATATTGAACGTCAGTAGCCCCGAAAAACGCAATGCATTTTGTGCCGAGTTGCGACGCTAAATGTACAGGTCCGCCTTCACAGTCAATGTGCAACAGACTATTTTTCAAAATATATTTAGTTAATTCTAAATCTGTACCCAATAATTTTTTGTCAGCGTTTTCAATTTCTATTACGCCATTGCCGCCGGTCTGTACAACAGTTATATCAGGCATTTTTGATTTCAGCAGAGAAATAAATTCGACATAATATCTTGTTGGCCATTGTTTCACAAGATGACGAGTATGATTAATATCATTTGATCCAATGGTTATATATTTTTTCAATCCGAGCTTTTCAAATTCGCCTTTCCATTCCGGCGACAATTTAATTTCAACTTTATTATCGTAAATTGGAAGTGCGCCATCACAAGCAAGAATAGTGTAACAATTTGTTTTAAGTATCCTTGATCGTGCCATATTAAATAAAAATCTTGAGGCAGCGTCTCTGTTGTAAATATATTTTTTATTGTACATATCAATTTTTACAATACTTTGAAAAAGTGCAGGACTTAATCTTTGCAAACGCTCCGAAACGCTATTCAAAAAAATATCCCATGAAAAATTTAAAACTAAATCATAATTTTTTAAATTGACGTTACTTGCATTTAAAATTTGATTCAAATTTTTGTGTCCGCTGTAAAAAGCCTTTGCATATACGCGACTTTTATCGTCACGGCAAAGAATATCTATCCTGCAGTTTGGCTCCACTTGAGCAATCGCTTCAAAAACTTTTTTGGCAATGATAGAATCGCCCAACGCCGGATAAAATGAATAGCCGATAGAAATTCCATCAAATTCGTAAGCCGGTTTTTCGGTAATTGCATTTTCCAAAATAAAAATTCCTCTCTACAAAAAAATTGGGACGCGCCAAAGGGCGTTGTCCCTAAAATTTTTTCCTTCTTAAAGCTTTTGGTTTATCTAAAATTTCATTCATTATAATTGAGTTCATAATTGCGGCAGGTGTTAAATCAATTTCGACTTTATTTTCTTCGGCGGTTTCAACTTCAGATTTAACTTTTGCTGCAGAAACATTTTCAGATTGTTTACGCCGTTGGTAAATTTCTTCAATGTCAAGTTCTTCAACTTCGTCAGGTTGTCTGATAGTTGGAATTTCAAAATCTAAATCTTGAGGCGGAATTTGTGGCGGCGGTGGAGCTTTTTTTCTGTCATTAATCGCCTGTGCAATGGTAATTATCACCCACAGCACTATTATAAATGAAATATCCATTTTTATTTACCGCTTGCAGATTTTTTAACGCCGGAATTACTGATAGCTTTTCGCATTTCTGTATCAGCTTGTACATTCATCATATTGTAATAATCCATGACGCCGAGTTTGCCATTAAGAAAAGCCTCTGCCATTGCGTGAGGAACTTCAGCTTGAGCCTCAACAACTTTTGCTTCCATTTCTTGAGTATAAGCCTTCATTTCTTGTTCACGGGCTATAGCCATTGCGCGGCGTTCCTCTGCCTTCGCCTGTGCAATTCGTTTATCTGCCTCTGCTTGATCTGTTTGAAGTTGTGCGCCGATATTTCTGCCAACGTCAACATCAGCAATATCAATCGACAAAATTTCAAACGCTGTACCCGCGTCTAAACCTTTGCTCAAAACTGTATTTGAAATTTCTTCAGGACTTTCAATAACGTTGGTATGACTTGCAGAACTGCCGATAGTCGAAACAATTCCTTCGCCGACACGCGCAATAATTGTTGGTTCGCCCGCGCCGCCTACAAGTCTGTCAATGTTCGCACGTACTGTAACACGCGCTTTAACTTTTACTTCGATACCGTTTTTGGCAATAGCTCCAACAAGCGGCGTTTCAATAACTTTTGGATTGACGCTCATTTGAACCGCCTCTAAAACGTCACGACCCGCCAAATCAATCGCCGCGCTACGTTCAAAGGGTAAAACTATTTGAGCGCGTTGAGCCGCTATTAAAGCGTCAACAACTTTATCGACGTTGCCGCCCGCCAAATAGTGCGCCTCAAGCTGATTTACATTTACTTCGAGACCGGCTTTATTTGCCTTGATAAGCGGCATTACAATTTTTGAAGGCGGTACGCGGCGCATCCTCATTCCAATAAGTGTAAAAATTCCTACGTGAACATCAGCCGCCAACGCTGAAATCCAAAGTCCGATTGGTACAAAGTGCAAAAAAATTCCAAGAAAAACTATCGCCAAAATAAATATAAAGCCTGTGCCAAGTAGCATTTCCATTTTAAAATCTCCCTTCTCTTCAGGTTTTAGGTTTTAGAAATTAGGTGTTAGGGATGTAAAACTTTTTTAAAGCCTAGAACCTAACACCTAAAACCTAAATTTGACGCACCAAAATTCTGGAGCCGTCAACATTGATGATTTTAACTTTACTACCTTTTTTGAGAAAATTTCCTTCGGTTACAACGTCCAGCGGTGTATTTTCGATTTTAACTGTACCGGCGGGGCGCAAATCTGTAATACAAACTGCGATCGCGCCTAAATATTTTCGTTTATCAATCGTGCCGGTATAGCCGTCGATATTTTTTTGACGTTCCCCCAAAACCAAATCATCAAGTACCGTAGTATTTTTTGCCGGACTTCTACCGCTCACATATACAATTATTGCAATTCCAAATATTACGCAAGCAAAAAGAGAGTAGAAAACCAGCGAAGCTGAAACCAGTTGAATTCCCAACATTTACGCCACATCCTTTCTGCGGAGCAAAATTTTACCATGTATCAGGAATAATTATTTCTGCATTTTGTCCTACTTTTCCTTCAACATTTTGAGTTTGCGGCGGCAATTCGTCTTTAAATTGTGGTGCAAGTTTATCAATACGCGCTTGAGTTGCAACGTTGAGTTCGTCCAAACGTTCAAAAAGTTCATTGTACCAATCAAGCCGCTCTTCATAATGCTGACTCAACAGACGATTATTTTTAACGTACTCATAAGCCGCCGTTGCAAGGTCGTAACGCTTTTCGCGCTTTTCAATCAACAGTTGCAATTTTTGCGCAAATTCTTTGTTATCGTGGAAGATTAAACCGTTTACGCCGTCTTTTACAGTCTTTGGATAAACGACAGACGACGCTAAAACTGCCGCGCCGCAAGCTCCACATTCAATAAATTTTAAATCTGACTTGGAGCGGTTAAATTCGCTGTCAATCAGTGGCAAAAGTGCAATATCACTTTCGCGCAGGGTCTGCAAATATATTTCATAGTCTACAAACTGCCCGTCATATTGTTTAGGATTGCCGACAAGAATTTTATTTTTAGATTTTAACGCTTTGAAATTTTCAGTACGTGAAATAATTTTAAATTGAATTTTATCGCCGTACTTTTGGGCAAATTGATTTAAAATCGGCAATATTTCTTTAAATTCTTCGTCACGATTAACCGCGCCGAAAAATATTCTTACAGGAGATTTTTTTTGCTTTTTAAAATCGCGTAAAGGTGCAATACTTTTCAAGTGGTTATCAAAAACTTTTACATTGGGATTGTATTGTTTGAGCACGTCCGCCAAATATTCGGTTGAAGTTTGCACTGCATGAACGCCAATAAAATTTACCATTCCGGTTTTTTGGTAGTCATCGCCCCAAATAATCGGGTTGTCGTCAATTTCATCAAGGTAAAGGTAACCGGCTCTTTTCAGCTTCTCAAAGAAAATTCTACCTTCGGCGAAAGTTGCAAAAGAAATTCGCTGATTGATAAAAATCCGGCGTCCAAATTCTTCTTCCTTCAAAACGTTGTAAGTACGTCTGCTTTCATGGAAAAAAATTTTCGTATTTGGCTCGGTACCAATGGCGTTTAACGGTTCAAAAACTCTTTTCAAGCCGCAAACTATTTTTTCACCTATTGAAATTTGAATTGTAGTTTGCGTTGTCAATTCCTCCGGCGTGGCGGAAATTATATATTTGAAAACGGAAATATCAATTTTTGCCGCCTCAACAAGTTCAGGTTCAATTTTACGACGCCGCGCCGCGTTCATTGGATTAAACGTAGTTAAACCCGCGTCTGAAATTGCCTGCTCCAATTCCAACTTTGACAAAGTAATTTTAAATTTCAACGGCTGCCCTTGCAAAATTGCGCGGACGTTTTCAAAGTATCCAATGTTATCTAAAGTAAAAATTAATCTGCCGCGTGGATTTAAACTTTGGGCTGTATTTTTGATAAGTTCGACGAGTGCGGAATTTTTCAAGTTGTCAATCGCCGCACTTTGAAAAAGTATAGCGTCAAACTTTTGGTCGGACGTTGAAAAATCTTTTGCAACCATATAATTACAATTTGGCTGAATCTCCAGAAACTTTTCTTTCGTAGATTCAGAATCTGTGGAAATTTCGCCGGTTATTTCCAGAACACTTTTGCAACGCGGCGGAATAAAATTTTCAAAAGTCATGACGCTACCTCCAAAAAATTGTTTAATCCATATCAAGCATTGTTTTAACGACAATCATTCCGAAACCTGAAAGGTCTTTGGGCAACCACATTTTGCCTTCCGTGTTGTACTCACATTCAATAAATATATCTTCGTTTTTAACAATTTGCATTTCGTTCATTATTTCAACCATTGCATTTATAAAGGCGTCTTTTATTTCGTCTTCAGAAAGGTTAGTTACATCGGCGGGCATTTTTGTATTAATATTTTCTTCGCTAAAACCTTTATTAAAAACGCCCATTGTAATTTTTACGGTTGCTTCGTCGCCGTTTTCTGAAACAGTTTCAGTTTCAAAAGTTGAACGCTGAAAAATTCCAAACATTGCGGCACTAAGTTTTGAAATTTGTTCGTCAGAAAATTGTATTCCGCTTGATGAAACTAACGCTTTTGCAAATTCGCCGACGACTTCATTTTTGTAACTTTCTTTTGTGAAGCCAATTTTAGATAAAGGGGCTTCGTCGCCGTGCAAATAAGCGCGGCAAAGGGTATTTATATCTGCACTCGGTTGACTTCTTTCCGCGCCGCAAGCTGAAACGAATAACGCCAACATTAACAGCGTTAAAGCGAAAATTTTTTTCATAATGTTACCTCACAACGCTATACATTAAATCTTCCTGCTTGCGCATACATTTTAAAAGCTCAAAGCGTTCAAGAATTGTTTCACGTGCCGCCATTCCAAGTTTTCTTGCGCGTTCAGGATCGTCCAAAAGTTCTTCAACTTTTCTTGCGATATGGTACGGCGATCTGAATTCAGCTAATAAACCATTAACGCCATCTTCCATAACTTCTTGTACCGGCGGAGTTTTTGAACAGACCATCGGACAAGCAAAACTCATAGCCTCTAAGCACGACCAACTTAAAACAAACGGACGAGTCAAATAAATGTGGCAACTGGACGCACGCAAAATTTTTCTAAAGTCGCCGCGATTTCTCAAGCCTACAAAATGCACGCGGTTTGTATCGTAGCCGCCTTTCTTTTCTTCCTCTTTGAGGTAACTTGTATCTTTGAGTTGTGCGCCGTAACAAACTCTGTCCTTGCCGACAATTATCACATGAGCTTTTGGGCGGCGTTGTAAAATCAATCTTATAGCATCCATAAAGTACGGAAAACCGCGATACATTTCAAAGCCGCGTGCAACGTAGGTAATAATTTCTGTACCTTCCGGCAGATTTAATTGAATATCTTCCAAAATTAAACCGGGACGTTTGCCGCTGGGATCGGGCGAACAAAATTGCGTATCAATTCCTTCATGAATAACATTAATTTTCGGCTTGTAAACTTCCGGCATTTGTTTATACTGCCATTGAGTTGGAGTAACGCCCGCGTCGCAAAGTTCCAAATTCATCAAGTGGTGCGCGTTTCTTGTACGAATTGAAATTCTATTTCCAATTTGCGGCACTTCATCAGGCCACCAATAACAATCGCTGTCATCTGTCAAATAATACCATTCAAAATAACCAATGATAGGAACTTTGGGATATAAATCTTTGCAGTACAAAGTTGAACCCCAACCGGTATGGGCAATTATTACATCAGGTTTTACATTTCTTTCACGAGCTAACCACTGCAACGCACGAATTACCGCTTGCCCTTCAATAACTGCTTCTGCTGCAGGGCGCAATGGTCCCGCGTTTTTAATATATTCATCTTCCTTTTCAGTCGGCTTCCCGTAAAGTGCAAGCGTTACACCTTTAAGTTGCGAATTAATTGAATTGTCCTTTGCACAAAAATAAACTGTATTTTCCGGATTCTGCGCAAGGTACGGTGCTAAATTCAAATATTGCGCCGGAAAACTCGGATGCAAGAAAAAAATATTCACTAAAAATCGCTCCTTTATAGAATTCTTTGTAATTTTTTTAATTTATATGTACTTTTCTTTCAGTCGCGAAAGAAAAGTACCATGCGCGGCTTGCGTAGCAAGGCGTGCTCTTTAGCAAAGAACGCTTTTTAATGGCGCGTCAGGATTTCTTAAGGTTGTTGTAATTTCTGCGTTTTCTATCTACCCTAGTTTTTCATAACTTCAGCTAACTAGCTCTATCTGAAATCAATGACGCGCCAAAAGTTCCATTAATAATTAATTTTTACCAACAGTTAATTAATTGCGTCCAATTTTACATTTTATAATTGTCTGCTGAAAATTTTATTGCAGCAAATAATTTTCAATATCCAATCAGCCCATTTGTGAATTGTACAGTTTGGCGTACATTCCATTTCTTTTTAAAAGTTCATCATGGGATCCCGCCTCAACAATCCTGCCTTTTTCAATAACAATTATTGCATCACAGTTGCGAACGGTTGAAAGTCTGTGCGCTATCATTATCATTGTACGACCTTCAGCGATTGGCTCAATATTCTGCATAATAATATTTTCAGATTCATAGTCAAGCGCAGACGTTGCCTCGTCAAAAATTAAAATTCTTGGGTCTGAAATTAATGCACGTGCAATAGCTATTCTTTGACGTTGTCCGCCGCTTAACAAACTGCCGCGCTCACCTACGAAAGTTTCATAGCCGTTTTGGAAGTTGTCAATAAATTCAGTTGCACCCGCCATTCTTGCTGCCTTCACAACGTCTTCATGGCTTGCATTTGGACAAGCAATTCTAATATTTTCTTCGATTGTTCCACTGAAAAGTTTACTATCCTGCAAAACTACGCCTATTTGACGACGCAACCACGCCGGCTCAACCTGCGCGATGTCTACACCATCAATTAAAATTCTTCCCGTTTCCGGCAAAAATAAACGCTGAATCAATTTTGTTAAGGTAGATTTACCACTGCCGGAACGCCCAACTATTCCAACTTTCATACCGGCAGGGATTCTCACATTGATATTATCTAAAACTTTGCCGCCTTCAGGAGTGTAACTGAACGCCAATTTCTCAAGTGCAATTTCGCCGCGCAAACTCGGTAAAGTTGTACGCGAAGGATTGAAAGCAGGCTCGGTTTCTTCGTCCATAATATCGCCCAAACGTTCCATTGAAACGCGAATTTGTTGGAAGTATTGCCACTGATTTATAAGGCGCATAATTGGAGCAATTAACTGTCCTGCAATCATCTGAAAAGCAATTAACTCACCAACAGAAATTTCGCCCTCCATTACGTTATACGCGCCAATCCATAAAATCGTAAGGTTGAACATACTGAAAAGAAAAGTACCAATCGAATTTGCAACGTTGGCAAGGTTTATAACGTTGAAAGACGATTTAACCAAACGCGCCAGCATTTCTTCATAGCGGCGAATAAAATTATTTTCAACGCTTGTAGCTTTAACCGTGTTAATACCTGTAATTGTCTCAATCAAAAAGGAGCGATTTTCTGACGCAATTAAAAATCTTTCATTAATCATTCGCTTAAAAATTGGAGCTACAATTAAATTCAGAATGACAAACAGCGGTATCATAATCAAAACAATGATACTAAGCATACTGCTATACAGGAACATTACACAGAAATAAACTACCGCAAAAATCATATCCAAAATAATTGTCAAACTGGAGCCGGTTATAAAACTTCTTAGCGTTTGTAATTCGCCCAAACGTGATACAACATCGCCAACTTGCCATTTTTGAAAGTAACTTAACGGTAACGCCGTGATATTTTTAAACAGTCTTGAACTTAACGCCACGTCCATTTTTGAACAAATATTTGTAAACAGGTAGGCGCGCAGTCCCAGCATCCAGTTTTGGAAAATTGTACAGATAATCATACCCAAAACTAAAATATCCAATGCATCTGATGCACGGTGTACCAAAACTTTATCGATAATATTTTGAACGAAAAGCGGCGACGCCAAGCCTAGTAATTGCAAAACTAACGACATAAAAAGTACACTGCGCAAAAATGCCATGTATTTTGAAACTACCGGCAAAAACCATTTGAAACCAAATTTTGTATGTTTCTTTTCAAGTTCGTAACGGCGCGTGAATAAAATTACATCGCCCGTCCAATCCATTAAAAGTTTGTAACGTTCAGCCCTTACCGGTTGCTGTGAAAAAACAGGGTCCATAATGTATATATCGTTGTCCCGAATTGTCGTTATAACAATTTTTCTGCCGGACTTCATCAGAATCATGGCAGGATAAACAAGCCTGTCTAAATCTGCTTCAGTCAAGCCGGTATAACTACGCGCCTTCAATTTTAAATCTCGCGCAGCTCTTACAATCGTTGTAAAATCAACGCTGCCTTCATCCAAAACGTAAGCGCGTTCAAGTTGGCGATAATCAGCGGGGATATTGTAATATTTTGCAATGGCGATAAGGCAAGCTAAGCCCGTATCAATTCCATTGACGCGCCCGCCGTCTTGCGGTTTAACGTCCGTACTTACGCCCGTTTGATTAGCTTGACTTGCGGGAACTTTAGCCACGTCAATTTTTGCCAATGCTTGCTTATTATCGCCGGAAGGTTGCGGATTCTGTCCGCCACTTGGAACTAAATTTTTATCGTCTTTGTTGTCAGCCATTAAATCAACGCTCCCTCAAGGCTTCGGAAGTGTAGCGGCGGAACGGGTCTAAGAAAAAGTCGATAATACGCTTTTCTTTAATTTTAATTTCCGCGCTAACGTTCATACCGACGGCAAGCGGTACATCTTCGCCGAAAACGTCCATAACCGGCTTGCCAATAGGATTCATAATCAATTTAAATCTTTTGTGACGTTCAAGGTTGGTAGGTTCGTTGACGGCGTCCGCGCTGACTTCAACTACTTCTGCGTCAACCATACCAAATTTTTGGAAGTTAAAAGTTTCGACTTTAACTTCAGCCGTTTGACCAACTTTTATAAAACCAATGTCTTTGTTATCTGCGTAAACTTCAAATTGCAGTGAAACATCTTCAGGAACAATTTGCATTAAAGGTTGTGCGTCCGTGACAATTCCGCCGACGGTGTGAACAGACAAATTGTAAACTCTGCCGGAAGTTGGCGCGACGATTGTAGCCATACGGGAATCTTCATCAGCTTTTTTAATTGCCTCTGTAACGCTGTAATATTCTTTCTTTGCCTCAACAAGCGAAGTCATAATATCTTTTCTGTAAGAGGCGTCAACGTTTGCTAAATTTTGTTCAGCTTCAGCAATTTCAGCTTGAATACTGGAAATTTCATCAAGTTGAGCCTGCGCACTTTTAGCGTAGTCGATAACCTGATTTTGTTGCTCCAAAAGTTGGAACGCGGAAATTGCGTTAGCTTCCATCAATTCATTAAGGCGGCGTTCCTTTTCTTGAGCAATGGCTAAACCTTCAGCGTATCTTTCATAAGTTGCACGGGTTGCATTCAAACGCGCTTTTTTCTGTTCAATAATATCTTGGCGCGATTGTCTTTGAGTTTTATAATCGTTTGTACGACTTTGATAAAGTGCCAATTCTGCCGCTAAGTCGTGCGCCTCTAAGTCTTCATCTTCTTCAGGCGTAAAAGGTGAGCTTGTTAATTCAGCCGTCAAGCGTTGAATATCCAATTTGTAATAGGCGGCGCGTTTTTTCAAGCTGTCATAATCTGCGCTTGTAGTTGTCGGGTCGAGCAAAATTAAAATATCGCCTTCGTTGACGTTGTCGCCTTCTTCAACGCGAATTTCTTTAATTATGCCTTTATTTTTAACTTGAACGGTTTTAGCTTGTCCGGAAGGTATAACTTTGCCGGGCGCAACTGCTACTTCGTTAATGTGTCCCAAAAAAGACCACGCCAACGCCACTACAAGCAAAACTAAAATTGACCACATAACTATTCGCCCTGTTGGTGAGGGCGGCGTTTCGGTTACTTCCAAAATCGCCGGTAAAAATTCTGTTTCTTTTTCACGTTCTTCGCCGTGTACCAGCCAGTTCCAAAATTTCAATTTAAAATCTCCCTTCGGTCGATTTTAGGAAACAGGATACAGGAAAGCAGGTGACAGGAATTTGAAACTGTTTCCTGTTTCCTAATTTCTGTTTCCTATCCCCTACTCTCCTGTTGATCGTGAAGATATTTATACAGCCCGCCGAGTTTCATTAATTCATCGTGCGTACCTTGTTCGACAATGTGTCCTTTATCGATAACAATAATTTTATCGCAACGGCGCACCGCGCTTAATCTGTGGGCAATGATTAACATTGTACGATTTGAACCAATCGCCCCCATATTGTTGAAAATAATTCTTTCGGATTCATAGTCAAGCGCGGAAGTTGCTTCGTCAAAAATCAAAATTGGCGGATTAGCTAAAAGTGCACGCGCAATAGCAACTCTTTGACGTTGTCCGCCGCTCAAGCTGTCGCCGCGTTCGCCAACTTTTGTATCATAACCTTCTTTAAGCTCCAAAATAAAATCATGTGCGCCTGCAAGTCTTGCCGCACGAATAATTTCATCCATCGTGGCAGTTGGGCGGCTAACTGCGATATTGTCACGAACGCTTGAATTAAACAGATAATTTTCCTGCATAACAACGCCGATTTGATCTCTAAGCCAACCTAAATTTGCCTCACGGGTATTAATTCCGCCAACTGTAATTGTACCGCCTTCAGGAATGTACAAATTTTGTACAAGGTTAGTTAAAGTAGATTTACCACTGCCGGAACGTCCAACTATTCCCAACTTTTCGCCGGGCGCAACAGTCAAATTAATATTTTCCAAAACTAACGGCAAATCGACGCGGTATCTGAAATTAACGTCTTTAAATTCTATTGCGCCGTCAATTCTATCTGCGCCGCGCTGTCCCATATCTCTAACTATTGGCTCCATTGGCGTATTTAAAATATCGCCGATACGTTCAAGGGCTAAGCCGACTTGTTGAACTTGAGGCCACATTGTCAAAAGTTTTGTCATTGGCGCAATAGCTTGACGGGAGATCATTTGGAAAGCGATTAATTGACCAAGTGTAAATTCGCCGTCCATAACCATATGACCGCCGTACCAAAGAATTGCCATTGAAATTATAACTTGTACCATTCCGCTGAACGCATTAATTACAAGATTAAATTTGACGTTTTCAAAAGTCGTGCGAACATAACGCGCCAAAAGATTTTCCCACTTGTTGACAAATTGCGGTTCAATCGCCAATGCTTTTATCGTTTCAATGTTTGTGATTGACTCAACCATAAAAGCGTTATTCATTGCGCCTGTACGCCAGACCGCCTCAATTTTTCTTTTAATAATTGGAACTGCCCAAATATTTTGTGCAAGGTACAGCGGAATTGTTAAAAGCGCAATTAATGTAAGCGGCACGGAATACCACAGCATAAACGCGATAAAGACGACCGAGAAAAATACGTCAAGTACCGTCATTAAGCCCGTACCGGTTAAAAATTCTCTAATTTGCGTTAAAGCTCCGACGCGCATTAATGTATCACCGACGCGCCGTCTTTCGTAATACGGCAACGGCAACGCTATTAAATGGCGAAAAAGTCTTGTCCCCAAAATTGCGTCAAGTTTGTTTGTCGTGTGATTCAGTACGTATTGTTTTATCAGCGTCAACAGTGACTGCATAAAGAAAAACAAAACCATAGCCGAGCCGATAACCGTTAAAGTTGAGTAACCGGCGTTGCCAATGACTTTATCAATTATAACCTGCGTGATTAGCGGGAAACCAATTCCCATTAATTGCAGGAAGAATGACGCTACTAAAACTTCGCTTAGCGGTTTTTTGTAGCGTTTCATAACTTTCATAAACCAGTCAACGTTGAATCGCTTTTTAAAATACGTCCAACTGAACGCCGCCGAAAAAATTAAAAGTTCGTTTGACCAACTTTCCAAAAAGTCTTTCATTGGCAAGGCGACGGGTTTATTTTGGCGCGGGTCGATGATTAATAAAACTTCGTCATTTGCGCTGCCTATTGCGATATACGCGCCGTCTGTCATTTTGGCAACGGCAGGATATTCAATTTCGCGCAATTCGTCGGCAGTAGGACGAATCATTGTACTGCGAATATTATATTTTTTTGCCAATTTTTGAAGTCTTTCCCAGTCAAGTTTATCGTCCGTATCTGGATTTTCCTTGTAGATTTTTTCCAAATCCTTAACGCCGAAATGTTGCAGAACTTTTATCACAGAGATAACGCCCGTGCGGTTCGCCGTTGAGGAGGATTGATTTTCAGGCATATTGCTATATGATACTCCTTTCGTTTCTTCAATTAGGAGACGCTATTAATTTATCGTCAATACAAAAATTTTCTTTATAGATTTTTCATTAAAATTCTGTTAATTTAAAAAACCGCCGTCAATCCCACAGGAAGACAGCGGCTTTATTCAGTTTCAATCAGTTATTAACGAAATTTGCGCTTGCGTGCCGCTTCAGATTTTTTCTTCCGGCGGACACTGGGTTTTTCGTAATGTTCACGTTTACGAACTTCAGCGAGTGTACCTGCGCGTTGACAAGTACGCTTGAAACGACGGAGAGCACTGTCTATGGATTCATTTTTTCCAACTTTAACTTCATTAGCCACGATTTTTTCCCTCCCTCCGAATCAGTCTAAAGTTCATCGCCCGTGTATTTTACCACGCAATTATTTTATCGTCAACGCCATTGAAATAATTTAGCGCAGATTTTTTATCTTGACAAATTTTTTGCTCAATGTTAAACTACGCAAAGTTTAAAAAACGCCGGTTTAGCTCAGTTGGTAGAGCAACGCATTCGTAATGCGTAGGTCGAAGGTTCGAGTCCCTTAACCGGCTCCAAGTCCAAAATCACCGCCCCGAAGTTGTCGGGGCTTTTATAGTTTTTACAAAAAAATTACCCCGTCGAGCAAATGTTCTTACTCATCACATTTGCAGGCGGGCTTTTTTAGTTTGTACAAAAAATTATTTTAAAATCCTACAAGGTTTAATAAAATTCCGGCACCTCCAATCACAGCGGCAACAGGAATGGTAACCGGTGACAAAAATGGAAGTGGCACTGTTACCAAAATAATTAAAAAAGCAATTCCACAAAGTTTTCCGCCCATTTCATTACCTCCTTGCAAGAATTTTATTTATTGAACGCACGGCTTGACTTTCGTATTTGTAACCTTTAATCGCAGAATCGACTTCATTTTCAAAAACTTCAATTTCATAATCGCTATAATTTGAAAGTTTTTCATTCAGCGCACGCATATAACCGTTGTAAATCATTGGCGAAGTTATAGGGTTAGTCTGCGCCATTTTGATGCAAATTCTGACGGGATCATAATTCATAGCCTCGTTGAAATTTTCTTCAGCAGATTCATTGAAACTATCAATGGCGTTGTTAATTGAGTTACCGGCTTTTTTTGTAACCGCCTCAAAAACAGAATCGCTATCAGTTTCTTTTTTAAGTTTTTTGGCAGACTTTCGCGCAGAGCGGCGGGCGTCTCTTTTTATATCGTCGAATTTATCTGCCAAATTGTCAAAAAATCCCATAAAATCATCTCCAATTTAATTTGTTAAAATTTCACTGCGCCATTTGTTTAAAATACTTTGTTTGTCATTTTCAATTTTATCCGCTATTTGGGCGTAAAAATCATCAAGCTCTTTAAAACTTTCCTGCATTGAATTTTTAAATTCTTCGTCAGTAGTTGCAGTTTTGCTGTATGAATTTTCTAATTCGCTATAAAGTTTATCACGACGATTTTCAATTTCTTTTAATTCAGCCGCAGTTTTTGCCGCAGACAAGGCGGAATTTTCTTGTTTAGCTGTCATTGCAATAAATTCAGGGCGTTTAGCTATCCAGTACTGCAATGCAAGTTCGCCCTCCACGCCCAAATAATTTATAATTTTTAATCCGCGTGCTTCTACCTCTATATCTTCGTCGATATATCGAAGGTTAGGATTTGCTTTTTTTTGGTTGTTATAATCCAGTCTCATCATCATCAAATACGCCGAGTAGTGAAAAAGTTTTTCAGAATCAGCCGTCAAATAACTATCGACGCCAAATTTTGACTTTGCATGATTAACTATCAAATCAGCTACAATTTTTGCCGAACGGGTGCGTGGTTTATTTTTTTCTTCTTCAAGGCGTTTTTGTTCGGCGGCTAACCTTTCAGATTCTGCGCGAGCTTTTTCTTCAGCTGCAAGGCGGTCTTGTTCAGCTTTTTCAGCGGCGGTGCGAGCATTTTTTTCAGCTAATTCTGCGCGAAGTTTTTCTTTGGCTTTATCGCTTGCAAATCTATTCACGTCGTCAACTGCTTTTGTACGTGCATCAATTTCATCTGTTTCCGTGTTCAGATATTCTTGAAATTTTGTATCGAAAAGATTTTTTTCTTCGTCGTCAAATCCGCTAATACGTTGTAAATTTTTTTCATTGCGTTCAATTTTATATTTTTCAAGACTTTCTGCTTTAAGGCGTTCCTGTTCAGCTTTTTTAGCCGCCTCTTCCTGCGCGATTAGTTCGGGATTATGCCAATTTGAAGTTTGATAATCAAACGCAAGATAGGATAAACTTCCAAAAATTAAAGCTAAAACTGTACCGAACATTACGCCGTTGGTTTCTCTTTCTTTATCGGGATATTTGGCTTTCCATTCTTCATCAGATAATTTGCTGTCCTGATAATCGCTTACAGCCGCCCAAATAAAAAACAGCGTCACCAATCCCAAAATTCCGCCAATGGCGTAAAAAAGTTCATCCCAAAAAATGAATAAAATTATTAAACCAACTACCACAAATGGCAAAATTACCACCGCCTTAAAATTTTACTGCAGATATTCAGCAACTTCAGCAAAAATTCTTTTTATGGCTTCCGGAGCTCTGCTGACTAAGCCGCCCGCCCTTGAACCTGAAATATATTTGCCTTGTCTCATGTTGTTTTCGTTCACAAGCGTATACATAAAATCATTCATATTTTGCATATAGGTAAAAAAATATGTGCCGTAATAGCCATCTTGACTGTAAGTTTGAACTGTGAATTGTCCTTCGTCTTCGTTCACTGTAATTGAATCAGTTTCAATATAAATTTCGTCGTTGGCAAGTTCGCCGCAATATACGCGCTCGGCACTTGCTGAAATATTTACTGAAAAAATCCCCGTGAAAATCAACGCCGCTATAAAAAATTTTTTCATTTTAAAACCTCCAAAAATTTTTTACGACACAATTAAATAATTGAACATATTGATACAAGAAACAAAGCCTTCAACAGTAATTTCTACCGTGTCTCCCGCGTGAACAGTTTTGCAGTAGCGATTTTTTCTAAGTTTTTTAACCGTCAAGGTTGCAATTTCTTCATCATTCGGATGCGTTACTTCGGACAAATGACCTTTGCGCGGTTGCTGTATAACTTTGATTTTATCGCCAACTGAAATACTTCCTGAAGATACAGTGCCGCCTAAAATAATTCCGCCCTCTGCAATGTTATATTTTGAAAGTTGCATAGAAAAATTTGAATCATCAGCTTGCCGAAATTTTTTCATAACGGTTTTCATATCGACTTCAGGATAATAAAAATCGTTGTCATGTTCGCCGCGACACCAATTACAAAAATGCTGACAATTATTATTTCCAACGCTGTACTTTCTTTCGCCTAAACGGTAGTAAGCTCGCGCCACAATTTCGCCCGGCGTAAAATCTGATTCATCGCTGTAAAGGTTAATTGGATCGCCCGCTGCAAATTTTTCAAGGCTTGCAATTTGAATTTCGGCTTCATCTTCTCTGCCGGGTTCGCCGTCGTAATGAATAACTTTGTTATCGCCAATATAAATTCCGTGATGAGTGTAGCCGATCAATGAAGTTACTGCAAAATGAGGTTCAGCTATTGTATCTTTAAAATTGGTACATTTTTCTAAATCTCGTTTCAAACTGCGCGGTACAAAAATATGATCTCCAACTTTCGGCTCGTAAGCGTGTTTTTCGTCACTTGCAAGCAAATTCATAACCCAATTATCAAGTAAATCAAGCATAGTATCACCTCAACCAAACAGACAGCTGATAGCAACCAAAAAAGAAACTGCGGCGAATCCCGCGCAAATAAAAATTTCTGCCGTTCCTTCGTGGTATTTTTTACAGTCGATAAATGCACCTACAAAAAAGACTCCTGCAAAAAGCATAAGTACACCGAACAAAAAACTGTTCGCCAAAAATTCCGGCAGAATACTTCTTACAATCCACATTGAAAAATTGCCTCCTTAAAATCCCAAAAAGCCGCTGACAATTTCCAATGAAGTATCATCAAATAAATCTGCCGCGTCAAGTAAATCTGCCCCGTCAATGGCATCTGCCGCGCCGTCAACAACATCGTAGGCGTATTCAGTCAAATCTTCGTCAAAAATTTCTCCAACGCTTGCGATTAAATTTGTAACGTCTTTTTGCCCCGTTAAATCTTCCAAGCCGTATTCATCAAAATTAAAAAATTTACTAATGGTAGCGATACCATCAGCATTATTTGACTCCGCCGCCGCGTTTGCAAGAATTGCCGCGCCCGTCGCTATTGCCGCGCCTTTTACGGCAGAATTATTTTGCGTTTTAGTTTCGCCGGAATTGTGAACAATTTTACTGCCGCAATTCGCACAAAAATTCATTTCCGAAGTTACGGGCTTGCCGCAATGTGAACAAAAATTAGCCATTTGAATTGCCTCCTACTGAAAAACTTTGAAACAGTTGTACATTTTATCTATCAAGTTGAAAATTTTTGCTCGGTCTTCCTTTGAAGTTCCGGCAGTGTCGATTTTTACGCCGTCAACAAAAATTTTATTATCGTCATATTGAATTTCGGAAATTTTATCGTATGCAAAAAATAAAGTTTCTTCCGTGTAATTGTGCAGCCAAATTCCTTTCGTACTCAATAAAAAGCCGTCCTTCGCACTGCCAAAAAATGTTGCGTCGAAACAAACAAGCGGCTTTTCATTCGGCTTAATTTGCGCGTAGGAAGAAATTGCGTTGTTAAATTTTTTCTGCACCTTTGAATCTTGACTGTAAATGTAAAGGTTGGAAATTTGATAATTTTTGTTATTCCGCAAGTCAAAAAAAACTTCGTCCAGTTTATCTTCGGTTAATTTGCGCTTGCCGCCGGAATTTGTATCGTAATTCAAGACTTTTGATAAGGCTGATTCTTTTTTAGGTTGAGTTTTTTCAAATTCTGCCATTTCCAAAAAACTTTGCCAAATTCCGTACATCAGCTGATAAAATTTTTTAACGTCCTTGCTTGAAACGCCGGAAGTATTTATTTTGTAGCCGTCAATGTAAATATCTTTTGAAATTAAGCCGCGCAGTTCCAAATTTTGAATTTCGGTGTACTTGTAAAATTTTGTTTCTTCTTTGTAATTGTGTACCCAAATTCCCCGCGTCGTCATCAAAAGTCCGTCTTCAGCACTTCCAAACAATGTTGAATCAAAACAAACTAAAGGCAATTCGTCAGCTTCAAGTTTGGCGTAAGAATGAGTTGCGCCAACAAATTTATCACGGCTCTTGCCGTCGTCGCCGTAATGGTAAATATGGCTGTCAAATTGATATTCGGGATTTTCGCTCCAAATTTTTACCGCGCCTCTGATAGTTTCTTCACGTTGCTTTTTCAGCTCGGGATTTTTCATATTGCCATAAGAACCGGCTTTAAAATCTTTTGTGAATAAATTTTTGTAGGCGTCCAAATTTTCATCTTTGCCAATCGACAAAATTGCACTGTGATAAAATAAGTCCATAGCGTAGGGAATATATCTGAACGCCTGAAAAAATTTTTCGGTTTTAGTTTCCTTGCTTGCAGTTTTTGAAATGTTGCGGAGAGAATTTATAATTTCGTAACGTTTTTTAAAAGTGAAAAACTCGTTACTGTTGCCGTAACCGTGCGCCTTGTAGTAGCCGTACCAAAAATTTTCCAAGTCCATAACTGCCGCGCCTGCGAAAAGTGCCGCAGCCTCGCGCAGATTTTTTGAATCCATAATTTTTAACGTGACTTTTACCAAAAATGAGCCGTAATGTTGAAAAACTGAATCCACGTAAATTTTGCCGTTGGTGTTAATTCCTTCGCGCCGCAAAATGTAAAGCATATGTTGAGTTAATCCCATCATCAAACTGCTGACAAGCGGGCGCACTTCCAGAATCATTTCTTCAACCGAATTGTATTTTTCGCACTCGTGTTTCAGCATTTTACCAACATTTTTTATAGAATTGCGAACAAGAAATTTTCCGCGTGCCTCGCAAATATTGGCGTCGCTAAGTTCAAAATTTTGTCCGTAAAGATAAATTTTCACAAAAACACCTCCGCAATTTTACAAAATATTTTTATCGACTTCCCACCAAACTTTCTTTTCGTCTTCGCTGAAAGTCACAAGCGCGGAAAGTTCAATGTGCAACCCTTCGGCAATGTCAAGGAGCGTGGAAATTGGAACGCCGTTATTGTATTTGCCGCGTTCAATCCTGCCCAATGTACTTTTGCTGATATTAACTTTCTTTGCAAGTTCGGCTTGAGTCATTTGCCGCAACGTTCGATAATACGCAATTTTTGCGCCAATCTGACGGTAAATCATAATTTTTTTAACGTTAATATCAGTTTCAGGATTATTTTCCGGCACATTCGGCAAAACTTCCACCCCATTATTAGCATATCAAATTTGCAATAAATTTTGTTTACCCGTCGGGTAAGCGTTTTTATTTTAGCAAAAATTTTTGGAATGAAAGCCGCCTAAATACGCCGCTTTTTCGCCTAAATTTGCCGCCAACTAAAAAAAGCAACCGCTAAAGTTGCCTTGAATTATAAATCTAAAATTTCGTCAATAATCAAGTAAGTTAAAATTTCTGAACCTTTGGCAGATTTTTTCTTTGGCGGTTGAGAATTTAAAGCGCGTTTTAAATCCATTGCCGAATAGAAACGGCGGCGCGGGTCAATTTCGGTACACTTTGCCAAAATTTTTTTCAATTCGCCTTTGCAATTTCTACCCAAAAGTTTTTGAAACGTAACACCTAAAGAATAAATATCACTGCGCGGATCAGTTTGCCCAAAACCAAATTGTTCCGGCGGCGCGTAACCTTTTGTACCAAGAAAAATTGTATCTTCAGTTTGTCCGCTTTTAAAAATTCTTGCCGCGTCGAAGTCTATCAGCCTTACAATTCCGCCTGCTTGCAATATTAAATTCGACGGTTTTATATCACGATGAATTATTCTCATTGAGTGCAAAACTTTTAAGCCGTCGCAAATTTGATTTAAAAGTTGCCGCGCCTCTGATTCGGTTAAAATTTTTCCGTCCAAAGTTTCGCCGTTTATAAATTCTTCAACTACGATTGATTCAGTTTCGCCTTCACTGAAAAATAAAATCTTCGCCCAAAGTCGATGTGGATTTTCTTTCAATTTCTGATACGGCAAGCCGGTAAAATTTATTCGTTTCAAAATGACAGGTTCGCCCGCCTCTGTTGACGCTAACCAAACTTCGCCCTTGTCTGATTTTTTCAGCAGTCGTATTTTCTGAAAGTTCGTTTCTATAAAAATTTCAACGTCTGCATCCAATTCAATCACCTTGCCTTCAAAAAAATTTTGTAATATTATAGCAAAAATTTTTGGGAGTTTGGGCAATGATTGACAAAGACACTTTGCAACTTGAAAACGATTTGGCGGCGGCTGAAAGTTTGGAAGAATTTTTTGCAGACAACGAAGAAATTTTTCAGAAATTTACCCTCGCGCAGTATTTGGAAATTTTGTTGCAGGAAAAAAATTTAACAAAGTCTGAAGTTGCAAAAAAATCTTTGCTGAATCAAGTTTACGTTTACCACATTTTTGCCGGAAGAAAAAAGCCTGCGCGTCAAAAAATTTTGTCAGTCGCCGTTGCTATGAATTGCACTGTTAAAGAAACTCAACGCCTTTTGTATTTTGCGGGCGTCGAAAAGCTTTATGTTAAAAATTCTTGGGACAGCGTTATTTTGTTTGCACTGAAAAATAATTTCGACGTTGAACGCACAAATAATTTGCTGAATAAATTTTCAGAGTCGCCACTTTTGGGAGATTTTGACTAAATTTTTTAAGGATTAAATTGCTAATCGAAAAAAGGTACAACTTCCGGCAACCATTTAATTTGATAGCCCGCGTGTCCGTTACGTTCAAACGGCATTGCCTCGCCGTAGTCTTTGCCTTTGTCTGTCAAAATGTAGCCGCCGTGTCCGTCTTTTTCTTGAAATTCCAATTCAAGCAATTTTTTATTGACGTACTGTGCAGATTTTCCAATTTCTTTGCCAATTTGCGTTGCCGTCAAATATCCAATTTCGTGTTCAGCGGGCGGCAACAAATTTTTAAATTCGCTTAAATCGACTTGATGATTTTTTTCAGCGGCGTTGATACAATGTGCCAATGCAATTCCGTGTTGTACGAAAAACATTTTTTCGACAATTTCAACCGAAGTTTCAACGTCTTTAAGTGCGGGAGCTACAAGCAATTTCAATTCAACTGAATTTTGAACGGCAACCGCGTTTTCATTTTGCGGTAAAGAATAGCTGCCTGTTTTACGAATTGAAGGAACAACATCATCTGCAAGCCACGCTTGAAAATCTTCCGCAGTTTCATTTTTTGCCTTCATCGCAAGGCGATACACCATATTTTCGGGGATAAAATCCTCTTTCCCCACCGTGTGGGGAAAATGAAATTCTTTGAGATAAGCATTAACACGTTCAATACGAACATACTCAACACCGTTTTTGATTTGAACGATACCAAGTCCGCGTGAAACATCTTCAACATTCAGCCACGCTGTTAAATTTTTATCAAGATAACCGTGCATTTTCCCAAACTTTTCATTGGTGAAAATTTGAATCTGATTTTCCATAATAAAAAACGCCTCCTTATGTTTTATTGACAAAACACCCGGAGACGTTTATAATTACTTTACAAATAATTTTTCGTCGTCTCAAGATGTTTTGTCTTGAAATTTCGCAAATTTATTTTATCAAATTGAGGCGATTTGTCAATACATTCTTAAGAATTTTAAATATAAAAGGAACGCCGCCGCAAGGCGGTTTTCTTTATTTTGGAGGTGTTCAAATGCCAAATTTGAGTTGGCTCGGCAAAGATAAAGTCGTTACCTATCATCAGAAAGTTGCTTATCATTTCTTGGACAAAAAATTTTCAGTCG
>CALFJB010000005.1 GCA_937877565.1 uncultured Selenomonadales bacterium | reverse complement strand
TGTCATTACCATCGCCAGTATTAATTGAAGAGCCAGCTGCCCAATTATTAACGCTGTCTTTGCCTGCGCCTGTATTAATTGTAGTGTTTGCTGAAACTGAAGAGTTATAAATATAATCATCATCTGCACCGGTATCAATATAAAAATTTGCTCCCCAATTATTAATTCTGTCATTACCCGCGCCACTTTCAATCGTGGAATTTTTGCCTTTGGTATTTACACCAACTGAATCATTACCATCGCCCGTTTGAATTGTAACATTGCTTGCGGCAGTATAAACTGTGTCGTCGCCGTAAAAAGTATTGATAACTGTATTTGAGGTGGTGTTTGAAATATGTAAATCTGCCGATTGACGTGCAAGATAACGCAGAAACATAAAGCCTCCCGCGTAAATATCGCCGTTATCGTTTAAAGCTTTTTGTAATTCAGATACATTTTTAGATAAATATTGAATTATACTTTCTTTGGTATTTTCAAAAACACGAGTATTATCAATGCCAATGGTAAGTTCAGCCATTCCTTCTCTGATAAATCTAGGTAAAGATCTGTACGTAGTAATTTTTAAATTTGCCACCATAACCGCGTGTGTCATTTCATGCGCAATGAGACGGTCTATGCCAGAGTTTGCTACATCAAGATTGACAGAACCCAATGAACTAACGTTAATTTCCAAACGCAAATTTGTAGTCTTGTCCGAATTATCACTACTCCAATTATACGTTTCTGCAAATATTCCTGAATTTGGCTTTTCAACAAATGCAACATCTAAAGTTTTAACGGTTGCTGAAGATTTATCTGTAAAGCTAAAGTTTTCTCCGTATGAATCAGAAATAAGATTTAACGCACCTTTAATCCCGAAAGTATGCAACCATTGCCAAATAAATTTTTGATTGTCATTTAAATCACTAAAATTTATTTCGTTGTCGTTTGTATCTGTAAGTTTAACGATCAGCCCGTCAACTTCAAAGGAATTTTTATTAAAATTTTCGTCAACATTTCCAACTTCAGGAATTATAGATTCTTCAGTAAGAACGGTACTGCCACCCGCGTCCGAACCAGTAATTGCCCCACAGTCTTCATTATCTAAATTTATTCCGCAATAATTTTTTAGAAAATCGTCTGCGCTTTTTGCACTTTGGCAATCCTCAATCATTTTATTGATAACTTCTTCAGATGTTTTAAATTTACCGTTTGTAGCGGCTTTAATTGCCTCGTCAAGTGCCGCCGTTCCTGACAGAGTTGTTTTATCCAATGACGCCATAAATTTTTTGATAACTTCCAGTGGACTCATTGCCATAAAAAATCACTCCTCTAAACAACGTCCAAATTAAAATATTCCAAAATATTATACCCCCCCCCCCGTATGAAAAAGTCCTGAAAAAATTCATTTTTAATCTAATTTTAATAAATAAAAAAGCCCGTCAATTTCTGACGGGTTGAAAATTTTTAAAATATATTTTTAGTCAAAATCTTTAAAATCGTCGCCGTAACCGTATTTTTCAATAACGTAATCTAAATCTTTGTCGCCGCGTCCGCTAAGATTTACCAAAATTGAGCCGTGATCCATTTCTTTTGCGCGGCGCATTGCATAAGCTAAGGCGTGGGAACTTTCAAGCGCGGGGATAATTCCTTCATAACGTGAAAGTTTGAAGAAAGCATCAACCGCTTCTTTATCGCTTGCAGTTTCGTATTTTACTCTGCCGAGCGCGTTCAAAAATGCATGTTCGGGACCAACTGAAGGATAATCCAAGCCGCTTGCAATGGAATAAACCGGCGCAGGTTCGCCCTTTGAATCCTTCAACATAATTGAATCAAAGCCGTGCATAACGCCTTCAGAGCCGTAAGTCATAGACGCCGCGTGATCGCCAACATCTGTACCGCGTCCCAACGGTTCAACGCCTACAATTTCTACAGCTGAATCAGCTACGAACGGCAAAAACATTCCGATAGAATTTGAGCCGCCGCCAACGCAAGCCGTTACAACGTCCGGCAAATGTCCCATCATTTCTGTAAATTGAGTACGTGCCTCGTAGCCGACAACCATTTGAAAATCTCTAACCATCATTGGGAAAGGATGAGGACCGACCGCCGAGCCAATGCAGTAAATCGTGTCCTTGTAATTTTCCATATAATCTTCAAAGGCGGCGTCAACTGCCTCTTTCAAAGTTTTCTGCCCGCGTGAAACCGAAACAACTTTTGTACCCAAAACTTTCATTCTTGCAACGTTGGGAGCTTGTTTTGCAACGTCAACTTCGCCCATGTAAATTGTACAATCCAAGCCGAAAAACGCGGCGGCGGTTGCAAGTGCCACGCCGTGCTGACCTGCACCAGTTTCGGCGATAATTCTTTTCTTGCCCATAAATTTTGCCAAAAGACCTTCGCCCATGCAGTGGTTTAATTTATGTGCGCCGGTGTGGTTTAAATCTTCACGCTTTAAATAAATTTGTGCTTTACCGAGTTTACGGCTTAAGCGTTCACAATGATAAATTGGCGTAGGTCTGCCTTGAAATTCGCGGCGGATTCTGCGCAATTCGTTAATAAACTGCGACGACTGACAAATAGTTAAATAAGCGTCGTTAATTTCTTGCATTGCGGGGACGAGTTGCGGCGGCAAGTAGGCTCCGCCAAATTTTCCAAAACGTCCATCTTTATCAGGATACTCTTTCAAATAAGTTGAATAATCCAAATTAATTCACTCCTTAACGCGGGATATTTCGACAAAAATTATAATTACCCTGCAAAAATATAACAAAAAACTAATAATTGATTGTTAATCTTGTATCACTTTTATCAATGGTTTCAATAAAATTGTTAAGAATACTGCTAAACTTTTGGGCACCATTTTTATTAAGATGGGTAATATCTCTAAAATCAGAATCCACAAAATTTTTGATTTTCCAGCCGTCCACAAAGTAAGCGGTAGGATGTTTTTTCAGAGCTTCTTCAATCAAATAGTAAAATTCATCAAGCATTTTTCGAGAAAAATTTTTTACGTGCCCTGAAGTCATTGGCGGCAAAAACATTATAGGATAAACATTATTTTTTTCACACAATGTCAAATATTCGTCTAAAATTTTTATATTTTCTTTCTTTGTCTCCGAAAAAAATTTGTCTTTCCAAGAATCAATTTCTTTTCTTGCAGTTATTCTGGTTTTGCTGTCAATAAATTTTTCAAAACATGGTATGCTATCTATTCTAAAATTGGATAGTGGAACTTTAAAATCTAAATATTCTTTACGTAATAAATTTTTATAATTTTCAAGGGACACTCCAAAATTGTGTAAATCGTTGAGTGCAATAAAATATTTGAGCAACCGAAAATTTGATTTTTTTGATTGTGAAAGGTCGTAATTAAAGCTGAATGGAGCAAGCCCTATCAG
>CALFJB010000004.1 GCA_937877565.1 uncultured Selenomonadales bacterium | reverse complement strand
ACTATTGTAGATGGAAAAGTATTAATGGAAAATAGAAAATTATTATATTCAAATGAAGAAGAAGTTAAATATCAAGTTAAGAAAAATGCAAAAAGATTATTATAATATATTGACTTTTATAATTAAAAATATTATAATCAATTTCAATATAATTCGAAAGGAGTGTTATTAAAGATGGCATATAAAATTAATCCTGAAAAATGTATTAGCTGTGGAGCATGTGAAGGTGCTTGCCCAGTAACTTGTATTAAACAAGGAGATACTTGTTTCGTAATTGACAAAGCTCAATGTATAGAATGTGGAACATGCGAAGGTGTATGTCCAGTTGGAGCTCCAGAAGTAGAATAAATAAGAAAAAATCAAATGACGCTAAGGCGTCATTTAAATTTTTTATAGGATAACCTATATAATTGCGGATACGAAATCGTTAACAAGATTTCGACCGCAATTTATATAATAGGAAATTCATTTTTTTCTAATTTTTGGTATAAAAATCGTTGATATAAAAAATGGTTAGTGATATAATTTAAAAAAATATGTAGATTGGTAGGTGAAAACCAATAGGGAATAAGAAAAAAAAAGATAAAGATAGAGAAGAATCTAAAGTTGTAATGCAATTTATTGGGGCTATTGTTACAATTGGTTTTATAGCAGTTATTGTTAAGCTTTCATATATAATTTTTATTAAAGGGAATGATTATAAAAAGTCTGCTTATGCTCAACAAACTAAAAGTCAAATAATTAGTTCTAATAGAGGAACTATTTTTGATTCAAATGGAAAAGTTTTAGCTGTTAGTGTTTCTGTTGATACAGTTTCAATAAATCCTAATAAAGTTAAATATGAAAATGGTAAGAAGGTTGAGCCTGAAGTTTTAGCAACAAAATTTGCTGAAATTTTTGGATTAGAATATGAAGATGCTCTTGCAAAAGCAAGTAGTGAATCTTCTGTTGTTGTTATTGCTAGAAAAGTCGAATCTGATAAAGTTAATTTGTTAAAAGAATGGATGAATGAAAATAATGTAACATCTGGAATTAATATAGATGAAGATTTTAAAAGATATTATCCAAATGGAAGTTTAGCTTCTACATTAATTGGCTTTTGTGGAACTGATAATACTGGTCTTACAGGGCTAGAAGCTAAGTGGAATGATACATTAGTTGGAACTTCTGGTGTTTTAACTGCAACTCTTGATGTTAATGGTGAAGCTATTTCAGATGAAGATGAAGAATATGTTGCTCCTGAAAATGGAAGTAATATTTATCTAACTATAGATTCTTATATTCAAGGTATTGCTGAAAAATATTTGAAAGATGCTGTAGAAGAAAATAATGCTGGATATGGTGGAGTTATTTTAATGGATCCACAAGATGGTGGAATTTTAGCTATGGCAAATTATCCAGATTATGATTTAAATGATCCACAAAATCCTGTTTATACAGGTTTATCAGAAGAATGGGATAATTTAACAGATAAGGAAAAAAGTGAAGCAAAATATAAATTATGGGCAAATAAAAATGTTTCATATTTATATGAACCAGGTTCAACATTTAAAACTGTTGTAGCTTCAATTGGTTTAGAAGAAGGTGTTGTTGAAACTGATACGGCTGACGTTGAGGAAGACGAAGAGTCTGAAGAATAAAATTTGAAATTAAGGAGAATAAATATAAATGGCAACTGTAACTGCGGCAATGGTTAAAGAATTACGTGAAAGAACCGGCGCTGGTATGATGGACTGCAAAAAGGCTCTTGCCGAAACTCAAGGCGATATGAGCAAGGCGGCTGATTATCTTCGCGAAAAAGGTATTGCTAAGGCGGCTAAAAAATCAGGTCGTATCGCGGCAGAAGGTGCTGTAGCGGCGTACGTTTCTGCTGACGGAAAAATTGCCGCTATGGCTGAAATTAACTGCGAAACTGACTTCACTGCGAACAATGAAAACTTCCGCGCACTTGTCAAAGAAATTACCGAACAAGTAGCTAAAGTTAATCCTGCAGACATTGACGCGCTTAACGAAAGTAAAATCGGCAGTAAAAAAGTTGTTGACCTCGTGACAGAAGCAACCGCTACTATCGGCGAAAAAATTTCTGTTCGTCGTTTCATTCGCTACGAAACTAAGGGTAAACTTATCAGCTACATTCATATGGGCGGTAAAATCGGCGTCCTTGTCGAACTTGACGGTGGCACTAATGAACTTGGCAAAGATGTTGCACTGCAAATTGCGGCGATGAATCCTTTGGCTATTGACCGTGACAGAGTTGACGCGGCTGAACTTGAACACGAAAAAGAAATTCTTCGTAAGCAAGCACTTGAAGAGGGTAAGCCTGAAAAAATTGTTGAACGTATGGTCGAAGGACGTATCAAAAAATTCTACAAAGAAGTTTGCCTTGTCGAACAGGAATTTGTTAAAGATAATGAAAAGACTGTGCAAGATATTCTTGGCGGCGTGAAAGTTTTGAACTTTGCGCGTTATCAACTCGGCGAAGGTATCGAAAAGAAACAATCAGATTTTGCGGCGGAAGTTGCGGCACAGCTTAAATAATTAAAAATTATATATCCTAAAAGCTAACATTCAATGCATAGTAAAAAAAGACGGTCGGTAAATTTTGCTGACCGTCTTTTTCAGTAAAATATCCTATAAAGGTTTGCAGGTATCTCTACAACTTAGTTGCAAAAAGGATAGCAAATTTATTCTCGGTGTTTTTTGGTAAATATTTTTGCAGGAAAATTTAATTGTCGTCAAGAATTAAACAAAAATTTTTTTATTACGGAGGCAATTAAAATGGGTTTAATTCAAGCGGCATTAAGCGCTGCAGGCGGAACTCTTGGAGATCAGTGGAAGGAATTTTTTTATTGCGACAGTTTAAGCGCGGACATTTTAGCGGCGAAGGGTCATCGTCGTAAAAGCCACAGTTGGAGCTCCAATTCCGGCGACGATAACATTATTACGGACGGTTCAATTATTTCTGTCAATAATGGTCAGTGCATGATGATTGTTGAGCAGGGCAAAGTTGTAGATTTTTGCGCGGAGCCCGGCGAATACACTTACGATAAAGGTACTGCGCCTTCACTTTTTTCCGGCGGAAGTCTTGCGGCAAATATTCAAGCCGTCTTTCACGAAATTGGCAGACGTTTCACTTTCGGCGGCGATACCGGCAAGGATCAGCGAATTTATTATTTCAACACGAAAGAAATTGTCGGCAATAAATACGGCACGCCAAGTCCTGTACCGTTCCGCGTCGTCGACTACAACATTGGGCTTGACGTTGACATTGCGATAAAATGTTTTGGTTCGTACAGTTACAAAATTGTCAATCCAATTTTATTTTATACGAATGTTTGTGGCAACATCACTGAAACTTATAATCGTTCGGAAATTGACGCGCAACTTAAAACTGAATTGATGACGGCTTTGCAACCTGCCTTCGCAAAAATTTCTGAAATGGGTATTCGTTACAGTGCCTTACCAGCACATACGCAGGAAATTGCCGACGCACTTAACGAAGTTTTAAGTAAAAAGTGGGGAGACCTTCGCGGCTTGCAAGTGGTATCTTTCGGCGTTTCAAATGTCAGCGCAAGTGAAGAAGATGCCGCAATGATTAAGGAAATGCAACGTAGCGGCGCGTTGAGAAATCCTGCAATGGCGGCTGCTCATTTAACAGGTGCACAAGCTAGCGCAATGCAAGCGGCGGCGAATAATACAGCAGGTGCTATGACAGGATTTATGGGAATGGGTATGGCTCAAAATGCAGGTGGAGTCAACGCGGCTAATCTTTTTGCAATGGCTCAACAGCAACAACAACCGCAAAATCAACCGTCTACGTGGAAATGTCCTTCCTGCGGCAATGACGGCAATCGCGGAAATTTCTGTATGAATTGCGGCGCGAAAAAACCTGCACTTGCCGCCGGTTGGAAGTGTGAATGCGGCGCGACGAATACCGGTAAATTCTGTTCAGAGTGCGGGAAACCTAAACCTGCTTCAGATGAATGGACTTGCAGTTGTGGCGCTGTCAACAAAGGTAAATTCTGTATGGAATGCGGGAAACCAAGAGGATAATTTAGAATTTAGAATTTTACCTTCATGTCAAATTAACGTGAAGGTATTTTTTTATTCCAAAAAGTGCTAAAATGTTTTAAAAAATTTTGGTAGTGAAAATTTTGTGGAGGAAAATGAACTTTAACTTAGAGAATTCTATAGACGAAAAAAACTTAATCATCCGCCGGAATTTGACCTCGGCGTTTTCACTTTGTAAAATAAATCATAAAATTTTTTCCGAAAGGAATGAGCGTATTGAAGCAAAAAACATGCCGATTAAAAAGCAAGGAAGAATTTTTTATTTGGGCGGAGAAAATTAAATCAAGCGAAGATTATAAATCTGCTAATGAAGTTTTATTCAAAGTCTTTACTGCGCAGTTTAAAAATTCCGATTCAAAAAAGATGTACCGCGCATTGAAAGAAAATTTTCCGAAGGCTAAAATTATCGGAACTTCAATGTCAAATTTTGGGCACAAACGCAAAGATATTGATTCCGAGCAGGCTTGGGTTACAAGTGTCGCCGATTTATCCGAAAATTACGCCGTCATAAGCATTTTTTATTTTTATTCGTCAGGCAAAGTTACAATTTTTGACGTTGATGCCGGCGAAATGAACAGCGTTATTGAATTGGTCACAGATTTTAAAAATAAATTAAAAAATGTCAAAAATCTTAGAGGCGTTGAAATTTTATGCTCGCAAATTTCGGGAATTTTTTCTGACGGTTTGTCTTTACTTGCCAAAGAATTTGAAAATATTCCTTTCTTCGGAGTTATCGCGGGAACTTCTTACAATCAGGAAAAAAATTGCACGTACCATAACATTGTGCAAGCTTTTCAAAATCAGGACGTAAGAAGCTTTATTCTCGGCAATGACTACCATAGTGAAGGAATTGTTTTTGTGGCGTACAGCGGTGAAGATTTGCACATTAAAGCCAATTACACGCTCGGTTGGAAGGCTATAGGCAAAAAAATGACCGTTACCGAAACTTTGGGGATTAACGGTCTTTCAAAGATTGACAACATTCCCGCCGTCGATATTTACAGAAAATATTTAAATATCGTGCCCAATGAACATTTAATGTTTAATGTTTTTGAATTTCCTTTATTAGTCGATCGCGGCGGGCTTGATTTTGCCAGAGTCCCTTCAATTTATGACGAGTCAGGCAGACTTTATTTTAATAACGATATTCATAAAGGCGAAAAAATTTGTTTGAGTTACGGAAATCCCATTGACCTTTTAAGAGAATCCGAAAAAGTCGGGCGCGAATTTAAAAAATTTGATCCTCAAGCCATTCAACTTTATATTTGCGGCGCACGGACAATTTTTTTGAATACCGATTATTTCACAGAAATTCAATTTTTTAAAAAAGTTCAGCAAGAAACCGTTTATTGTTTCGGCAACGGCGAAATTTATAAATTTAACGATAAAGGCGGCGTTGCAGGTTCGGCAATTATTTCTGTAGCTTTTCGTGAAGGACCTGCGCGCAATTTTTCGGTTTACGACGCTCCGAAGTTTAATGAAAGTTTTGAAGGAATTGTACCGCTTGCGAAACGTCTTGCCGCATTTTTGGAGGCAACGACAAATGAACTTAATGAAACCAATGACGATTTAAAATACGCCGTCGTGGCGGCTGAAGCTGCAAATAAATCAAAGTCACAATTTCTTTCAAATATGAGCCACGAAATAAGGACGCCGATAAATGCGATTTTAGGTATGGACGAAATGATTTTGCGCGAATCAAACGACGAAAATATTTTGGAGTATGCTGAAAATCTTCGTAGTGCAGGAAATTCACTTCTAGGCATTGTCAACGATATTTTAGACTTCAGCAAGATTGAAGCGGGTAAAATGGAAATTATTCCTGTCGAATACGCGCTAAGTTCCCTTCTTAACGATTTGGTACATATGGTTCAAAAACGCGCAGAAGATAAAGATTTAACTTTCCACATTGAAGCGGATGAAAATTTGCCGAGCGATCTTTTTGGCGACGAAATAAGAATCAAGCAAGTTGTCACAAACATTTTGACGAATGCGGTTAAGTACACGGAAAAAGGCGGCGTGACGCTTACCGTAAATTTTAAAAATATTTCCGACGATAAAATTTTACTTTGCGTCAGCGTCAAAGATACTGGCATAGGGATTAAGCCGGAGGACATCAAAAAACTTTTCAGTGCTTTTGAACGTATTGAGGAGAAACGTAACCGCACGATTGAAGGTACGGGCTTGGGTATGAATATTACCAAAAAACTTTTGGAGATGATGCACAGTCACCTTGAAGTTGCAAGCGTCTACGGCGAAGGTTCGGAATTTTCCTTTGAACTTGAGCAGAAAGTTATCAATCGTCAACCGATTGGCGACTTTGCAGAAAGTTATCGTCACTCAATAAGCCAGCATAAAAAGTATAAGGAAAAATTTACAGCGCCTGACGCCAAAATTTTAGTCGTCGATGATACGGTTATGAACTTGACCGTTGTCAAAGGATTGCTTAAGAAGACGAAAATTAGAATTGATACGGCGGAAAGCGGCTACGCTTGCTTAGACCTCGTGACACAGAAAAAATACGATATAATTTTCCTTGACCACAGAATGCCGGGCATTGACGGCATAGAGACTT
>CALFJB010000003.1 GCA_937877565.1 uncultured Selenomonadales bacterium | reverse complement strand
AATTTTTAAACCGCGTCAACACGCCATTTTTTCTGCAAAAAATTTAAAATTGTCCAAAGACAAAACTATAATTCAACAAATTTTATACGCAATTCTTTAATTTCGTCTTGTTGTCTGTCAAGCTGAAATTGCAACTTTTTTATTTCGGCTTGCAAACTTTCAAGCGTCAATTCTTCAGGAACTGCAACAGGTGCGGCGTCGCCCAATTCTTCCAAAATCTGTTTTATCGTGCGCGGGTCGTCCGTCAATCCCGCCAAATAGTCCAACGATACATTGAAAGCCTGCGCGATTTTTATTAAAGTGTCTACGCGCGGAATAATGTGTTCGCCCGTTTTTGAACGTTCCAACGCCGCGTAAGCTTGAGGATATACGCCAATTTTGTCAGCAACTTGTTTTTGGGTTAAGCCGTAGTCTTGTCTAAAACGTCTCAATGATTCTGCTATGGTCATTTCTGAAAACTCCCTGTCAATAAAAAAATTTTCTAGCCGCGCCAATCAAATACAGCGAACCGGCAATAATTTTAACTTCGCCCGCAGTTTCTTTCAGCATTTTAACGGCGTCAGAAAGTTTTTCAACGCCAATATTTTTAATCCCGCGTTCAGTTAAACTTTCACACAAAATTTTCACAGTGGCGGCGCGTTCAGAATTGGGCGGCGTAACTATTACAAAATCATCTGCGCGAAATAAAATTTCAATCATCTCATCAAAATTTTTGTCAGCCAACGCGCCAAATATCCAAATTCTTTTGCCAGTTTGAAAATTTTTATCTAAACTTTCACGAAGAGCCGCCGCGCCGTGCGGATTGTGTGCGCCGTCAATTATTACGCCGTTTAAAATTTCAAAACGTCCCGCCCATTCAACTTTTTTTAAACCTGCGCGAATTGTATTTTCATCAATGTTTAAAAGTTTAGCCGCTTGAATCGCAACCGCCGCGTTAATTTTTTGATATTCGCCCAAAAGATTTATTTCAATTTCAGCCGGTTCAGTAACTTCATACAGCGCAGAATTATTTTGTTTCGCCACTTCACGAATAATTTTCAACGGCTCACTGGTTGCCGCCGTAACGACGGGAATATTTTTTTTGATAATCCCCGCCTTGTTACGAGCGATATTTTCTAAATTGCCCAAAATATTTTCGTGTTCCAGTGAAACATTCGTAATAATGGAAATTTCCGGCGTTATCACGTTGGTTGAATCGTACAAGCCGCCAAGTCCAACTTCGATAACTGCAATTTCAACTTGCCGAATTGAAAAATATTCAAAGGCGGCAGCCGTCAAAACTTCAAAATGCGTGGCTTGTACGCCGCAATTTTTCACAGTTTCAATCATTGCCGCAAAATCATTTTCTGAAATATTTTCGCCGTTAATTTTCATTCTTTCGCAATAACTTTCAAGGTGTGGCGAAGTAAACAAGCCGACTTTACAGCCGTCCAATTTTAAAATTTCGGCAAGCATTGCACAAACCGAGCCTTTGCCATTCGTGCCGGTAACGTGAATTGTTTTGTAATTTTTCTGCGGAAAATTTAATTTTTCCATCAGCAAATTAATTCGCTCAAGTCCCGGCTTAATTCCAAAAATATTTAAACTGTCCAAATAATTTAAAGCGTCGTTGTAAGTCATTCTATCACCAACGGTACAAAATAGGCTTCCGTTCCAATTATTTTTTCTTGAGAAAAGCGGCAATATACGGCGGAAGGTTGACGCCCCAACATAAAGCAGCTAAAAGTTGTAAAGCCTTCAAGGTGTCCGCTGTCAGTCAACGCCTCAAATTTCGGCGTATGTACAAATTTTTGATACATAAATTTAGTTGACTCACGGCAAACAACTTCGTCAGGATTTTCAATTTGATGTTCGTAGATTGTATTTTTATTTGAGCCGTCAACGATTGAAATATTTTTGCCTTCGCGCCCCCAAATTGGCTTTTTGATATATTCGCCGCCGTCCACAATGTGAAAATCATCTTCAAAGAAACTAGGCAACATATATTTTTCAATAATCGAACTTTCGGCGGAATTAAAATATTTGCCGCTTAAATAAACTTGCCACACCAACGCCATAAACGCCTTATTTTGCATTATGACGGCTTCCGGCGGATTGAACATTGCAAATTTTCCTTCCGCATATTTTTCCAGAAACATAACGCCTAAATCTGTTCCGTCAGTTGCCGTTTCCTCAATTAAAATTTCCATTGGATGAAGTCGATAAATCGCCGCCGCGTGCCGCCCGTCCGGCAATAATATTCCGTCGTCATCAACTTGCAGATCGTAAAATGAAATAAATTCCACGTCATACGTTGAAGAATTTATTTTCATAAGCTCCATTAAATATCCGGTCGTGCCGTAATCTTCAATATAATCATCGAAACACGAAAATACAAACGGGCGCGATTGAGTAAAATTGCCAATAGAAAGATTTATTTGAGGCGGCGAAATTATCTGCTTAATCTGATGTAAAAAACTCGTCAAATTATTTTCTTCGCCCAAATTTGGATTTTTATAGCCGAAACTGTCAGCCGCAATTTGATTTACGTAATAAGCCTCAATGATGGCGCAGGGCGTATCAGAATTTATTTCGACAACTTTAAAATCGCCGTTTTCGTCAAGTACAAAATCAAAACGTGAAAGCCACGTCGATAAATTCAGCGCGTTTGGAATATTCAAAAATGGAATTAATTTAGGCGGAATTTCCATTTGTTCCTGAAATTGGCGCGGTGCTTGTTGAAAAATTTTTACAGTCTTTTCAAAAATGGCGAAAAGCTCACGGCTTGCCGCTCTCAATTCACGGTAAAAATATTCATTGAAACTCAATGCAGAAAGTGCAGGGTAGCGGTCGGGATAATCGCCGTATTGCACGAACGGCATAATATTTCTGTCAATTAAATCAATGTAAGAATTTTTTTGAGTTATCATCATAAAAATCACCAACTTTTAAGACGCCGCCGAAGAACTGCCGCCGCGTGCGCCCGCTGTACCGAATCCTGTTTTTGCTGAAGAATTTGAAGACGAAGTCGCCGCAGGTTTTGTACCGGCATTATCTTTTGATAAATTTACCTTTGAATTTGCAGAATTACTCGTATTTGAAGAATTATTTTGAGTACTTGAAACTTTGCCTGCGGAGCCGCCGGGCGCAGTAGTATTTTGATTGTTGGTGCGTTGAAGCGGTTCAGAAATTGTATAGCGATTTTGAGCGGCATTCCAAGTACCGGCAGGTCTTGAAAAACCGTGAAATAAATAGTAACCTGCCGCCATTCCAGCCAATAAACCTGCCGCGCCGTACAAATAATCAAGTGAGCCGTCGTCCGCACGTTTGAAAGTTACAGATCGTCCATCGTCATATCTTGCAGTTTCTGTACCGTCGCCGTTGTCAATCAGCGTGTATTCAACTCCGTTATCGTCAGTCAAACGTTGTCCCGCCAATTTTTCGGTAGTTGTTTCAGGGGCGGTAGTTGTTTCTTCATCTTCGCCACAGCCGCCGACAATTAACGCCGTTGCCAAAAACGCTCCAACTAAATATTTTGTTTTGTTCACTTCAACACCTTCTAAAAAATAAACAGCTAATTTTTTGACTTGAGAAATTTACCAATTTTCAAAGCGATGATTTTTATTTAACGCAAAAATTTTATTCATATCGTCCGCCGAAATTTCAAAGTCGAAGACGTTAAAATTTTCTGTAATGTGCGCAGGATTTTTTGAACCCGGAATGACGATATAACCGGCTTGCAAATTCCAACGAATGACAATTTGCGCGGGCGTTTTCTGATATTTTTTGGCAAGTTCAATAATGGTAGAGTTGCCGAGAATTTTTTGAGTATTGCCGCGCCCGCCGAATGGATACCACGATTCAATAATTGTACTGTACTTTTTGACGTAGTCTTGGAGCTTTGAATTTTGATTCAGTGGATGATTTTCATTTTGCACGACGGCGGGAACAATTTCGGCAATTTTATTAATTCGTTCAAAGTCTTTAGGCGTGTAATAATTTGAAATACCGATTGAACGAATTTTACCGGCTTTAACGCCGCGCTCCAACGCCTTGTAAACTTTTTCATCATTTGAGCCGGGCTGATGAATTAACATTAAATCGACGTAACCAATATTTAACGCCGCCAAAGAATTTTCAATCGCAGAATCAGGTTGATTGTAATTGCCGGGCATAATTTTACTTGTAACAAAAATTTCTTCCCTCGTAACAATTCCGGCTTTTATAGCGTCTCTAACGCCGTTTCCTACGCCAATTTCGTTGCCGTAATATCTGGCAGTGTCAATCAATCTGTAACCTGTTTTAAGGGCGTGCAAAACGCAAATTTGAGCCTGTGAATCGTTTAAAGTCCAAGTACCCAAACCTAAGCGCGGCATTTTGTAACCGCTATTTAAAATTATATCGTCCATAAAAAAATTTTTATCTCCTGTAACATTTTCAGCAATAACTTTTGAAGTTTCGCCGCAACCGCTGAACATTGAAACAAAAATTCCCGTACCAAGCAACGTTAAAAATTTCCTGCGGTTAATCATTTAAAAACTTCCTCCGGCTCCACCGCCGCCTGAATGACTGCCGCCGCCACTGCTTCCACGTCCGCCTGAACTTTGCGGTTTAACTCTGCGTTCAGTGTTGGTGTAAAGATACGTATCACGATTTTTAATAAATTTGACAGTTTCACGTTTGAGGTAATCCAACGCCGCCGCCTCGTGATGAACATTCGACATTGAGCCGATAAGCCACGAACGAACCATAACGCCGAAAAAAATTCCCAAAATAACTGCCGCCATTGCCGCCATAATATTAAATTCGTCGTCAGAATTATAAGCCGCGCCGTTTTGTTCGTAGTAACTCAAAGATTTATCAACCGCGTTAATGTAGTCTTCGCACGCGCCGAAATAATCGCCGTCGCGCAGGTTATTTATTAATTGGTTGCCAATATCTTTGGCGTTCGGTATAAGCATATCCATTTTTGAATCAGTGGCAACATACCAATTTCTTGAATCCATTACCACAACAAAAATAATTCCGCCGTTCGCCGCGCCGTCGTAATGTTTATTTAAAAGTTCGTGCGCGGCGTTTGCGATATTTGCATTGCCGATTGATTTTAAAAATTCAATTCCAATTTTAACGCCGTGTTTTTGTTGAACAGTTTGAATTTTATTTGTTAGAGATTGAATTTCATTTTTTGAAAGAGTTTGAGAATTGTCAAAAACTTCGGCGTCAATCATTCTTGCAGGCATTGAGGCGAAAGTTACACTAAAACTCATTGCAACCAAAAATAAAATCGTCGCGCAGATATTTTTAATCATAGCTCCACCGCCTTACAAAAACATACTAGCCAAAATGTAAAATACCGGCATTGACGCAAGCGCGGCGATCGCAGGATATTTAAACGCCTTGCCGCTGTCGTATGGCAAACTTCCTACAACTTTACCCGTCTGCCCGTTCATCATAAAAGTATACGGCTTGTCATTATAGCGCGTGGTTAAAATCCAAACTGGAACAAGCGCGTAAATAACTTTTCCAACTTCCTTGACAACGGCGGAATTTACCATTTCAACGCTGTTAAAATCTTTAACCGAACTTTTTAAAACTTCGATAGCAGAATTTTCAACGCGTTTATCTGCGCGAGCGGCGCACTCTTCGGCGGTAACGTCGTATTTGTCGGCAAGATAACCTGTCAAATAAGCCGTGCTGAATGGTACAAGCTCCGAATAGTTGAAAGGCTCAATACTTTCCATGTAGGCATCGTCCATTTTCTTTGAGCCGTCGGCGGGAATTTTTTCAAAACTCATTGTGGCAACGCGTTGACAGTTATAAAATTTCGTTTCAGTAACAATCATATTGCCGGAATCGTAGCGGCGAATTTTTTTAGCTTTAAATTCAGCCTGTGAATTAATTCTGGAATCGAAAAGCCAAAAAGGTACGTACATAGGCTGAATCGCCTCAACGCGGTTATTTGCCGTAAAATTGTCCGGCAAAAGATAATGTCCCTTGTAGAAATTTTTCAACGCGGCAACGGCGTCCGCCTTCGTCTTTTTGAAAGGTATAACATAATCAGGTTTTAATTTGCCGTCAAAACGTTTTGGAATCATCGTAGGGTTGCCGCAATAAACGCATTCTGTAGCCATAGTATTTTCATCGCAAACTAATTCCGCGCCACAACTGGAGCAAGTGAACGCTTGCAAATTTGAAATTTCTGCAGGTAACCAATTTTCGCCCGCGCCCGCAATATCCCATTTGGATTGTTGAGCTTCAGCGGCGGCGGTTGCCATTTCGTTTTGTGATTGAAACATTTCCTCAATCGCCGCAACTTCAAATTCAGTGCCGCAATATTCGCAGGTTACAGTTTTTTTGCCCGGCTGGAAACTAAGCGGCGCACCGCAATTTGGGCATTTATAACTAACTGACGTATTCGCCATAAATTCGCTCCTTATAAATTTGATGAGTAAGAAAATTTATTGTCGCTCATTAGGGGCTAAGGACTAGGGGTTAAGGAATATTGAATAGGGGAAAATCCCTAACCCTTAGCCCTTATTCCCTAATCCCTAATCAACCACGAGGCTTGCCACATTCGGCACAAAAACGTCTGCCTTTGTTGACAGTACCGCAAGCTGAACAAGTCCAAACGTTAGGGTCTTTCGTTTCTGCTGAAGGTTTAGGCGCACCACAATCTGAACAGAATTTGCCTTTGTTGACAGTGCCGCATTTTAAACAAGTCCATTCGTCAGCGGCTGAAGGTTTCGGCTTGCCACATTCGGCGCAGAATTTACCGGTATTGCCTTCGTGTCCGCAACTTTCACATTTCCAGCCGTCATTTTGCGGCTTATGTTGAGGATGTCCGCAATTCGCGCAGAATTTGCCGGTATTGCCGGTGTGTCCGCAGTCATCACATTTCCAGCCGGTTTCTTGTTTAGGTTGAGGAGGCGGAGCTTGCTGTTGAACTTGAGGTTGTTGCATTTGAGCTTGTTGCATTTGTTGTTGTTGAGAAAGTGCAAACAGATTATTTGCATTTAAGCCGCCCGCGTTTTGCGCCATATTCATTCCCATAAATCCAATAGCCGCGCCCGCAGTATTACCCGCCGCAGTTTGCATAGCCGCCGCTTGTGCGTTCGTCAAATGTGCCGCCGCCATTGCAGGGTTTCTAAGTGCGCCCGTGCGTTGCATTTCTTTAATCATTGCAACGTCTTCTTCATTTGCGCTGACGTTTGAAACGCCGAACGAAACAATTTGCAAGCCGCGCAATTCGCCCCATTTTTTACTCAAAACTTGATTAAGGGCGTCCGCAATTTCGGTTGTATGAGCAGGTAACGCGCTGTAACGAATACCCATTTCAGAAATTTTTGCAAAGGCAGGCTGTAACGCCGTCATTAATTCAGATTTAAGTTGTCTGTCAATTTCTTCACGGTTGTAAGTTTCTGCAACGTTGCCGCAAACGTTGGTATAAAACAGAATAGGATTAACAATTTTGTAACTGTACGAGCCGAAACATTTTATAGAAATGTCAACGTCCAAGCCAATATTATTATCGACGACGCGGAACGGAATAGGCGTAGGCGTGCCGTATTTATTGCCGACAATTTCTTTGGTATTGAAATAATAAACGCGCTGATCTTTGCCGGTTTCGCCGCCGTATGTGAAACGGTGTCCAATCTGATAAAAAATTTCTTGAATGTTTACCGCCAAATTTCCGCCGCCAAAAAGTGAAGGCTCGGTACTTCTATCGTATTTGTATTCGCCCGGCTCTGCGATAAAATCAACAACTTTGCCATTTTCAACAACCATCATACACTGCCCGTTATTGACGGCAACCAGTGAACCTTGAGTAATAATATTGTCGTCGCCGCTGTTACTTCCGCGCTTAGTGCGTTTGTGACCTTTCGCAACTAAAATATCCGCGCTCAAACTGTCGCAGTAAAAATATTCTTTCCATTGGTCGTTGAGTACGCCGCTGATTGAACCTGTTACAGCTCCAATCGCCGTTTGTATAAAGCCCATTTTTCATTTCTCCTTAAAAAAAATTTACAAGTTAATTCTTGAAAAAGTTTAACTATTCCTGCAAAATTCTTCCGTGTATGACAATTTGTCACGTCTGCGCAAATTTTTTTCAGTTCCAATTTACAAGATTTTGTAATGGGGCACGAATTTTGCGGCGTTGTTACGAATCCCGGCGAAAGTAATTTTAAAGTTGGAGATCGTGTAACTTTTTGGGCAAATCTTTATTGCAGCGAATGTGATATGTTTATGGTTGCCTATCACGCTGTAGGAAAAGCAAATATCAAACTTTGGCAAAAAGTTTTGGTTGTTGGCACAGGAATTATTGGGCATATGATAGCGGAACTTGCAAAAAAATCCAGCGCGGCTTATGTTGCAATGTCGAAACTTCACGATCACAAAGTTGCAGTTGCGAAAAAAGCAGGTTTTGTTGATGAATTTTTTGAAGATAAAACTATTCGTGAAGACGTGAAAAAAATTTTGCCCAAAGGTTTTGATGTTGCTTTTGAAGTTGTCGGCGCGGCTAGTGCGTTGGATCATTGCATTCAAACTGTAAAGCCCGGCGGCAAAGTTATTATGATTGGCAACAGTATGACTGAAACAATTCCCGTTAATATAAATCGTGCAGTTTTGATATTATTGCAAAGAAAATTATAAATCCTGAAATTTACGTTACGGACATTGTTAAACTTGAAGATTTGCAGAAAACTTTTGAGCGTTTAATCACGCCGGAAGATCCAATTTTGAAGGCAGTTTATAAAACTTGAGGAGGAAAAATTTATGAAATTTAATAAAAAAATTTTGGCGGCACTTGCAGTTGGAACTTTTTTAACGTTTGGCGGAAATTTTGCAATGAAGGCTGTAGATTTTTTGTCTAATGAAAAAAATGTTGATGCTGACAGAATTGGAATTTTGGGAATTTGCGGTTGGGGCGGATTTGCACTGAACGCCGCCGCGCAAGATACACGAATTAAAGCAACTGTAACTTCCACAATGTACGATATGAGCCGCAATATTGCCAATGGCTACTTCGATAACGACAAAGACGCTGACACAATTCAAAGGGAACGAATGGACGCTCGCAAAAAAAATTTCTGCTCAACGCACGATTGATTATAGAAATGGTAATTACGCAATGGCAGGCGGTGTTCCAACTGAAATTTCTGCAGATACGCCTCAATTCGTCAAAGATTATCACAGCTTTTATCAGACAAAACGCGGTTATCATCCACGCTCTTTTGGCTCCACTACCGGCGCAACTTTGTCTTCATTGCTGGATTTTATGAATATGCCGCTTTTAACTTACAGTGCAGAAATTGAAACGCCCGTGCTGATGATTCACGGCGAAAAAGCGCATTCAAGATATTACAGCGAAGACGCCTTCAAAAAACTTTCCGGCAACAACAAAGAATTACTGATTATTCCGGGCGCAAGTCACGTTGATTTATATGACAATATGAAAATTATCCCGTTCAACAAAATCGAAAAATTTTTCAAAGACAACTTGTAATTCCAAACTAAAAATTTTCAGCAGGTTTTTTACCCTGCTTTTTTATTCTAGACAAAAATTTAATTTCAAGCGATAATGTATAAAAAATTTACGGGGGAATAGTTTTGGAAATTACAGCTGAAGAAAAAAAAGTTTTGGAGCAGATTTACGGCAAATTTGTTTTGGATGCAAATTACAATAAAAATCAGATTGATGAAGTGTGCGAGCTTACGGCTGAAGAAAATCGTTTTTTTGAGCGTAAAAATTTTATATCGCCGCATTTTTGCGTTCAAACTTTGTACAAAATTCAAGGCGAAATTTTGCCAATGCAATTTAATCGTGCGGTAAAAAGTTTGGTTACTGAAGATGAAAATTTTCGCGCCAATTTCTGCAACGTCGGAACGCGCACGGTTAAAATTATTTTTGCGCGGCGTGAAATTATTCCGGAAATTGTTTTTCGCGTTTTGAAACTGGACGCAGACGAACTTGACGAAACTTTGATAAAAATTATGGAGGCTGACAGGCGATTAAATTTTGACATTAAACGCGGCAATTTGATTAGGTTTTCTGTTTTTCGCACAGCTGAAGATGAGTCGGCAGTTTTGGTTACAGTTTCGCAGTTAATTTCTCAAAGATTTAACGTCGAAAGTTTTTTCAATTCGATTTTTTCAAATACCAAGTACGCAAAATTTGAACCTCGCGCAGAAGTTAAGCCGCCGCAAATTGAAAATCGCGTCAAAGAATATTGGACGGATATTTTGAAAAATTTACCTGCGCCGCCGAAAGTTCCATTTTCAAAGGAAATTTCCGGCAAGTACAATGAAGAAATTTACCGCGTGAAAATTCCCGCTGATATTTTATCTGATTTGCGCGGCAAGGCTCAAAATAATCGCGTCATGTTGATGACGATTTTACAAACTGCGTGGGGATTTTTATTGCAAGCCACGAATAAAAATCCTGACGTTTTTTTCTGTCAACTCATTTCAAACAGTAAATCTGCGCAAAATTTTTCATTAAATTTAATGCCCGTGCGCCTTAAAGTTTCAAATAGCATGACGCTTGAAAATATCGTAACGCAACAATTTAAGCAGTTGGTAATTTCTCAACCGTACAGCTTTTTTGATTGGCAGACGATTGAAAATTTGACTTCACGCAGAGGAAATTTATTTGACAATTTTTTGAGCTTTTTAGATTTTTCAGTGGACGGGAAACTTTATTCACAAGTTGAGGCTACACCTGCTGGAAAAATTGTTGAGCAAAATTCGTGGGATTCTCAAGGTATGAAACTTGGAATTTATTTTCAGTACAATATGCAAGATTTATCAATTTCTTTCCGCTACGATAAAAATCAATTTTGGGCGAAGGCGGGCGAACGTCTTGCAAATATTTATAATTTAATTTTGCGCCAAATTTTAGTTTATTGGCACGCGCCTTTTGCGGAGTTTATGGAAAATATCAGAAAAGTTGCCGCTGATATGTCGGCTAAAGACGTTTCGCAGGAAGACGAACGCAAGATTATTAACGACTTCATTTATAAAAATAAAATCCTGCAGAGTGAATCGACAGGCGCAACGTCTATTCTTGTTGAAAATTCTAAATTGCTCACGCGCTTTGAAGGCGACAGGATTTTTGGCGATATTCTGGAGAAAAATTTGGTTTTCGTCGTCGAAGGAAAATTATCGCGCAGTTTGGATACCGGCGACGGCTGGTTTAACGCGCTTGACATTATTAAAGCTGGCGGCTTGCTCAATGAAAGTGTTTTCTTAGAAAAACGCCGCGCCGTAATTTCCGCCGAAGTTTTGACTGAAAAAGCCACTTTATTAACCATTCCGCTTGAAATTTTTGAAAGTGCCACACGCCAAAATCCCGCGCTTTATAAATCTGTACTTCAGCACGTTGTAAGCCAGATGGAAAAATATCAAAAACTTTGGTTGCAAAGTTAATCAATCAAAAATAAATTAATGATTATTTTGTAGTAGAGATTTTCCATAGAAACGCCGCGTTATAATTTCCGCCGAAGTTTTGACTGATAAAAGCCAATTTTATTAACCATTCCGCTTGAAATTTTTGAAAGTGCCACGCGCCAAAATCCCGCGCTTTACAATTCTGTATTTCAGCACGTTGTAAGCCAGATGGAAAAATATCAAAAACTTTGGTTGCAAATTTAATCAGTCAAAAATAAATTGGCGATCATTTTGTAACAGCGATTGTCTTTGTAGGGATTAGTAAGGCTGAAAGTTGCAACGGCTTTTTCAGCAACAAAAAAATTTCCGCACGGCTTATCAGAAAATTTTTCGCGCAGTGCAATATCTCCAATACCGAAACGCTCATATCTAACGCCGCCATAATCAAAATTGGCTTGAATTTTCTTTTCGTCGTTGCGAATTTCGGTAACAATCGAAATATTTTCAATCGGTAAAATTAGCAAAGATTTTTGACGATTAACAGTTTCAAAAATCGAAAGTTCCAATCTGCGCGACGTGTCATAAAAAATAAAATCCGTCGAATCAAAGCCGCAAAATTTTTCAACGTCAGACAAATTCCAACGTCCAAATTTTTTCCACGTCGAATTTTTGAAGAAAGAATTTTCTGGCTGAATTTTATTTTGGGCGGGCGTATCTTCAAAATCAATTTCTACAACGTCAAAAATTTGCACCTCTGTGTTATCGCTGTAGGTTAATTCGGCGGCGGTTACGGCGTCCGCAATTTTTTCATCGTGCGAAATTGGGCGAATCCATTTGTTAGTTGAAATTTCAATCCCCGCCACACAATAATTTCCGTACTTCGCACTTTTGGCAAGAATTACGACTAACTTTTTCAAAGGTGTACAATCTCCATTCCAAAAACTTCAGCGAATTTTTCTGCCACTAATCGACGATGACAATTTTCAGGGCTTACTTCGGTACAAAGCAGACAATATCTAACTTCCGGCGAATCTGAATAATTTGTATGAATGTGCGGAACAATTCGCCGCTCCTGCATTATCTTTTCAAATTCTGCCACGTATTCTTCCCACGTGATTAAATTTTCTTGATAATTTTTGAAAAGTTCCTTCGTCGGCGTAAATTTTAAATCGTGTCGGTATTCAATACTGCAAATTCTTTTCAGAAAAAATTTTAAATCCGTACCCTTTGAAAAGCCGGCAAGTTGCGTATTATTGTAAAGCCGTACGTCTACAACTTCGGTTATATTGTACCGTTCCAAAAGTTCAAAAAATGTTTCCGCGCTCTTCTTCGTAAAGCCGATTGTAAAAATTTTGGCGGGCGTGGAATTTTTTTTTACCATAAAATCACCTCGCGCAGTTTTTTTCATTTTACACAAACATTTTTACCGCGTCAATTTCATTGAAAATTCATTTAAAATTTTCTGGAAATTTAACAGGAAATTTCATTGCAACGCAGAATAAAAATTAAAAATTGTTAGAAATTTTAAAATGGGAGCGTGTAAATATGGCAATTAACACTTCAGGTTTTGGCGCGTATGACATTCGCGGAATTTATCCCGAAAGTGTCAATCAAGAATTGGCGTACAGAGTTGGCAGGATTTTTCCAAAACTTTTCGACGCAAAAAAAATTGCCATTGGACACGATATACGCCTTAGCGGTTCCACAATCGCTGACGCTTTAACACGTGGCTTGACTGAAGCGGGCGCGGACGTTTACGATATTGGGCAATGCGGCACGGAAATGATTTATTTTGCCACAGGTTTTAACGATTTTGACGGCGGAATTATGGTTACTGCCTCGCACAATCCCAAAGAATACAACGGCTTGAAATTTGTCCGCAAAAATGTTATTCCCATTGCGCCGAAAACCGGCTTGCTTGACATTAAAGCCGCCATTGAAGACGAAAATTTTGATTGGGGTTTTAGAAAAGCTACAGGCACGGTTTACAAAATTGACGTGTTGCACGACTATATTAAAAAATTATTGAGTTATGTTGACGTGAAAAATTTAAAGCCGCTGAAAGTTGTTGTTAATACAGGCAACGGCGCGGCAGGTCCAATCATAAACGAAATTGAAAAATTTTTGCCGTTTGAAATTATAAAAATTCACAACAATACAAATGGATTTTTCCCCAACGGCGTACCGAATCCGCTTTTAAAAGAATCCCGCGTTGCAACTTCAAACGCCGTAATTGAACACGGCGCAGATTGCGGAATTGCATTTGACGGCGATTTTGACAGATGCTTTTTGTTTGACGAACAAGGCAACTTTATTGAAGGTTGCTATATGGTAAGCTTGTTGGCGGAGGCGTTTTTGAAAAAAAATCCCGGCGCAAAAATCGTTTGTGAACCACGCGCCCTTTTGAGTACGCTTGACATTGTCGAAAAACTCGGCGGCAAGGCTATTATTTGCCGTTCAGGGCATACCTATATGAAAGCGGTACTGCGCGAAGAAAATGCAATTTACGGCGGCGAAATGGCGTCTCATCATTACTTCAGAGATTTTTATTATTGTGACAGCGGTATGATAACTTGGCTGATGATTTTAGAGTTGCTTAGTCAAACTGACAAAAAACTTTCTGAAATTATGGCTGATATGATTAAAAATTTCCCAGTTTCCGGCGAAATTAACACCAAAGTTGACAGTACCGACACAGTTAAAAAAATTATGGCGAAGGTTGAAGAAATTTACGCGCCTAAAGGTGTTTCTGTAAGCAAAATTGACGGCGTAAGCGTTGACTTTGAAAATTGGCGTTTCAATCTGCGCGGCTCTCAAACTGAACCTTATATTAGATTAAATGTTGAATCACGCGGCGACAAAGCTTTAATGGAAACTAAACGCGATGAAATTTTGGCAGTTATTAGGAGTTAGGTTTTAGGTACTAGGTTTTAGGTGTTAGGGAATTGAAAAATTTGTTATCCCTAAAACCTAACCGCTAACACCTAGCACCTATTTTGTGAAACAAAATTTAGAGGAGGATTTTTTAATGGAGAAGAAAAACGTTGTAAATCTCCCGTCGTTAATCAGCGATTATTACACCCTTGCACCCGACCCCGAAAATAAAGTTCAGGGCGTTGCATTCGGTACTTCAGGACACAGAGGCAGCTCCAAACTTCACAGCTTTAACGATACGCACATTGCCGCCATTGCAAAGGCAGTAGCCGAATACCGCAAAACTGAAGGCGTTACAGGTCCTTTGTACATTGGCGCAGATACTCACGCACTTTCTGAACCCGCGCTCCGCACTTGCGTTGAAGTTTTGGCGGCTAATGACGTTGAAATTATTTTGCAGGAAGATTTTAAACCTGTTCCAACGCCCGTTGTATCAAGAATCATTTTGGCGCACAACTATGAACGCAAAGAGGCTAAAAAAGCTGATGGTATCGTTATTACGCCTTCACACAATCCACCTACTGACGGCGGTATTAAATACGACCCGACAACCGGCGGTCCTGCAAGCGCAGAAACTACAAAGGTAATTCAGAACCGCGCCAACGAATTGATTAAAGAGGGCGTTGACAAAATTAAACGTATTCCATTTGAACGCGCAATTAAACTTGATAACGTTCATTTTATGGATTATATGAAGCCGTATGTAGACGCACTCGCCCGCGTTATCGATATGGACGCAGTTATTAACAGCGGCTTGAATGTTGGCGCAGACCCGCTCGGCGGCAGCGGTATTTTCTACTGGGATTTGATTAACGAAACTTACAAAATTAAAAATCCAATCAAAGTTGTTAATCCTAACATTGACTACACATTTTCATTTATGCCACCCGATCACGACGGCAAAATTAGAATGGACTGCTCTTCGCCGTTCGCAATGGCTAATTTAATTGCGCTGAAAGATAAATATGACATTGCATTTGGCAACGATACGGACTATGACAGACACGGTATCGTAACGCCGCAGGGCTTGATGAATCCTAACCATTATTTGGCGGTTGCAATTCGCTATTTGTTCACACACCGCGAAGGCTGGAGCAAAGACGCAATGGTCGGCAAAACTTTAGTATCAAGTTCATTGATTGATAAAGTGGCGGCTGATATTGGGCGCAAACTTTGTGAAGTTCCTGTTGGCTTTAAGTGGTTTGTTGACGGCTTATTTGACGGCTCAATGGGATTTGGCGGCGAAGAATCTGCGGGCGCGTCCTTCCTCTGCAAAGATGCTAGCGTTTGGACGACTGACAAAGACGGTATTATTATGGACTTGCTTGCCATTGAAATTACCGCCAAAACCGGCAAGAATCCTTCGTTACATCATAAAGAACTTACTGACAAATTCGGTACTTTCTACTATGCACGTAAAGACACGCCTGCAACTCCTGAACAAAAATCTGCACTCGGCAAACTTTCGCCGGAAAATCTTAAAGCTGATACATTGGCGGGCGATCCAATTACCGGCAAATTTACAAAGGCTCCCGGCAACGGCGCATCTATTGGCGGCTTGAAAGTTGTTACAGATAAAGGCTGGTTCGCGGCGCGTCCTTCAGGTACTGAAGATATGTGCAAAGTTTACGCTGAAAGTTTCGTAAGCGAAGATCACCTCAAACAAATTCAAAAAGAGGCTCAAGATATTGTAGCGTCTGTAGTGTAAAAAATAATTCGCAATAGATTAGATATTGCAAAGTCTCTCGTCTCGTTGCGGCGGGAGACTTTTTTAAAATAAATTTCGCGCAGGTTGACAGCGTTTTAAAATCTTTTCTGATTAAAAAAATTTTGCGTCAATTAAAAACTGCGCGACACTTATAAAAAATTTTTAGGAGAATACTTGATGAAAGTTTTAATAATTAACGGTTCGCCACACGCTGACGGCAACACCGCCGCCGCTCTTAAAGAAATGATTAAAATTTTTGAGGCTGAAGGCGTCGAAACAAATTTGGTACAAGTTGGAAATAAAGCCGTGCGCGGTTGCGTGGCTTGCAGAAAATGCGCTGAAACCGGCAAATGTATTTTCAACGATATTGTAAATGAAACTGCGCCGCTTTTTGAAGAGGCTGACGGCTTGGTAGTTGGTACGCCGGTTTATTATGCGTCGGCGGCGGGTACTACAATTACTTTTATGGACAGATTATTTTTCAGCACGCCTTTTGATAAGACTATGAAAGTTGGGGCAAGCGTCGTAATTTCTCGGCGCGGCGGATCGTCTTCAACTTTCGACGAAATGAACAAATATTTCACGATAAATAATATGCCCGTTGCCTCCAGTCAATATTGGAATATGGTTTACGGCTTAGTTCCCGGCGACGCCGAAAAAGATTTGGAAGGTATGCAAACTATGCGTACACTTGCAAAAAATATGGTTTTCTTGATGAAAAGCATTGCTCTTGGCAAAGAAAAATTTGGTTTACCTGAAAAGGAAACTTGGACACCTACACATTTTATTAGGGGCTAGGGATTAGGAGTTAGGGGTTAGGGATTTTTACCTGACAGCTAACGGCTAACCGCTAACACCTAAAACGAAAGGAAGTTTTAAACAATGGCACTCGTTTTAAAAAGCGGTTTTACTTTCGATTATGACAATCTTTTTGGCGAAGGTAAAGTTACACAAGCCGACCTTGACAGTTACAGCGAAGACCTCAAAAAGGCTCACGACGCTATGAAAGTTATGAGAGAAAGCGGCTTTATCAAGGCGCACCTTTCCAAAGACGGTACACCCGAAAAAGTTTACTTTTCCAAACTTCCATACATTACCGAAGAAAACGGCAAACTCAATCTTAATTCGCCCGCAAGTATCAAACGCTTGCACGAATTTACCGAACACCTCCGCAATAATTGCGACGTTGCAGTTTCTCTCGGTATTGGCGGTTCATTCTTGGGCAATAAAGTTTTGTTCGATGTTTTCTGCGGCGAAATGTGGAACGCCAAAACTAACGAGGAGCGCAAAGGTTTACCGCGTGTCTATTTCAGCGGACAAAATATTGACTCGCGCAGGACTCGTGACATTATCGAACATATTAAACACATTGCAAAAGTTACAGAATCGCACGAAAACCGCAAATTCAAAGTCTGCTTAATTTGTATTTCAAAGAGTGGCGGAACGCTTGACACAATGAGCAACTTTATGGTTATGTACGATGAATTGAAAAAAGCTGATAACGTCGAAATTGAAATTGTTGCAGTTACCGATCCAAATATGGAAAAGAAAACAATTTTGAAACAGCTTGCAGTAGACAACGGCTGGCAACAGTTCGCAGTTCCCGATGGCGTCGGCGGACGTTTCAGCATTTTCTGCGAAGTCGGACTTGTTACGGCGGCTGTTATTGGTATGGATATTGAAAAATTCCTTGAAGGCGCAAGGGATATGGACGAAGCTTGCAAGAATGAAAATCTTTTTGAAAATCCTGCAATGTTAAACGCCGCTTTAAAATTCGCCGCCTATCAAAAATACGGACGCAATATCGAAGTTATGATGCCTTACGGCGATTATCTTAAATCTACTTCAGAATGGTACATTCAACTTTTGGCAGAATCGCTCGGCAAACAATTTGACAAAGACGGTAAAGAAGTTTGTTACGGACGCACGCCGCTTGTTGCAGTCGGTACTACTGATATGCATTCACAGACACAGCAACATCAAGAAGGTATGCTTGATAAAGTTGTTCAGTTCATCAAAGTTGCGAAGTGGGATAATGATTATGTTATTCCAAATGTTTTCCCTGAAACTAAAAAACTTGCAGATATTTCCGGCGTTACAATGAGTGAGGCGTTGGAAGTTGCAAGACAATCTAACGCGGACGCTTTAAGCTCCAATAAACGTTTCAATGCTTGCTTTACACTTCCTGAATTAAATGAATATCATCTTGGCGAGCTTTTGTATATGTTGGCAATGTCAGTAGCTTATGAGGGCGAACTTGCAAACGTTGACGCCTTCAATCAGCCCGGCGTTGAGGCTTACAAAAAAATTATGGGACCAAAACTTCAAGAACTTAAAAATTCAAAATAAAATCTGCGCGATAAAAAATTTTTTAGCCGTCGTAATTCGGCGGCTTTTTTTATGTTTTTTATCATATAGTAAATTGACAATCGCCAATCCCTGCGCTAAAATCTAAAAAAAAATTTTATTATGGAGGTGAGCCGATATGTTTCAAAAATTGAGAAATTTCTTTAAGTCCAAGCAAAAAGGGCAGTCAATGATTTTTTTCGCTGTGTCATTTCCAATAACTATGGCTTTTATTGGAATGGCAATGGATTTCGGCTTTTTATATTTAAATCAATCGCGGCTACAAAACGCGGCAGACGCGGCAGCTAAAGCCGGAGCAAATTCTTTAATTGGTGACGAAATGCCTTTGTCGGATTATAGTTATACAGTTTTTGTTCCAAATTCAGATTCCGGACTTCAAGAATTGATAGCAGATAACATTATTTCTAATCGTGTAAAAGACAAGTCATCGTCTTACACAGGAAGCGATAAAGTTACATATGCAAAACCTGTGGCGGGAGATAGTCTTGCCAAAACTTATGCAAAAAATATTTTACAAGGTTGGCTCGGAGCCACTGATATTGAATTGGTTGAAAATAATTCGATTGATTCGCTTGGATTAGTCGAAGAAGGAGACAAAAAAGTCGAAAATATAAATTTTAAATCCATTTTATATGGCAAAAATACGGAAGACTATGAATCACTTTATTATACTGTTACGCTTACTGCAAAATTGGAGCATTTATTTGGCGGTATTTTGGATAATATGGGAGTTCAAAAAATGCCATATCAGGCAATGGCAGCGGTTAAAATTACGCACGTTCCAGACAGAATTGACAATCCAACAGATTCAGCCTATCCGCATGGTCCAAATTTGTATGATCAAATGAAGGCTAAAGAAGTTGCAGAAACTTATCCAAACTGGGAAGAAATTAAAGTTCAAAAAGGCAACAACGCTACTGCCGCAAATAACCGAAGCGTTTTGACTGGCGGCGCGTCTTATACAAGCGGCAACCTTTATCGTACTGAAGTTTCTTGGTTGAACG
>CALFJB010000002.1 GCA_937877565.1 uncultured Selenomonadales bacterium | reverse complement strand
CATCCCAATCAATCGACTTATGATATTTTGCCATAAGGTGCTGATGGACATGGAATAGATAATTTCCATCGATAAAAAATTTAGAATTAATCATAATTCCTCCAAATACTGAGACAGCCCTTCCCTTGTATTTTCATAGAACATGACAGGAGCAAAAAATAATCTTATATCTTTTGTCCTATTTTTCTCACTTCAATATTTTTCATTCAGCGAAAATAACTTCGTGATTTTACATTTAAATAAGTGTAATGCAAGATTTTTCAGTTGTCAACTTTCTAACTACGAAATTTGGTTATTATGTTTCTATGAATTTTAATACTCGGCTAAAAGAAGAAATAGAATATGTCGGGATTCAATATAAAGAACTTGCCGCAAAAGCAGATGTCAAATTAAGGGCTTTGTTTACTTATGTAGGCTCAAAACCGTCTATGCCCCCCGCGGATGTTGCTGTCAGAATTGCTCGGGCACTTGATGTAACTGTTGAATATCTTGTCGATGGAAATAGTTCAAAAAGCGCAGAGAACTTAGAAATGCATTCAAATTTATCTCAAAAACAAAGAAAATTGTTCCAGACCTTTGAAAATCTTTCTCCAGTTGAACAAAAAGCTGTTTTGAATCTCATGGAAACCTTGTTAGAGCAAAAATAGTTTTTCCTTAATTGACTGCGAATCATTACAGAGAAGTCTTATAGATTCCATTGAAGAAGTTGTAAAAAATTCTTCTGCGCGACCAGTTCGACAAATTGCAGAGTCTGAAGGAAAAATTTTAGAAAAAACTCAACTTTTAATGCTTTTAATCACAATTTTAAGTTTATTATCGACGGCGTTGGGCGTATCAAATTTAGTCAGCGCAAATATTATCGAAAGAAGTCGCGAATTGGGACTTTTAAAAGCGATCGGCGCAACAAATTTCGGCGTAATTTTTTTAATTTTGTCGGAAATTTTTATTTCAGGGATTTTCGGCGGAATTTTAGGATATTTTTTGAGTTTGGGCATTTCAAAAATAATCGGAATTACGGTTTTCGGCGCGGCGATTGAAAATAATTTTGTTGTAATTCCAATCGTAACAATTTTAATGATTTTTGTTTTGTTAATAGGAAGTTTGCCGGCGATAAAAATGCTTTTGGGATTGCAACCTGCAGAAGTTTTACACGGGAGATAAAAAAATGAAAATAAAATTTTTTTTAAGAATGATATTTTATTCGTTATTGCGTCGAAGATTGCGCATGTTGGTTGCATTAATCGCGGTTGCAGTCGGTGCGACGATAATTTCGGGAATGATAACAGTTTATCGCGAAGTTCCGCAACAATTAGGGCGAGAATTTCGCGCATACGGAGCAAATTTAATTTTAACGCCGAAAAATGGCGAAGAAGTTTTTGACGAAAAAAATTTGAAAAAAGTTGAAGAAATTTTAAAAAATGAGGAAGTAATAGGAATTGCGCCGTTTTTGTATGAAAAATTGGAAATAAATAAACAATATATTTTGACGGGCGGAACAAATTTTGAAGAAATAAAAAAAGTTTCGCCGTATTGGCAAATTGAAGGAAGATTTCCCGAAAAAAATTCGCGTGAAATATTAATCGGATCGGAATTGGCAAAAATTTTTTCACCGTATGAGCCGAAAGAAATTTTAGGGCAAGAAATTACAATTTCTGCGGGCGAAGGCTCAGCGATGAAAAAATATTTGGTAACGGGAATTGTTTCAACCGGCGGCAAAGAAGAAGAATTTGCGTTTATAAATTTGGACGAAATGCAAAAAATTGCAGGAAAAACTGAAAAAATAGGAATTTTGCAGTTAAGTGTGGTAACGAGCGGAGAAAATTTAAAAAAATTGGAAAAAATAATTTCTGAAAAAATTCCTGAAATAGAGCCGCAAACAGTCCGACAAATAGCAAATTCGGAATATAATGTGTTGAGCAAATTACAAATTTTAGTTTTTTTGGTGACGCTGATAGTTTTAATTTTAACGTTAATTTGCGTTTCAACGACGATGATGGCGGTTGTGACTGAAAGACGCAAAGAAATTGGATTAAAAAAGGCATTGGGCGCGGCAAATGAAAATATTGTGCGAGAATTTTTAGGCGAAGGATTTTTATTGGGATTATTCGGCGGAATTTGTGGAAGTTTTTTGGGGTATATTTTTGCGGAAAGTGTAAGTATGCAAGTTTTTGGGCGCGGAATTTATTTTTCAATTCCGATAGCGATTTTTGCAATAATTTTATCAATTTTTGTTACGGGAGTTGCAAGCTTAATTCCTGTAAAAATTGCTGTAAAAGTTGACCCTGCGATAGTTTTACGCGGAGAATAAAAAAATTTTTTAAGCCGATTAATAATTTTGAAGTCGGCTAGTATAAGGGGTGAAAATAAAAATTTGAAAGGAAGTTTTTAAAATGACAAAAGAAATGAGATTACAAAATGATGTTTTGACAATGGAGGCTCTTGATGAAGTAACCGGTGCAACTGGTGATCAACTGCACGAATTAACTAAAGCCTTCACAAGCAACAACAACGTACTGAACTTTTTCGCCGACGCCGCAGAATTGGCAACGAAAATTAAAGTAGGTTGCATTGGAAATATTCCGCTGGCTTATGCAATGGAAAATCTTTTGGAAAAAGACATGAGGATTAAATCAAACATAAGCGTAGGTTGGGGCGGCTCTGGATTCCGCGAAGTCGGCAACTCTTACACAGATATGGCAACTGGTAAAGCTTTAAGTCATTCGGATGTTGTTCAAAGATTAAAAAATTACGGCAATGAAATTCTCTGATGAATAATGATTGCTAAACTAAAATGTAAATCTCTGATGAAATTTTTCATCAGGGATTTTTTGTGTTATAAGTTAAAAAATTTTTTTGAAAACCAATCGGTTTATTTTTTTACGCCAATTTTGTGCTATAATTGAAAGAGATTTTCAAAAAATTATTGAGGTGAAAAAATTATGGCGTTGCTTGAATTGAAAAATGTTTCTATGGTTTACAACGGCAAAGTAAAAGCATTGGACAAAATAAATTTGAATGTCGAAAAAGGCGACTGGACGGCGATAATGGGACCAAGCGGAAGTGGTAAAACAACTTTAATGAACATTATCGGCTGCATGGACAAAGCTACCGAAGGCGAAGTTATTTTGGACGGAATTTCTTTGACAGATGTCGGCGGAACAGATTTAACGACAATTCGCCGCGAAAAAATCGGAATGGTTTTTCAACAATTTCATTTGATACCGTACTTGACGGCGATTGAAAATGTAATGGTGGCGCAATATTATCACAGTTTGCCGGACATTGAAGAGGCGCGATTGGCATTGAAAAGAGTCGGACTTGAAGACAGAGCCACGCATTTACCGAGCCAACTTTCAGGCGGCGAACAGCAAAGAGTTTGTATAGCGCGGGCATTGATAAATTATCCGGTTTTAATTTTGGCTGATGAACCTACAGGAAATTTGGACGAAATGAATCAAAATTTGGTAATGAAACTTTTCCGCGAACTTCACGAAGAAGGGCACACTATTATAACTGTTACGCACTCAACTGAAGTCGGACAATCTGCGGAGCGTTGTGTTGTCATTGAACACGGCAGGATTAAAAAAGTTTATGAAAATGATCACCAAAAACTTGAAGGATTTTTCACGCCTTGAGGAGGAAATTTTATGAAAAAATTGTGGGTTGCGATTTTGATTTTTTCGACGCAAATTTTTAGTGGTTGTTTTGACAAGGTTGAAGAAAAACCTGCTCCACAAAAAATAAATTTTGATTTGAGTTCGGCGAAGGACGGCACTTACACGGCTGAAAGTTCGCGCGATGAAAAACTTGGCAAAAGTGTTTTGACTTTGACGATTAAAGATGAAAAAATTATCGACGCGCAATTTACAGGTTATGACTTGTTCGGCAATGAAAAAGATGAAACTTACGGCGAAATTTTGGGAAAAGATTCAGCCGACTACAAAAAAGCGCAAATTGCAGTTCAAGCGATAAAAAATTATCCCGCGCAACTTGTTGAAACACAAAACCTTGATGAAGTTGATGCAATTTCCGGCGCAAGTATTTCTTACGGGCAATTTGTCGAAACCGTTGAAAAAGCCGTTGACGATGCGAAAAAATAAATTTTTTATGGATCTTAATAATTTTTGAATCGGCGCGTATAAGTGTCGAAAATAAAAATTCAAAAAAGAAAGGAAGTTTTAAAAATGACAAAAGAAATGAAATTACAAAATGATGTTTTGACAATGGAAAATCTCGACGAAGTAAGCGGAGGAACAGTAGGCGAACTTGAAGATTTAACAAAGGCGATTGTTTCAAATCCGACATTAAAAAAATTAGGTTCAGTTGATGCTCACATTCCCGGCGCAAACCGAATAATCGCAAATGAAGTTGAAAATATTCTCCAAAAAAATTTGAAAATTGACGCTGATATAAGTTTGGGTTTATTCGGTACAGGCGCGGGCTCAAAAAATAATACTTACAAAGATATGACAAACGGTCAATATATTTCTCATCAAGAAGTTCTCAACAGACTTGCAAATTTCCAATAAATTTTCGGCAAAATGTTTCAAATTTAAAAAATGAGGCGAAAACTTGAAAAAAATTTTTACGGCACTGCTTTTAATCGCAGTGCTTTTTATTTTGGGTTGCGGTAATGAAAATTATGAACGCAGTGAAAAAATTATGGGGACGCTCGTAACTTTGAAAGCGTCGGGAAAAAATTCAAAAATTGCCGTCGATGAAAGTTTTGATAAAATTTTTGATTTTGTTGAAAAAGTTAAAGTTGACGTAAAAAATTTAAATGACGGTGCAGGTAACGGAATTTTTATAAAAATCAGTCCTGAAGTTTTTGAAATGCTGGAAATGTCGCAGAAATATTCTGCATTGACTAACGGAACTTTTGACGTAACGATTGGCGCGGCTGTAGATTTGTGGAAAAATGCGCGAAAAAATAAAATTTTGCCGAGTGAAGAGGAAATTTCCGACGTAAAAAATTTTGTCGGCTATGAACATTTACATTTGGATGAAAAAAATTGCAGTGCCTACGTTGATAAATTTGGAGTGAAAATAAATTTGGGCGGCGTCGGCAAAGGTTACGGCGTTGACATTGCGCGAAAAATTTTTGAGAAATATAAAATCTCCGACGGCATTATTGATTTTGGCACGAGTACGATTTATACTTTTGGAAAAAAAACAATCGGCTTAAGAAATGCGCGCGAAAATAATTTGTCGAAGATTATTGAACTGGAAAATTCTGCGATTTCGACTTCCGGCGACTATGAACAATTTTTTATTGCGAACGGAAAGATTTATCACCACATTATTGATCCAAAAACTTGCAAGCCTTCAGAAAATAAAATTGCGTCAGTTAGCGTTGTTGTGAATGGCGAAGTTGAAAATTGCGCCACTGTTGCCGACATTTTAAGCACTTCGATTTTTCTGATTGGCAAAAATATTTTTCCCGAAGTCGTGCAAGTTGAAATACAAAATTTTTAAAAATCTACGGCTTTAAAATTTATCATGTACCAGACTTCCATAGGTTTGCCGTCTTCATCGACAGCAGGTTCAAATTCCCACTTCGCCGCCGCTTCCATTGCAATTTTATCGACTTTCGGTCTACCGGAAGAACGCATTATAACTGTTTTAATAACTTTGCCTTCCGCATTGACTATAGCGTTAATTGTCACTGTACCGCGATAATTTAAATTTTTCTCCAAGTCTTTCGGGAAAACTTTTGAACTTTCAACAGGCGTGGCAGGTTTTCCCATTTCTGCCGCGTCAACAAAATTTACCTGCGCCGAAAAAATCATCAGTGCAAAGATAATCGCTAAAACTTTTTTCATAACAACCACTCCTTAAAAATCTTCAGGTTTAAATTCAATCTGCGTTTTCATTTCTTTAATATTGCCGTCTTCATCTTGGTAAGGTTCAAAAGTCCAACCTGCCGCCGCCGCTTCGGAAACAAGATTTATTAAGTTGCCGTGCTCATCAGTGCCACCTCCGCGCCGAATTTCAATATTTTTTACTTTGCCTTTGATGTCGATTGTAATTGCAATGACAATTTTGCCGCTGTTTAAAATCGGGCGTTCATTAATTGCGCCGGAACTTATCAAAGTTGGAACGACATCTTTCGGAAAAACTTTGGTCAAGACAATCAACTTGCCGCGCTTGTCTTCATCAGACTTTGCTTTTTGTGAGTCGTCTGTATTTTCGCCGGAATTTGTTGCAACTGCTTTTGTTTCAGGCGGCGGAGGTTCTGTCACTGCAGGTTCAGGAGGAGGCGGAATTTCAATCGGCGGAATTTCAATTTCAGGAAAAATTTCTGCAACGTTGGGAATTTCAGGTTCACTTTCGGCAATTTCTTCGCCGTTGTCAACTTCGACTTCAACCCATTCCAACTCTTCAACGTCGTCAACTTTTTCTGTTTGTGGAAGTGAAAATTTTTCGTACGCAAATACGCCTATCAAAAAAATGAAATGCAGTACCACCGCCAGAAAAAATATCCTTTCCCAAAATGGTCTGTACTGCACTTTAGATTCTCCTCAAAATTATTGTTTTACTTCGGTTGCTATTGAAATGTGTCTTATTCCAGACTTTTTCATAATTTCCAAAACATTTACAACTTGTTCATAGCGCGTCATTTTGTCGCCTAGCAAAACAAAAAAAGTTTCATTATCTGCCGACAAAGTTTTAAAAATCTTTTGCGCCAGTTGATTTTTTTGAACTTTTTCATCTTCAAACATAATTTCGCCGTTCGCCATTACGGTAACTTTAATGACATTCGGCGGATTTTCCTGTTGCTGTTTAGTTTCAGATTGTGGCAAAGTAACTTGAAAATTATTTGTCTGAACCATGTAAATTGTACTTAGCATAAAAAAAACCAGCAAAAAAAGCATTATGTCAATCATCGGAATAATCATAACCAGTGGCTGATTATTTTCACGAAAGTTACGGCGTTTCATCGAATCACCTTTAACCTAAATGCGCCAAGACAATGTTGACAGTCTTTTCAAGTTCGGACAAAAGTTCATCAAGTTTTTGTGCAAAGTAAGTGTGAACCATAAGTGCGAAAATTGCTACACAAAGTCCTGTTGCAGTCGCAATTAAAGCTTCGCCAATGCCGCCTGTAATTGCAAGCGGTTGACCTGCCTGCAAACTGAAAATATTAAAACTTTCAATCATACCTGAAATAGTTCCCAAAAGTCCCAATAGCGGCGATAAAGTAACAATCGTCGAAAGATAATTCAATCTTGAACGAAGTTTCATAGCCTCTTCGCCGTAAGCCGTTTCCAATGCGAGTTCAACATTTTCACCGCGCGTTTTTGCCAAAACTCCTGAAAAGGCAACTGCGCCGATGCTACTTTTTTCTGCGTAACAAAAATTCGCAACTTCATCTACTGAATTATTTTTTAACTTGTCATTCAATGCCGATAAAAAATTTTCGCTATCATTGCCGGCATAATTATAAAAATTCAGTCTCTCAATTCCAATTCCTACAACTACTATGGAACTCAACAAAAGCAGATACATTACAGGTCCGCCTTTGGTAAACAGTTCGACAAGTTCCACAAAAACATCTCCATTCCAAAGATACAACAAAAGTCATTCTCATTTTCAAATATTATAGCAAAAAATTTTTTTTAAGCAAGTTGAATAAAATGATAAAAATTTTTATTTGCAATTTTTAATATATCGTGATATATTTTTAATAATGAGATTGATTCTTAATAATTTGAGGAGTAGTTTTGGTGAAGGAAAAGTTTTTGTTGGTAGTTTTTGCAGTTTTGTTTTTGATAGGTCAGACAGTTGAAGCCGCGCCGAAGTGGAAGGAACTTGCCAATCAAATTGAAAAAACAGTTAATGAAGCAGTGGAAATTTATAAGACTGGTGACGGACGCAATGCCAAAGAAAAAATCAACGATGCTTATTACGGTATTTATGAAAAGGAGGGCATGGAAGGTGCACTTCGCGTAACAGTTTCAAGTAAAGCAGTAGGTGTTACCGAGTACCAATTTTACAAAGTCAAAAAAGCTATGTTGGAAGGTGCGCCGCTTGAAACAGTTCAATCTGAAGCCGAAACTTTAATTGAAATGGTCAATGAAAATGTTGAGGCAATGGAAGGAGCTCACGGCGACGAAGGCGGTTGGGCATCTTTCTTTCCTGCGTTTTTAATTTTGATTCGCGAAGGTTTAGAAGCTATTTTAGTTTTGGTTGCAATAATTGCTTATCTTAAAAAGTCCGGCAATGAAAAATATTTGGACACAGTTTATAACGCAATGATAGCCGCGATAATAGCAAGTTTCGTGACGGCATATCTTTTCGCATCAATATTTGAATCGACTGCGGCAGGTGCAGGGCGTGAAGTTTTAGAAGGTGCAACGGCTTTATTCGCAGTCGTCGTACTTTTGGCAACTTCGGCTTGGCTTGGCAGTAAGTCGGACGCTAAAGTTTGGAAAGAATATATTCAAGATATGGTAGATAAAAGTATGACAAGCGGCAAAGCTAAGGCGTTGGCGTTAGCGGCATTTTTAGCAGTTTATCGTGAAGGCGCGGAAGTGATTTTATTTTATCAAGCCTTGTTCAATAATACAGCTACCGATGTTGATATGATTTGGTACGGTTTCGGCGCAGGTTGCGTTGTAATTGCGGCTTTGTTTTTTGCAATGCAACAGGGCGTTTTGAGAATACCTTTGCGACCGTTTTTTTTGTTCACAAGCGTTTTAATGTATTTATTGGCTGTGACTTTTGCAGGCGGCGGCATTCGTGAACTTCAGGAAGGCGGAATTTTTTCCCAAACTCAAATTGAAGGTTTGCCGACAATAGACTTGCTTGGAATTTATCCTACTGTTGAAACATTCGGCGTACAAGTTGTGTTGCTGATAATCGGCATTGCAACTTTAATTTATCGCCGTAAACAAAGTTTGCAATCGGTTGAATAATTTTGACCGTCAGCATAAAATTTTTTTAAGGAGTTGTTTTTATGAGTTTAAAGAAAAAATTAAAGTCATTATTTGCGGTAGGTGCGGCGGCTTTCAGTCTGTTTGCTTTCAACCCAAATGCGTTGGCTTTTCAGGAATATCCTATCGGCGACGAAATTGAAGACACCGTCAACCATTTCAAAGTTGCGTTGGTTTATTTCCAGCCCGTGCCTATGGAACCGCAAGGTATGATGCTTTCGCCCGATCAAGCTGATATTCACATTGAAACAGACATTCACGCGACTGAAGGCAATGAGTGTGGATTCGGTGTAGGTGAGTGGATTCCGTATATGCGCGTCGAATATAAATTTACTAAACGCGGCGGCGATCCTCAAGGTCCGATTACCGGAACTTTTATGCCGATGAGTGCTGATGACGGTCCGCATTACGGTGCAAATGTCAAAATGCATGGCGCAGGTACTTACGATTGCGAATTTAAATTTTATTCGCCAGAAGTCAATGGCTACGCACTTCATACCGATGCTGATACAGGAGTTCCGGGACATTTTTGGAAAGAACCTGTTGTCATGAAATGGACTTTTAATTATACGCCGCGTAAATGGTAAAAAAATTGCGCTGAAAAAATTCAACGCTCAAAAAAATTTCGTGCTTGTAAAGTTTATCATAAAAAAATGATCCTTGCTTGAATATAAAAAAAATTTTTCGGCAGGGATTATTTAATTTTTTCGGAGGTCAGTAAGCCCGCGACTTTAGGCGTTGAAGTTTGGTAATGAAAATAATTTTGCCTTATCGCCTGAAGAATTTAAATTTAAAAGTTGGCAAAAATGTTTTTAATGTAAAAGGAAACTGGTAAACTCATATGAAATTATTGTCGGAAATTTCATAAGCGAAAATGCAATGTCGTCTGTAAGTGCTTGTTAAAATTACTATGCATTGGCAGTTTTAATTTCTATAGGTTCTTCGGTTCTTTTTGACAATTTTATTTGTTTCTCATACTTATGAAATATCGAAAATTTTGTCATCCGTCGAAGATTTAAGAATTTCAATTTATTTGGCAAACTCTTTTGCGTACCGACGGAAGGACAAAAGTGGTTAGGCGCGGTGTCATCATTGGTTAAATTTCAAATGTCATTTTCAATTTTTTACTGGTAAGTAAGCACGGGGATTGCTTTAATAACGAGTGATATTGTTACAATTTCTTATGCACTAAAAAAATTTTTTCCTCTAATAAACGTACAAGAAATTTCTGTAAAAATTGGTACTATTTATCAAGTTCTCGGTCAAACGGATGACGCCTTCCACCATTCAACTTTATATTATCGCCGCTAAATTATTTTTCAAATTCTTAGCCCAGCAAAATCTTTATCCCAACATTACTGAAAATATGAAAAGCGTCAAGCTTGATCACGAACATAATAACTGTTGAACAGTGTCAAGCTTTACTTAAAATTATTGACACTTCAACGCAAATGGGCTTACGTGACAAAGCCATTATTTCCTTAATGATGACTGCCGGTCTTCGTACTATTGAAGTTGTTCGCGCAGATGTCGGAGACCTTCATTTCAGACATACTGCCGCCACTCAATCTATCAGCAAGCTTGTTAAGGCTAAACTCCGTGTAATTAATTTATAGTCACGCTATCGAACGAATGAAAAATAAAAGTGAACAGACAGTCGCCAACATTATTTTTAATTAACATTTCGGTTTATATTCCGATAATTGCTTTACTTCCTGTGAAATCTATGGTATTATCCAAATAGATTGAAGGTGTTGTAAATGATTTATCGCGAACTTTATATGAACAGAATTTTGCCTTTTGTTGACAAGCCTTTTATTAAAATTTTAACCGGCATTCGGCGTTCAGGAAAATCTACTATTCTTAAAATGATTCAGGCAAAACTTTTAGACAGTGGAATAAAGTCGGAGCAGATTCTGTTTTATCGCTTTGATTCTATCGAACTTGAATTTATTAAAACCGCCTCTGATATGTTCAATGAAATTAAAAAAAATCTTTATCCCGACGGTAAAACTTATTTGTTGCTTGATGAAGTTCAAGAAATCGAAAATTGGGAAAAAGTTGTTAATTCCCTTATGACTGATTTTGACGTTGATATTTTTGTTACCGGCTCCAATTCCAGAATGATGTCCTCCGAAATTTCTACTTATTTAACCGGCAGATATATCGCCTTCAAAATTTTTCCTCTAACTTTTGCAGAGTACTTAAATTTTCGGCGGGAATATACAACTATTGCAGATACTCGCGCAGAACTTGCTCGTTTTATTCAATTCGGCGGCTTTCCTGCCCTTCACCTTTACAACTTCAAGCTTGATGAAGTTTATACCATTGTTCGCGATATTTATAATTCCATTATTTTCACGGACATTGTTAAGCGCAACCAAATTCGCAAAATTGACCAACTCGAACGCATTGTTAAATATGTTTTCGATAACATTGGGCAAACTTTTTCCGTGCTTACTCTTTCCAAATATATTCGCAGTCAAAATCGTAATTTGGACGTTGAAACTGTCTACGCTTACCTTGAAAAACTTGAAAAAGCTTATATTATTCAACGTTGCTCAAGATATGACGTGCGCGGTAAAGCTCACTTAAAAACTCAAGAAAAATTTTATGTTGCTGATCCTGCTCTTCGTCATTCCATTTTAGGCTACAATCCTGATAGTGTCGCTGTTATGCTTGAAAACATTGTCTACATTGAACTTTTGGCGCGTGGCTATGAAGTTTTTGTCGGTAAATTCGATTCCCATGAAATTGATTTTGTTGCATCACTTCACGGCGATAAAATTTACATTCAAGTTACCTATCAAATTAACAACGCCGACACTGAAAAACGCGAATATCAAAACTTGCTTAAAATCAAAGATAATTATCCAAAATATGTTCTGCGTATGGATAATTTCGCCACAGGCAACTACGAAGGAATAAAAACAATGCACATTGCGGATTTTCTTTTAACTGATAAATTTTAAAATTCCTTATCCCAACTCAATGGGATTTTTTATGTACAAAAAATGTTCAATCAATATGTTATTCTTTACACTGTAAGGAGGTTTTTCTAGGTTTGCTCTCGGTACTAAAAAATGCTCAACATTATGATTTTAAAAATTGGGGGAAGATATTCTGACGAATATCGCCCGCTTACTCAAAAAAGAATTTTGGAGCTTTTAGATATTGAATACGGTATGAAGTGCGACCGCCGTTCCGTCAAATCCAATTTAATTTCTCTTAGAACCTGTCTAAAATCTTTTAAGAATAGTTTTGATGTTGAAAGGTTACTTTCTCAGTTCTTCCAAAGTCTGTGGTTTTTTTACCAATTTCCAACTTTGAAAATCTTTCGGAAACCTACCACGAAGAATTTACAGAACTGCACAAAAAATACCGTACAAATAAATCTGGACGGATAATTTCAATTTGTTCTCGAGAATAGCCTGCTCTGACCTATTTTACTCATTGTTTTACTTTTTAGACCATCTACTAACAATTTTCTAAGGTAACAGGTTCTGTTCTGTTAAGATTGAGTCAACGTTAAGAATAAAACGTAAAAAAAATATTTAAGCCTACAAGGATTTTAAATGGTTATGTCGAAAATGTTGCAAATATTTAAAGAAAGCATTATTTCCGGCTAAAAAAGACGACCTTTTAAAAATCTTTGAAATATCTTTAATTTTATTTGTGGTTAAAGGCACACGTCAACAAATAAGAAAAATTTTTAGGGAATGGAGTTTTTTAGTATTTATGATTAAAAAATACTCACCTTTGTCTCAAACGCAACTCGGAATTTATCTTGAGTGCTTGCAAATGAAAAATAAATTTGCCTATAACACTCACGTTTTGGTTACTATCGATAAATCTATCGACATGGAACAACTTGCGTGATCCATTGAAAAAGTCTTCAAAGTTCATCCTTATATGTTCGTTAAAATTGCTGAAGTGAATGGATACCCGCAACAAATTCTGGAAAATGTTGAAGATTATCACCAAGAAGTTTTGAAGATGTCCGAAAGTGTATGGCAAGAAATTTTGTCAAAAATTTTAGCCCAACCGCTTGAACTGATTGGCGGAAGATTGTTCCAATTTTATTTGGTCGAAACTGAAAAGGCTAAATATTTTCTTCGTAAATGTCACCATATTATTTTTGACGATATGACGTATCAGACTATTTTCGATGACATCTCAGCGGCTTATGACGGCAAAGAACTTTTTCCCGAAAACTACGATGCAATAGATTTTGCCAATGACGAATCAATTTCCCGCACTCAACCGAATTTTAAGGATGCAAGAAATTGGTATGAAAAAACTTTCAGCGGTTTAGAGGTTGAGGCTTTACCAATTCCCGATCATAAGGACACAGAAATTTCTTTCAATACTTTTAACAAGACTTTTAAGCTTGATTATTCGGCGTTGAAAAATTTCTGCACGACAAATAAAATTTCCGCCGCTGCATTAACATCAACGGCATTTGCTATACTGCTCGGAACTTATACGTACCAGCAAGAAAGTCTTTTTTCGACAATTTATCACGGACGAAATGACCGTACAAAAAATATCGTCGGTATGTTCGTGAAGACTTTACCGGTTTATTGCCATTGGACGAATAACGAAAAAATTTCGGATCTTATTGCCGAAATGACGGAGAATATTAAATCAGCGCAGGATAATGATTTATTTTCATATGCGGACTTGAATCAAATTTGCCCGATGAATAACACGCCGATGTTTGCATATCACGGCTTGATTAAAACTATATCGGAATTTTGCGGTAAGCCCTGCCATGAAGAAGTCCTCGACAAAAAACTACCGGCAATAATTTTGTGGTTGAATTGCTTGCTGATTTTGATAAAATGCAACTTCACATTGAGTATAATTCCGCACTTTATTCAGAAAATCTTATAAAAAATTTTGCCGCATGTTATGAAAATGTTTTGCGTCAACTTATGACAAAAACTTTTATCAGCGAAATTGAATTGCTTGACGACGAACAAAAAAATTTGCTGGACACTTTCAACAATACTGAAAATGATTACGATAAAAATCAAACTATTGTAAGTCTTTTTGAAATGGCGGCGAAAAATTTTGCAGATAATACGGCGATTATTTTTAAAGATAAAAAGATTTCCTATCGCGAACTTGATAAAAAATCAACTGATAATTGCCGCGTATATTTTGCAAAAAAATATTTCGGTCGGCGATGTCGTATCCATTTTAATTCCACGCTGTGAATTTATGCCGATAACAGCATTAGGAGCATTAAAAGCAGGTTGCGTATATCAGCCGCTTGATTCAACCTACCCGCCCGAACGTTTGAATTTTATGATAAAAGACGCCGACGCTAAACTTTTAATAACGACGAAAAAATTACGGAATTTAATTACAGATTTTACCGGCGAAATTTTATTTATTGATGAAATTCCGCACGCAGAAAAAATTTCATTGCCGCAAATTATGCCGGAAGATATTTTTATTTTGCTGTACACTTCGGGTTCAACAGGCGTACCGAAAGGCGTCAAACTCAAGCATAAAAATATGGTCTGCTTTATAAATTGGTACAAAAAATTTTATAATCTGACGGAAAAAAATTGTGTAGGTTCGTATGCAAGTTTTGGTTTTGATGCCAATATGATGGACACTTATCCTGCATTGACGTGCGGAGCGGCAATTTGTATTGTCCCTGAAGAAATTCGCCTTGATCTTGAAGCGATGAATAAATATTTTGAAGAAAATCAAGTCACTCACGCATTTATGACGACGCAGATTGCAAGACAATTTGCAACCGATATTGAAAACCAAAGTTTGAAATATTTGAGTAGCGGAGGTGAAAAACTCGTTACATTAAATCCACCGAAAAATTATAATTTTTATAACGGTTATGATCCTACCGAATGTACAATTTTCACAACCATTTTTAAAGTTAAAAAAGCTGAAGCCAATATTCCGATTGGCAAGCCACTTGATAACGTTAAACTTTATGTCGTCGACCAAAATTTTAATCGCGTACCGATTGGAGCTTGCGGCGAACTTTGGGTAGCAGGTCTGCAAGTAGGAGCAGGTTATTTAAATCGTCCTGAAAAAACTGCGGAAGTTTTTATCAAAAATCCGTTTGACGACGGCGAATATTCTAACGCCTACAGAACCGGCGACATTGTTCGTTATCGTGCTGACGGAAATATTGAGTTTATCGGAAGACGCGACGGACAAGTTAAAATTCGTGGTTTCAGAATTGAACTTTCTGAAGTTGAGGCTGTCATTCGTCAATTTGACGACATAAAGGAAGTTACAGTTCAAGCTTACGACTACGCAAACGGCGGAAAATTTATCGCGGCATTTATTACGAGTGACAAGCAAATTAATGTTGTCGAACTTACCGCTTTTATCAAGATCCAAAAACCGGCTTACATGGTGCCTGCCGTTATTATGCAAATTGATAAAATTCCACTCACCATAAATAATAAAATTGACAAAAAGCATTACCAAAACCCGAACTTAAACACGCAGAGTATGTGGCTCCCGCCAACAAGCTTGAAGAAGATTTTTGCAACATTTTTGCGGAAGTTCTCAATTTGGAAAAAGTTGGAACTGAAGATGATTTCTTTGAACTTGGCGGCAATTCAATTCTGGCAATGAAAGTTGTTATTGCCGCAAATAAACAAAATTACAATATCGTTTACAATGATGTTTTCAATAATACAACGCCCCATAATCTTTCAAAATTGGTAAGCAGTGAGTCTCAAAAAAATGTTCTCAATGTTAAATCGAAAACTCCCGATCAGATTCTCTCAACAGGTGCGGACGGTTACGATTATTCTGCAATAAATGAACTTCTTTCAAAAAATGCCATGAAAACGTTCATAAGTGGCGAACGGCAGGAATTGGGCAACGTATTACTTGCTGGTGCTACAGGCTATTTAGGCGTACACGTATTAAAGGAACTTTTAACGACTACCAATGCCAATGTCTATCGTCTTGTCCGTGCAAAAGAAAATTCAAAAAAATATACGCTGAATAATTATTTCGGCAAAAATTGCGCTGAACTTTTTGATTCAAGAATTTTTGTTATTGAAGGCGATGCGACTGATCCAAATGCCCTGAAAAATTTTGAACCTAATTCCCAAATGACTGTGATTAATTGCGCCGCGTCCGTCAAACATTTTGCCAAGAATAATGAAATTGAACTTACCAATGTAAACTCTGTAAAAAATCTCGTCAGTTGGTGCAAAAAGAATTCCGCACGACTAGTTCACATATCGACGGGTAGCGTTATCGGCGGCAGAAAAAATAATATGCCTCCGATTAATTTCAAATTCAATGAAAAAATGCTTTTTGTTGGGCAAGAGATTGACAGTAATCAATACGTTCACTCAAAGTTTATAGCGGAACGCGTCATTTATGAAGAAATAATCAAGACCGGTTTAAATGCAAAAGTTTTGCGCGTCGGAAATCTTTCACCGCGCACAAGCGACGGCAAATTTCAAATGAACTTCAGAACAAACAATATTATGAATACATTCCGCGCCTATAAAATTCTCGGCAAAATTAGCTATGAAATGCTTGGGCAGGAAATTGAATTTTCGCCGATTGATTCACTTGCAAAAGTCGTCTTGACATTGGCAACCACTCCAAAAGATTGTACTTGCTTTATGCCCGTCAATCCTCACCGTGCCTTAATGCAAGACGTTATTGACGAAATTTGTCACGCAGGTTATAAAATTAACGCAGTGTCACAAGATGAAATGATTGACGCGTTGCAAGCGGCACTCGCTGATGAAAGTAAAGGTAATTCGCTTGTACCGCTTCTCGCCTATGCCAATAATAATGATATTGAACCACTTGGACTTGATGACGCTGATGTTAGTTATACATTGCAAGTACTTTACAGATTAGGTTTTTATTGGTCTGAAACCGGCACGGCTTACATTAGAAAGTTTGTTGCCAATCTTAAGGAGCTGTTATTTTTTGAATAATGAATTGATTCATCAAAAAATATCGCGATATAGCATTGAAACACCTGCGAAAATTGCGGCTAAAGATGAGTTGGGTATTCTCTCATACAGTGAATTTAATGCACGCGCCAATGATATTGCTACAAAACTTACAAGACTTGGAATTTGTAAAGGGACAATCGTCGGAGTTTACCTTCCCTACATAAAAGATTTTGCCGTAAGTGCCATTGCAGTTTGGAAAGTCGGCGGAATTTTTATGCCAATGGACGACGCCTACCCTTCGCAGAGATTGAAATATATGGTTGAAAATTCCGAAGATAAAAATTTCAACTATACCGCTGATGTCAATCAAGACTCAACCGCAATGTTGCTTTATACTTCAGGAACGACAGGACAACCTAAAGGCGGTACAATTAATTTGGCGCCAAAGTTTGCAAGAGATGATATAGAATTTTTATATCAATTTTTGCAACAAGAAAAAATTTCCCATGCCTTTATACCGTCAGGACTCGCAACAATGCTTGCCGAAGATTATGAAATAACGGAAATTGCTGTCTTTGCAGCGGGCGAAAATCTTCGCAACTTCAAGGCTTATTCAAAAAATATCTGCTTATGGAACTGTTATGGCTCAACTGAAACTGGCGGCATTATGACTGCAAAAATTAAAGGTGATGAAAATCCAATTCCTATCGGCAAACCTTCCTGCGACACAGAAATTATTTTGGTCGATGAAAAATTTAATCAAGTCAAGGCTGGAGAACCGAGCGAATTGCTTGTATCAAAAAATCCTATGTCAAAAGGATACTTTAAATTGCCGGAACTTACTGCCCAAAAATGGATTAAACTTAACGGGCGTGTTTGGTATCGGACCGGCGACCTTGCAAAATGTAATGAACTAGGCATTATTAATCTTTTGGGACGCATTGATAATCTTATAAAACTGCGGGGATTTAGAATTGAACCGGGCGAAGTGGAAATTCAAGTTGCAAACGCTGTTAAAGAAATTAACTGCTCAAATGTTAAAAATATTGTCGTCACACTCAAAAATATTCGTAACACAGATTATCTTGTATGCTACTACGAAGCTGAACAAGAAATTGATACCAATCTTGTGAAGAAAAAAATTTCAAATCATTTGGCAGATTATATGATTCCCGAAGTATGGGTAAGGATTTCTTCGATGCCGCGCAATGCCAACGGTAAAATTATACGTCAAGAATTGCCATTTCCAAAATTAAAAAGTTCTCACGCAGATGTATTGGATAGTGAAGTTTTGCTCCGAGTTATTCAGGTAGCTGAAGAAATTACGGGCGTCGTCAATGCTTATCCTTCTGATAATTTCACTGCACTTGGCGGTAATTCGTTGTCGGCAATGAAATTTTCAACTTTACTTAGAGCGCAAGGAATAAAAATCAGCACTCCGCAAATTTTAAAATTAAACGAACTTCAAAAAATTGCCGATAATGCACAAGTCGATTATTCCAAACTTTGGTCAGCGGAACAATACAAAATGATAGTCAAAGATTTTTCAGACAGAGGCGAAAAAATAGAAAAAGTTCTTCCGCTAACTTCTGAACAAGATGAACTTTTCTTTCAACAAATTTTCCAACCAGACCAAAAAGGATCGCGCAAAGTGTATATGATTGAGCTTGACAGGCTCATTAGTGAAGAAGATTTAAGACAAGCCATCGACAACTTGACAAAAGAAAATGAAGTATTTCGGGCAGCCATTGTTTTTCATCACACGCCGGTTATACAACAGGTTATCACAAACAGGAAAATCCCATTGCAAATTGTCAATGTCGAAAAGCCCGACTATAGAAAGTTTAAAATTTTTCGCAATCAACTAATGAATATCTCCGTTGATATGCAAAGAAATTCTCTGTTGCAAGTTCTTTGCATTAACACGACTACTCAAAGTTTTCTTTTTGCCTTGGGGTTCTGCATACTTTTTTCAAATGCCGATCTGCTGACATATTGCGCAAATTTACTATCCATTTTGGAAGAAAAATATCCTCAAGATTCGTCAATACGCGAATGGCAAGAAGTCCTACGAAAAGAACCATTTGATAGTCGGAAGAGTCATACTAATTTCAAGCAAATGTCTACCGCAAAATTTCAAATACCTCCAGACATACATATTTATTCCAAAAATGTTGAACCCAAAATGGTATTTGTCCATACCGGAAACGGCAGTAGCGAAGTATATTACCGTATGGCAAGCCGAATAAAAGATTATATATCTTTCGCCGTAATAGAACCTTTCAACCTTTATCATCCGCATGAAGCACCTTACGGCATAAAAAACATTGCCGCAAGGTACGTTCAGACGTTGAAAAAATATCAGCCGACAGGTCCATACATAATAGGCGGCTGGTGTTACGGAGGAATTGTCGCCCACGAAATGGCTTGCCAATTAGAAAATTCCGGAGAAAAAGTTCAACATCTTTTTATGCTTGATTCGCACGTTATAACTGATGAGACAATAAACGAATTGGCAAAAAATATGTTCAGCGAAACTCATAGGGATTATTTTGAAACCAGTCCACTCTTTGAAGACCTTCGCGAAGAAGGTATGTTGGAAGCTGGGATAAAAAATTATTTGCATGTGTCTCAAGATGTAGTAGAACACCGACCGGCATTTTTCCATGGCAATGTTACGTATTTCAAGCCCGAAGAATTACCTTTGAACCAATCTGCAAAATCTTTAGCGTACTGGCAAAAAATGATGCAGTTTGACGCGGGCGGTTTTGAAAATTTCTGTGATACAGCACGACTTAAAATTATTTATACGCCACACGAACACGATTTAATGATGGACGATACTTCACTTGATATTATCTTATCGGAAATTTATCGAGTCACTATCAAAAAATGATAACAGACCTTTTTATTGATGAACTTAATGTACGTTTAAAATTACTGGATATTCGCAAGCTTAAAACACGTGCAGAAGAAATTTTGAATACATTGCCGGAGGAACGACGTCAAAAAGCTTTATGTTATCGGAAGGAAGAATATCAAATTCGTAGTATCGGTTCAACTTTTTTGATAATGCAGACGGTTAGTTGGCAAAAAGTTTATTTTGGAAAATACGGCAAACCTTTAGCATATGGTAAAAATTTTAATGTGTCGCACAGCGGGAATTATGTGGTATTAGCTGAAAGCGAAAAATCAATCGGTGTTGACATTGAAGAATTAAAGGACGATATTACCGCAGACCTTATAGAAGTCGGATTTACAAAACGCGAAAAAGGTTGGATTGGAAATTCTCATATACGTTTTTACATCTTGTGGACGCGGAAGGAAAGTTTGTTAAAATGTGTAGGTACCGGTTTTGGAATGAACCCGAATCAAATAGACGCATTGCCGGAAAAGCATCTGGTTCAATATATGGGAAATTTTTATCAGTTGTTCAGCACAGTATTCGACAAACACATAATATCAATCGCATTAAATAGCACGAAAAGTCTATAAAAATTTTAGGCTCATTATAATGAGTTTTTTTTGCAAGTCGTTAAAATTGATGAGATTAATCAGACTATAAACGCAAGTCAGTTCCTTGTGTTTCTTAATGAACCCATTAATTAAAAATCTTGATGACTAGAAAATTATCTGTTGCTTCCATTTCTGAAAAAATATGTGCCACTGTTTACGACGTCTTCAAAACCTTTAACTGATTGGAAAATCTTGCGGCTAAATGCAAACCATTTTCAGCCGCATTTTTTTATTTTAATTATTTTAGGTAGCGCAACGGCTATATTATCACTAATCTATCGTATTTTTAAATTTGGTGCGCAGGCGAAGCGCATAGCGCGTCTGCATTCGCGCTACATTGTTTATAAGATCTACAATGTATATAGGTTTTGATGATATGCCGAAAAGCAAGACCACGCCTTGCTAAAACCCCATTTTTTTGAACTAAAAAACTTGGCTAATGTACTATGCGTCAAATCTAGACTTTGAGCCCTTTTTCTGACAATTTATTAAAAAAGCAAGACGTGGTGTGAGTTTTAGAAAGTGAAAGAAATGCCGTAAGAACGTTTGGCATCCGAGAATTTTTTAGCGGGTTCAAAGGATTTAATGAAGTCCTCTTTCAGAAGACTTTCAAAAAGTTTAATGATATTTTTGCATACATCAGATTTAATGTCACGACTAGCGTCAACGATTCTGCAACGGCGAAAGACATTATCCCAAGTAATGGTCGGCGTCATTTTGTGCGCAATGATTTCAACGATACGACGCATGACGTAGTTTTTTAGAGAAATGACTAAAGGAGTGTTGTTTTGATTGGGAACGTTCAAAAGCGCGTGGGGGTATCTGATAACTTGGTCTTTGGCGTCGGCGATTTGAAAAAGAGGAGAATTTTGCTTGAAGAAGATGACGCCTTCCATTTCTTGCCCGTTGATCTTCGCGTCGATAATATCAGCCAACAAGAGATTGGAAGCGCGAAAAGTAATTTCGTTGCCGTCTTTATCCGTGTACTTCATTTCCTTCAACGAATCATTGACGCCGGAAAAGTCAACGACGGTAGACATCAGCTTGATAACCGAATCGACAATGGATTTTTTCTGGTCTTTTTTGGGATAAAAGCCTTTTAAGCCTTGCCCGGGTCTGCCGATTAAAGCACGGTGAATGATATTGACGGTGGTATAGAGGTTGTCGGCAAGATATTCGCTGATGATAATACCCAGAACGGCGCGATCAAATTCATTAAGAGGGAGGTCGTTATCGTAGCCTTCCACGTTTTGAATTTCCAATTTGCTGAAAACAGGGTCTTTCTTCTTAGTCTTGCGTTTCTCTTTGACGTTATAGAATTTGCCGCGCAGAAGAGCTTTATAGGCGGATTTGCTCGCTTTGAAAACGGACTTGGTGAAAGCGTCGTTAGGTTCGACGCACATAGTTGACGGCGTGAGCTGAACTTTCAAAATATCCAAAACTTTTTCAGCGGCGGAGTTAAAATGTTCGATTGAAGTTTTTTTCTTACCTTTGAGCTTTTCGGCTTGTTCTTCAATCTCAGCTTTCAACGTCTGCAACCTTTGACGCTCTTTTTCATTTTTTTCGCGTTCAGCGGCAAGTTTTTCAGCTTCAGCGCGAGCTTTGCGCTCTTGTTCGGCTTTAATTTCATCAGCGTACTCTAAGTTGTAAATCTCTTGATTTATGTTTTGAATTTCTTTTGAAAGAGAGTCAAATTCAAGCATAATGGCACGCGATTCATCAGATGCCGCTACCATTGCTTTTATTGCTTCAGCTTTCAAAGATTGGTACTTGACTTGGAGTTGAGTCCTGCGTTCTTGCAATTCCTTGATTTGGTCAAGGTCAGTCATTTTCATCATTCCTTTCAAAAATAGACTTGTACGTCGCCTGTAAAGCCCGTAGCGACGTTTTAAGATACGTTGCAGGTAAACCTGCATAAAAGTAAAAAGACGACAACCACGCTCGTGAATGTCGCCTTTTTTATAGATTGAGTTCAAATAATATCCAGTTGAAAAAGCCTTAAATCTGTCGTATAATTGACATAACTGACAAGGTCGGTTGCAGTAAAGCCTTTGGGTTTCAGATGAATATGGGTCATTCACGAGATAAGCTCTGTGGTGTTTGTGAGACACGCAGAGCCTTTATTGCTTTTAGAGGGAAATCCTCTTTGCACTGTTTATTGTAGCACAAGCGAAAGAATATAACAACATTAAAGTTCCCGAATCATTTTCTTTATCATAATCTCATCTTTGTCGAACTCTGATAGCCAATCCCAATTAATCGTTGAAAAATCCTGCCACAAGTCAGGGATATTAGGAAGTAACATCGGGAAAACGCATGGATTGGTAGTAGCCTTATAGTCGGTTTGAGACGGCTTAGGTGTTTTCCACGAAGGCGCTGAAACAGGCAGAGATTCATTATGTTTAAACTGCAATTTAGAGGCACGAATGACGTTGGAAATGTATTTTTTTGTATCCTTAACGCCGATATTTTTTAATGATTCACGCATCATTTTTTCTGTCTCGTCAAGATTTCTGTTGGTGGAGATAAAAACTTTGACGGTTAAGCGTTTGACTTGTGACAATATTGCGTAAATGTTTGTTTCAGGTCGTCAAGCTGAGAATCGACTATCTTGCGCCACTTCAGTGGTACTTCCGAGTAAGCGACGGTAGATTCTTCCAGTTGGTTCAATTGTTGGCGCAGGTATTGAAAATTAGAGTTAAGTTGTAAATTTTCTGTTTGCAATTTCTGCAGATCGTCGCGCAAAGCTTGAATAAGCACAGTAGCTTTTGTTCCTTCCTCTGCCAGTTGCACCAAGTTACGAAAATTTTTAGTAGGTAGTTGAACGTTGTCGCGGTCTTCGGACGTGAAGAACAAGCCGGAAGTAGCAAAGTGAGCCGAGTTTCTTATTTCCGTGATTTTTTGTTGAGTGAGAATAGCAGCGTTGATGGAGTCCGCAAAGTGCTGAGCCGATGCTTTGGCTTGTTTCGCTTTGAACTGTTGTAGAGGCAAATATTTCTTGGCGTGAGATTGCCCACGTTCCAGCCATAGAATTTGGAAACCTGCTCGTAAAAATCAGTTTGCAACTGTTCCAAAGATTTTGGGTTGAACAAGCACTTAGCAGAAAGTCGTCCGTCAGGAGTAATGGGAACAATTCCAACGTGAATGTGAGGGTTGGATTCGTCCATATGACAATGGCAGTACATCACATTTTCCTTACCATAACGGTTTTGAAAGAAATGAAGAGCGTCTGTGAAGTACTGTTCCCTTAAAGTGGCGTCTGCTGTCAGCATAAACTCGGAAGAGGCACTTATGATAATATCTTCGAGCCCGACGGCATCGGAACGCGGTTTCTTTTTCAACCCCAGTTGCTTGATACGGGAATTGACGCGACTGTTCAGATGATCGGGTGTCAACTCTTCAATGCAATGATTAAGATAAGAGCGAGACAGGTCTATATTCGGATTTGTCTTTACCCGTTGGCGCTCTTGAAGATGTCGGCGAATTCCGCCAAGCCCGTTGAGTTTAACTTTACCGGCAATAACTTGTTGAAAGCTCATTGGCATAACCTCCTTTTACACTGAGAATTATGCCACCAAATACCCTTCCGAAAATCTTATCTTTTTGCAAAAAAGTATATCTCGGTATACCTTACTTCGTAAGGTCCGAGCTCTGCGAGGCGAAAAAAATGTGCCCATAATGGACACAAATAAAAATCTTTCATGCCAAAGTTATAAGAAGTTGAAGGTATTACCTGCATAGATTATAATATGAGTCAAATATATTTTGAAATGGATATTGAGATTAGATAATCTTGACAATCTTTAAATATTTACAGATTTTTTAGTTGATTCAAGTTTTTGATAAAAATTGTTTTCGTATTTTCACAGGAGAATTATTGAAATGGGTTTTCAAGCCAGCGATGCCGATATTCATACATTATTTAATAGAACGAGGTATAATATACCAAGAAATCGACGAAAATATGTATGGGATCAAAGAAATTGGAAAGAACTTTTTGAAGATATTTCGATAGTTGCAGAGAATCCCAAACAGCCACCGCATTTTATAGGGAGTATTGTTTTGAAAGACGAGGGGCGTGAACAGGGGATCTCTAGATATACGATTATAGATGGACAACAACGTATCATGACTCTCACCATATTCTTAGTTTCCATAATGTATATGTTAAAATTAGAGCATATGGAAGACGACTTTAATGGAACCCAGCAATATGTTATGGCAAAAAATGATAAAAACAACGAAATAATGATAGTTAATGCTGAGCAATATGCTTCTTTTGAAAACATATTGAATAATATCATAACATCTGACGAAGCTATCCTGCGTCAAAAAAATGTGCGTACTTTTTTTGACGCTTTAAACTTGAATAGAAATAGAGATAAACACATTGTCGATGCGTTTGTCTCTTATGTTGGCTATATCAAAGAAAAATTAAATGCCCCCAATAATACCAAACTCTATCTTTTGAAATTACGAGATGCGTTAATAAGCACGAAATATGTGAGTATCATAGCGTCATCGGATGAAGACTCCTATACAATCTTTGAAATTTTGAACGCCCGTGGAATAGACTTAGAAGATCACGAGCTTTTGAAAAATTATATTATGAGATTTGTACAGCCAGAAGAAGATCGAGATAAAGCAAAGGATTACTGGAACGGGATAGAAACTAAGTTGGGAAAACACTTGTCAAAATTTATTAAACATTATGCTGTGCATAAATATGGATATATTGCTAACCTCTCACCTTATAAAACCATTCAGCAAGGAACCAAAGGCAAAAATACATCTGAATTGCTAAAAGACATAATGCAAAAGTCTGACTACTACTACAAAATAGTGAATCCTATGATAACTGGAGAAGATCCAAACTGCTCTAAGACTGAATATAAAATATTTGAATTTTTCAAAAAAAGACGTCAAGAACAGTTACGCCCAATTTTATTAAGTTTACTTCATTGCGTACATAATGGCTTGTTGAGTACAACAAAATATGAAAAAATCCTCTTAATATTGTACAACTTTTTCATATGCTATAACTTAATCGGAAAACAAAATTCTAATAGATTAACCGATATTATTAATAAATATGCCAGAAAATTGGAAGAAGGCTACAGTGACACGGTTTTAGCTGAATTCATACAAAGTTTAAAAAATAAATTGCCTCCGAGAGAAAATTTTATAAATTTATTTAAGGACATTGGATGGTCTCATCATAGTGGTTATTACGACGGTGATGATAACAAAAATAGAGTAAAAATCGTTTTGGAAACTTTTGAGTATTTTCTCTCTGGGTATTGCGATAATGATTTTACGATAGAACACGTATTACCAGATTCTGAAAATCGTATTAATGGTCAAATTGGAAACTTAATACCTTTAGAAAATCGCCTGAATGATCGTTGTGCTGACAAACAACTTTCTGAAAAAGTACTTACATACAAAGAATCCAACTTCAAATCTTCTAGAAAATTAGCTGAGCGAATAATTAGCCAAGATAATTATTTTGACATTGAAAACAGAACAAATCATCTGGCTAAAACCTTTTATGATGATATCTTAAATTTTCAGAGATTACTTGAAGAAATATAGAACATTCATTTAGAAAACTTTATCTTCAAGCAATTGGAAAACTTTATGGGCAGTTCCTATTTTGACGATAAATTCGTTAATATTGAACGTAAGAATATCCACGTTGTACTTATATTTTTGCCAATCTGCCGCTTCTACTGTATCGGGATGTATTACGGGAGCGACAAGCACGGAAAAAGATTCTTCGCGTCTTTTTGCCTTTGCTTCTCTTAAATGTCGGCTAATCGGAATAATTTCGTTGTTGACTTGATCCGACCTTCCGCACATCAACGTTACCTCGAAGTAGCTGTCACAGTCGGAATCATAACATTCAATGTCTGCATATCCTCCAGAGGCTGTAAACGTAGGTAACCCTTCATCGTCGACGGAATAATTTGGATTGACATCAAGACCTTGAAAGTTCTGTACCAGCGCTATGCTGGTTAAAAATTCTAATCGCGTCGGTGCATTAATATACCTCAAAGTAGGATCGGTACTCTCACGACGCGCACATACCGTTAGCAATTCTTTCTTGACAGATTCCTTGCTCATTTCTCTTGCATATCGGTACAAAGTTCTCTTCCGAACATCTGTAAAATCCGGTTGCGATTTATCTTCAAGTTGAACAATCTCGCCGTCAATCGTACCCATGTAGTTGATGTAGGTTTCTTCTGTTATAAATTTCGGGTACATCGAGTAATTCCGGACTACATAGTCTGCTAAATCTTTCTCAAAACCGTTTATATCGAGAAATCTGCCGTTGCCGCGCAGTGACAAAAGTCCGCTCATTCTCATTTTGCGAATATATTCATCTACTGCCTCATGGCAAATTTTCTCTAACTTAAGATAATTTCGATTGGTGCTATTGAGAATTTCAAGACAACGTTCATAAATGAACTCATCCGAATAGTTGAACCCCTTCAGCTTTCGGATATTTTTTATGTAGCGATAAGCCGCCAAAGCATCATTGTCTTGCCAGCAAATAAGAATCGGCAATTCACAACGATATAAGCCTGAGTTATTTTCTTCGTCATCATCGTGAAAATATTTTATCACTCTCAGCAAGAGCGGTAAAGGAGCATTGTCGTTCACAATTCTTCGCAATGGATTGTTCGTCTGATACTTCATCAACGCATTCAAAAATACTGCTTGAATCTTTTTCTCGTTACGCGGTTCCTCCAAATACGCGTCAACCAGCATATGCCCGGTTGAGGTGATTTGAATCGGCTCATTCATCGAATACTTGATAAAGCCAAACTCTTTAATCATCTTGTACCAAGTATCGAAACGAGAGTCCCAACCATAATCAAATCCTTTTTCTTTGTGGCTCTGTGGAGACCTGGCAATAATAAGCTCCAACTGTTCATCCGTAAAATAGTCGTCAAAGCTATCCCTAATTGCCTTTAACGCCGGTGTTCTCTTGACAAACATCGGTGTGTATTCTTTTTCACGTACCAAATTCTTAACGACTTTGTGAATAACCTCCGAAGTCATGCGCATTCCTTCAAATGGCAATATGCATTTGAGAAAATTCGGTATCCTTTCCGGATTTCTTAATGTCGTTGAAAAAGATAACGGTTTCGCTTTCGGTTTCGGCATAATTTGTTACAAAGACCTCCCTCGAACTTTTTTTTACGCTATTGTCGTTAAAGCTTATGTAATTGCTACGGATGTCATAACAGAAATATTTTCTCGACCATTCAAGAAAAATTTCATTGGTTGCGCCTTTATGCATAATCAAGTTGCTAATGCCAAAGCGAACGCCTTTGCAGTCTAGTTCATCCAAGTAAAAACAAAGGCGCCTCTCCTCTGATTCGTCCCAAAATTTATTGTACTCGGAGTCACTGATAAGATAAGGCGGATCAAAGTAGACGTACGCATTTTCATCAAACGCCTGCCGGTCAAGAAAATTAGCAAAGTCCATATTACTGAAAGTTACGTCATTATTTTCCAAGAAGTGCAGATAGCCACATATGGAGCTGTACACATTTTTGTTGAAATCTACATTGCCGACGGGCAAATTAAATTGCCCCGCGCGATTGAAACGAATCATATGATTAAAGCCATAGATTAACAGAAGGTACAAACTCAATATGTCCCGACTTTCGTTGAATTCTTCGCGAAGTTGCAAGTAAGCGGCTTTGTTGTAATGAGCGTAATACGTTTTCTCATATTTTTTTTTAAGTTCATCAGGAACAAGAAAATTTTTAAAGGAGCACGACAAACCGTACCGACTTATCAAGTCATAGATCTTCTGAAAAAATTCATCGATGCGTCCGGCATATGACTTCATCATATCATGTAAGGCAACGACGTAAAAATTGATGTCATTGACTATGTATCTGTCAGCAGACGTGTTGATAAAAGAACTGCCACCTCCGGCAAACGGCTCAATGTATGTCGAAATTTTGTGCGGAAACAATTTCCGAAGTTGCGGCATCAGCCGGTATTTGTCCCCTACGTAGAAAAACGGGGAACGGATTATTTTTTCTTTCATAGGTCTTCTACCTCTGTGATGAAAAGATATTCCTTGTGGTCAGTGGTTTCGGTTTTACCGGCATTAAATCGACTGTAACTTTTTTCAAATATCTTTGTATTCCCTCTGTAATTGAGAATTTCCTTTATCTGGTTAAGCGTTATCTTGTTCCGAGATGAGGAACTTTTGGAATCGTAGGTATTATTATAGGTGACTACAATATAGCGCACATTCAAATTCTTAATCAAATCGTTGAACACAATAGGCGCGTTCACTCTGCAGTATTCCGACATATTTTCCAATGGCGGCTTCATCGCCTTTCCACTTAAAGGCGGTTTGTCCCATTTTGCTATCGTCTCCATCACGTGATAAAAACGCGAATACTGACGACTGTTGTACGGAGGGTCTACAAATGCCACATCTGCTGAAATTCGTCGTGCTAATTTGTTGGCATCTTCCCTGTATATTTCTACGACGGAATTACCAGTAATAGGCTCAATCAGTTCAAATTCAAAATTGGACAGACAAACTTTTTTTATATACGCGTCGTAATGTCCGACGGTGTTTGCACATCTGTCAAAAGAATACAGGAGCGACGCCAGCAAAATGTTAAATTCGCGTTCGTTCAACTGTCCACCTTCATATATTACTTGAATTCTTTCACGAATGACGCCAATTAATTTTGCGTCGTCATGGTTGAAGTATTTATCGCCATAATTTGCAGAAACATAATTATCGGGTAATTTTTTTTTATCTAGAGCAGATACATTATCGACAAAAATTTTTAAATTCTGCGGACTATATTCCTTATTTCCAAAAAATGCCTTGTAGCAAATCTCGTTTGAGTACAAGAAATCGTTAATAACCGCTTTTTGAACGTCATTAAGCATCGTTGCTGTAATGATACCCGTTCCTCCAAAAACATCGAAAAAACTTCTGAAATCTGCGCAATTTGCCGTTATCAAGTCTTTTATCCATTCTATCAATTTATACTTACTTCCGGTATATCTTCGGTTGTTTATTTTCAAAAGTTCTCAACCTCCGTGAATTTCTGATCATTTTTTACTTAAATTAAAGAGTATTTTTTAATTTTAAAAGCCGAAGGCATGTCTCAAGCGCGTAGCGCTTGCCCTTTTTTGCTTTTGGGGGTTAGCCTTGCGGCTGGGGGGCGTAGCCCCCAATGAGCAAATTTTTTCTTTTTAAGTGTGAAGCGGTGCGTCCCGCGCCGTTAGGCGTCAGGGGACGCAAGCAGTTGAGCGTCGGCGTAGCGTAGCCGTACGCGAAAACTGCGTCCGCGTAACTACGTAGTCTACAGGGTCTACGTAGTATAAGCGTTTTGGCGCGAGGTCGGAAAACCCGCGCCACATATGGCTAAAACCCTAAAAGTCAAATATCGTACGAATGACTAATTCACCTCGTACGAATGACTAATGCACCCCTAAAAGACAAAAGTTACGCCGTATATGGTATTTCCACGCTTTTTGACCTCAAAGTCGGTGATGAATTTTTGACCTTTCAGATGTTCCAGAAATTTAATGATGACATTACGGGCATTGTATTGCTGGTCGTGACTGACTTTGCCTAACCTGCACTTAGAGAAAACGTCGTTAAAAGTAATGGTGGGAGTCAAGTTCTTGTGCAACTTAATTTCGCAGATACGACGCATGACGTAGTTTTTTAGAGAAATGACTAAAGGAGTGTTGTTTTGATTGGGAACGTTAAGAAGGTTGGAGTCGTAACGAAGGATTTGGGATTTTTTGTCTGAGATGATAAGAAGTGGACATTGGAGAGTAAAAAAGACAGCGTTGTCAATGAGTTGCCCGTTAATTTTGGTAATGATTTTGGGAAAGTTTTTTGAAAAACTCCTTTCGATTTTAGGCGCACAGACGGTTGTTTTTTGGTAAAGTGATTTTATCATAAATCAAAACAAGCGGGCTAGCTTTTTTGTCAATTTTAGTCGTCGTTGTAGTGCTGAGGACTATCGTTAGAATCAGTATTAGATTCTTCGTCAATGAAGTCAGATTCAAGGCAGGGAACAAAGCAGTCATTGGCAGGAAAATATTTGAAGAAAATGTCATAGTTGATACCCTGCCGATTTTTAAGACAGCAGAGTTGAACTTGGCGCGGATTGGCTTTTTTAGCGTTGTCGATAATGTCGCGATTTTTGGAAACAGTCCCGTCAAGTAATTTGTTGGTACAATAAAATTGCAGGCCCCAAACGACATCGGCGGAGTATTCAATGTTGCCGGATTCTTTGAAACTCTCGAAGGAAACGTGTTTGTAATAGTTAAGGCGATTGAAAGAGCTGACGACGATAAAAGTGGAGTTGGTTTGGCGTTGGAAGTTTTTGAGCTTGCGAACAATCTCGTCAATAGCTTGCTTAGGAGAAATATTGGAATCTTTGACAGGAACGATTTGAAGGTAGTCAAGAACGAAGATAGGAGCTTTATCTTTGCAAAAAGGACGAAGTTTAAAAATGAGGTCGTCAATGTCGTGTTCTTGAAGTTCAAGGACGTGAAGGTCAAGGTTGGAAGATTTAAACTCATTTAAAAGGCGCTCAAACGCCGTAAAATGCCCACCACGGCGAATATCAGCGACAGTTAAGGTAGAAGTATGGTCTTGAAGAAAAAGACGTCTAGAAAGGGATTTAGAGAAAATCTCGAATTCAGACATTTCGTAGGAACAGAAAATACAGTGTTTGCCGTTTTGGGCGAGTTGGTTGAGAAGTTGCCAAGCGAAGGAAGTTTTGCCGAGAGCAGGAAGTCCTCCGATGACGTAAAGCCCGGGGGAAAAGATTTGATACTGGTCGAGATTATCAAAGCCGGTTTTGCGGTTGGCAAAAAGTTTCATGGAGTCGACGTTTTGTTGGAACTTTTTTTGAAGAAGTCGGCGAAATTGGAAGAGGAAGTCAGGTCAAAAGAAAACTTAATGTGGTCAAGAAGATTTTCAGTCTGTTTAATGATGACGTCGGAAGAAGCGTTGGGGGCGGAAGCATTACGAACGATAGAGTTACCGGCATGAATAAGAGAGCGGGGAATAGATTTTTCCTGTGGGGTATTACCGTAATAAATTCGTTGTAACAAGTCACAAGTCATTTGGATGGTAATGTCGTCATTGTCATCAACTTTTTTAATTTCGATAGTTTCTTCCGTTCCGAAGTACCCGATTTTGCGAAAAGAAATAATCTCGTCGAATTCAATTTTTGTACAGTCTAAAATTGGCGTGAATTTGTTCCCTTTGATATGGTTGCAATGTCTACAAGCTAAAAAAGATTTTCCCAATCAAATTTTACATCCCGATCTCCGTTGTGCGGCTTTAAATGCTCAATTTCCCAATCCGTTATATTTTTAGATTCGCAGAGATAACATTTATCGTGGAAAATTTCTCTCAAAGCCATGAAGAAGTGCTGTTGATATTTTTCAATGTGGTCTTTAATTCAGCTCGTTTAATTCTTTTTTCTTCCGTTGGATTGTTTTTTTCAATCAAAGTTTTATATTCAGCAATTTTTTTTCAAGTTCAAGTGAGTAATCTTCGGAGTCAAAATAAGCCTCAGCAACAGTATCAATCGAAAAATTTGACATGTCATTGAACGTAACTTTTTTTCTAAGTCAAAAATAGTGACGTCAGATACCGAAGTGATTATGTAAGGTGAGTGAGTGCTGATAATAAATTGTACGCGAGGAAAAAATTTCGTCAAGAAAGGTAAGATTTTTCTTTGCAACTCAATATGCAGGTGGGTTTCAAGTTCGTCTATCAACACAATCCCTTCACAATTATAATTGCTCAAAGAGCCTTTTAACAGCCAATTATGCTCCATTCGCAACATAATTCCCGACATAATTTGAATGACGGACGAATAGCCATCCGAAAGTTCGTTGAAACCAAAAGGCAAACTCCCACTCTGGTGAATCAGGGAATTATAATTTTTATAGTCATATTCAAGGCGAATAGTTTCGTCTTCCAGCAAAATTTTTAGCGCGTTTTCAAATCTATTAAACCAATTCTGAATGTCAGTCACAATTTTTGAATCGTTTTCTTGTCGAGCATACGCCTGCTGAGTTTTCAAATGAACCATGTATTTCACAAGATTTTGAGCCGGATCATCAGATAAACCGTAGCTATTGGAAAGTTTAAAGTTTTCTACGCCTTTTGCCATTAAAACATTTGCTTTTCGTCCAGCTGGAAAATAAGCTAATATAAAATCACCGTCAACAAAACTGTTCCAATCAACAGAATTGAATGAAAGATGAACATCACCATTTATCACAGCACTAATTAACAACACAAATTTATCGTTATCAGATGTTTGGTTAGAATCATTTTTCATATTTTCGATAATAGCTTTAAAAACAATCCGTTATTGTCTCCAAAAATGAAGTCTTTCCTGAAACATTTTTACCAGTCAACAATAAATGTTGTCGCTCATCGGCAGATAAAGTAATTTCGATGTTTTCCAAGTGTCGCAATTTTTTAATTTTAACGTGCTTAATGAATTGTTCCATTTTTAACCATACTTTCAATAGAAATTTTAAGTTCTGTCGTTTAAGTTTCGCAAAGCGGCAACAATACATCAAGCCGCGCGAAAATTTTATTTTCTTTGAGACTGGGAAAAGGCAACTTGTCTTTTGAATCTTTCATGATCGGCAACAACGCGGCGATTATGAACAAATTGCCTTCGACGCGCTTTCAAGCAACGGGCGCAATGCGTCGAAGAAAAGAAAGTACCATGCGCGAACGTGTATAACGTCACCTTCAAATTTGTAATCGATTTTCGGCGCGTATGACAAAGATAAATTATAATCGCGCAGTTGTTGGATTAACATATGAATATCGTTGAAAATAGTATTGCGGCTGACTTGGCAAGCGTTCATTAACTGTTCAACATAAATCGGCTTTTTGCTGTGGATAATGTAGCAGACAATAATTTTCACGCGCTCTGACGGCAAAATTAAGTTTTCCGATTTTAAATCGTGAAATAAAAATAGCGATTTTGTCCGCAATTTTTTTAGCGAAATGGTCATGTGAATTGAAACGCCAAGCTGAACATTCTAATCCTGCATATTTTTTAATGCGTCGTCTTTTACAAAAAAAGGCATTTACAATTTGATTTACTGCAGGAATTTTTTTCGTCGGCAATGTTTTTATAACTTCCGGCTCAAAATTCGGATCGATTCTGTGCTGATAATATAAATCAACAAAATCTGTTTGCAAACGCATTAAGCTACCGTCGATTGATTTTTTCTGGAGAACTTTCAAGATTTAAACTTCTGTCCGGATTATGAGTCACTCCAAATTTAGAGGCAATAACAACTTTGTCACGAATATCTTTCAACGCCGAGCCTACAATTCCTTCATTGTTTGAAATTAAGCCGTCCATTGTAATTTGTGGTTTAGTGGGTTGACTTTTAATAATACACCTTTTATAATTCGTAGGCGATAAAAATAATCAAGTTTTCGGTTCAGATATGCGGGAACTTGCCACGATAGAGTAGTTACATTAAGTTGGCTAAATCTTTTGAGGATAATTTTGTGTACCCTTGAACAGGTTTAGCCACTTTTTGTTTGCAGGTGCCGATTATGGTTATCAAAAAAATTTTCAACAACAACGTTGTCTTGACTGAAAATGAATCCGGTCGCGAAATTATTGCAATGGGAAGAGGCATCGCCTTCGGGCGTCGTGTCGGCAATGAATTTTCCGCTGATTCCGTTGAACGCATTTACACTTTGTCAAATAAAAGCATGATGGAGAAATTTCAAGAACTTGTTGCAAGCATTTCAAGCGATTATCTTCAAGCCGCAAATGAAATTATTGATTATGCTCAAAACGTGCTTGAAAGCAAACTCAACGACAGTGTTTACGTTTCCTTAACGGATCATATTCACATGGCAATTTACCGGATTCGCAACGGCATCACTATTCGTAATATGTTGCTCATTGAGATTCAAAAATTTTACGAAAAAGAATACCAAATCGGAGTGAAGGCAATAGAAATTATGAACCGGCATTTTTCGGTTGAACTGCCCGAAGATGAAGCGGCTTTCATCGCAATGCACATCATTGACGCTCAAACGGAACTTAATCTGCCGATAGCTAACAAAATAATGCTGTTGATTCAAGAGGTTACAAACATTATCAGAATGACTTGCCAAGTTGAATTTGATAAAAATTCGTTGCCGTATTATCGTCTTGTCACTCATTTAAAATTTTTTGCAAAAAGAGTTTTTACGGAGCAGGAGCAGTTGGACGAAATTGATGACGAAATGAATTTGATGATTAAAAATAAATATCGTCGTGCTTATGACTGCGCGGATAAAATTGAAGAACTAATCCTTAAAAAGTATCGGTACAAAATTAGTTCCGATGAAAAATTTTATCTCACAATACATATTGCCAAAGTACTTTCACAAAAATAAATGGAAGGCTGACAGTTGTTTAGATTGAAGGGGTGAAAAAAATGGCGCGAAAGTATGAAAAACTCGCGGCGGACATTGTAAAAAATGTCGGCGGCAAAGGCAATGTAATTTCATTGGCGCATTGTATTACAAGACTGCGTTTCAAACTCAAGGACGAAGGTAAAGCCAATACCGATGTTCTGAAGTCAATGGACGGAGTTGTTACGGTCGTGCAAAGCGGCGGACAGTATCAGGTTGTAATTGGAAATGCAGTCGGTGAAGTCTTTGACGAAATTTTAGCGTCACAAGGTATTCAAGGTGCAGGCGGTGACGCGGCGGCTGAAGAAGATGACACGCCAAAAAAGCCGCTTGATATGTTTATCGACACGGTAAGCGGAATTTTTACGCCGATATTGGGAGTATTGGCGGCAAGCGGTATGGTTAAAGGTTTGACGGCACTTTTGGCGGCTTTTAACATTGTCGATACCAACGCGGGAACTTATCAAGTAATGTCGGTAATCGGCGACGCATTTTTCTATTTCCTGCCGATCTTCTTGGGCTACAGCGCGGCAAAAAAATTTAAGATGAGCGAATTTGCGGCAATGGCAATCGGAGCGTCTTTGGTTTATCCAAGCTTGCCTCAAATAATGCAGGGCGAAGTACTTTACGACGTCTTAACAGGAACAATTTTTGAATCGCCGGTACACTTGGAATTTTTAGGCATACCGGTTTTGTTGATGAATTATGCGTCAAGCGTCATCCCGATTATTGCGGCAATATGGGTAGGCGCGAAAGTTGAAAAATTTTATACGGGAATTGTACCAACTTTGCTGAAAGGTTTCGGCATACCGTTTTTGACTTTGTTGACGATGATACCGTTGACTTTGTTGGTAGTAGGACCGATAGCAACTTGGGCAGGTCAAGCAGTCGGCGCGGCGGCTACAGGTATTTTCTCAATCAGTCCGATTCTCGCAGGATTGTTTATCGGAGGTTTTTGGCAAGTATTTGTAATGTTCGGCTTGCATTGGGGCTTAGTTCCGATTATGATTCAAAATATTGTAACTTTCGGAGCGGACCCTGTTATTATCACAATGTTTGGTACGACTTTCTCACAAATCGGCGTCGTGCTTGCCATTATCATCAAAACTAAAGATCAGAAATTGAAAGGCATTGCAATTCCGGCATTTCTCAGCGGTATTTTTGGAGTAACGGAACCTGCAATTTACGGCGTCACCTTGCCGCGTAAAAAATTTTTCATTATCTCCTGCATAGGCGGAGCAATCGGTGGTGCATTGGTTGCAATTCTCGGCGTCAAACTTTTCATTTTCGGCGGACTTGGCGTCTTCCAATATCCTTGCTTTATCGACCCGACAACAAATGATGTCAGCGGAATGTACAATGGCATGATTGTTTCTGCAGTAGCCTTCGCAGCAGGCTTCGCAATGACGTTCCCGCTTTACAAAGATGAAGAACCGAAAGTTGTCTCTGCCGCTGAAACTGATACCGTAAACGACATTGCTTTAAGCGTCGCGCAAAATGAAGAAAAAAGCCTCAAGCGCGAAATTTTACAAAGTCCTTTGACTGGTGAAGTTGTTGCACTTTCAGACGTTCCGGACGAAGTTTTTGCAAGCGGAGTACTCGGCAAAGGCATTGCGATAAATCCTGCGGAAGGTAAAGTTTTTGCGCCTGCAGATGCTGAAGTTACCACGCTGTTTCCGACAGGTCACGCCATTGGAATGAAAACTGCAAACGGCGCGGAAATTTTGATTCATATCGGTATGGACACAGTCAAGATGAATGGCGACGGCTTTAAAACGCACGTTCAGCAAGGCGATAAAGTTAAACAGGGCAAGTTGCTCATTGAATTTGACATTGAGAAAATCAAGCAAGCCGGTTATCCAGTCATTACGCCGGTTGTCGTCACAAACTTCAATGATTATCGGGACATTATCCCGACTGAAAGTAAAAATGTTAATCAGGGAGAAAATTTAATCAGTACCATTGTTTAAGTTGAAAGGAGCTTTTATCATGGCGTTTCCGAAAAATTTTTTGTGGGGCGGAGCAACTGCCGCCAATCAATGTGAAGGCGCGTTCCTTGATGACGGCAAAGGACTTTCTGTGCCCGATATGTTACTTGGTGGCGATGTCAACACGCCGCGTACTTTTTGCCCGACCATTGAAAAAAATCGTTTCTATCCTTCTCATCAAGCGATTGATATGTACCACCACTACAAGGAAGATATTGCTCTGTTCGCCGAAATGGGCTTCAAGTGCTACAGGCTCTCCATAGCTTGGACGCGTATTCTCCCAAACGGCGATGACGACTCCCCCAACGAGGCAGGACTCGCATTCTATGAGGACTTGTTCCGTGAATGCCGTAAATATGGTATCGAGCCGCTGGTAACTATTGACCACTTCGACACGCCTATTGCGTTAATCAAGAAGTATGGAGGCTGGAGAGACCGCAGAATGATCGACGCATACCTGAAGTACTGCCGGGCAATCTTCACGCGCTATAAGGACTTGGTGAAGTACTGGATAACGTTCAACGAGATAAATATGCTTCTGCACATGTCGTTCATGGGAGCAGGAATAGCCTTTGCTGAGGGCGAGGACAAGGAACAGGTGAAGTACACTGCGGCACATCATGAGCTGTTGGCTAGTGCTAAGGCGGTGAAGATGGCTCACGAGATTATCCCTGACGTAAAAGTCGGCTGTATGCTCGCGGCTGGACAGTTCTACCCGTATTCGTGCAGCCCTGCGGATGTGTGGGACAGTCTGGAGAAGGACAGGGATAACTATTTCTTCATTGATGTGCAGGCACGGGGTGAATATCCTGTATGGGCAATGAAACGCATGGAGAAGGCCGGACTTAACGCAGACTTCAGCAGTGAGGACATAGAGACGCTGAAGAATGGGACGGTAGATTTTGTAGCGTTCTCGTACTATTCGAGCCGGTGCACGACGGCAGATCCTGAGATATTCGCCAAGCACGCAAAGCCCGGAAATGCTGTGTTTCGTTCAGTGGTCAACCCATACCTGAAGAGTAGTGAATGGGGCTGGCAGATCGATCCGTTAGGTCTGAGGATTACGGCAAATACACTTTATGACCGTTATCAGAAGCCGCTGTTTGTTGTGGAGAACGGACTCGGAGCGAATGACACGGTAGAGGCTGACGGGAAGATTCACGATCCCTACAGGATAGAGTACCTGAAGGCGCATTTGCTGGCATTGAGGGACGCGATCAATGAGGACGGGATTCCGGTGATGGGGTTTACGGCGTGGGGATGCATTGACTTGGTGAGTGCGTCGTCAGGAGAGATGAAGAAGCGTTACGGGTTTATCTATGTCGATAAGGACGATGAGGGCAAAGGGACACTTGCACGTTCGCGCAAGGACAGTTTTTACTGGTACAAGGGAGTGATAGAGTCTGCCGGAGCGAGTCTTGATGAGGAATAGTGATTTTATAGAACTGTGCAAATCTGGTGATGTCGCAAAAGTTGAAGAAGCCTTAATGAATGGCGTGAATGTCAACGCTAATAACGGAGACAGCAGAACGGCGTTAATGTGGGCAGCAAAGAACGGACACGCAGAAATAGTAGAAATACTCCTGAAGCACGGCGCAGATGTCAACGCTAAGGATCATCTCGGATTAACGGCATTAATGTGGGCAGCACGCAATGGCTATACAGAAATAGCAAATTTACTTCTCAAGCACGGTGCTTATATTGATGCTAAGGATAGAGATAACGGAACGGCATTAATGTGGGCAGCATTAAGAGGCAAAACAGAAACCGCAGAATTGCTTCTCAGGTATGGTGCTGATACAGAGTGTGAAGATAAACATAGCGGGTGGTGTTTAACGGCATTAATGTGGGCGGCATTTAAAGGCCATGCAGACACAGTAGCACTTCTCTTTATGTACGGTGCAGATGTCAACGCTAAGAACAAGTACGGCGAGACAGCCTTAATGAGGGCAACATGGAACAGACGAACAGAGGTAGCAAAAGTACTCCTGAAGCATGGTGCTGAGATCAACGCTAGGGACAAGCACGGCATGACGGCATTAATGTGGGCAGCAAGGTTCGGCAACATGGGCATAGCCTCATTGCTCCTGAAGTACGGTGCTGATGTAGGAATTGAAGATGATGCAGGCAATACAGCTTTGATGTGGGCACAAACGAAAGGCTACCCTAAAATTGCCAAGTTCTTACGTTCTTATGAAGCAACAAGCAACACTAATTTTCACACAAAAATGGACTATGCTAAGAACAACAATAGCAAGGTTGATAACGGCATGACGGCTTTGATGCAAGCAGTAAACTACTTTAACACAGAACTAGCAGAGTTACTCCTGAAGCATGGTGCAGATGTCAACGCTAAGGGTCAAAACGGCGGGACGGCTTTAATGTCGGCGGCAAACTACGGCAAAACAGAGCTAGTAAAAATACTCCTGAAGTATAATGCAGATGTCAACGCTAGAGACAATGACGGCATGACGGCTTTGATATTTGCAGCAAGGAACGGCGAAGCAAAAGCAGCAGAAATACTCCTGAAGCACGGCGCAGATGTCAACGCTAAGAACAAGGACGGCGATACGGCTTTAATGCGGGCAGTAAGGGGCAATCACACAGAAGTAGCAAGATTACTCCTGGAACATGGTGCTGATGTCAATGCTTAGAATAATTACGGAGCAAAATAGCAACACAAATTTTTACACACAGGAGGTAAAACAATGACCGCTATATTAGGCATAACCAACAAGACAGTACCATTCTCAGCCTTCAATGAGGGAAAGGCAGGCGAGATTTTCGCAGAAGTCAGACGCTCAGGCTCGCGCATTGTCATGAACGGCAGCAAAACAGAGGGGGTGATTGTACCAATGGATGAATACGAACTTATGACTATGGATCGTGATGACGTGAGACTCATTGCGATTGCTGACGAGAGAATGAGCCACTTTGACATGTCCAAGACGCTTTCCGAAGAAGAGTTCTACAAGGACTTCGGAATAACACAGGAAATGATTGACGCTATGCCGGAGGTGGAATTGGAATGAAATGGAAGTTGCGCTTCCTCCCAGAAGTAAAAAAGGATTTTCGCAAACTTGATGGCAGCCAAAAACAGCGCGTTTCGAAGGCCATCGACAGGACTCGCACGAATCCCCTTCCTCATAGTGAAGGCGGCTACGGAATCGAACTCGGACATAAAGGCGGCATCAATCTCGCTAAGTGCCTCGAAATCAAGTTACGCGGTGAAGGCCTCCGGGTCATCTACAAGCTCATTCACACTGATACGGAAATGCTCGTTATCATAGTGGGCGTTCGTGAGGACGAGAAAGTCTATAATGACGCACAGGAACGCATGACGCAACATAACATTTAACACGAAGGGAGCAATATTTATGGACTATAACGCACTAGCAAAATCAATACTTGAGAACATCGGCGGTAAAGAAAACGTCAGCGGCGTAGTACACTGCGCAACTCGTCTCCGCTTCACCCTCAAGGACGACAGCAAGGCCAAGACTGACGCAATCAAGAAGACAAAAGGCATCCTTTCCGTCGTCAATGCAGGAGGCCAGTACCAGATCGTCATCGGCCCGGACGTTCCGCAGGTCTATCAGGAAGTTATCGCACTCGGAGGCTTTGAGGCTTCCGCAGCCATCGATGACCCCGAAGCAGAAAAACAGGACAACCGCTCAAAGTTAAGCATAATCCTTGAAAGTATCGCCAGCATCTTCCAGCCCATCATCCCGGCAATCACCGGCGCAGGACTTCTCAAGGCGTTAATGGCTCTGGGAGTTGTCTGCGGAGTACTTGACAGCAAAACCCAAACCTACGCGATCCTCAATGCTATGAGCGACGGAGCATTCTACTTCCTGCCAATACTCTTGGCCGCGTCTTGTGCCAGAAAGTTCAAGTGCAATCAGGGAACAGCTTTAGCTCTTGCTGGGATTCTGGTATACCCCGGCTTCCTCACATTGATGAGGGGAACAGATCCCGTAACATTTCTCGGTTTCCTGCCCGTAACGAAGGCCATATACACGTCTTCAGTGTTACCGATAATTCTCGGCGTTTGGTTCATGTCGATAGTCGAACACTGGACGCAGAAAGTCTCTCCTCAGGCAATAAAGTTCTTCTCTGTTCCGCTAGCGAGTCTGCTTGTAGGAGGTACGGTCTTGATTACGGTACTTGGCCCGATAGGTTCATGGGTCTCCAACTGGATCAACGTATTCTTCAAGTGGCTCAACGACACAGCCCCGATAATCGTCCCGACAATAGTGGGCTTCTTCTCGCCTTTGCTGGTCATGACAGGCACACATTACGGACTTATCCCCATAGGCACAAACAACCTAATGACCGTCAAATGGGACTCTGTCGTTATCGGTATGCTTCCGTCAAACATCGCTCAGGGTGCAGCGGGTCTTGCTGTTGCATTGCGCTCAAAGAATCCTGACACTAAACAGCAGGCAGGCTCCGCAGGACTCACGGCTGTACTCGGAATCACTGAGCCTGTATTGTACGGTGTAAACATGCGCTTTACATTCCCGCTTTACGCGGCCATGACAGGCGGAGGACTCGGAGGTCTTTACATGGGATTGACTAGAGTCGCAAGATTCGCGGGCGGTTCTCCGGGACTTCTTGTGCTTCCGGGATATATTCCTAATGCTGAGGTTACAGCTCTGGGCTACACAATGAGCAATTTCTACAACGCCATAATAGGAACTCTGATAGCTATAGTCGTTGCGTTTGTGGCCTGCAATATCATGTTCGACATCTGGAAGAAAAAGGGGAAAATTCCGCCCGAAGAGTTAGGCACAGCTGAAGCCGCCGGATCAGTTCCGGATATGCCTGATGATGTGATAGTTGCTGCAGTGAGCGGTAATTTCGTTGGGCCTGATGACATCAAGGACGCAATGTTCTCTCAGCAGGCTATGGGACAAACTGTAGCGATTGACCCTGTTGATGGGATTATTGCCTCTCCTGCAAACGGAACTATTGAGATGATTTTCCCGACTGCGCACGCTTTTGGGCTTCGCATGAAGGACGGCACGGGACTCCTGATTCACATTGGCGTTGACACGGTGAACATGAAGGGTAACGGATTCACTGCCCTCAAGAAACAGGGAGATACTGTGAAGGCCGGAGAACCTGTAGTGCGTATAGACCTTGATGCGATAAAGAGTGCAGGCTACAGCCCGCAGACAATAATAGTCATCACTGAGCCGGTAAGGGAAGGCGAACTAGTCTCGTTCATAGATTTCGGCAAGTCAGTAACTCGCGGCGACAAGATTAACAAGTAGTGATTTTGCGCACACTCCCCTGTTACAGTGAAAGTATTGGGGGAGTGTTTCTTTTTCTCCTGCATAGTGCAAAACGAGAGCCGCAGCCCTAAAGCTACAGCCCCCGAATTTTGTACCAGTTCCTATAGTGCAGAAAGCTCCTCACTGCTAAGAATCTTCACTCCGGCAATGTTCAGCGCAAAAGCTGCCTTGTCGTTGTCGTTGACCCGGAAGATCATGTACGCCGTATCCGAACTCTTATTCCCAAGAATCGCATACATGTACTCAACGTTTATGCCTGTTCCGTCAAGAATCTCAAGCACTTTGTTCAACCCGCCCGGAATATTCGGGACTTCCACCGCCAGCACATCGCTCATGCTCGCCACAAATCCCGCATCCTTCAGGGTATTAGCAGTGCCTAGTACGTCGTCTACTATCAGTCTTACGATCCCAAAGTCGCTCGTCTCCGCAAGAGAGAGTCCCCGCAGGTCTATATTCGCCTCAGCAAGAGCCTTCGTCATCTCGTGAAGGCATCCCGGCCTGTTCTCCAGAAAAACAGAAATCTGCTTTACGCTCATGAATATCACCTCTCCCTAAATTTTGCGGTTATCGATAACACGCACGGCCTTACCTTCAGAGCGTACTATAGTTTTAGGTGCAACAAGCGTAACTTTCGCCCTAAGTCCCAGCATTGAGCGCAGCCCGTCAACTAGAGCCTCCTGCCTCTTGTTCACTTCGCCGAGATTGTCCGTGAACATTTCCGGTGTCATCTCTACCCGCACTTCAAGTGTATCTGTATTGTTCACCCTGTCAACAAGTATCTGATAGTTTGCTGGATACCCGCTGTTGATTAGTACCGTTTCAATCTGGCTTGGGAAGACATTAACGCCGCGAATAATCAGCATGTCGTCAGTTCTGCCCTTCAGTTTTGTCATTCTCACGTGAGTTCTTCCGCATGGGCAGGCCTCATGTGTCAATGTCGTAATATCTCTTGTCCTGTAGCGCAGTAACGGGAATGCTTCCTTCTCCAGTGTCGTGAATACAAGTTCGCCTAAACTACCCTCCGGCAAAACTTCACCGGTTTTAGGGTCAATTATCTCTGCAATGAAGTAATCCTCATTGATGTGCATTCCGTGCTGATCCTCGCATTCAAACGAAACGCCAGGGCCGCAAAGTTCCGTTAATCCGTAAATGTCGTATGCCTTAATGCCCATAGTGTTTTCGATGTCATGCCGCATTTCCTCACTCCATGCCTCTGCACCGAATATTCCGGCCTTCAGGGGTATATCATCGGGCTTCATTCCCATTTCCTTC
>CALFJB010000001.1 GCA_937877565.1 uncultured Selenomonadales bacterium | reverse complement strand
CTTTTGGTACTTTTCTTTTTGCTTTGGAAAAGAAAAGTACATTTAAAGATAAAAATTAAATTAAAAAATAAAAAAAACGACAGGGCAAAAACCCCGTCGATTGAAAATTTTCGTATCTAAAAATTTTATCAGTCGTATTTGAACGCTTGCAAAGAGTTTTGAAGGTCTTGTGCAAGTCTGGAAAGTTCATCAGATGCAGATGCAATTTCTTCAGCAGATGCAGATTGTTCTTCAGCCGCAGCAGAAACACTTTCCATTTCACGTGAAACATTCGCACTCTTATCAGAAATACGTTGGGAATTGTCACGAATCTTTTCAGTAGCCTGTGCAATGGCGGCAAGTTCCGCAACCATATTTTTTGCTTCAAGTGCAACGTTGTCTGTTGCATTGCGAATATCTTCAAATGTGTCGCGCAATTTTTCAACTGCTTCAGTACCGGCACGAACAGCAGAATTACCTTTTTGCATAGAATCAACCGCGCTTGCAGTTTCAGCTTGAATATCGCCAATAAGTTGTGCAATTTTTTGAGCCGCGCCTTGAGATTCTTCAGCAAGTTTTCTGACTTCTTCAGAAACGACCGCAAAGCCGCGACCATGTTCACCTGCGCGAGCCGCCTCAATAGCCGCGTTCAATGCAAGCAAGTTAGTTTGTTCAGCAATACCGGAAATAGCCTCAACGATCTGTCCAATTTCTTGTGAACGTTTGCCAAGTTTATCAACAGTGGTTGCAGAGTCATTAACGATTTTTTCAACGCTGATAATTTGATTGACGGCGTGGTCAACAGCTTGGTTACCAACAGTAGCTTGATTGTTAGCCTTTGTAGCGTGTGAAGAAACAGTATCAGCAGTTTTGCCGATATTGTCTATTGAAACCATTGCGGCGTTAATAGCATCGAGTGAATCGCCAACATCTTTTTGCTGTTCGACAACTTCGCCTGCAGATTTTGTAACAGATTGTGCAACCTGTTCAGATGCTTGAGATGCTTGGTTAGCACTTGCAGTTAATTCTTGTGAGGACGCCGCTAATTGTTCGGAAGAATTGGCTGACTTCTTCAAAAGGTTAGCAATAGTTTCGCGCATATCACGAATAGCCTGTGACATTGTGCCAAATTCGTCGCCGCGTTGAGGATCAATTAAATCACTGCGTCTGAAGTCGCCTTTTCTAAGCAAATCAAAAAGTTTAACCATATTGCTGAGCGGTCCCGTAACTGCTTTGGTTATGGTAATACTGAGGAACAACAGAAGCAAAATTGCTACGCCAAATACAAGGAACAATTCGTTGACAGCAGCGGAAATACCACTGTTACTGCGTGCAATCGTGACATCGGCATCGTCGTAGGCTTTCTTCTGAATTGCTAAAATCGCGTCGCCCGTTTCCATAGCAAAAGGCATAACTTGATTCTGATAGAAATCTATTGCTTCGACGTTATGTTTTGCAAGAACAGTCGGATCGCCGTCAGTCGGAGCACGCATTGCCATCAATTTATCGGCATTGTCTTTGAACTTCGCCCAAGACTGTTTTGCAGAGTCAACTTGTGCGCGAGCTTGCGGATCATCCTTGATAATTGCTTCGTAAATTACCATTGACTCTTCCAATTCTTTTACTCCATCGTTGTATTTTTGGAGACGCATTTGATACAAATTCGGATCAGTCGTCAAGGGGCAAGCGTTGTTTGTACTTGAGCATAGCGCATGGCGTGACGGCAACGCCCAATCTCAAAGATACCATTTAAGTAGGTTTCATTGACGGTATCCAAATCTTTTTGAGCTTGCTTGATTGTTGTATAGCCGAGTACACCGATAATAATCATTCCTAAAATTGAAATGAGGTTAAGAATAACAAATTTGTACGCCACGCGCACGTCGTTAATCCATGACATAAAAAAACTTCCTCTCATATTCTTTAGTTTAGCTAACATAAAAATTGCCGACTAAAAATCTATGTTATGACGGGATATAGTCTAGGATGTGTTGAATAAATCAGAGTAACCAAATAAGAATGTTAATTTCATGATAACCGACAAATTATAATTTCCCCTTTCGTCGATGGATTTATTTATATGCAAACAGAATTGTAAAATCTTATGTTAAAGCATTTGTACATAAATAAATCAACCAAACAAAAAAAACGACAGGGTAAACACCCTGCCGCCAAGGTTAAACCATATTTAAAAATTTTATCAGTCGTATTTGAACGCTTGCAAAGAGTTTTGAAGGTCTTGTGCAAGTCTGGAAAGTTCATCAGATGCAGATGCAATTTCTTCAGCAGATGCAGATTGTTCTTGCGATGCAGCAGAAACGCTTTCCATTTCTCTTGAAACGTGATTGCTCTTTTCTTCGATTTTCAAGGAGTTGGTACGAATCTTATCAGTAGCCTTTGAAACAGTATCAAGTTCTTGTACCATATTCTTAGCTTCAGCCGCCACGTTGTCAGTAGCTTCTTTAATTTGTTCAAAAGTTTCGCTAAGTTTTTGTACAGATTCACTACCTTCACGAACAGCTTGAGTACCTTTTTGCATGGAGTCAACAGCCGCCGTTGTATCAGCTTGAATAGCTCCAATAAGCGTTGCAATTTGTTGAGCCGCGTTTTGGGATTCTTCAGCAAGTTTTCTAACTTCTTCAGAAACAACCGCAAAGCCGCGACCATGTTCACCTGCGCGAGCCGCCTCAATAGCCGCGTTCAATGCAAGCAAGTTTGTTTGTTCAGCAATACCGGAAATAGCCTCAACAATTTGTCCAATTTCTTGTGAACGTTTACCAAGTTTGTCAACAGTAGCGGCAGAATCATTAACGATTTTTTCAACGCTGATAATTTGAGAAACTGCGCTGTCAACCGCGCCGCTACCTGTTGTAGCTTGACTGTTAGCCTTTGTAGCGTGGTCTGCAACAACGTTAGCAGTCTTATTCAAGTTGCCAATAGAAACCATTGCACTGTCGATTGACTCCATAGCCTCGCCAACGTTTTGTTGTTGTTCGACAACCGAACTTGCAGAATTTGTAACTGATTGTGCAACCTGTTCAGATGCTTGAGCAGATTGATGAGCACTTGCAGTTAATTCTTCTGAGGACGCCGCCAACTGTTCGGAAGAGTTTGCAGTCTTCTTTAACAAGTTTGCGATAGTTTCGCGCATATCACGAATAGCCTGTGACATTACGCCAAATTCGTCGCCACGATGCGGATCAATTAAATCACTGCGTCTGAAGTCGCCTTTTCTAAGCAAATCGAAAAGTTGAACCATTCTTGACAAAGGAGTAGTGATACCACTTGCAATCATACGGCTGATACCAATGAGGGCGATAACAACTACGCCGACTGCAACAAAGAATGTTGAAACAATACCGTCAATACCTTTGATACTTCTAGCATATGCGTCATCTGAACGTTGACGAACGCCCTTTTGAATTTCGCCAAGTTTTTCACTAAGTGAAACTGCGTAAGGCATGCAGTTTTCTTCGTAATAATCCATAGCCGCATTTCTGTGATCAGCCATAGCGATTCTGTTAGTGGCTGCATCTGCAGGCGGAGCCATTTGCATTAAATGACCGCTACCGGCTTTGAATTTTTCCCAATCTTCTTTTGCCGGTGCAAGTTCAGCAATTAAATCAGGGTCTTTAGAAATATTTTTTTCATAACCGGCAAGATACTCTTCAAAAGCTTTAACAGCTTCGTCATATTTGCCTTTACGAGAAGCGTACAATGTTTGATCATCAACCATAGGTGCTAAAGTTGCTTGAACTTGAGCATATCTTACATTGTAACGGCAACGCGCAACATAGAACATTGAATTATAATAGCGATTATAAATCAGTTCCAGATCCTCCCGAGCAGTCTCGACGCCGTCATAGCCGATATAAGCTATAATCGCAAGACCGATAAGTGCTACTACGTTAAGTACCAACAACTTAACATTTACACTTAAATTGTCCATACAGACTTCCCCTTCCTTTGCGGTTAAAATTTTTTTAGATTAACGAGTGCTTTGAGATTTTACAACAACAGCAATAAACATTGTCAACCGCGTATCTCAATTTTTAAAATGACGCCTATATATTACCACACTAAGTCAAGTTTATCCTGCAACATTTTCAGCTAAATTTTTTCAATACTTTCTAACGTCGAAGGGTATTTGCCGAAAATGTATATTGTACTTTTGCATTTCATCTTCGCTAAGGTTGCAAGCGTCTGCGTAAATGACATAAACTTTTGCACGGGTTTTAATTTTTGCAAGCGTCGTCCAGCTAAGATTTTCGCTGCCGAAATAATAATACGCCGTGTCGTCATCTACGCCCAATAAATTTTTTTCTTCGCAGGGCTGATAGTTTTTGCGCGTTTCACTGAAATAAATATATTCGCAAATTCTTTCAAAGGGTACAGCGTCATTTATAAAATCGTCGTCGTCAAAAAGCAGTGCACCAATTTCATAAAAATTAAATTCGCCGCCAACTCGTTTAACGCGCTCGGCTGTAATATTTTCTGCGTATTCATTCAATTCTATCAAAATAAATTTGCGGTTGCCGCCGTCTGCCGCGTTCAGATTTATAACCGCGTGAGCAGTTGTGCCGCTCCCTGCAAATGAATCTAATATTATTGAATCTTCATCTGTTGCAAGATTAAAAATAAATTCAAGCAATTCAACCGGCTTAGGATATGCAAAATTTAAGCCTAAATTTTTTAAAGCGATTGTGCCTTTGGCGGTTGTTCCAATATTTTCAATCCACGTTCCATAAGGCGTTGAAGTTTCACCTGCAGGAAATTTTCTGTAAATATTCCAATGCCCGTTTTTATTGACTGCCTCCAACTGATTATCTTTTAAAAGTTCTTGCGCCGTTTTTTCACTAACACGCCAGCGACCTTCCGTGCCGTCGTCTTTTATTGGCAAAATTTCCACACCGTCAATTTTTATTGGATAAAACATTGTTGGGCGGTCTTCGCGTTTGTCGGCTTGTCCCCATTGCCGCAAATTTTCTTTTCTGCCTTCAGATTTTTTGACAACCATTTTAAATTTCAAATTAGGAAAATTTTTGGCGTAACAGATTATATATTCGTGTTCATTTGAAATTGTTGCTGATGTTCCAACTTTGCCTTGCTTAGATTTACAAACAAAATTTGCAACGAAATTACTTTTGCCGAAAATTTCATCGCAAATACATTTCAAATAAAAAAGTTCGTTATCGTCGATAGAAATAAAAATTGCGCCGTCGTCAGATAACAATTTTTGCAAAAGTCTAAGGCGCGGGTACATCATACACAGCCATTTATCGTGCCGCGTTAAATCTTCGCCTTCCTTGCCTACAACTTCGCCAATCCAACGTTGCAAGCGCGGGTCGCTAACATTATCATTGTAAATCCAATTTTCATTGCCGGTATTGTACGGCGGGTCAATGTAGATGCATTTGATTTTATTTTCATAGCGCGGCAGTAAAGATTTCAGCGCAATTAAATTATCGCCGTGAATAATAGCGTTTTCACTGTTGCCGACTGAAAATTTTTTGTCCAAGAAATGATAAGCAACTTTCTGATGATAGGTAACAACTTTATCTTTGCCGAGCCAACTTAAATTAGGCAAGTTAATTCCTCCCGTTTTTGAAAGATAATACAAAAAATCGCGCAGATTTTCAACGCGGGAAAAATTGACGGCGTATATTTTTTTTGCTAAACTTTCAAAGTTAATTAACTGGAATTGAAAGGAAGTTTTAAAATGGCAAAAGAAAAAGTCAACAAAGTTGTACTTGCATATTCAGGCGGGCTTGATACGTCTGTAATTATTCCGTGGCTGAAAGAAAATTACGGCTGTGAAGTTATCGCAGTTTGTGCGGACGTTGGACAGGGCGACGAATTGGAACCTGTACGCGAAAAGGCTTTAAGAAGTGGCGCGTCAAAAGTTTTCATTGAAGACTTGACTAAAGATTTTATCGAAAATTATATTTTCCCGACGCTTAAAGCAAATGCAGTTTACGAAGAAAAATATTTGCTCGGTACAAGTTTTGCGCGTCCTATCATTGCGAAAAAATTGGTAGAAATTGCGAAGGCTGAAGGCGCGGACGCCATTGCACACGGCGCAACCGGTAAAGGCAATGATCAAGTACGTTTTGAATTGACAGTTAAAGCACTTGCCCCTGAATTGAAAATTATTGCCCCGTGGCGTGAATGGGATTTAGATTCTCGCAGTGCCGAAATTGAATATGCAAAGGCGCACAATATCGAAATTCCTACCGACAATAAAAAATACAGTATGGACAGAAATATTTGGCACTTGTCGCACGAAGGTTCAGACCTTGAGGATACTTGGAACGCGCCGAATAATTCAATGTTTTTAATTTCAGTTGCGCCGGAAGACGCGCCGGATAAACCTGAAGAAATTACAATCGACTTTGAACAAGGTATTCCCGTTGCAATTAACGGCGTCAAAAAAGATTCTGTTGCATTGATAACTGAATTGAATCAAATTGGCGCACGTAACGGCGTAGGAATTGTTGACATTTGCGAAAATCGCCTTGTTGGTATGAAGAGTCGCGGCGTTTATGAAAATCCTGCAGGTTCAATTTTGTACTATGCACACCGTGAATTGGAATATCTTTGCTTAGATCGTGCAACTTTCCATTTTAAACAACACGTAGGAATTAAATATGGCGAATTGGTTTATGACGGTATGTGGTTTGCGCCATTGCGTGAGGCGTTGGCGGCGTTTGTCGATGAAACTCAAAAAACTGTTACAGGTACGGTAAAATTGAAACTTTACAAAGGCAATATCATTTCAGCCGGTTCAAAGTCTCCGCACTCCTTGTACAGTCAAGAATTTGTAACATTCGAGCATGACGACGTTTATAATCAAGCGGACGCAACAGGCTTTATCAATTTGTTTGGCTTGCCGCTTAAAGTTCGTGCGTTGGTGAATCAAAAGTAATTTTTGTATTAAATTTGAAAAATTTTTCAGTTTTCTTTTTATAAATTTATGGTTATCTAATACGGCATTTCTTTTCATTTTTGTAAAAAAGAAAAGAAACGCCTGGCAAAGAAAAGAAAAAACTTTCCGCGTATGATTGCATCCTGCAATCAACACGCGGCGGCGGTCATCCTTGACCGCCGGTCTTTCTTTTTATTTGAAATTTATTTCAAAGGGCGTGATTAAAATCAGCGAAAAACTTTGGGGCGGACGCTTTGAAAAATCTACTGACGAAATGATTAACGATTTTCAAGCGTCAATAGAGTTTGACAAAAGACTTTACCGCGAAGATATAAAAGGCTCAATCGCTCATTCAAAAATGTTGGCGAAGTGCGGAATTATTTCAAATGACGACGCCGAAAAAATCATTGGCGGCTTAAAAAAAATTAAGGAACAAATTAAAGCGGGCGAATTTGAATTTAAATCCGAACTTGAAGATATTCATATGAACATTGAAAAGGCGTTGACAGACGAAATTGGCGACGCGGGCGGGCGTTTGCATACTGCGCGAAGTCGTAATGATCAAGTTGCGCTTGATATGCACTTGTACGTTAGGCGGCAAGTTTCTGAAATTCAAGATTTAATACTTTCGTTGCAAAAAGAATTGGTAACGGCGGCAGAAAAAAATATTTCGGTAATAATGCCCGGTTACACGCACTTACAACGCGCACAGCCAATTTTATTTTCACATCATTTGTTGGCGTATTTTGAAATGTTGCAACGCGATTCAGACAGATTTTGCGGCGTTTACGACAGGGCGGATATAATGCCATTGGGCGCGGGCGCGTTGGCAGGTACAACTTTGCCAATAGACAGAAAATTTGTAGCGGACGAATTGGACTTTGACGCAATTTATCTGAACAGTTTGGACGCGGTAAGCGACAGGGATTATATTTTGGAATTTTTATCGGCGGCGTCAATTTTAATGGTACACCTTTCAAGATTCAGCGAAGAAATAATTTTGTGGTGCAGCCGAGAATTTAATTTTATCGAATTGGACGACGCACATTGCACAGGCTCTTCAATGATGCCGCAAAAGAAAAATCCTGACGTGCCGGAATTGATACGCGGAAAAACGGGGCGCGTTATCGGTCATTTAATGGCAATGTTGACGACGGTTAAGGCGTTGCCGCTTGCCTACAACAAAGATTTACAGGAAGACAAAGAAGGGCTTTTTGACGCAATAGACACGGTAAAATTTAGTTTGGCAGTCTTCGCGCAGATTGTAGCCGGTATGAAAGTTAAGGCTGAAAATATGCGCCGCGCAGTTGAAGAAGATTTTAGCAACGCAACTGATTTAGCAGATTATCTTGTTAAAAAGGGCGTTCCCTTCAGACAGGCGCACGAAATTTCCGGCAAACTCGTTCATTACTGCATTGAGAAAAATTGCTACTTGAAAGATTTGACGCTTGACGAATTTAAAAATTTCTGTGACAAATTCGACGAAGATATTTTTGAGGCGATTAAACCTGAAACTTGCGTAAATAACAGAAATTCACTCGGCGGCACTTCGATTGAACAGGTTAAAATGCAAATTCAATCTGCCAAAGAATGGATCACTCAAGTTGAATAAATTTTAGGCGCGTGATGAAGGTTACGCGTCTTTTTTGTCGGCTAAAATTTTTTTATATTCAATCCCCCAAATTTCCGCCGCTTTAATAATCGGGCGCATTGTTTCTCCCAATTCAGATAACGAATATTCGACACGGCGTGGAAAGCCTCCAAAGTCTTTTCTGTTAATAATTCCGTCATTTTCCATTTGTCTAAGGCTGTCAGTTAAAACTTTTTTGCTGATTCCGTCAATAGATTTTTGAATTTCGTTAAAGCGATATGGACGATGTAACAAATTTCTCAAAATTAAAAGTTTCCACTTACTATTTAACAAATTAAAAGTTGTAGCAACAGGACATTCCGGCAATTCATCTTTTGTAAGCATAATTGCGCCTCCTTTTTGTAAAATTATAATTTGTTGCCAAAAATCATTCAAGAAAATAAAAATGTAACCTATTTTGATTTTAAAATTTTTAGGTTATAATTTAATCAGAAAAATTAAGGAGGCTAAAATTTATGGCACTTTCAAATTTGTATGACTGGAAAAAAGGCAAAAATTCAAACGGCACAGCTTGCGGCAGTGGAGATAAAGGCACTGCCTGCGGTAGCGGTGATAAAGGTACAGCTTGTGGCAGTGGCGACAAAGGCACGGCTTGCGGTTCCGGCGATAAATAATCTGTAAAAAATTTTTTTGGCGCGGTAAAAAAGCCGCGTTATTTTTTTGGGTGAAATTATGAAACCAACATTTTCATTTCAGTGGCACATAACCGACGAATGCGACCAACGCTGTAAACATTGCTATATTTTTTCCGAGTGCGTCAACAAAACTTTAGACAAAATGAGTTGGGCGGAAATTCAAAAAACTTTGGCAAATTGCTTGGATTTTTGCGAAACTTTCAACCGTACACCGCACTTTTACATTACCGGCGGCGATCCAATTTTGCATGAAAATTTTTGGCAGTTACTGGAAATTTTCAAGGCGAATGATTTTCCTTTTACGATTATGGGCAACCCGTTTCATTTGGACGAAAAAAATTGCGCGAGGCTGAAAAGTTTGGGCTGCAAAAAATATCAAATGTCATTGGACGGACTTAAAAAGACGCACGATAATTTTAGAAAGGCAGGTTCTTTTGATTGTACGCTTGAAAAAATTCCCGTGATAAAAAATGCAGGTATTCGCGCTGTGATTATGACGACAGTTTCAGCTCAAAACATTTCAGAAATTCCCGCGTTGATTGACGTTGTAGCGGGCGTGGCTGATGTTTTTGCATTTGCGCGATACTGCCCGACAAGTAACGAAAAATCTGTAGGAATTGCGCCGCTTGAATATCGAAATTTGCTTGACATTTGCCACAAAAAATTTACCGCGTATGAGGCGGCGGGCTGTACAACTTATTTCAATCGTAAAGATCATCTTTGGACGCTGTATGAATTTGAGAAAGGGCTTTTTAAAATTCCCGACGACGCCGAAAAAAATATGATTTACAGCGGTTGTAATTGCGGCAATTCACATTTAACGATTTTACCGAACGGCGATATTTTTGCTTGCCGTCGCGTTTTGAGCGGCAAAGTTGGAAACGTTTTTGAAAATCGTTTGGCTGATATTTGGTTAAACGAAATGGAAAAGTACCGAGAATTTGACAAATTTAAAAAGTGTAGCAAGTGTGAATTATTGGCGTGGTGTAGAGGTTGTCCGGCGGTTGCAAGTGCTACTAACGGCAATTTTTATTCTGAAGACCCGCAATGTTGGAAGGAGATTTAATTTTGAAAGCGTTGATAATTGATAAACCTGTAAAGGCTGAAGAAATTTTTTTGAGTGAGTGCGAAATTCCCAAATTAAAAAGCGGCTGGGTACTTGTTAAAATTCGTGCGTTTGGCTTGAATCATTCTGAACAAATTTTGCGCCGCGAAGAAATCTTGGAAAATTACATTCAAAAACCTGTAATACCCGGTATTGAATGCGTTGGCGAAATTGCGGACGCCTCTGACACAAATTTTAAAATTAGCGATAAAGTTATTGCAATGATGGGCGGAATGGGCAGGAGTTTTAATGGCAGTTACGCCGAATTTGCACTTTTACCGGCGCACCACGTTTTCAAAGTTGAAATTAATTTGGATTGGGCAGAACTTGGCGCAATTCCCGAAACTTATTACACGGCGTGGGGAAGTCTTTTTGAATGTTTACGCTTGAAAAAATCTGATACGCTTTTGATACGCGGCGCAACTTGTGCGTTAGGCTACGTTGCCATTCAAATTGCAAAAACTTTGGGCGCAAAAGTTATCGCAACTACGCACAGAGAAAGTAAATTTCCGCTACTCAAAGACGCTGACGAAATTATTTTGGACGACGGCAAACTTGCAGGAAAAATTTCAGCTACAAAAGTTTTAGATTTAATTGGAGCAAAACTTTTGCTTGACACTTTGAAAACCGTTGTACCGAGTGAAAGCGCGTTTGTATGCAGTACGGGAATTTTGGGCGGCGTCTACGAATTGAACAATTTCGACCCAATTAAAGATATTCCAAATGGCGTTTACTTAACGGGATTTTTCAGCAACACGCCAACTCAAAAAGTTGTTGACGATATTTTTAATTTTATGAATGAAAATAAATTGCGTCCGTGCGTCGGAAAGATTTTTGATTTTGAAAATCTGCGCGAGGCGTTAATTGCACAGGACGGCGGCGCGGTTAATGGAAAAATCGTTGTAAAAATTTAAGCAGGAAAAATTTTGACTTCTACGAATTAAATTTGAGTCAAAAATTTTTTGTGGAGGTTTTTATTTTGAAAGGTAAGTTGCAGATTTTAGTTTGCGATTATGTTGGAAATTCTCAACAGTGGCTTGAAAATTTTACAATTCCCAAAAATTATGAAGTCGTTGGAACAATCACGCCGCAAAGTGATAAAAAGTTGATTCTTGAAAATAGTTGGGATTATCTTTTAATTTTTGAGCAAGACGCCCGCCAATTTTTTGATTCAATGGTAAAATTTATGAACATTGCGGCGGAGCGTGTCATCTATGCATTTGAAATTTTAAGTTGGACAACTCATCCTACGGCAGCATATTCTATTGTCAACCCTAACGAAAAAGGGGGGGGGGTATTCATCGCGCTTTAACATTTGAAACTTCTCGAAAGTTAAATTACTACATCACATGTACAACGGCGGATGGATTCAATTATATCGCTACTTCTATGGATATTGCTATTATGAAGTTCATGTACAATTCAAAGAAAACTTGGTCTGAAGATGACATGAAAATTTTTTATGATTTAACAAAAAAATTTTATCAAATTGATGACAGCAACGGCTTATTTTTAGATTTGGGCGCGAATATCGGTACGACCGGAATTTATTTCATTAAAAAATTTACACCAAATTTAAAACTGCTTGCCTTTGAGCCTGACGTCGAAAATTTTAAATTGCTTCGCGCAAATTTAATTTTAAATGACTTGTACGAAAAAACTACCGCAGAAAATTTTGGACTCGGCGTGGAAGAGAGCCAACAAATTATGTATAGAAATATTTCAATTCCCGGACAAAATGGACTTTTTCAAAATTCTGAAGATGCTCCAACGGAAACGATAAAAATTATTTCGCTTGACAAATATTTTTCAGATAAAAATTTAAAAGCCGAAGACATAAAATATATTTGGATTGACACGGAAGGATTTGAGCCGCAAGTTTTAATTGGCGCACAAAATATTTTAAGAAAAAATCCCGCGCCAATTTTCATGGAATTTAATCCGCACTTATGGCAAAAATCCGGTTACTATGAAAAAATGATGGCACTCTTAACTGAAATTTATGAAAGTTACATTTGGAAAAGATCGTTTAAAACTTCAGAGGTTTACCCCATTGAAGAATTATGGAAATTTCAAAATGAAACCGCATCTTTAGGCGGCGATATTTTCTTAATTAAAAAATCTTAAACAAAAATTTCTGCGCGTGGCGAAAGTTGCGCGTCTTTTTTATTTTTGCAGGAAATTTTTTTGACACTGCGAATTAAAACTAAAAATTTGTCTGGAGGAATTAACTTGATTTTAGTTTTAGATTTTGGCGGGCAGTATAACCAACTGATAGCGCGGCGCGTCCGTGAAAACAACGTTTACTGCGAAGTTCACACCTTAACTGACGGTGAAAGTAAATCTGATAAAAACGTTAAAAGCGGACTCGGTACGGCGATAAATTTTTCTGATATTAAAAATATGCAACTTGAAGGAATAATTTTGACGGGCGGTCCTCAAAGCGTTTATGAAAAAAATTCCAGTTTGCCGCCGGTTGAGCTTTTTAATTTGAACGTTCCAATTTTGGGAATTTGTTACGGTGCACAGGCAATGACGCACGTTTTGGGCGGTGAAGTCAAAAAATCTGAAGTCAGCGAATACGGCAAAACTGAAATTAAAATTTTGGGCGATTCAAAACTTTTTAGCGGCGTCGAAAAAAATACTGTAGTTTGGATGAGCCACACTGACAGAATTTTTAATTTGCCAAAAGATTTTATCGCAACTGCAAAAAGTGAAAATTGCCCCGTTGCGGCGGCTGAAAATTCCGCTAAAAATCTGTACGCTGTGCAATTTCATCCTGAAGTTTTACACACCGTCGAAGGTAAAAAAATTCTTTCAAACTTTGTGGATATTTGCGGCTGTCAAAGAAATTGGAAAATGGATTCTTTCGTTACTGATACAATTTCAGAACTCAAAAATAAAATTGGCGGCGGCAAGGTTTTATGTGCGTTAAGCGGCGGCGTTGATTCAAGCGTCGCTGCGGTTATGCTTAGTAAAGCCGTTGGAAAAAATTTGACGTGCGTTTTTGTAGATCACGGACTTTTGAGGAAAAACGAGGCGGCGGAAGTCGAAGAAGTTTTTGCAAACTACGATTTAAATTTTATAAAAGTTGACGCGGGCGAAAGATTTTTGAACAAACTGCAAGGCGTTACCGATCCTGAACGCAAGCGCAAAATTATTGGTGAAGAATTTATTCGCGTCTTTGAAGAAATTGCAAAAAAAATTGGCGCGGTAGATTTTTTGGTGCAAGGCACGATTTACCCTGACGTTATCGAAAGTGGCTTAGGCAAATCAGCAGTTATAAAATCTCATCACAATGTTGGCGGCTTGCCGGATTTTGTGGACTTCAAAGAAATTGTTGAGCCGCTTAGACTTTTATTTAAAGACGAAGTTAGACAGGCGGGGCGTCAACTCGGCTTGCCTGAAAATATTGTAAGCCGTCAACCTTTTCCCGGTCCCGGACTCGGTATCAGAATTATTGGCGAAGTTACCGCCGAAAAAATTAAAATCGTTCAGGACGCAGATTTTATTTACCGTGAAGAAATTGCAAAGGCGGGAATTGCGGCAGAATTAGGGCAATATTTCGCCGCGCTGACAAATATGCGTAGCGTTGGAGTTATGGGCGACGGGCGCACTTACGATTTTGCCGTTGTACTTCGCGCAGTTTTAACCAGTGATTTTATGACGGCAGAGGCGGCGCAAATTGACTGGAAAATTTTAAATACCGTTGCAAACAGAATTGTAAACGAAGTTAAAGGCGTCAACCGCGTTTTATACGATTGTACAAGTAAACCGCCTGCGACGATTGAATTTGAATAATAAAAAGCCGAACGACGGCGGCAGATTTAATTTTAGCTTGCAACGTTGGCTTTAATTTTGCCTTCAGCTATAAGAATTTCTTTTGTAATTCGGCGCGTTTTGTACTTTTTCATAAGTTTTTCGTAGTAGTCCCATTGTTCGTCAGAAATTGGCATACAATCTTCATCAAAGACAATAGGACGATTTTTTAACGCTCTAATTTCTTCTTTTTCTTCCTCTGTTAAAGGTTCATCAAAATTGATAAATGTTCTTATGAGCATAATACTTTCTCCTTTCTGTTGGCGTTGCCTCACGTGCTGAAATTAACCTTGTAAAACTTCCGCGTTCAGTATAAACAACAAATAAAATATCGTCAACTTTGCCGATAACCTGCCAACGATCCTCCTCCCAAGAATGTTCATCATCCGGAATTTCCAGTCTGTTTTCGTCTGAAAATACTTTAGCCGCAACTTTAAAGCTAACACCATGTTTAATTTTGTTGAGCTTTGCCTTATTGTCGTCCCATTCAAATTGACGACCGTTAATTATAGTTTGCATACTTGAATTTTATCACAGCGCGGGAAGTGTATCAATGTTTAGAGAAATTTTATCGCAGTATATAAATCTGCGCGACGAACAACTCAACCAATTTCAAAAATTTTATGAAATGGTAATTGACTGGAACACGAAAATAAATTTGACGGCGATAACCGACGAAAAAGAATTTGCAATAAAGCACGTTATGGATTCTTTGAGTTTGTGGGACGAAGAAAAATTTTCAAGCGTAAAAAAAATTTTGGACGTTGGAACGGGCGCAGGTTTTCCCGCAATTCCATTAAAAATTTTCAAGCCGAATTTAGAAATTTTTTTGCTGGATTCTTTAAATAAGCGCGTGGAATTTCTGAAAAAAGTTGTAGCCGAATTAAATTTAGAAAATGTAACCTGCATACACGGACGCGCTGAAGATTTAGCGCGGCAAAATAATTTTCGTGAAAGTTTCGATTTAGTCACGGCGCGGGCAGTTGCACGGCTCAATATTATTTCTGAATACTGTTTGCCATTCGTGAAAATTGGCGGAATTTTTGCGGCTATGAAAGGTAAAAATTTTATTGACGAAGTTGCAGAGGCTGAAAACGCTGTAAAAATTTTGGGCGGCGGTAAAATAATTTGCGTTGAAAAAAATCTGCCGGAAATTTCAGACGCTCGCGCAGTTGTTTACATTGATAAGAAAAAAACTACGCCAAAAAAATTTCCACGCAAGGCGGGTATTCCCGTTAAAAATCCTCTCACTTAGAGGAATTTTTTTTTGAAAGTCGAATGTACAAGCCTAGAGGTGATTTCCTTGAAAATAAAAAAATCTTTTGTCGGCGTGGCAGTTGCGGCGGCGTTAATGATAAACATTCCACAAACTTCAGCAGCAAACGTTGAAATTTTTGGCGACGATTTTGAAGAAGATAATTCTGGAGTTGTCCCCTTTCAAGACGAAAACGAAGATGTTGGAGGTACTTTAATTTTTAACGACCCAACAAAAAGCGATCAGGAACCTTCAGTGGTTGTAAAAAATCCGCCAATAAAAAAAGCTCCGAAGATTAAAAAAGCTCCGAAAGTAAAAGACAAGTCGAAGGCTGATAAATCTGACGACGAAGAAAATATTGACGTTAGTCGAAAATCGCAAAATACGCGTGACAATAAATCTAATAAAATTCTTCGTACAAGAAGTCAACGCTTTATAAAAGTGGCAATGGACGACACGTATATTTATTATCTTGACAAGCAGTCTATTATGTGGAAACGGCTCCCGTATTTTGCAAATGAATATATGGTTGATTGTTGGGTGCGTATGATTGAACGCAACCCCGACAATTCAAATTTGCCAAATGATGTTTCAGATTATATAAATAGCGGCGTTAATGGCGAAATTGAAGTAGCGGCGGAACGCGGACTTTCTTTTAATCAAAATGATATTGACGTTTTGAAACATAAAAAATTTTTCCTCGAACATTATTATATCAGACCGAAAACTAAGCAAATTCAATTTCTTTGCGAATTGGAAGTTATAGGACATCCGCAAAATACCATTTCTGAACGTGAATACGCCTATAAAAATTGGGAAGATTTAGTTCCCGGCAGTATTGAATCAATGATTTACAATGTAACAATTAAAGAAGTTCACAGAAGTAAAGCTGACGCCAAAGGTCATATGAGCGTTGCTGATATGGTTGACGAATATTTGAGAATTTCCATACGATAAAAATTTAAGGAGTTGTTTTAAATGATACCTGTTTTGGTGGGATTGGGCGCACTGGTAGGAGGTTACTTGGTTGTTACAAACTGGGAAGAAGTTACCAAATGGCTGCAAACGTTAATGGCGGAACTTCAAGATTCACTGAAAAAATTGGGCGTTGACGGCTACACCGCTAAACTTTTCTCCAACATTCAAGACGGCGCACTTAAACTTGTACACCGCCTTTACTACAAAGAAAACGGCAAATGGATTGAAAAAACTACCACCCGTGAAATTGATGAATCGCAAGTTCCCGAATGGGCAAAAGCCGGTCTTGGCGAAAAAGAAACTGACGTTACCGAACGTTATGAACAACAACTCGAACTTAAAATTTAATCGAGGTGATTTTTTATGGCTATTACAAAACAATCTATGGATATGATTGTTGAGCAAATCAAAGATTTTTTCAACAACCTTTTAAATCCAAATATGAAAATTGAAGACATCGCCGACGTTGTTTCAAGTCGCTTGGATCCAATTATTATTGAACACGAAAAAAAAGGCTTGCACTACAGCGCGGGCAAATTTTACATAAAAGCTCCCGACGAAAAACATTTTCAGCTTGAATTTGAAATGTTTTTTAAAGATGATGAAGATAAATGGCACAAACTTGCCAATAAAAGTGAGCTCCGCGATATTAAACTTTTGGAAGAGGGCGCGGCTAAAACCGTTCAAAAATTGAAATCTGTTGAATTTCCAATTAACGCGCCGGAAATTAAACCGGCTGTACCTGAAAAAACTGTTGAAGAAAAATTTGACGAAATGACAGGCGTTAAAGTCGCAAAAGAAAAAATCGAAGATGACAGCAACGTTATTACGATTGAACAAAAATTAAATGAATTGCCCAGCGGCAAACTTGAAAAATAATTTATAAATTTTTCGTGGAAGGTGTTAAAACTGCACTTTCCATTTTTTGTTGATTTTATAAAAGTCGTCGTGTATAATGTGCGCTTGAAAGGAGATGTTAGCCAATGATAGGCAACACTTTACGCAAAGAACGCGAAAAGCAAAAACTTTCTATCCGCGATATTGAGCAAGGTACAAGTATTCGTTCCGTTTATATAGAGGCTCTGGAAAAAGGAGAATATGACAAATTGCCCGGCGAAGTTTACGCCAAAGGCTTTATAAAAAATTATGGCAATTTCTTAAATCTGGACGGCGAAGAATTAGTTAGACAATTTATAATGGAAATTTCGACGGTTGCAAACGCGCCGGAAGATACTCCCGCCGCCGAAAATTTAAACTCCAAAAATACAATCGCCGCAAAAAATGTTGGTGCGAAGTATCAAACTCAAACTTCAACCGAAATTTTGAATAATGAATCTGACTCGAAAAAATATTTGGCAGTGGCAGCCGCTGTACTTGCAATTTTACTTGGTGGAATTATTTATAACTTTAGCGGCTCTGACGAAGAAACTGTTACTATTGCACAAACTGAAGTTAAACCTGTTCCGGTTGAAACTTCTAAAGTTGAACAAGTTGCAGAAACTCCACAGCCACCCGCGCCTGAAGTTCAGCAACCTGTAAATCCGCCCGCGCCTCCTACTCCGCCGCCTGTTGAAGGTGTAAATTTGCAAGCAACTTTTTCCGGCGATTGTTGGACGCGCGTTATTGTTGATGGCGCAGTTGCTTATGAAGGTATGATTAACGCGGGACAAACTTTTGATTGGAAAGGCAACCAAAGCGTAAATGTTTTACTTGGAAACGCGGGCGCGGCTCAATTCGTGATGAATGGTCAAACCGTCGGCACTATTGGCGGCGAAGGCGATGTTGTAGAAAAGACTTTCACACTCTAATTTAGGGATTAGTGGTTAGTGGCTAGGGGTTAGGGATTTTTTCTAACCCCTAATATTTTTTGGAGGAAATTTTGAGGAAAAATTTTTCACGGCTTGAAGGCTAAGTTTTAAGTTTAAATTTGTGATAGGATTTGTTAAAAAATTTATTCTACCAATGAGCCAAAATTTTTTTTATTTTATATGTACTTTCTTTTTCCGAAGCAAAAAAGTACTAAAGAGCACGCTCGCTACGCGACCGCGCAAGTACCAAAGAAAAGTGCTTTTTGTTCCGCGTATGATTGCATCCTGCAATCAACACGCGGCGGCGCACGTCCGTGTGCGCCGGTTTTCCCCTTAGATTAGAAATTTAAACATTAAGTTTTTTTGGAGGAAATTTTGAGGAAAAATTTTTCACGGCTTGAAAAGGAGCGCGGCTACATTATAAAAAGCGGCGCACAATTAAAATTTGCGCTCGTCTACCCAAATTTTTACAACGTGGGAATGTCAAATTTGGGGATTCACATAATTTATCAGCTGTTAAATTCAATGCCGAATGTATCCTGCGAAAGATTTTTTTTGCCGGAAGTTTTAAGCGTGGAAACGCAAACGCCGCTAAATAAATTCGACGTGATAGGATTTGCAGTTTCATTTGAGCAGGATTATTTCAACGTGGTAAAAATGTTGCAACTGGCGAAAATAAAATTACGCACTGACGAACGAACAAAATTTGATCCGATAATCATTGCGGGCGGACCTTGTGCAACGTTCAATCCCGAGCCGCTGTCATTAATTTTTGACGCCTTTGTAATTGGTGAAGGCGAAGTAATTTTGCCGCCGTTTATTGAAGTTGTTTTAGAAAATTTGCCGCGCCTTGAAACGTTAGAAAAAATTTCTCAAGTTGCGGGCGTCTACGTTCCAACATTTCCAAAAAAAGTTTCTCGTCAATGGCTGAAAAATTTAGATGAATTTCCTGCACATTCTGTAATAATCACTGACGACACGGAATTTAATATGTACTTGATAGAAACTGCGCGAGGTTGCGGGCATCATTGCCGCTTTTGTATGGCGGGCTATTGTTTCAGAAAACCGCGTAACCGTTCGCTTGAAGTTTTAAAAGCTGAAGTTGACGCCGCCAAAGTTTACGGCAAAAAAATTGGTTTAATGGGCGCGGCAATTTCTGACTACCCGCAGATTAACGAACTTTGCAAATATATTCTTGACGCCAATTTAGAAATGTCGGTTGCGTCATTTCGCGCAGATTCGGTTACAAAAGAATTGGTTGAGGCGTTGGTAAAAAGCGGCTTGAAAACTTTGACGGTTGCGCCTGAAGTCGGCAGTAAAAAAATGTGCGCCGTTGTCAACAAAAATTTGACTGAAGAAAATATTTTTAACGCGGTTGAATTGGGAATTGCGGCAGGGCTGAAAATTTTCAAGCTGTATTTTATGATTGGCTTACCGTTTGAAGAATTGGCGGACGTTGAGGCGATTGCAGATTTAACGACGCGGCTAAAAAAATTTGTCGGAAACTGCAAATTAACTTTGAGCGTCAATCCGTTTGTACCGAAACCTTTTACGCCGTTTCAATGGGCAAAATTCGCAGATAAAAAATATTTGAACGCGGCACTAAAAATTTTGCGAAGTGAATTAAAAAATTTGCGCGGCGTGGAAATAATTTCAGAATCGATAAAATCAGCCGAAGTGCAGGCAATTTTGGCGCGTGGTGATAGACGAATTGCCGAATTGGTAGTAAAATCTGATTCAACGCAGAAATTTTTGGAAGTCCTGCGCGATTCTGATATTGACGAAGATTTTTATTTGCGGGAACGGGCGGCAGATGAAATTTTAGCGTGGGATTTTTTAGATATGGGATTTGAGAAAAAATATCTTCGCGCAGAATTTGAACGGGCGGCGGCTTTAAAATCAACGCTTGCTTGTTTCGACGGTTGCAAACGTTGCGGAGTTTGTAAATAGTGAAAGGTGGTTTATAATGAAAATTCTTGAAGATACTCTAAACTTTTTTATTAATGACGCTAAAAATAAAGGAACATTTGACTTGCCAAAATTTTTAAACGTTATGGAAGAGGCTTTTAAAAAGTCCGGCTTTCGTGACGAACATACAGACAATGAGCAAAAAAATATTTTGGTTACAAGGCTTGACTCCATTGGCGATAATGTTTTAAATAGCAGTTTTCTTCGTGAACTTCGCCGCAATTATCCTTCAGCGCATATTACTTTAATTGTTAATCACACGATTTATAACCTTGTTGAACTTTGCCCATACGTTAACGAGGTATTTAGAATTACCTATAGTGGAAATTTGATAGTATGGCTTGACAGTGCAATAAAACTTTGCCGAGAAAAACTTTGGCAGCGTCATTTTGATTTTTATTTTAATCCTCGCTGGGATATTGATTATTACTACGCGCTTTTATTGGGGTTCATCAGCGGCGCAAAGGAACGTATTGGGTACAGTACAAAAGTTTATCAGAATAAAGAAAGAGTAAATTTTGGCTACGATTTATTTCTTACAAAACCAATTTTGAATCCTCCGAATGTAATTCACGAAACTGCAAGAAATTTATTTTTTCTTAAAGTTTTAGGATTGCATGTTCAAGATACAAAAAATGAAGTATGGTTCAGTCACGAAGACGTTTTAAAAGCAGATGAATTAATTCTGAAAGTGGGGGGGGCATTAGAACGCCATTTGTTGCCGTTTGCAATGGAGCAATGAGTTCAGCGGCAAAAATTTATCCGCCGGAGCTTTTTGTACAGGCTTTAAAATTGATTGCTGAAAAATCTGATGTAACTTTTGTATATTTTGGCGGCAAAGAATTAACAGAATGGGGAAAATTTTTTCAGCAAAATCTCGGTAACAGGTTAATCGATCTTTCAGGTAAGACTACTTTAAGAGAAACTTGTGCAGTAGTTTCAAAAACTTCAATGTATATCGGAACAGATACCGGTACAATGCACATTGCAGCGGCGTTGAAGTTGCCTGTAATTATGATAAGTAAAGACGCGGAAGATTCTATAACAAATTATTTTACTCTCTATCCAAGATTTCTTCCATGGCAAACTCCAACTAAAATTGTTTCGGCGCAACACGCTTTAAAACCTTGTAATGAAAATAATATCGGCTGCGTCGTTGCGCATCCGCATTGCATAACACAAATTACTCCACAAAGCATTGCAGATGCCTTTGATATTATGAAAAAAATTGTCTATAAATCAAATTGAGATTGGAGCGAATTTATGAGCTATTTTATAAGGCGCAATGAACAAAATCTTTGGCACGGGAAATTTTCAAGTTTTCCCGAAGATTTTATTGTGCATGCAATTTCAACAAGGCTTGGCGGTTTCAGCCAAAAACCTTTCGACAGTTTAAATTTGGCGTTGCACGTCGGTGATAACGCGGAAAATGTTTTGGCTAATCGAAAAAAATTTATGCAGTCGCTGGGCTTTAAACTTGAAGATATTGTTACGCCAAATCAAATTCACGGCGATAAAGTTTTCAGCATTGAAGAAATTCACAGAGGGCGCGGCAGTCTCAACTATGAAGATTCAATTCCTGAAACTGACGCGCTTATTACAAATTATCCAAACTTGCCGCTGATGTTGTGCTTTGCAGATTGTGTACCGATTATGTTTGTTGACACTGAAAATCGCGCCGTTGGAATTGCTCACGGCGGCTGGAAAGGCACGATGAAAAAAATTGCGGCGAAAACTTTTTTGGCGATGCAAGAAAATTTCGGTACGCAGGCTGAAGATTGTTTAGTTGGAATTGCGCCCTCTATTGGCGGTTGCTGTTACGAAATTGGCGACGAAGTTAAAAAAATTTGCGCTGAAACTTTTCCCAACAATCCTGAATTAATCATTGAACGCGACGGCAAAAACTTTTTGGATTTATGGACGGCGAATAAAATTCAATTAATGGAAGTTGGACTTCACGAAGAAAATATTGACGTGGCGGGCGAATGTACCTGCTGTAATTCTAATTGGTATTTTTCTTACAGAGCGGCGCACGGTGAAACGGGCAGAATTGCCGCTGTTATTGCATTGAAAGGAGCTTAAAAAATTGTCAGAAATATTAGAAACGCCTTACGGCACACGGGATTTTTTGCCACGAGAGGCGGCGGCGAAACGCGCCATAGAAAATCGATTGGCGAAACTTTTTTCAGAATTTGGCTACGAAGAAGTTGTAACGCCGACAATGGAATTTTTGGAAACTTTAACAAATTCCGGCGCGGAAATTGAATCGAATTTATTTAAAATGTTCGATCAAAATAACCGCACACTTGCACTTCATCACGAAATGACGACGCCAATAGCGCGGCTTGCAGTCAGCAGATTGAAAGATGCGCCGTTGCCGCTGAAACTTTCCTACAATACAAGCGTTTTCAGATTCAGAAAAAATCAGCCGGAAAGACAATGCGAATTTTATCAAGCGGGCGTGGAACTTTTGGGCGTATCAAATGCTTTTGCAGACGCTGAAATTATTGCCCTTGCCGCGCAGGGCTTAAAAGTTTCCGGCTTGAAAGATTTTACAATTTGTTTGGGACAGGTTGAATTTGCTAACGGCTTAATGGAAGAAAATAATTTGCCGCCGAATGTTCAAACTGAAATTAAAAACGCCATTGAACATCATAATATTGTTGGCTTGAAAAAAATTGTTGACGCGCTGAATTTGGATAAAAATTCTGCTGATTCTCTCAAAAAAATTCCAACACTTCACGGCGGTATTGAAATTTTGGAAACTGCCCGCGCCCTTGCAAAAAATCAAAAATCTATTGCCGCAATTAACAATTTGCAAGAAATTTACAAACTTGCCGAAATTTACGGCGTTGCGGACAAAATTATTTTTGACTTGGGAATTATTCGAGACTTTGAATATTATACCGGAATGGTTTTTGAAGCTTACGCGCCGAATGTCGGTTACAGTTTGGCGGGCGGCGGCAGATATGATCATATGCTGAAAGATTTCGGCTTGGCTTGTCCCGCTACAGGTTTTGCACTTGGAATTGAAAGAATTTTGACGGCTTGCGAACGGCAGGGAATTTCTAACGACGTTCAAAATAAAAATATTTATATCAGCTACGACGAAAATAATTTTGGTGCGGCAATTAAAAAAGCCTCTGAACTTCGCGCCGAAGGTAAAGTTGTTGAAATTTCTTTGACGCCTCAAACTGAAGATGACGCCAAAAAATCTCAAGTCGAAAAAAATTATACCGAGTTGATTTACCTGAAATGAACTGGATTTTAAAACGTGCGCGGCAATTTTTCCGAGCTTTAACTGCGGATATTTCCATTGACGATCAAAAATATTTAATGGCGCATTTGAACCGGCAGGAGCAGGAACTTTTTATGAAAATGGGCTTGCTTGATCAGTTTCACAGCTTGCAGGTTGCCTATACGATTGAACGGCTAATAATTCAAGACAAACAAGGCGTAGATAAAGAATTTTTGATACGTTGTGCGCTCCTGCATGACATTGGAAAAATCAACGTCAAGATGAGCGTTTGGCAAAAAGTTTTTGCAGTACTTGTAACAACATTTCTGCCGGGACTTGCTGACAGATTGGAATTGCGCGGCAATCGTTCAATTTATATTTATCGCAATCATGCAGAATTGGGCGGACAAAAATTGCAGAAAATGGGATTATTTCAGGAGGCTAAAATTGTTGCGCGTCATCATTCGCCGCCGCGTGCTGACGATTCAAAAGAATTAAAACTTTTGCGCCTTGCTGACGAAGAAAATTAATTTTAGCGGGTATTTGTAAATGTTTGAATTTTATCTTGGCGTCATAATTTTTTGGCTATGTTGGTCAGTATTGCTAATTTTTTTTATTGTCAAAGCTCGTGAATTTTTGTACTTTGTGTTAAAAAGCAAATCCAAATTAATTTTATTTGTAATTATCTACGCCGGAATTTATGCGGTAATGACTTCAATTTTTCCCAATACAAAGCCGATTTTAACTGAAAGTACGCTTGAGGAACTTGAATTTACTGAAGGTTATTGCCATGTGGAATATTACGCGGCGAGACGCAGTTATATAAATGTAGGTTTTCTTCAAGATTTTGACGTTTCACTGTGTTTTAAATACAACAAAAGTCAAGTCGAAAGAAAAATTGACGGTAAATATATTAAAGTTTGGCACAAGAGGCAAATGGTTTATCAAATTCAATTCAGCGACAATGACAAAATTCTTTTAAGCATTGACGACGCGAACAAAAACATTGACAAATATAATTTTTGGATTGTGCCGTTAGTGGATTTTATGGATATTGTACTTAGTTTTATTTTGACATTAACGGTACTTGGATATTTGCAAAAAGATGAAGATACGCTTGAATAAGAAAGGAGAATTTTTACGAACGAATATATAACAATCGCCCTGCCTAAGGGCAAACTTTTTGGTTTGTCAACCGAACTTTTTAAAAAAGTCGGCTGGACTGCTGAAGGGCTTCACGAAAAATCAAGAAAATTGTTTATCACGAATGACGCCGAAAAGCTGAAATTTATCATAACGAAAACTGCGGACGTACCAACTTACGTAGAAAACGGCGCGGCAGATATTGGAATTATCGGCAAAGACGTTATTTTGGAAAGCGGCAAGGACGTTTACGAGCTTTTAGATTTAGGTTTTGGCAAGTGTCATTTGATGATGGCTGTACCGAAAGATAAAAAACGCCCGCGCCTTGAAGATTATGCACATACCCGCGTTGCTACGAAATTTCCGCACATTGCCCAAAAATTTTTCGTTGAACGCGGCATGCAAATGGAATATATCAAACTTAATGGCTCAATCGAATTAGGACCAATCGTCGGTTTAAGTGAAAGTATCGTTGATATTGTTGAAACGGGTACAACCCTGCGCGAAAATAATCTTGAGGAAATTGTTCACATAATGGACGCAACGGCGCGGCTCATTGCAAACCGTGTTAGTTACAGATTAAAATTTGACAGGATTAACAACCTTGTAAACGAACTGGAGAAATTTTTATGAAAATAATTGACAGTCAAAATATTTCTCGCGCAGAAATTGTTAAACTGCTTACTAAAAAAGCGTTTGATGAAATTGAACTGCCGCCAAAAATTCGTGAATCCAATAAAAAACTTTTTGGCGAAGATTTAACCGCGTCTGAACTTGTCAGAAAAATTGTTAATGACGTTAGAAAGTTTGGCGATTCTGCAGTTATAGACTACTCCAAAAAATTTGACGGCGCAGAAATTACAGCAGAAAACTTTTTGGTAACGGCTGAAGAAATTGACGCCGCCGAAAATCAAGCTGATTCTAAAATTGTTGACGCTTTAAAAATTGCCGCCGAAAATATTAAATCTTACCACATTGAACAACTTCCTAAATCTTGGATAACGTACCGCAATAAAAATTCAATTTTGGGGCAGTCAATCATTCCGCTTGAAAAAGTTGGCGTGTACGTCCCAGGCGGGCTTGCCGCGTATCCTTCAAGCGTTTTGATGAATGTTATACCGGCGGAAGTTGCGGGCGTCGGCGAAATTATTATGTGCGTTCCTGCGAAAAATGGCAAAATAAATCCCTATGTTTTAGTTGCGGCGAAAATTGCGGGCGCAGATAAAATTTACAAAATTGGCGGCGCACAGGCGATAGCAGCAATGGCGTTTGGTACTGAAACAATTCCCCGCGTCAACAAAATTACAGGTCCCGGAAATATTTTCGTAACTTTGGCGAAGAAAGAAGTTTTTGGGCATTGCGATATTGATATGCTTGCAGGCCCGAGCGAAATTTTAATTGTTGCTGATGAAACGGCTAATCCTGTTTACGCGGCGGCTGATATGCTTAGTCAAGCTGAACATGATCCGCTTGCTTGCAGTATTGTCATTACAACTGATAAAAATTTGGCTGAAAAAATTTCTGCTGAAGTTGAAACGCAACTTGCAAAATTGCCGCGTCGTGAAATTGTGGAGGCGTCAATAAATTCTAACGGTTTAATAATCGTCGCGCAGGATTTAAACGAGGCGATAGACTTTGCAAATATTTCAGCACCTGAACATTTGGAACTGTTGACAAATTCGCCGTTCAATCTTTTGCCGAAAATCAAAAACGCGGGCGCGGTATTTTTGGGCGCGTATTCGCCGGAACCGTTGGGCGATTATTTAGCGGGACCTAATCACGTTTTGCCAACGGGCGGCACTGCAAAATTTTTCTCTGTTTTGAACGTGGAAACGTTTTTGAAACGTACAAGTTTAATTTCTTACACGCAGGAAGATTTATTGAACGTGGCAGAAAACATTATCGTACTTGCAAACGCTGAAGGATTGACGGCACACGCAGAGGCAATTATTAAGCGCAAAAATTTTTAGCTTGAAAAAATCAGCAACAAAATTTATAATTGCGGCGTTGAGGTCGTGACTGTGTTCATTTTTAGTTTCAACGCGCAGGATTTTAACTGCAATGAAATTTCAACCATTTTAGAGCGCACTCCCAAGCCTTGACGCTGAAAAAGTTCCTGCTTAGGCGGAGCTTTTTTAGTTTGTGAAAAAACCTGTAAATTTGTTTGAAAATTTCGTTGAAATATGCAAAATTGTATTGTATAATCGCCACAGCAAAATTTTTAATATATTTTTGGGGAGGTTTTAGAATTGATTTACACAGTTACTTTTAATCCGGCGTTGGATTATAACGTTCGCCTTGATACGTTGAATCCCGGCAAAATTAACCGCGTTTCTTTTGAACAGGTACTCGGCGGCGGCAAAGGTATTAACGTTTCAATCGTGCTTGGAAATTTGGGACACAAATCAACGGCAATGGGATTTTTGGCAGGTTTTACCGGCAAAGAAATTATTCGCCAACTTCGCACTTTCAACGCAGATGAAGACTTTGTACAACTTGAAGAAGGTTTTTCAAGAATCAACGTAAAAATTAAAGCTGACATTGAAACCGAAATTAACGGACAAGGTCCAAAAATCAGCGACGCCAAATGTAATGAACTTTTTGAAAAACTTTCAAAACTTGGCGCGGGCGATACGCTTGTTATTTCCGGCTCCGTTCCAAAAACTCTTCCCGATGATATGTACGAACGCACTTTAGAGCCGTTGCAAGGCAAGGGTATTCGTGTTGTTGTTGACGCGGAAAAAGGCTTGCTTTTAAAAATTTTGAAATTTAATCCTTGGCTGATTAAACCTAACAATCACGAATTGGGCGATATGTTTGGCGTAACTTTGAAGACTGACGAAGAAATTATTGAATACGCTAAAAAACTTCAAGAAAAAGGCGCACAAAACGTTTTAATTTCAATGGCAGGAGACGGCGCAATTTTGCTGACTGCTGAAGGTAAATCCTATAAATCTGCCGCGCCGAAAGGTACGCTTGTTAATTCTATTGGCGCGGGCGATTCAATGGTTGCGGGCTTTATCGCAGGTTACGAAGAAACTAACGGCGATTATGAAAAAGCGTTCAAAATGGGCGTTGCAACAGGTTCAGCATCTGCATTTTCTGAAAATCTTGCAACCCGTCCTGAAGTTGAGGCACTTTTAAAGACAATTTAAATTGATAATCTTTGACTGGTTATTTTTTTAGAAAAGTTGAGAAAACTGCAACCTTTAGCAAATTTATGCAGAGATGGAATAAAGAAACCCAGCGGCGTCTCCGCCTTTCCACAGGTAACTTTGAATAAAGATTGAGTACCACGCGGCTGGAAAGTTGGTTAAACGGTAAACTTCACGTCGCGGAAAGCCTGACGCCGAGAAAGAATTTCTTTTGGTTGCAAGGCGACGAATAGGAGCGTTGCTCTTCTTGTTTCGACTGACAAGAAAGTACATTTAAAATCTTAAAAATAAATTACTGAAAGAAGGTGAGATCGTTGAAAATTACAAATTTTATTTCCAAAAAATCAGTGGCGTTGGACGTTCACCCCTCAACCAAACATGAAGCGATTGATATGCTGATTGATTTATTGATGACGGCGGGCGCAGTCAAGGACAAAGAGGCGGTACGCCGTGACGTTTTAGCGCGTGAAGTACAAGGCTCAACAGGTTTATCTGACGGCTTGGCAACTCCGCACGCACAAAACGCCGCCATTAAAAAAACTGCCATTTCAATTATCACAGTTCCTGAAGGCGTCAACTTCGATTCAATAGATGATAAACCTGCGCGACTGATTGTCCTTTTTGCCGCGCCAATTAAAGCCGGTACAACCGAAATGACGGAAATGGGACGTTTTGCAGTTTTGTTAATGGATTCTGACTTTAAAGAAAGTTTGATTCGCGCAAAGTCTGTTGACGAAGTTATAAAACTAATTGACGCCAAAGAATCTGAACGCGCAAAAACTGAAACGCCCGAAATTACCGGCGATTCAAAAATTATTGCGGTTACGGCGTGTCCAACTGGTATTTCGTCTTCATTTATGGCGCGTGAATCGCTGAAAAATTGCGCGGCTAAACTCGGTATGAATATTCGCGTTGAAGTTTACGGCGCGGCGGGTGTCTATCATTCTTTGACAGACGACGAAATTAAAAATGCTGACGTTGTAATAGTTGCGGCTAGCAAGAAAGTTCCTATTTCCCGTTTCGACGGCAAAAAAATGATTCAAACTGCAGTTGGTACGGCAATTCGCAAGCCGGAACAACTTTTTGACAGAATTAAATCAGGACAAGCTCAAGTTTTCCACGCCACTGAAGACGACGAGCCTATTAGTACAAAAATTTTCAAGAAGATTAAAAGCATTTTTTCTTAAAAATTTTAATATTAAAATTATGCAATGCAAAAGTTTTCTTGCGTATTTCTGCTGTACAGGAAAAGTTAGCAAAATTTATTTTTATGCTTAACGCGGCGGCTGTCTATTTATTTTTATTCATTTGGCAGCCACCGTTAGGAATTATATCTATTATTTTTAAAGGAGTGTGTACTCATGAGAGTAACCGAATTGCTCAAAACTGCGAGCATCGACCTCCGCGCTAACGTCAAGGACAAGCAAGACGCAATATCGCATCTTGTAGACTTGATGGACAAGGGCGGAAACCTCAAAGACAAGGCGCAATATCTAAAAGACGTTCGCGCCCGTGAAGCAAGTGGCACAACAGGACTTGGCGACGGTATTGCAACGCCGCACGCAAAATCTAAAGGCGTTAAAGCTCCCGGTCTTGCCGCAATGACTATCCCTGAAGGTATTGAATTTGAATCAATGGACGGCAACCCCGCCCGTTTGTTCTTCGCCATTGCCGCGCCTGATACTGCGGCGGACGATCATTTAATGATACTTTCAAAACTCGCTACAATGATTATGGACCCGGACTTCAAAGAGGCTTTAATCGCGGCGAAAACTAAACAGGAATTTTTGAAAATTATCGACGACAAAGAAGACGGCAAATTTCAAGCTCCCAGTGCAGGCGTTGACTTAGCGAAACCAACTGCAGATCATATTCAAATTTTGGCAGTTACAGCGTGTCCTACAGGTATTGCTCATACTTTTATGGCGGCTGAATCTTTGGAACAACACGCCAAAAAGCGCGGTATTACAATCAAAGTTGAAACTAACGGCTCCGGCGGCGCAAAAAATGTTTTGACTGCGGACGAAATTGCAAAGGCTGACGGTATTATAGTTGCGGCTGATAAAAACGTTGCTATGGCGCGTTTCGACGGCAAAAAAGTTGTTATTACCAAAGTTGCTGACGGTATTAACAAAGCTGATGAACTTATTGATAGAGCGTTAAGCGGTTCTGCGCCTGTTTATCACGCGGCGGCGGGAGCGGCTGCAGAATCTTCAGGCGGTGGCGGCGGCGAAAATGAATCTGTCGGGCGTCAAGTTTACAAACATTTGATGAACGGCGTTTCACATATGTTGCCATTCGTTGTTGGCGGCGGTATTTTAATCGCCATTGCATTTTTAATTGACGGTATGTCAGTTGATTTGAACAGTTTACCGCAAGAAGAACGCGGCAATTTCGGTTCAATTACACCTGTTGCAAAATTCTTTAAAGACGTTGGCGGCGCGTCCTTCGGCTTTATGTTGCCTGTACTTTCAGGTTTTATTGCAATGTCAATCGCAGATCGTCCCGGTCTTGCGGCGGGCTTTGTAGGCGGCGCACTTTCCGGCAGTAACGGTTCAGGTTTCTTAGGCGCGTTAGTTGCAGGCTTTTTGGCAGGTTTTATTGTCAACTGGCTTAAGAGTGTCCTTAGTGTATTACCTCAAGCGTTGGAAGGTACAAAACCAATTTTGCTTTATCCGTTGCTCGGTATTTTAACTATTGGCGTTGTTTGTCAACTCGTTATTGGTCCTCCTGTTGCGTCCGTCAATGAATGGTTGATTGACACATTGAAGAATATGGATCCTTCAGCAAGATTGATGATTGGCGCACTTGTTGGCGGTATGATGGCTATTGATATGGGCGGTCCTATCAACAAGGCGGCTTACGTTACAGGTACAGGTTTATTAGCCGGCGGCGAATATGGCGTTATGGCGGCGGTTATGGCTGGCGGTATGGTTCCGCCTTTGGCTATTGCGCTTGCAACTATTTTCTTTAAGAGTAAATTCACAAAACAAGAGCAAAGCACTTCAGCAACAAATATTGTTATGGGTGCATCGTTCATTACTGAAGGTGCTATTCCTTTTGCGGCGGGCGATCCGTTGCATGTTATTCCGTCCTGCGTTGTCGGTTCAGCTATTGCCGGTGCGCTTACAATGATGTTTGACTGCACATTGATGGCTCCGCACGGTGGAATTTTCGTTGTTCCTACAATCGGTAATGCCGGTATGTATCTTGTTTCTATTGCGGTTGGCGCAGTTATTGGCGCGGTTATTCTTGGCTTTATCAGAAGTCCGCGTCCTCAAGATTGATAATTAAAATTTGACGTTATAAAAATTTTTGCCCTGTTGAAAATTTTCGGCAGGGCTTTTTTGTTGAGTAAAATGGATTGTGAATTTTAAATTACAAAAAAAAAATAATGACTGGAACATTTGGCGCGTCATAGATTATAGAGACTAAAGACTAGTGGATAGGGAGGCGCGTCATAGTTTTCAGCTAGAGGCGTTGACTAAGAAAGCGAAGTACTAGGAT